>JANQIX010000080.1 GCA_028281925.1 Alphaproteobacteria bacterium
CACGGCAGCGGCGACCGAGGAGGAGATCTCCCTGATCTTCTCGATCCTGGCGCTCATGTCGGCGATCGACTGGACCGCGCCGCCCGTGCGGTCCTGGACCGCCTGGATCTGACCGGCGATCTCTTCGGTGGCCCTGGCGGTCTGGGTGGCGAGGCTCTTCACCTCCGCGGCGACCACGGCGAAGCCCTTGCCGGCGTCGCCGGCGCGCGCCGCTTCGATGGTGGCGTTCAGCGCCAGCAGATTGGTCTGCTCGGCGATGCCGGTGATCAGGCTCACCACCTCGCCGATGCTGTCAGCCCGCTGGGCCAGATTTTGCACCTGCTGATTGCTGGTTTCCGCCGCATCGGCGGCCTGTTCGGCCATATCGGCCTGGCGCTGGACCTGCTGGCTGATCTCGCCGATTGAGCTGCCGAGTTCCGTCGCTGCAGAGGCCACATTCTCCACGTTGGCCGTCGCTTGCTCCGATGCGCTGGCAACAGTGGTCGACTGCTGGTTGGTCTCGTCGGAGATCGCGGTCAGGGATTCAGCGGTGGACTGCAGCTCCGTCGCCGAGGCGGTGACGCCCTGAACGACATGCCCGACCTTCGCCTCGAAGTCGCTGGCCAGACGTTGCATTGCGGCCCGCTTCTCCTCTTCGGCCTTCCTTTCAGCTTCCTCTTGTTCCACGCGCATGCGTTCGATGCGGATGGCGTTGTCCTTGAACACCTGGACGGCCGCGGCCATCTCGCCGATCTCGTCGTTCTGGTTCTGGGCCGGCACCTCGGCTGAGGTGTTACCGTCGGCGATCTTGCGCATCGCATCGGTCATGCTGACGACCGGGCGGGAGATGCCGCGGCCGATGACGAAGGCGGCCAAGGCGCCGATGATCAAGGCGATGCTTGCAACGATCAGCATGGTCGTCACCGCGGTTTCCATGGCGGTGGTGGCCTGCGGGCCCAGCGTGTCTTGCTCCTCCTTGATGGCGAGCTTGAAGTCTTCGATTTCGGTGGCGATCTGCGGGCCGATCACGTCGAGCTGGTCGGCGATGATGGCATTGCGCTCAAGGATGACGTCATACACTTCGGTGAAGGCCGAACGGTATTCGGCGACAAGTGCTTCAACTTCAGTCGCCAGGCGTCGGCGCTGCGGGTTCTGCAGGCTGGACTGAAGCGTGGCGGCAGCCGTGCCCAAGGCCTCGAATTCCTGCAGCACCCGCTGATACGACGCCTCATCATTGTCGACCAGAAAGCGCATCACATAGAGGCGGCCCAGCAGGAGGTTGCGCAACACGCGGCCGGCATAGACGGCGGCTTCGGCATCGTCCGCCTCGAAGGCGCTCTCCATGATTTCGGTCAGCTTGCGTTCGATCTGGGGCCCGATCTGATTGAGCTGGCCGTTGACGATCTCATTGCGCCTTTCCTGCCGACCGACGACATCCTCGAAGTAGCTGGTGTACTCAGCAATCTCGCTTTCGACACCTTGCAGCAGCTGAATGTGCTGGTCTTCGACGACCAGTGTAATCGCTTCTCCGATAAGCTCCGCCGTCAGCGCCGCATAGTGGCGGACCTCGTCGGCCTCTTCGGCCGTTCCGCGGATGATGAAGTCTTTCACGTTCATCCGCGTCATCAGCATATTGGCCTGCACTCGGCCTACCGCATTGGTGGCCCGTGCGAGGCCGCGATACTCTCCAAAGCTCTCGTTTGCGCCGTTGAGGGAGAAATAGCCGACGCCACTCGTCACGGCGAGCAGCGTCAAGACGATCGCGAAGCCGGCCCAAATCTTGGCGCCGACCTTCAGGCGCAATCCTTTCGTCATTGGTGGATTCCTTCCGGAAATATTGTATGGGCAGCCAACCGAATTGGAGGTTGCGTATCTAAATAACGTCGACAGCTGAACAAATTGTTAATTAACTTATCGGTTTGGCGTCTGTCGTGTTTTTCCGCAATGGTTGCGCCTGTTGATCGAAATGCCGACTAAATAAACGGAGAGTTTGACCTGAACCCTATAGGCATTTCGTGATAACCGATTGGGGTCCGGATCCGATAATCCGAGGTCAATATTCTATTAGGAGGGGGCTTCCCTTTGCAGCAGACGTCGTACGGTAGCAACCAGGACGCAGCCGTCGACCGGCTTGGCCAGGCTCTCGTCGGCGCCCAGTTTCTCCGCAACCTCAAGATAGTTGAGGGCTCCGGTCGTCTTACCTGAGATAGCGAGAATCTTGATTTCAGGAAAAAGGGTTCGGATTTCGCGAATGGTCTCAAGCCCGTCTTTCACAGGCATGAATATGTCGGTGATCACGACGTCCACGCGGCTCTTGCGCAGGAAGGCCATACCTTCGTCGCCATCGGCAGCCTCGAAGACCTCGAAGCCCGCTTCTTCCAACGGACGGCGCGAGGCCAAGCGCATGGTGGCACTATCGTCGATGATGAGAATATATGGCATCGCTCTTCCCGTTATTTCTCGAGGAGCAGCGTGAGTTCCCCTCAAGGAGACAACAGGCTAGCCAATGGGTACCGCAGCCAAGCGGCCCGCGCCAATATTATTCTGACGCGCGTTCGGTCTTGCCTTTGCTTCTGCCACTGAGCGGGCTGAATCATTAACCTGAACTCGAATGCATCCACATTCGAGATATTCAGGAATGCTAATTATTGCGGATATGCGCTTGAGATCTTCAGATACAACTTGGAAATCTCAGATGCCCTCGTGCGGCGAGATCGGCGCGGCCATTCTCCGTGAGCGGCAGGCGGTTGATGGCCGCACCCTTTAGGCAGTTCGCACCTGCGTGATGAAGGCGTCCACCTCATTCGACAGGGCATCGGCCTGAAGCGATAGCTCACGCGCTGCGTCGAGAACCTCGCTCGACCCTTGACCGGCTTCGCCAGCTGCCTGCATCACGCCGGAGATGGCCTCGGACACCTGCTGCGTGCCCATAGACGCTTCCTGAGCGTTGCGGCCGATTTCCTGCGTCGCCGCGTTCTGTTCCTCGATGGCGGACGCGACGGCAGCGGAGACTTCTCTCATCGCAGCGATCTTCTCGTTGATCAGGCCGATTGCGGTGACTGTCGACCCTGTCTGGTCCTGGATCGCCCCGATCTGCTCTGCGATCTGCTCCGTCGCCTTGGCGGTCTGGGTGGCAAGCGACTTCACCTCGCTGGCCACCACGGCAAAGCCCTTGCCGGCCTCCCCGGCCCGAGCGGCCTCGATGGTGGCGTTCAGGGCCAGCAGATTGGTCTGTTCCGCAATGCCGGTGATCATGTTGACCACCTCGCCGATGCTGTCGGCCCGTTCCACCAGGCTCTGAACCTGCGCATTGCTGGTGTCCACCGCGGTTGCCGCCTGTTCCGCCATCTCCGCCTGGCGTTGGACCTGCTGGCTGATCTCGTTGATGGAGGCGCTGAGCTCGTTCGCCGCCGAGGCCACCGTCTCTACGTTGACCGAAGTCTGCTCTGAAGCACCGGCAACGGTCGTCGACTGGCTGCTGGTTTCCTCCGAGATCGCGGATAGCGATTCCGCGGTCGACTGCATCTCGGTCGCCGCCGCGGTTACGCCTTGCACGACGTGCCCGACCTTCGCTTCGAATCCGTCGGCCAAGCTGTGCATCGCAGCCCGCTTCTCTTCCTCTGCGCGTTTCTTCGCTTCCTCCTGCTCTTCATGCAGCCGCTCGATGCGGATGGCGTTCTCCTTGAACACTTGCACAGCCGCAGCCATGTCGCCGATCTCGTCGCCGCGGTCGCGCGAGGGGACGGAGACGCCATGGTCGCCGCCGGCCAGCGTTTTCATCACACGGGTCATGCCGACGATCGGCACGGCGATGCCGCGCCCGGTCAGCCAAGAGACAGCCAGACCGACGACGACACCGAGAACGACGACGATCAGGATGGTTGTCTCAGCCGAGATGATGACGTCCATCGTCTCCACCTTGACGGCCTCTTCGGCCTCGACCATCGCCGTCCGGATCGCTTCGGCATCGCGGATCAGCGCGCCGGACACCTCGACCATCTCTTCATGCACGAGCGTGTCCAACCGGACCATCTCCTCAAGGAAGCGGTCGAATCCTTCCTCATAAGCGGCGATCAGCGACACCAGCTCGGCTAACAGCTCACGCTCGTGCCCGGTCCGCAGCAGCCCCTCCAGTTCGGCGAGGTTGGCTTCAAGCTGCGCGAATTCGGCGTGAGCCGTGTCGGCGTACGACCGATCTCGGGAAGTCAGCATGATGTAGGTGTTCATGCGCGCCAAGAGCGCATGCTCTTTGGCAATGCCGACCAGTGCTACGGCATCGGCGTTGCCTTCCACCGCTGCCGCTTCGCGCAGGCCGTCGAGATCCGCGATGATCCCGTTGCCGCTGGGGCGCAGGGTCTCCACCAGCAGCGTCTCCATCTCCGTCTGCAGCAGTTCGGCCTCGTCGAACTCGCCCATGTAGTGTGCGAATTCCTCGGCAACGCGCTCCGCCTGGCCATGGAGTGCGGGTTCGTGCTCCAGCAGATGCAGCAGTTCGTCCAGGTTCCCTTCCAAACGGACGGCAGCTGCGCGCACCGCCTGCGCATCGTCTTCGTGGCCCAGCGTGGCGAATTCACGCGCATGCTTGACCAGGAGCAGGAACTCCGTTTCCACCTCGCCGGCCGCGCTCGCGACCTCCACGTCGTGAGCATAGAGTTCGACGTCGTGGGCCACAGTTGTGAAGCTCAGATAGCTGAAACCGCCGACGCCACCGAGTATGGCCAGCACAAACAGAAACCCGAACAAGATCTTGCTGCGAACAGAAATCCTGTTCATCAGTCCGCCGGCGGTTCGATTTGCGGCGGTTTCATGAGATCCCATAATCGCGTTCCTTTTCAAACTGTCGGTCGACACTGATTTGATTTGTGGGCTCAGCGGGGTGGAGATCGCCGGATCGCCGTCTCGTGTGGGCCGGCCAGGATCGCTTCCAGCGGAAAACGGTGATTGAGGGGTTGGACCGGCCGAACGTTGCTGGAGAAGCGATCGGCAAACCGGCCGATCAACTGGGCGGACGCCTGAGTTGGCTGTTTGAAGACCGCCCAGACCATCCGCTTCGAGCAAGGCGGTGTCGTCAGCGAGGTGTCGTACCCGGACAAGACCCGACCTTCGGCTTGAAGATTGTCGACCAGGTCGATCGCCGAGTGATGCCCGCCCAGATCAGACACGCCCGAGTTCGGGGACAGGTGGCCACCGTCTTCGGGCGCCCCATTGCATTCGTATCCCCGATGGTGTGCTTCGGCATCCGATCGGGCGGGTATCGCACGTACCGCCGACAGGCATGTGGGGCGGGCGACGGTCGATGCCGCAAACCCGAGCTTCATGGCCTGTCTGCGTTTCATTGCTGCGCGACCTCGTTCGATTAAGTCATGAACGAACGTATACGTGGATCATTAAGACACTTCTAACATTGCAGGTTAGAGTCTTGATTATCTGAGAAATGGCAAGTGTAACGGGATCGGTTGGCGATCAGCGCACTCGCTTCGGATTAAGTAATTGCAGAAGTTCTTAGAAATCCATATGGAAGATTGGTTCTGACTCTTGAAATAACTGCAGGCATGTCTCGCGGAATTGCGTGATATCTGCATAATAATCTATGCCAATATCATAATGTATCGGTTTTTCTTTGCATGTGATGCGTGATATTCCGGTGAGTGTTTGCCGACTTTTCTCGAGAGAATCGAGGCAGTCATAGATCCTATATCGCGAGCACTTTGCGTCAGCTTGTCGCATATGCATTCCGCTACGGAATGGCACTGATCATCGACCCGCCTGGCCGACTTTCGCGTCAGCCCCGAAGGTTGGGCTATGGGGTACGAATGCCGTCGGAAAGCCGCCGTAGGCGGCGGGTCAGCCGGTTGGACCCCATGGATGTTCATTCCGGTCGCATCACACTCCTGGCTCGGTTGGAGATCGCTGCGGGCGGAAGCGGCGCCGTGTTCGCCCTGTGCTCCGCCTCCCCGCTATGCGCTCCGAACATCACCCAGGAACTGCTGCACGATGCCCTTCAGCCGGTCGGCCTGCGTTCCCAGCTCGCCTGACGCGGACCGCACGTCGCCGGCGGAGCCGCCGGTCCGCTGAGCCGCGCTGCTGACGCCAACGATGTTGGTCGAGACATCCTGCGTTCCCTGTGCGGCCCTCTGGATGTTCCGCGCGATTTCTTGTGTCGCAGCGCTCTGCTCCTCCACTGCCGAGGCAACGGTCGCCGTGATCTCGTCGATCTCCTTGATGCGGCTGCCGATTCCCTCGATCGCATCGACGGCCGCCTCGGTTGAGGCCTGAACGGCGTTGATCTGCGAGGCAATCTCCTCCGTCGCCTTGGCGGTCTGATTGGCCAGGTTCTTCACCTCCGAAGCCACCACGGCAAAGCCCTTGCCCGCGTCGCCGGCGCGGGCCGCTTCGATTGTCGCATTCAATGCCAAGAGATTGGTCTGCTCGGCGATCGATGTGATCAGGTCCACGACCTCGCCAATGCGCCGCGCCCGATCGGCCAGCTCTTGAACTTGCTGGTTGCTTGCGTCCGCTGCGCCCACGGCCTTGCCGGCAAGGTCGGTCTGCTGGGTCACCTGGCGGCTGATCTCGGCGATGGAGCTGTTCAGCTCTTCCGTGGCCGTTGCGACCGTCTGCACGTTGGTGCTCGATTCCTCCGACGCCGAAGCGACGGCCGCGGCCTGGCTGGTTGCGTCGTCTGCGGCCGACGACAGGCTGTCGGCGGTGGACTGCAGCTGCGTTGCTGCAGAGGCCAGGGTATCCACGGTACTGCCCACATCGGCATCGAAAGCCGATGTCAGCTGGCTCACGCGTTCGCTCCGGCGGTCGCGGGCTTCCTGCTCATGCGCCGCGGCGGCGGCCAGCTCTGCGTTGCGGATCATGTTTTCCTTGAAGACCTGTACGGCGGCCGCCATTTCGCCGATTTCGTCCGCCTGGCCTCGGGCGGGCACGTCCACGGCGGTGTTGCCCTCGGCAATGGTGCGCATGGCGGCAGTCATGCCGACCACGGGCCGGGAGATGCCGCGGCTGATGACAAAGGCGGCAAGCGCGCCGATCGCGATGGCGACGGCCGCCACCATCAGCATGATGGTCACGGCGTTTTCCATGTCGGCAGTGGCCCGGGGCCCGAGCGTGTCCTGCTCCGCCTTGATGGCCAGCTTGAACGCCTCGATCTCATCTGCGATTTCGGGGCCAATGACGTCCAGCCGGTCCACGATGATCCCGTTGCGGGCGACGATGACATCGTAGACCTCGCCGAAGGCCGCTTCGTACTGCAAGACCAGCTCTTCGACTTCTGATGCAAGGGCGCGGCGCTGTGGGTTCTGCAGGCTTTCCAGCAGGGTATGGGCGTTTTCCTTCAGAGTCGCGAATTCCTGTATGACGCGCTCGTAGGAGGCATCATCGTTGTCGACCAGGAACCGCATGACGTAGAGGCGGCCCAGCAGCAGGTTGCGCAGCACGCGGCCTGCATAGACCGCCGCCTCGGCATCGTCCGCCTGAAAGGCACTCTCCATGATCTCGGTCAGCTTGCGCTCGATCTGCGGCCCGATCTGGTTGAGCTGGCCGTTGACGATTTCGTCTCTGCGCTGCTGTTGCTCTACGACGTTCTCGAACTGAAGTGTGTACTCAGCAAGATCCGCCTTGATCACCTCCAAGAGGGCGATGTGCTCCTCCTCCACAACGACGTTAAGCGCCTCTCCAATCAGCTCGGAGGTCAGCTCTTCGAAGTGCCTCACTTCGTCGGCTTCTTCGGCCGTGCCGCGAATGATGAAGTCCTTCACGTTCATCCGCGTCATGAGCATGTTGGCCTGCACGCGACCGATGGCATTGGTCGCGCGTGCAAGACCGCGATAGGTGTTGAAGCTGCTGTCGGCGCTGTGGAGCGAGAGGTATCCCACGCCGCTGGTGACCACCAGCAGGGCCAGGACAGTGGCAAATCCAGCTGCGATCCGACCGCTAATCCTCAGTCGCGTATGCAGTTTCATGGCCATGGCCTTTCGATAAAAATCTAAAGGAGCGCGCGAAATGCGTTTCCTGATGTGAACTCATTAAACCCCAGACTGCAAAGAATCAGTTAATAATCTTCCTAGGTTAGAATTTGTACAACTATGGGACTGCCTTTGTTGGAATAGTGAAGACTGAGCCCGGATCGACTTTCCGCCACTCCGTCACCGGCCGCCCGCCCCTCCCCGGAAGACCAGCTTGGCGCTCGCTGCATAGTTCCAGGCAAAGCTGGCGACAATCGCCAAGGCCTTGGCGACCATCACGGGCACAACGGATGCCGCGAGCCAGATCGTGAGCGACGACAGAGCGAGCCCGACAGCCGCCACGGCCACAAAGCCCACTCCCTTGACCCAGGCGGCGCGTCCTCGCGATCCGTCTGCGAACGTCCAGGTCTTGTTCATCAGGTAGCTGTTGGTCGCGGCGACCAGAAAGGCTGCGACATGGGACGCAAGAAGGGGCCAGTCCGCCCAAAAGAACAGGCCTGCGAACAAGGCCATGTCGATCGCGGTGTTGGCGACGCCCACCAGGGCGAACCGGAACGCCCTGGGCCCATGCGCGGCCAGCCGATCGCGCAGGCCGCCTCCGGTCTCAGTCATCCTTGCCTAAGCCGTAGGTGCGGCCGACCAGATAGGTGGGGCGCTGCTTGGCCTCGTGATAGAGCCGGCCGAGATACTCACCGATCACGCCAAGACTGATCAGCTGAACACCGCCCAGGAACAGGATCACCACCATCAGTGACGCATAGCCCGGCACGTCGATGCCCAGCACAATTGTACGGATGATCAGGAATGCCGCATAAAGGAAGGCGATCAATGCCACGGCGGCGCCGGCATAGCTCCACAGCCTCAGCGGTACCGTGCTGAAGCCCGTGATCCCGTCGAGCGCGAAGTTCCAGAGCCGCCAGTAGTTCCATTTGCTGCTTCCGGCCGCCCGCGCCTCACGGTCATAGGCCACACCCGTCTGGCGGAAGCCCACCCAACTGAACAGGCCCTTCATGAAGCGGTTGCGCTCCGGCAGGCTGCGCAGGGCCTCGACGACCCGTCGATCCATCAACCGGAAATCGCCGGTGTTCTCCGGGATCGGCAGCGCCGTCAACCGGTTGAACAGGCGGTAGAAGAGCCGCGCCGTCGCGCGCTTGGCCGGACTGTCGCTGTCGCGCGATCGGCGCACGCCGTAGACGACATCGAACCCTTCCCGCCATTTGCCGACGAAGTCGGCGATCAGTTCCGGCGGGTCCTGCAGATCGGCATCCATGGGGATCACGGCGTCGCCGACCGCCGCATCCAGACCCGCAGTCAGCGCCTGTTCCTTGCCGAAATTGCGGGCAAGGTCGATCACCTTGATGCGCGGATTGCGGGCCCGGTGATCCAAGAGCGCCGGCAAGGTGCCGTCCCTGCTGCCGTCATTGACGCAGAGGATCTCGTAATTCCCCGAAACCGCTTCCAGCACCGGCTCCACCCGCGCGAAGAACGTGTCCAGACCGGCCGCCTCATTGTACATCGGGACGACGACGCTGATCGCAGCCGCTTCCTGGTTTGGTCTGTCCTCGGTGATGTCGTACGGCCGTGGCTGCATGGGTCGAACCTGTGGCGGCGCACCTGGGGGCCGCGATTTTACTAGCCGGTCCCGTAATACGCCTTGTACCAGTCGACGAAGCGGGCCACACCCACTTCCACCGGAGTCGACGGACGATAGCCGACGGTTGCGGCCAGATCGTCGATATCGGCCCAGGTGGCGGCCACATCGCCGGGCTGCATGGGAAGCATGCGCATCTCCGCCTTGCGGCCGAGATGGGTCTCCAAAAGCTCGATATAGCGCATCAAATCCACAGGCCGGCTGTTGCCGATGTTGAAGAGCCGAAAAGGCGCCGTCGCGCTGATGGCCGGATTATCGTCCGGCGCGTCCGGAACGGGCGCGGGAACATGGTCCAGACAGCGCAGGATGCCGTCGATGATGTCGTCGATATAGGTGAAGTCCCGCTGCATACGCCCTTCGTTGAACACGTCGATGGGCTCGCCGGCCAGGATTGCCCGGGTGAACTTGAACAGGGCCATATCAGGACGGCCCCAGGGGCCATACACGGTGAAGAAGCGCAGGCCCGTCACCGGCATGCCGAACAGGTCGCTATAGGCATGGGCCATCAGTTCATTGGCCCGCTTGGTAGCCGCATAGAGGCTGATCGGGTGGTCGGCCGCCTGATGAACTGAGAACGGCAGCTGCCGGTTGGTGCCGTAGACCGAACTTGTCGAAGCATAGACGAGATGGCGGCAGCCTGCAGCGCGGCACCCTTCCAGTACGTTGACGAACCCGACGAGGTTACTGTCGGCATAGGCGTGCGGATGATCCAGGCTGTAGCGCACACCCGCCTGGGCGGCGAGATGCACGACGGTGTCCGGCCGGTGTTCGGCGAAGGCCGCCGCCGTGGCCGCCCGGTCGGCAAGATCGGTTTGCAGGCCCGTGAACCCTCGATGCGCGCTGAGACGGTCCAGCCGCCGCTTCTTCAGGGTGACGTCGTAATAGGGGCTGAGATTGTCGATGCCGACAACGGCCTCCCCCCGTTCGAGAAGGCGCAGTGCAACGAAGTTGCCGATGAAGCCGGCGCTGCCGGTTACGAGAATGGGCATGGGAAGTGGCCCCTACGGCGCATCCGAAGGCGGATGCGTGGGCGGGTCTGATAACACAGCGCCCGGACCGCAACCAAGGCGGCGGGTGGCCGATTTCCCGATCGTCAACGTCGGTCAGCTCTCCGAAGCCGGATAGTTCAGCTCGATTTTGACGCCATTGGGGTCCGTCACGAAGATTTGGCGCAGACCGAGATCCGGAACCGTGCGCTGGCGGGCCGCGATGCCCTGCGCCTGCAGAAGCGCCGTCATCTCGGCATGGCCCGTTCCCTCGAAGGCGATGTGGTCGACGGATCCGGTCTGTGCACCTTTGTCGGTCGGGGCCGTCATGTGGCCGCGGCTTTCGTCCCGCTGCGCGACATGCACGACCGCACGGTCACCGAGATAGAGCCAGAGTCCGGGGAAGGCGAAGGGCGGCCGGTCCCCGACGCTGAGGCCCAGGACGTCCACATAGAACGTCCGCGTCGCCTCCAGGTCGTCGGTGACGACCAGATAGTGGTTCAGGTTCTGCGGGGGCATCGGTTCACTCCCGGCGTCTCGCGCCCCAAGCCGCTGCCAGAGTCAGGGCTCGGTGCGGGCATAGCGGTCCTCGAAGCGGATGATGTCGTCTTCGCCAAGATAGCTGCCCGACTGGATCTCGACGATGCGCAAGGGGATTCGGCCCGGATTCTCCAGCCGGTGGCGGACACCCAGCGGGATGAAGGTCGATTCGTTCTCGCTGACCAGGCGCACTTCGTCACCGCAGACGACGCGGGCGGTCCCGCTGACCACGATCCAGTGTTCGGCCCGGTGATGGTGCAGTTGCAGCGACAGGGCCGCGCCGGGGTTCACCATCATATGCTTCACCTGGAACCGTTGCCCGGCATCGACCGTCTCGAAGTACCCCCACGGCCTGTAGACGCGGGCGTGATGCAGCGCCTCCGTCCGTCCTTCAGCCTCCAGAAGGTCCACCAGGGCGCGAACGTCCTGCACGCGAGCGCGCGCTGCAACCAGCAGCGCGTCCGGCGTGTCGACGATCACCAGATCCTCGACCCCCAGGGCCGCGACCAGGCGGCCCGAACCGCTGCGCAGATAAGAGCGGCGAGTGTCCACGGCCAGCACATCGCCGATCACGGCGTTGGCGTCGGCATCCTGGTCCGCGATCTGCCACAAGGCCGACCATGTCCCGACATCGCCCCAGCCCATGTCGACAGGCACGACGGCGGCACGGTCGGTCTTCTGCATGACGGCATAGTCTATGGAGTCGGACGGGCTGGCGGCGAAGGCTTCGGCGTCGAGGCGCAGGAAGTCGAGATCGCGGTCGCCACGGTCCAGCGCCGCCTCCACGGCCGCCAGGATGTCGGGACGGTGACGGCCCAGTTCGTCCAGATAGCGGTCGGCGCGCAGCACGAAGAGGCCGCTGTTCCAATAGCAGTCGCCCCCCGCCAGCATCGCCAGCGCTGCGTCGCGGTCCGGCTTCTCTACGAAGCGGTCGACCGCGAAGGTGCGGGCATCGCCGTCGAGAGACGTGCCGCGGCGGATATAGCCGTATCCGGTCTCGGGGCCGTCGGGCAGAATGCCGAAGGTCACAAGATGGCCGTCGGCCGCCAGCCGGTGCGCCAGGTCCATGGCGTCTGAGAAGGCAGCCAAGTCGCTGATCACGTGGTCCGACGGCATCACGGCCATCACCCCCGACGGCGTCGACCGCCGGATAATCAGGGCGGCCGCGGCGATCGCCGGGGCGGTATTGCGTGCCGCCGGCTCCAGCACAATGTCGCCGGGCGCGACGTCGATTTCGCGAAGCTGCTCGGCGATGATGAACCGATGCTCTGCATTGCAGACCAGCAGCGGCGGGTGGGCATCCGGCCGGTCGGCGAGGCGGCGGACGGTCTGCTGCAGCAACGTCTCTTGCCCGACCAGGCGCTGCAGCTGTTTGGGATAGCCTTTGCGCGACACCGGCCACAGGCGCGTGCCCGCCCCGCCGGAGAGGATGACCGGATGGAGCCTGCCCGGGTGTGGGTGGGCCGTATCCGTCATGACCGGCGCGATGCAGCCAGCAGCACGCCGGCCCCCACCAGCATCCCCCCGCTGACGCGGTTGATCAGCCGCTGGCCCGACTCAGTGCGGGTCAGGAAGGCAAGTTGCCGGCCGGAAACGGCGTAAAGGGTGAGAGCCGCAACCTCCAGCACCAGAAAGGTCGCCCCCATCACTGCGAACTGCGGCAGGGCAGAGGCATCGGACTGCACGAATTGCGGGAAGAAGGCGGTGAAGATCAGGATTGCCTTGGGGTTGCCGGCGGCGATCAGGAACTCCTGACGCGCCAGCTCTTTCAGCGCCGTCGCCGGCCGGGCATCGGCCGCCGCCGCGAAGGCGGGGTCGGGGCGGGTGCGCCAGAGCCTGATGCCGAGATAGATCAGATAGGCAGCACCGCACCACTTGATCACTTGGAACGCCAGTTCCGAAGCGGCCAGCAGGGCGCCGAGCCCCAGCGCCGTCAGCGCAATCATGACGGCAAAGGCGGCCAGACGGCCGCCGCCCGCCAATACGGCGCGCCCGAAGCCGAACCGCACGCCGTTGGACATGGCGAGCAGATTGTTTGGTCCCGGCGCCATGTTCAGGGCGAACGACGCCGGCACGAAGACCAGCCAGATTTCCCAAGGCATCGCCGTTTTCGCTTCCGTCCGTAGCGCGGCCCACATGCCCTCATGACCGAGGTGCCGGCCGCGCGCAAGAGGCAATCGGTACTGCGGCCTGCTGCCTTCGGCTTGCGCGACGCGAGTTTCGGAGCACCGCCAGTGTCAGCGGTCGTCCTCCACCTGCCTTTCGGCATAGATCAGGATCTGGCTGACGGTCGTGCCGTCTTCGGATAGCGGCAGGAACAGAGTCTGGTCATCCACCAGCTGGCCGTCTGCGGTCCGGTACCGGCGCGGGTCGAACAGGAAGGTTCGTCCGACGCGCACGGCCTCGTAACAGGCCAGCACATCGTCGAGGCTGGGTCCGAAATAGGCGTCGCGGACCTCAAGACCGGTCGGATCACGCCCGCGCTGCTGCACCTCTTTGGTGCCGACGACCCGGTAGCGCAGGCGGACACGGCCATCAGGATCCTCGCCACCCACATCAACCAAGATGATGCGCGGCAGATGCCTGGGAAAGTCGACGGGGTCGATGTCGGCGCGACGAGGCATCGCCCTGTCGCCGCGCCGCTTGTCCCAGTATGCAAACAGCTCTCGTATCCGCGGCGGACAGTCAGCCAGAAACGACCGGTCGGCGACAACGCGATCGCGCGCCGGTTTGTGCGGATCTGCTTGGCGGCGGGTCGGCAAGCCAAGTCCTCTCTGCAACCTCCCAAAGATGGAGGGGCGGTGCCGTCCGGGCACATCGCGCCGGGGCAAGGTCGGCGCTGAAACGCACAGGAATGGCGGCGGAATATCCGTCGAACTGAAAGTCTCTAACCTATTCGCACTCTTCAAGCAATCGGTGAGTGCATCTTTGTAGCCGCAATGCCCGTCCTAGTACTTTGCCGTCCGTAATGTGCCGGGTCTTGTGGCCGCTGTGGGCCGTCCGCTCCAAGAAAAGGACCGATATGTTCTACATCCGCCCGGTCACGGGGATGGCGGCACCGGTGATGGCGCGGGCGGCGTCAGAGCAGAGGAACAGGATGACGTCGGCGATCGCCTCGGGCGTGACCCAGTTGGAGAAATCCGCATCCGGCATGGCGTCCCGGTTCTGGGGCGTGTCGATGATGCCGGGCAGGATGCTGTTGGCGCCGATGCCCTTGCCCTTCAACTCGGCCGACAGGCTCTCGGTCAGCCGCATCACCGCGGCCTTCGACGCGCTGTAGGCGGCGAAGCCTGCCGGTGCGTTCAGGCCCGCGCCGGCGGCCACGTTCACGATACGCCCGGCGCCCTGCGCCAGCAGCACGGGGGCCACCGCCCGGCATGTGTTCAGCGTCGTGCGCAGGTTGATGTTGAGCATGAAGTCCCAGGTCTCCAGGCTCTCTTCATGCACCGCCGGGCCGGCGCGGAAGCCGCCGACCGTATTGACCAGAATGTCGATGCGCCCGAACCGTTCCTGAGCCCCAGCCACCATGGCGTCGACGCTGTCGGCACTGGACAGGTCCACCCCGCCGGCCAGCCAGTGATCCGACGAAGACGCGAGGTCTGCATAGGCTGCCGCCAGGCGGTCGGCGGACCGGTCGATCAGAACCAGATGGGCGCCGGCCCGGTGGAACGTAGCGGCGGCGGCCCGGCCAAGATTTCCGTTCGCTCCGGTCAAGATGGCCACTTTGCCTTCGAGATTGGGCATCGAATTCATCCTTCCAGGGTTGCAGCGGCCCCAGGCATGGGCGCGGGCGAGTCAATAGATCTTCGACTCGTTGACGCCATGCTGCTTTTCGTACACATGTACAAAGTATCCACACATGGGATTGCGCTCCAGATACTCACAAAGATAGTTCCGACAAGCGATGGAAGCATCCTGGATCATGTATTGCCATAGAGGTTGCATGCTTTTTGTCTTTCTATCCTGATGGCCTATGCTCACGCTTCCAGCCCATTCCAGCTGAAAGCCGGACAGGTAATTCTCTGCGTAGTGCTGAAAGACATGCTCGTCATCGATGCTGACGCCCGCCTTGTTCTCAAAACACAGGCGCAGTTGCATGCTTGCGCTCCTTCGTCAGTTACGGCATTGCTCCGTCGACAGGCAACATGGTCCAAGGCGCACGGTCCATCAATCGTCGTGGCGTGCCCACCGGAGATAGCAAGATCTCACGACTCTGTGAGAGCAGGTGTCTTCATCATTTCTCGAGACGCACCTAAGTTGGCGCGGTCAGGGGATCGCGGATGGTTCGGCGCTTTGCCGATCTCCGCATAAGAAGGGGCGCCACCGAATAGCCCCGAACAGGGGCTATCGCTTCGATCGCGCGGCACGAGCCGTATCAACAAGGGGGTAGGATTGAACGGTATCGACGTGCCGGCGCAGATCGCGCCGACTGGATCTTTGCGGCCCAGGCTGACGGGCCGGCGCCTGATTTTCTGGACCCTGACGGCAAGCATCATGGCCACGGTCATCACCGCCATGGCGACTGTGCTTGGCGGCAACGGGTTGACGGTCGCCGAGGTCGGCATGCTGGTGCTGTTCGCGCTCAACACGCCCTGGGTCGTGATCGGCTTCCTCAATGCGCTGATCGGCCTGATCGTCATCCACGGGAGCCGCGATCCCGTCAGGGCGGTGCTGCCGGTCGTGCGGCCGCAAGGCGATGAGCCGATCACCGAACGCACCGCGATCGTCATGCCGGTCTACAACGAGGTGGCAGAGCGCGTCTTTCGCCATCTGCAGGCGGTGGTTCAAACGCTGGACGAGACGGACCAGGCGGACGCCTTCGACATCTTCCTCTTAAGCGACACGCAAGATCCCGAGATCGCCGCGGAAGAGGAAGCGCGGTTTCGGCAGTGGCATGCAGAGGATCCACGGCCGGAGCGTCTGCACTATCGCCGCCGCACCGACAATGCGGGTCACAAGACCGGCAATCTGAGAGAGTTCTGCGATACCTGGGGTGATCGCTTCACGCACATGGTCGTGCTGGACGCCGACAGCGTGATGTCGGGCGAGGCGATCGTGCGACTGGTCCGGTACATGCAGAAGAACCCTTCGCTCGGCATTCTGCAGAGCCTGCCGGTGGGGCTGCCAAGCGCCAGCGCCTTCGCCCGCATCTTCCAGTTCGGCATGCGCCATGGCATGCGCGCCTATGCGACCGGTGGGGCTTGGTGGCAGGGCGACGAAGGCCCCTATTGGGGGCACAACGCGGTCTTGCGACTGGCGGCCTATCGCGACCATTGCGTCTTGCCTCGGCTTCCGGGCAAGCCGCCGCTGGGCGGCGAGATCCTGAGCCATGATCAGGTCGAGGCGGTGCTCATGCGCCGGGCCGGCTACGAGGTCCGTGTCCTGCCGGAGGAAGGAGGCAGCTTCGAAGAGAACCCGCCGACATTGCCGGACTATCTGAAGCGCGACCTGCGCTGGTGCCAGGGCAATATGCAATATCTGAAGCTGCTGCATTTGCCCGGCATCCGCCCATTGGGGCGGCTGCAACTGGTCCTGGCCATTCTGATGTACGTTGCCGCACCGCTCTGGCTCGGCTTCCTCATTCTGGGTTTCTCGCAGGCGGTGAGCGGCGCACTGATGCCGTCGGCGGCTGCGGCAACGTCCGCTGTCGCCATTGCCGTGCCCGAACTGGCGATCGGACTGTTCCTGGTGATGATCAGCATGACCTTGGCGCCGGTTCTGTTCGGTGTGGCCGACGTTTTGCTGGACCGGCATAAGCGGCAGGCCTATGGCGGCGGCGCCGCCGTTGTCCGGGGGACCGCCGCGCAGATTGCGTTCAGCGTGCTGCTGGGCCCCGTTCTCAGCGTGGCCCATTCCATCTTCATTATTGGGCTGTTCTTCGGGCGCACGGCACGGTGGGACGCGCAGATTCGCGACGGCCACCGCATTTCCGTCCGGCAGGCCGCAGCGGGGCTGTGGCCACAGACTCTGGCCGGGATGGCCATCGTGGCGATCCTGGCCGCTGCCGCGCCATCCGTGCTGCCTTGGGCGGCGCCGATCTGTTCCGGATTGCTGCTGTCGATCCCGTTCGCCTGCATCACCTCCAGCCCTGCCTTTGGCCGTTGGCTGCAGAGGATCCGGCTTTGCGCCACGCCGGAAGAACGCCAACCACCACCGGAAGTGCGCATGCTCGGGCTTCACGCTGGGGCTGCCGGCGCCGTTTCAGCGGGCCCGGAGCCCCATCCGGTGGCCGAACCGGCGGCGGTGAGGGTCAGCCCTTCCTAGGGTTTGCCCTGCGAGCACGCTGGGGCCGGTGCGCAGCAGGTTGGGCGGGGCCGTTCGTGCGGCCGCCTTACTGGGCGGCCAGTCGGACTTTCCGCTCTTGGTCAGGGACCTCGCGCACGCCGATGGCCACGGCAAGCGCCTCGGGCGGCACCGGCCGGCTGAAAAGATATCCCTGCGCAAAGGCGCATTCGCGGGACCGGAGGAAATGGAGCTGCTCTGCCGTCTCCACGCCTTCCGCAACTACATGAATACCGAAGCTCTTGGCGAGCGCGATGATGGCATCCACCACCACGGCATCGTCGGCGTCGGTGGTGATGTCCATGATGAACGATCTGTCGATCTTCAGCCCATCGACCGGCAACCGCTTCAGGTAGCTGAGTGAGGAGTATCCCGTACCGAAATCGTCGACGGAGAGATGGACCCCGATCTCACGTAGAGCGTGCAGCCGGTGATTGGCCTGGCGCTCGTCATTCAGCATCAGGCTCTCGGTGATCTCGATCGTCAGGCGGTCGGCAGATAGTCCGGTCTCGCTCAGTACCTCGGTGACCAGCCGCGGATAGTCGAACTGCTGGCACTGCATGGCAGACACGTTGACCGAGACGCCAAGACCGCTCAGCCCCTCCGCGTCCCAACGGCGGGCCTGTGCGCAGGCTGTTCGCAAAACCCATTCGCCGAGCGGGATGATCAGGCCGGTTTCCTCGGCGATGGGAATGAAGACATCGGGCGGCACCATGCCGTGGTCGGGATGCGGCCACCGCAGCAGAGCCTCCACACCGACCGTCTGTCCGGTGGCACTTTCGACGATCGGCTGATAGTGCAGGGCAAAGCCGGATTCATCGAGCGTCTGGCGCAGTTGGCGTTCCAGCTCACGACGCTTCACGGCGTTTGCATTCATTTCCGGCTGGAACAGCACGAAGCCGTTACGGCCGGCATCCTTCGCCCGGTACATGGCGATGTCGGCGTTGCGCAGCAGGCCTTCGACGCTGTCGGCATCATCGGGATAGAGGGTGATGCCGATCGAGCAGGTGATGAACTCTTCCCGGCCGTCGAGTGAATAGGGGATGGCCAGCTCACGCAGTATCTTGCGTGCGACCGTTTCGATATCGGTCGGATCGGAGAGGTTGGAGACGACGACCGTGAATTCGTCGCCGCCCAGTCGGGCGACTGTATCGGACGATCTCAGGCACGTTTCAAGGCGTCGCGCGGCTTCCGCCAGCAGCTGATCGCCGGCCTTGTGACCGAGCGTGTCGTTGACCGACTTGAACCGATCCAGATCGATGAACATCACGGCAAGCAGCGTGCCGGACCGTTTCGTTGCCGTGATCGCCTGCGACAACCTGTCGAGAAACAGTGAGCGGTTGGGCAAGCCCGTCAGTGCGTCGTAGTTGGCCTGGTGGCGGATAACGGCTTCGGCACGCTTGCGTTCGGTGATGTCGATGCCGCTGGCGACGACATAGTTGGTCTGGCCGGTCGGTGTATGCAGTACGGAATTCGACCAGTCGACGATCCGGACGGTTCCGTCCTTCTGCAGGATGATGGATTCGTGCTGCGCCGGCACCGAGGCGCCCGTCGGGTCGTCGAACCATCCGCGCATCGTCCTGCTGTCTTCCTGTGTCAGCAGGAAGTCGAAGACGCGCTTGCCGCGAACCTCGCCGAAGCTGTAGCCGGTGAGCTCGGAGCACGCCCTGTTCCAGCGGATGACGCAGCCTTCGTGATCCAGCACAAGCAAGAGCGCGGCTTCGCTGTCCAGCACGGCGTCGACGAAGTTCCGCTCGCGCGTCAACGCGGCTTCAGCCTGACGTTGCGCCGTTATGTCCTGAACTACGACGATGCAGGGCGTGTCCTGGGAACTGTCGTCCGGCGTCCAGGCGACGTTGACGGCTGCCCAGACACATTGGCCATCTTGGCGGCGATACCGCCACTCTTCCGTGCGGCCGGCGACCTCGCCACCGTCCACGAGCGTCGCGAAGCAATGCCGGAAGTCTTCCAGATCTTCCGGATCGACAAGGTCGAAATAGCTGGTCCCGGTGATGTCAGCGACATGGAAGCCCAGCATTTCGGAGAAGGCGGCATTGGCGAAGCGGATCGTGCCGTTGCGCCCGATCAGCAGGATGCCGGCGCTGGAGGTCTCGATCAGCGATCGGAACCGGGCTTCGCTGCGCGTCAGGGCCCCAATCGCGCGCTCGTGTTCGGCGATCAGCCGCTGACGCTGGAGTGTGCGGCATAACAGCGCCGGCAACAGATCGAGGTATCGGCCCGACTCATCGAGCGAGACGCAGTGCTCTGCGCCACGGTCCAGCGCTTCACCCGCCAATGGTGCCGTGTCGCCGGTTAAGAGCACGATGCTGGGTAGCTTGGGCCAGTCCTGCGCCAGACGGGACAGAAGACCGAGCCCCGCCATGTCCGGCAGGCGACAGTCGATCAGCGCCACGTCGAAGCTTTCATGGCCTTCGCGGGCAAGCAGCGCATAGCCGGCCGGACCGTCGGTCACGACCTCAATGGGAAAGCCGGCGTTGCCGATACGGGCCCTGACCGCTTCGGCCAAATCCGGATCAGAAAGGAAGCAGAGGACGCGGGCGAGCACGCGGATCTCAGAGATGAACTCCGCATCATCGGCGCTCTCCGCCCCCGGCACAGTTCCGTTTTCCGAGTGGCCGTTGCGTCCGGGTGTCGAATGCCCGTGGTCCAGGCTCGCACCGCCCGGGTGCCGCCCGCCATGCGGTACTTCGGTGACGCTTACGGGGAAGCGCAAATCGACTGCCGGGGTCTGATCAGGCAAACGCTGCACATGAAGCTCTGGTGCAAGAATGTCGCTCGTTGAAGCCGAGCATCGGCGCAAGAAGCTAATTTTCGTTTAATCGCTTGCGCGTGCGATTGGTTTCGAGCATTAACGCTGATCTGACAATGCACGCGTCTGCAACCTTAGCGATTTAGGGCTACGGCTGCGTCAACATTGGTAAATGAAACGTTAACCATGTAGCCATATGCTGTCACCATGCGTGCAATGGGGTCACGAACGCTGCGGCTGACTGGGGGGCTTCGTGCCCTCGTCGCCGTCGCCGTCGTCATCATGGTAGGTCTTTCGGTGGTGTGGGGCGACCGCATCGCCCAAGAGCATTATCAGGCCACCTTAAGAGAGAGCATGGCGCACCGCCTGGCGACGATCGTCGCCCGCCTGGAACGCGTCCTTCAGGCCCGGCTCTTTCTGGTCACCGAACTGGCAGCGCTGACCCGGATGGATCCCGAGCGGTCCGAGAACGATTTCGAGACTTTCGCCATGCGTGCCCTGGAACTGGGCACCGGTGTCAGAGCTCTGGCGCTGGCGCCGGACGGTGTGGTCCAGCAGATCTATCCAGCGGGCATGGAAACTCTGGTGGGTCGCGATCTGGGCGAGCAGGCGATCGATCCTGAGACGGCCGATGCCATGGAACGCCGGCGGCTGCTGTTGGCCGGGCCGATGCCCCTGCCGGACGGCGGGACGGCGCTGATCGCTCGGCTGCCGGTTTTCCGAGCCGATGCTGAAGCGGGCGGACAGGTACGCCTCTGGGGATACGTGATCGGTGTGCTCGATCTTGAGTCGATGGGCGAGGAGTCCGGCCTGGCCACTGCCGATGACCAGTTCCGCTACGCCCTGCTGGCTCAGAACGGACCCAATGAAGAGGAGACGCACATCTTCGGCGATACGGAGGTGTTCGATGACGATCCCGTGGTCAGCGCCGTGTCGTTTCGCCAAGGGTCATGGGTGTTGGGCATGGTACCCACGGCGGGATGGGATGTCGTGCGCCCCGGCGCGGTCTGGTTCCGCATCTTCGGCGGCGGTGCTGTCTTGATGACGGCTGTCAGCATGTGGGTGCTGGTTCGCTATCCGCTGCGGTTGGAGCGGGAGATCCTGGAGCGGCGGCGCTATGAGCGGGAGCTGGTGGAAGCGCGCAAAGCGGCCGACAAGGCCAATCAGGCCAAGTCGGAATTCCTGGCCGCGATGAGCCATGAGCTGCGCACGCCGCTGAACGCCATCCTCGGTTTCTCGGAGATGATCCGGGACGAGGCGCTCGGGCCGCTGGCGTATCAGCGCTACCGCGAATATGCCGCCGACATCAACGACAGCGGCCTGCATCTCCTCTCGTTGATAAGCGATATCCTCGATCTCTCGAAGATTGAGGCGGGCAAGCGCGAACTGCATGTGGAGCGGATCGATACAAGGGCCGAACTCGACAAGCTGGTCCATCTCGTGCGCGAGCGGGCCGGCCGCAACGGCCTGACCGTGGACCTGGAGGTGCCGCCCGACACGCCGATGTTGTGGGCCGACCGGCGGGCCTTCGGCCAGATCCTGTTGAACCTGCTTTCGAACGCCCTGAAGTTCACGCCGCCGGGCGGGCGCATTCGCGTCTCTGCCGCGGCCAACGAAGACGGCGGGGTCACCGTTGCCGTCGCCGATACCGGCTGCGGTATCCCGCCCGAACAGCTGGAGCGCGTGGTGCGGCCGTTCGAACAGGCGTTCGACCGGCGCGATATTGCCGGCGAGGGTACGGGCCTCGGGCTTGCGATCGTCGACCAGATGATGGCCCTGCATGGCGGGCGCCTGAAGCTCACCAGCCGGGTCGGTCTCGGCACCGAGGCCGCCGCCCAATTCCCCCCCAATCACCGTGCCGCTTGACAGCCGTCGCCGGCATCACCGGGTGCCGATGGGGATTGCAGGGCCGCCACGAGTGCGCGATCTAAGACGGAGGCCCAAGATCATCCAATAAGGGGGGAGCAGAAGACCATGGGCGCTAGAGGCAGAAGCACGGGGGCGACGCTGCTGATCGACGCCCTGGTGACCCACGGCGTCGACATGGCCTTTGCCGTCCCTGGCGAAAGCTACCTGGCTGCGCTCGATGCCCTCTATGACACGCGCGACGCCATCCGGCTGATCGTCTGCCGGCAGGAAGGCGGTGCCACCTATATGGCCGACGCCTACGGCAAGCTGACCGGACGGCCCGGCATCGCCTTCGTCACCCGCGGACCTGGCGCCACCAACGCCGCCGTCGGTGTCCATACCGCGCGGCAGGATTCCACGCCGATGATCCTCTTCATCGGCCATGTCGAACGCGCCATGCTCGACCGCGAAGCCTTCCAAGAGGTCGACTTCCGGCGCATGTACGGCCAGCTCGCCAAGTGGGTGGCCCAGATCGACCGCCCCGAGCGTGTGCCGGAATATGTCGCGCATGCCTTCCAGGTGGCGACCTCCGGCCGGCCGGGCCCGGTCGTGCTGGTGCTGCCGGAAGATATGCTGCCGGAAGAGACGATGCCGCCGCCGCGGCTGCCCGGCCATTACCGTCCGGTCCAGGCCAGTCCGGCATCGGAGGACGTGGCGACGCTAGGGGACTGGCTGTCTGAGGCCGAGCGTCCGCTCGTCGTGCTCGGCGGCCCCACCTGGACGCCGCAGGCCACCGCCGACATCGCCGCCTTTGCCGAGGCATGGGACCTGCCGGTCACTGTGTCCTTCCGCGCGCAGGATTGCCTGGACAACCGACATCCTTGCTATGGCGGCGACATCGGCATCGGCATAGCCCCGTCATTGGGGGCACGCGTGCGCGACTGCGACCTGCTTGTAGTGCTCGGCCCTCGGCTCGGCGAGATGACGACAAGCGGCTATACGCTGCTTGAGCCGCCGCGGACGCCCATGCGCCTCGTGCACGTCCACCCGGGGGCGGAGGAGCCGGGCCACGTCTATCAGCCCGATCTCGGCATTGTTGCCGGCATGCCGCAGATGGCCCGCGCCCTGAGATCCCTGCCGCCTCCGGCGGAGCCGGCGTGGGCCGCCTGGCGGGCCGATATCCGGGCGGAATACCTGGCGAACCTGCAACCCGTTGCCACGCCCGGAGACGTCAACCCGTCGGAGGTGGTGGCCCACCTCAACCGCGTGATGCCGGACGATGTGATCGTGACGAACGGGGCCGGCAATTTCAGCGGTTGGGCGCATCGCTTCTTCCAGTACAGGCGCTATCGCTCGCAGCTGGCGCCGACCAATGGCTCCATGGGCTACGGCGTCCCGTCGGCCGTCGCCGCCAAGCTGGCAGCGCCGGAGCGCCCGGTGATCAGCTTCAACGGTGACGGCTGCTTCCTGATGAACGGTCAGGAACTGGCGACGGCCGTTCAGTATGGTGTCGACCCGGTGTTGCTGGTGTTCAACAACGGGATCTACGGCACGATCCGCATGCACCAGGAACGCGAGTTCCCCGGACGCGTTCATGGGACGGAGCTGCGCAACCCCGACTTCGCGGCCTATGCCAGATCGTTCGGCGCCCATGGCGAGCGGGTGACGCGCACGGCCGATTTCCCGGATGCGCTGGAGCGTGCGCTCGGCGCCGGCACGGCCGCGGTCATAGAACTGGTCATCGACCCCGAGGCGATTACGTCCCGCACCACGTTGTCGGGGATTCGCCAGGCGGCGCTCGCAGACAAGGGGTGAAGGGGGCGGATCAGGTGCCCTTTTGCGGCGCCGGCCGATCCCAGTAGTGGCAGGCGACCTGGTGTCCGGAAGCGATCGTCTGCAGTGCCGGCAGTTCCGCCGCGCAGTGGTCGACCGCCTTGGGGCACCGTGTGCGGAAGATGCAGCCGGACGGCGGGTCGACCGGCGACGGCAGGTCGCCCTCCAGCACGATGCGCGTCTTCGCCCGTTCTGCGTCCGGGTCGGGCAGCGGCACGGCGGATATCAGGGCCTGCGTATAGGGGTGGCGCGGCGTGTCATAGAGCGCATCGCGATCCGCCATCTCCACCAGCCTGCCCATATAGAGCACCATGATGCGGTGGCTGATGTGGCGGACGACCGACAGGTCGTGGCTGATGAAGATCAGCGACAGGCCGAATTCCGCCTGCAGGTCCATCAGCAGGTTGATGATCTGCGACTGGATGGAAACGTCCAGCGCCGATACCGGTTCGTCGCAAATGACAAGCTTCGGCCGGAGGATCATCGCCCGGGCGATGCCGATGCGCTGGCATTGCCCGCCGGAGAACTCGTGCGGATAGCGGTTGATCATCTCCGGCATCAGGCCGACGGTACGCATCAGGTCCCGTACGTGTTGGCGGGCCTCGTCCTTCGCCATCTGCGGATTAAACGTGCGCAGCGGTTCCGCGATGATGTCGCCGACGGTCATTCGCGGGTCGAGTGAAGCCAGAGGGTCCTGAAAGATCACCTGCAGGTCGCGCCGGTGTTCGCGCATGCGCGACGCGGACGCTGCGCGCAAGTCTTCGCCCAACCACAGCACCTGTCCGTCGGTGACGGGGATCAGCCGCAGAATGGCGCGACCCAGGGTGGACTTGCCGCAGCCGCTTTCCCCCACCACGCCGACCGTCTCGCCCGCGGCAAGGTCGAAGCTGATGCCGTCGACCGCCTTCAGCGTATCACGGTGCCGCGCCAGCAGACTGCGCTTGGGCATGCTGAAGTGGACCCTCAGGTCGCGCACCGTCAGCAAGGGTTCGCGCAGGGCGGCGTCGCTCATGGCATCGCGTCCAGATGGCAAGCCTTGGCGCGGCCGGGGCCGATCGGCCGCAACGCCGGGTCGTCGGTCTCGCAGGGATCGAAGGCGTGCGGGCATCGCGGCCGGAATGGGCAGCCCGGCGGCAACCGCTGCAGGTTGGGCGGCTGGCCGGGGATCGAGACCAGCCGTTCGGCCCGGCCCGCCGCCAGGCGCGGCATGCTCTGCAACAGTCCGGCGCTGTACGGATGCTGGGGGTCGTAGAAGATATCGCGCACGCCGCCCTCTTCGACGACTGAGCCCCCGTACATGACCATCACCCGGTCAGCGAGCCCGGCGATCACGCCCAGATCGTGGGTGATCAGCACGATCGATGTGCTGAATTCGCGCTTCAGCGTCTGCATCAGATCGAGGATCTGCGCCTGGACGGTCACGTCCAGCGCCGTCGTCGGTTCATCGGCGATCAGCAGGTCGGGCTGACACAACAGCGCCATGGCGACCATCACGCGCTGGCGCATGCCGCCGGAGAATTCATGCGGATACATGGTGACGCGGCGCGCCGCTTCGGGAATGCGCACCAGGTCCAGCATCTCCACCGACCGCTTCAAGGCGTCTCGTTCGCCCATGCCCTTATGCTGAACAAGCACCTCGGTCATCTGGCGCGCGACTGTCAGGAACGGGTTCAGCGAGGTCATCGGATCCTGGAAGATCATCGACATGCGCGACCCGCGAATGCGGTTCAGCTTGGATGCCGCCATGCCCAAGATGTCCTGGCCCTGGAACCGCACCCTGCCCGTGGCATTTCCGTTTGAGGCCAAGAGGCCCATGACGGACATGAACACCTGGCTCTTGCCCGACCCGCTTTCGCCGACGACGCCGACAGTCTCGCCACGGGCCACGGTGAAGTTCACATCGTTGACGGCCCGCACTTCGCCGTCCGGCGTTGCGAAGCGGGTATTGAGGCCCGTCACCTCCAGCACGGCCTCCGCCGGATCGGGCGCGGGCGTTGCCGCGGCCGGAGGCATCCGCGCGGCTTCGCTCATCGGTCCTTCGGATCCAGGGCGTCGCGCAGGCCGTCGCCGATGAAGTTCAGACAGAACAGGGTCACGGCCAGAATGACTGCGGGGAACACGAGCATCCAGGGCGCGACCACCATGTTGTTCGCGCCTTCGGATATCAGCACACCCCAGCTGGTCATCGGCTCCTGCACGCCGAGGCCGAGAAAGCTGAGGAAGCTCTCCAACAGGATCACCTTGGGCACCATCAGCGTCATGTAGACGACGACCGGCCCGAGCGTGTTGGGCACGATGTGTCTGCGGATGATCTTCGGCGTGCCGACGCCGGCAGCCAGCGCCGCCTCTATGAACTCCTTGCGTTTCACACTCAGGGTCTGGCCGCGCACGATGCGGGCCATGTCGAGCCACTCGATCGCGCCGACGGCGATGAAGATCAGGAAGATGTTCCGGCCGAAGAACACCATCAGCAGAATGACGAAGAACATGAACGGGATCGAATAGAGGATGTCGACGATGCGCATCATCACATTGTCGACACGGCCGCCCAGATAGCCGGCGGTCGCCCCATAGGTCACGCCGATCACCAGACTGACGAAGGTCGCCAACAACCCGATCATCAGCGAGATGCGCCCGCCATAGAGCGTGCGCGTCAACAGATCCCGGCCGTTGTTGTCCGTGCCGAACAGAAAGACGTACCGCTCAACACCGGCCTCGATCACCAGACGCCGGCCATCCTCGCCCGTCTCCACCACCTGGGCGTCCTGGAAGTCGCCGGACCGGTTCAAAGAGCGCGCGATGCGTGGGTCCAGTTCCTCTTCACCCACCAGCACCAGCCGCAGCGTGTCGCCCTCGACTGCCAGCTCTTCCACGTTTGCGCCGGAGCGGCGCAGCGCCCGATCCACCATCTCGTTGATGGCATCGTCGTTGGGATAGGGCGTCAGGCTTGGGGGGGCCCGGACATAAGATTGATAGACCTGATCATAGCCGTGCGGCGACAGCCAGGGTCCGAATATGGCCAGCACGGCGATGACGCCAAGGATCACCATGCTGACGACGGCGGCGCGGTTGGCCAGCAATCGCCGTCTGGCATCGGCCCACAGGCTCCGGCCCTTGATCTCGACCGCCGGCTCCGGCGCCTGATCGAACGGGACCGTGGTCATGGTCGCTGCACCCGCCGCTCAGTCATACCGAACCTTCGGATCCAGGAACCCATAGATCAGGTCGACCAGCAGATTGAAGACGACGATGAAGAGCGCGATCAGCACCACGGTGCCCATCACCAGCGTGTAGTCGCGATTGAGCGCCCCTTGCACGAAGTAGCGGCCGACGCCGGGCACGCCGAAGATGGTTTCGACCACGACAGAGCCGGTCAGCAGCGCCGCGGTTGCCGGCCCGAGATATGAGACCACAGGTGGCAGGGCCGCGCGCAGCCCATGGCGGAAGATGACGATGCGCTCGGGCAGGCCCTTGGCACGCGCCGTGCGGATATGGTTGGACCGCAGCACCTCGATCATGCTGCCGCGCGTCAGCCGCGCGATGATGGCAAGCTGCGGCAGCGCCAGCGTGACGATGGGCAGGATCTTGTTCTCGATGGCACCTTCCCCCCAGCCGCCGGCGGGCAGCCAGCCGAGATAGACGCCCAGCACCAAAGACAAGAGCGGCGCGGTTACGAAGTTCGGGATCGTAATGCCGATCATGGCGCCGCCCATGATCGTGTAGTCGGTGCGGCTGTTCTGTTTCAGCGCCGCGATGGAGCCGAGGATCGAGCCGAAGATCAAGGCCAGCAAAAGGGCGGAACCGCCGAACTGGATCGACACCGGCAGGCCGCTGGCGATCAGCTCCGCGACGGTGAAGTCGCGGTAGACGAATGAGGGCCCCAGATTGCCGGCGAGCAGGCTCTTCAGATAGAGCCCGTATTGCACCACCAACGGCTCGTCCAGGTGATAGATCGCCCGCAGGTTCTGCATGATCTGTTCGGGCAGCGGCCGTTCCAGGTCGAACGGCCCGCCGGGCGCCAGCCTGATCATGAAAAAAGCCAGCGTGATGATGATGAACAGCGTCGGAATGGCGCTTAAGAGCCGGCGAACGGTGTAGCTCAGCACTGTCGTGCGCGACCTTGGGCGACGGAAATCCTCCGGATGCCGCGGCGATGACGCTCTCGCGGCATTCCCGTGACGGGATGATGAGCACACAGCCCTAGGGCGCGCAACGCAATTCTACCTTTGCGACTCCGCTACCGCGGAAGCACCCGGCTCGGCCAATGGAAGTGACGGTGACGGCATCAGTAGTGGAATCGGCACTGCGCGATCAGCAGCCGATCATCCTCCACGCGATAGACCAGCCTTTGCTCACGGGTGATGCGGCGCGACCACCAGCCGGAAAGCGAGCCGCGCAACGGCTCCGGCTTGCCAGTTCCCTCAAAGGGCGTACGCATGCACTCTTTGATCAGGTCATTGACGCGCCTCAGCAGCTTCACGTCGGTCCGCTGCCAATGGAGGTAGTCCTCCCAGGCCGTCTCATGGAAGACCAGCTTCACTCGATCAGCGACGTCTCGCTGCCCAGCCCCCTCTCCAGGTCGCTGACAGCCTTCAGCAGCCGGTCGGCGTTGCGCGGCGACCGCAGCAGATAGCGCGTCTCTTCATAGGCGGCGAAGTCTTCAAGAGACATCAGCACAGCCGCGGGCTTGCCGCGATCACGGGTGATCACCACCGGCTCGTGATCCTCGGTGACCTGATCGAGCATGGCCGCCAGGTTGCGCCGCAATTCGCTGTAGGAGGTGGTTCGCATGGGATATCTGTACCTGATTGGGTACGTATGCGCAAAGGGGATGGGCGGCTATGACAGCCCTTTCCTCCAAGCTCGTCCGATGATCGTCTCCCCGGCCGGCATGCCGCCTCGCCAGTCTTGCCGCCTTCCGATTGATGCAGAATCGTCAGAATCTTGATGCAGGAAGTCTGCGCGGGCGACCGTGTCGTCGTGGACTGCTGGATGAAAGTTTCCGACGAATTCGCGGAAGGAGTGAGTGTGATGGGACGTGAGCTGGTTTTCTCCGCATGCCGGAAGGACTTCACCATCGTCTGTTCGCGCGGGACCGGGCCGGGTGGACAGAAGCGCAACAAGACGTCGACCAAGGTGCAGATCACGCACAAGGATAGCGGCTTGTTCGAGGTCTGCGACGAGACAAGGTCACAGCATCAGAACCGAGCGATTGCGTTTCGTCGGCTCGCGCAAAGGCTGGTAACGCACTATGTCGGCGAAGATCGAAAGCAGCGCTACGCCGCGGGCGATCAGCGTGTGCGGACCTATCATGAGCCGGACGACCGGGTGACCGACCACCGGACAGGTCAGCAATGGTCGTACGGCAATACGATCGGCGTTCGCGATCTCGCAGACGTCGTCGATCAGTCGCGCGCGCAACTGATCGAGCAAGAGGCAGGGATCGTCTAGCTAGCGCTAAGCTCACTCCCTCGAGGGACGGGGCGGCTCCGCGGAACCGCCCCGTGGCCAAAGACTACTCAGCCAAACTCAGGAACCGGGTCGGGTGGACGTCCTGGATGTTGTCTTCCCAGCCGACCACGTCCGGCGAAACCAGGTTCAGCGAGACGTAATAGTAGATCGGCAGGTACGGCAGTTCGTCCATGAAGATCTGCTCGGCCTGGAACAGCAGCTCCGCGCGGGCGTCGAGGTCGATGGTCCCGGCGGCTTCGCCCATCAGGCGCTCGTACTCGTCATTGCAGAAATTGGCGTAGTTGAAGCCCGTGTTTTCGCATTCCACCAGGAACAGGAAGTTCTGCGGGTCGCTGTAGTCGCCGATCCACCCCGCCCGGGCCACGTCGAAATCGCCGCCGTCGCGCAGGTGAGCATAGTGGGTGGCGACGTCGGAGTTGAACAGCTCCACCTCCACGCCCAGCAGGCTCCACATGTCGGCGATGGCGACGGCCACCTGGCGGTGGTTGTCCGAGGTGTTGTACCGAAGCTCCAAGGTGATCGGGTTGTCCGGGCCGAAGCCGGCCTCGGTCATCAGGCGGATCGCCTCATCCTCGCGATCGAGCATCGACATCTCGGCATAGTCGGCATAGGCAGGCTCGCCGTAATTGCTGATGCCCGGCGGCACGAAGCTGTAAGCGGGGATCTCTCCGGCACCGGTGATCTCCTCCACGATGTATTCGCGGTCGATCGCCAGCGAGAGCGCCCGGCGCACGCGGATATCGCTCCAAGGCTCCTTGTCCGCGCGGATGGCGTAGTAATAGATGCCGAGCTTGGGTGCAGCCCGGAACTCGTCGGGCATGTTCTCCTGCATCCAGGACACCTGTTCCTGCGGCACGTCGTTGTTGATGTGCAACTCACCCGCCTGGAAGCGGCGCAGCGCGGCCGACCGGTCTTCCGTGGGGTAGTAGTAGACGCGGTCGATCGCCACCGTGTCGGCCGCGTGGAATTCGGGGTTCCGCTCAAGCAGGATATGCGCCTGCGGCACCTGCTCCACTAGCATGAAGGCGCCGTTGCTGACCATGTTGCCCGGGCGCACAAAGTCTTCGCCATGCTCCTCGACCGAGGCCGGATGGACAGGCAGCCCGGTCTGGTGCGTCAGCAGCTCGAGGAAATAGGGCGTGGCCTCGGCCAGCGTGATCTCCAGCGTGCGCTCATCCACTGCGGCTGCGCCGAGCTCGGTGCCTTCCATCTCGCCTTCGAACACGGCTTCGGCGTTCAGGATCGGATAGAGGATGTTGGCGTATTTCGCACCCGTCGCCGGGTTCAGGATGCGGCGCAGGGAGAAGACGAAATCCTCTGCCGTCACCGGATCGCCGTTCGACCAGCTGGCATCTTCGCGCAGGTGGAACGTATAGACCGTGCCGTCGTCGCTGATGTCCCAGCTTTCCGCTGCGCCGGGAATGATGTTGGCGGCTTCGTCGTAGACCACCAGGCCTTCGTAGAGGTCGCGCAGGATATGCGCTTCGTAGATCGTCGAGGTCTGGTGCTGGTCCAGCGTCTCGGGCTCACCGGTGTTGCCGCGGTGGAGAGTCACCTCCGCCGCCGCGCCGGCCACGGCGCCGAGCAGGAGGGCCGCAGACAGGCTTGGGACGGCGATCAGGGATCGGTATCGGGTCATGATGACGCCTCTGCCTCGTGGAAAGAGATCATGGTTTTGTCGGCGCGGCCGCGCGTCATGGGCGCGTCCGGCCGCGGCTGAGCAACCGTATCGCCGGGCCCCGGGGAAGGCCACCGGAAATCCCCGTTGCGAGTACGGGCGCGCTTACGGCACCAGACCCGGCAGCCAAAGAGCGAGGCCCGGGGCCGCGATCAACGACGCGATGGCAATGACGAAAGCGAAGAGGAACGGCAGCACACCGGCGAACACGCAGCCTATGGGAATATCGGGCGCCACGCCGCGCACGACGAACACGTTCATGCCCACCGGCGGCGTGATCAAGCCCATCTCGACCACCATCACCAGCAGGATGCCGTACCACACGGGGTCGTAGCCGAGATCGACGACCACGGGGAAGAATACCGGCACGGTCAACAGGATGATGCCCAGGCTGTCCATGAAACAGCCGAGCACCACCAGAATGCCCAGCATCAGGATCAGCACCGCCAACGGCGGCAGCCCGCTATCGGCGGTCAGACCGCGCAGGGCCTGGGTCAGGCCGGTGACGGTCAGGAAGGTGGAAAAGAGGCTGGACCCGAAGATGATCAGGAAGATCATGGCCGAGGTGACGGCGCTTTCCACCAGCGCCCGCATCAGCAGCTGCCGGTTCAGCTTGCGGCGCAGCGCCCCGATCACGCCGGTGCCGAAAGCGCCGATCCCGGCCGATTCCGTCGGCGTGAACAGCCCGGTATAGATGCCGCCGATGACCACGGCCAACAGCACAATCAGCGGCCATACTCCGCGCAGCGCCGCGAAACGCTGGCTGAGCGGCACGGGCTGCGCCGGCGGCGCGCGGTCGGGCCGCAGCCGCACCCAGACGGCCACCGTGGCGACGAACAGTCCGGTCAGCACGATGCCGGGAACGACGCCGGCCGCGAACAATTGGCTGACCGATTGTTCGGTCATGATGGCGTAGATCACCAGAATGACCGAGGGCGGGATCAGGATGCCGACGGTCCCACCGGCGGCAACGGCCCCGGCGGACAGGCTGCGGTCATAGCCGTGGCGCGCCATCTCAGATAGCGAGACGCCGCCCATCGTGGCCGCGGTCGCCAGTGACGACCCGCAGATCGTCGAGAACCCAGCACACCCCACCAGCGTGCCCATGGCCAACCCGCCGCGCACTTGGCCGACCACGGCATTGCCGGCGTCGTAGAGATCGCGCGCCAGGCCGGTGCGCGCCGCCAACGCCCCCATCAGCACGAACAGCGGGATGACGGAAAGGCCATAGGCAGTCGCGCCATACGGCACCGCGCCAAGTTGGAACGCTGCCGCCGTCCAGCCCTGGATGGCGACGATGCCGCCGATGGCCGCGGCCAGCATGGCGATGGCCACCGGCAGTCTGAGCAGGATCAGCAACAGCAGGAGCCCGGTGAAGGCTAGGCCTATGGCAAGCGGGCTCAACGCCGGTCGTCCGTAACGGTGACGGCCGCCCGGACGCCGGCGGCGATGGCGATCTGCCCGGCCAGAAGCACGGCGATGACGGGCACCGACAGGGCCGATCCGGCGATCAGCGGCAGCCAGTTCACGATCTCCGGCAGGCCGAGATCGCCGGTGACGTCGCCGTAGCGCCATGCGTCGAGCGCCCGGAGCGAGGAGGCCCAGGTGAGCAGTCCCATGACGGTGCCCGAGACCGCGAGGCCTGCCGCCACCACGGCGGCGCGCAGACGGCGCGGCAGCCGGTCGACCAACAGCTCCACGGCCACATGTCCGCCGATCCAAAAGGCATAGGGCATGGCCAGCGGCACCAGGATGCGCATGCCCAGGGTCACCAGCTCGAACGCGCCGGGCACCGCTTCGGCGAACTGCCGCAGAGTCACGTCGACCACCGTCAGCGCTACCATCAGCACGCTCAGCGCGACCGCACCGACGAAGCAGAGACCGCGCGACGCAACCTCCGTGACACGTTCGATCCGTCTCAGCACGGGCAAGTACTCAATCCCCGAGGCGGCCCTCCGCCGCCACGGAATTGCAGCCGCTATTGTGCAGCCAGCGCGCCGATACGGCTGCGGATCGCGCCTGCGTCGACGCCGTCTTCCTCAAGCGCCGCGATGATCTCGTCCACCGCCGGGGCAACGGCATCCATCCACATCTGGCGTTGGGCGGTGCCGGGAACGATGATCTCGTTGCCAAGCTCCTCAACATAGGCGCGGCCGCGTGCATCCTCCGCATCCCAGGACTGGCCGACGCGCACCGCCTCGTCGACACCCGAGTTGTCGAGGATCACCTGCTGCAGATCGTCCGGAAGGCCGTCAAAGGCCTGGCGGTTCATTATCAGGTAGAAGGGCAGCACATAGAGGCCGACCTCGATGTGGTACTGCACTTGCTCGCCCAGGCGCAGCCCCTTCATCGCCTCATAGGGGAAGGCCACGCCGTCCAGCACGCCCTGCTCCAAGTTCTCGTAGACCTGCGGGGCCGGCACACCCACGGGCTCGGCGCCATAGGCCGCCAGCATGGCGCGGATGCCGGGCGACGCGAAGCGCATGCGGAGGCCCGTCAGCGTCTGCGGGACCATGGCGCCCACCAGGCGGGTGTGCAACTGCGCCGGAGAATGGGTGTGCAGCACCAGCAGCTCCACGCCGTCGAACTCGCCGGCCAACAGCCCCTCGTCGGCCAACTGCATGGCCACGCGCGAGGCCTGTTCGGCGCTGGTGAACTGGAACGGCAGCTCCAGCATCTGGGTGCGCGGGAACCGGCTGGCCTGGATCGCCGGCAACCCCCAGCCGATCTCTGCCACACCGGTGCGCACGCCGTCGAAGATCTCCTGAATGCCCAACAGCTGTCCTGCCGGAAACTGCTCGATGCTGATACGGCCTTGCGACTGCTCTTCGATCCTGCCGATCCAGTCAGGCAGCACATTCACACTCTGGTTGTGCGTCGGCGGCAGGTAGTGGGCGAGCCGGAACTCGAACTCCGCAGCGCGGACGGCGGTGGTTGCCAGCACGGCGCCGATCGCCAGCGCAAGGACCCCGATGCGCATCACAAGCCTCCCTATTCTCGTTTCATTGGCAGCCACGATAGGCAAAACGCGCCAGCGTGTCAGCCGCCGTTCCAGGGACCGGTGCCGGTCTCGCCGTCACCGTCGTCGTCTGGATCATGCCGCTTGCGCACCAGATACATCAGGCCGAGATGCAGCCCGGCGACACCAATGGCGGTGAGGCCGAGCGCGATCCAGCCGTGCAGGCTGATGTCGAGCCGGAAGAGGTCGGCAAACTCGGACATGGGGAAATCCCGCCTTTAATCTCAACGACCGTGGCAGCCGACCCAATGCCGCCCGGAACCTGTAAGGTGCGGCTCAGGTTCCCCAAACAGCTTGGCCCTTCGGGGCGGCAAGGCCACCTATACAGATTATGATGCGGGAGGGCGCAAATGACCGAAGCACAGACCAAAGTCCGCAAGCGGCAGCTCGGCCAAGAAGATGCAGAGACGCAGGTCGGCCTGCCCGGAGAGGTCGATCTCGCGGCCACGGCCGTCGTGGCCTTTTCGTCGGAAGACCCTTCTTGCCCGGTCGAGCACATGCTGGATGGCACCTATGGGCCTGGCGCCTCGCGTTGGCTTAGCGCGCGCCCGGACATGACCGAGCAGCTCTTGTTCGACTTCGACGGACCGCAGAGGATCTCCCGGCTGGTCTACGAGGTAGAGGAAGCGGAGCGCGAGCGCACGCAGGAAGTTCGGGTGGAGGTGTCGACGGACGGGGGTGAGTCTTTCCGCCAGATCCTGGCACAGGACTATACGTTCAGCCCGAACGGCGCGACCTTCCAGCACGAAGACCTGCGGTTCGAGATCGAAGGCGCGACCCATCTGCGATTGACCATCGTGCCGCACAAGAATGGGGCCGGTACGGCAACGCTGACATCGCTTCGCATCTGCGCGTGATCGCAGCATTCCGTCAAAGAAGGGCAAATTGGGGGGAGGCATGAATGTGATGAGGGGGGGACAGACCTGCGGGTTCGCGTTCGTTGCATCTACGGTTCTGCTGTTGGCATCGCCATCGCTTGCCCAGGTGTCGTCGAGCTGCACTTACGAAGGCATCAACCTGTGGGGAGATGTGCAAGCGGTGGAGAGTTTTCCCGACATCAAGGTCCAGGTGGTCACCAGCTTCCCGGACCTGCGTGTGGAGCAGGTGACGAGCTTTCCGGACGACTGCGGGCAGTGGCGGATGGTCGACAGCTTTCCGGACTTTGCGGTGCAGTTCGTCGACAGCTTCCCCGACATCCAGATCGAGTATGTAACCAGCTTTCCGGGCGTGCCGTAAGCCGGCAGCGCGCCATGCCTCACATGGTATGGAGTCGCTTCAGCTCTCGAGCGCAAACAGCTCCTGCGGCTCGCGCACGCCGCGGAGCGCGTGGCGGCCAAGGGACGCCAGGGTGTCCGGGCTGCCGGCGGCCCGCCTGAAGTTGCTTGACGTCAACACGGTTTGGTCGAGCGGGCGGCAGAGGGCCTGGATGCGGCTTGCTTCGTTGACCGCCGGTCCGATCACCGTGAAGTCGAGGCGGTCGCTGGCGCCGATATTGCCGTAGAGCACCTCGCCCAGATGCAATGCCAGGCCGAACCCCATCACCGGTTTGCCGGCCGCCTGACGCTGCCCATTGAAGTCGGGGAAGCTTCGGCGCAGGTCCGCGGCGGCGTGCAATGCGTCCCTGCAGACGGCGGTCTCGTCCCGGCCCGTCAGGTCGAAGACCGCGAGCAGGCCATCGCCCATGAATTTCAGGACCTGGCCGTGGTTGTCCTGCACCGGCCGCGCCATCGCCTCCAGATAGTCGTCAAGCGTTGCCACCAGGGCATCGCGCGGCAACGTGTCGGCCAAGGCGGTGAACCCGCGCAGATCGGAAAACCAGATGGCGGCGCGGATCGTCTCCGCCGAGCCGCGGGCGATCGCACCGGTCAGAACCCGGTAGCCGGCGTCCCTGCCCAGATAGGTTTCCAGGACCGTGCTGGCGACGTCGTAGGTCAGGCGCGATTTCACGGCAAGGGCCAGAAAGGGCAGCGTCGCCGCGACCTGGCCGAGGTGATCTTCGTCGAAGCCCTCCGGCCGGTCGGTCGCACAGGAAAAGAAGATGCCATCGATGCCCTGACCCGCGACGGTGCCATCGGCCGACTCGGCGGTATCCCGGGCGATGGCCGCGGCTTGGGCGGGATCGTAAGGCACGACCCGGGCGGCATAGTCGGTCAAGCCTTCCGCGCGCAACTCGGAAAAGATTGGAAACGCGTGTTCGCCGCCGACGTCCAGCCGTTGACGCAGGGTCAGCATACCCCGGCTGCGCATGTGATAGACCGGGCTTTGCAGATAGATGTCCTGGCTCAAGACCTCGCGATCTCGTGGCTTGTGTTCGATGCCTCCGGTGCCGGGCCGCCAGACGAAGGTGTGCGAGCCGTATCGGGGATGCAGCGTGTTCATCCCCAGCTGGGCGCGCCGCATCGGAAAGCCGGCCTCGTGGATCCGCCGGCAATAGGCTTCCAACTGCTCCGCCAGCGGCAGGCCCTGCATGCCCCGGTCGACGAGCCAGCGGGCGACGCCATCAAGATCGAGCGGTCTTGCCGATGTCGTATGCGATTGCCCAGAGGCCATGATGGGTCGATGCCGGTCAGGTCACGCGGCCGCGCGCTGCCACGGTCAGGGCGCCGTCCACCTTGTTCCCGCGGATGGCCCAGACCTGATCGACCATATTGGACACGACACACCCGTGGTTCGGCACGATACGGATTCGTTCCCCGATCCGCGGCTGCCAATCGGTGTTTGAGAGGTCGAGAACGCCGTGCTCTTCGCTGAGTCCGGAGATCCGAGCGTCAGGGTTGGTGGGCACCAAACCGAACCCGTCCATGCCCAGCTGGTCGGACGTCAGCACCTTTGAGCCTGCATCGAAAACTGCCCGAGTTTCTGTCGGCCGGCTTACCACCGTTGCCATGACCGTCAGGGCACAATCCTCGATACCGCAGGCGCCAGCCGCAATCTGCATGCGGTCGTTGTAGACATAGACCCCGGCGCGGTGCTCGGTCGCGTTCGCCACCTGGTGGCATTGCCACATCTGTGGGCTGCCGCCGGTACTGATGCGCGGGCAGCCAAGACCGCGGTCTGCGAGCGCACCCACGGCATCCGCAAGCCATCGGTCGACCAGGCTCGGATCCCCGGTCGGGCGATAGGTCATCAGCCCGCCGAACGCGACCCCGGGCAGGTCGGCAATCCGCTGTGCCAGCTCCACCGCGCGAACCGGCGTTTGCACACCACACCGGCCGGAGCCGGTATCGCATTCAACAAGCACCTCCAGCGGTCGAGCCTCGCCGGCGAACGCGGCCGACAGCCCATCGATGACGGTGTCGTTGTCGGCGACCACACTGAGCTTGCATCGCTCTGCGAGACGGCGCAGGCGCGCCAGCTTCGCCTCGCCGATCAGATTGTAGGTGATGAAGATGTCGTCCAAACCCGCCTCGGCCATCACCTCGGCCTCGCCGATCTTCTGGCAGGTGATCCCGACTGCGCCCGCCGACACCTGGCGGCGCGCCAGCTCGACCAGCTTATGCGTCTTGATGTGCGGCCGGAGCTTGAGGCCATGCTGGTCGCAATGGGCCTGGAAGCGCTGAATGTTGCGCTCAACGATGTCGAGATCGATCAGGACGGCGGGCGTATCGAGGTCGGCAAACATGAAGCTTCTCCGTCTCACGATCCCTACCGTAGCCGGCACGGCGTCCATGTCCAGGGCGCCGCTATCAGCGGACACCCCGGCCGATGAGCTGCCAGCGGGCAAGGACCGCGGCCAGCGAGACAGCGAGAACGGCCGCGGCCATGGGCACGGCCGTACCATCGGTCAGGTGGCCGACGACAATGCCGACACCCGCGGCCAGCGACATCTGAGCGAAGCCCAGCAGGGAAGACGCCAGGCCGGCCATGGTGGGGTAGGGGCCGATCGCCCCGGCCATGGCATTCGGCAGCGTGAGTCCGGCGCCGACCATGAAGACGAAGAACGGCCCCACGACCGCCGGAACCGTCAGCCAGCCCGCAGCGGCGCAAGCCAGCATCACCATGCCGCCGCCGGCTGACGTGGCAACGCCGGCGAAGATCATGCGGTCGATGCCGAGCTTCAGCGTCAGGCGGCCGGAGGCGAAGGTGCCGACCATGTAGCCGCAGACGATGGCGGCGAAGCAGAGGCCATAGGCGTCCGGCGTCAGGCCCATGCCGTCGATGAAGACGAAGGACGAGCCGGAGATGAAGGCGAAGATGCCGCTATAGGTAGAGGCAACGAGCAGCGCATAGCCGATGTACCGGCGGTCGCTCAGCAGGATCGCGTAGTTCACCGCAAGCCTGGCGGCCTGGGTGGCCGTCGGATCCCGATGCCGGTTGGTTTCGGCGAGCAGGGTGACGAGGCCTGCCAACAACACGAAGGCAACGACGGTAAGCGCCCAGAAATTGGCGCGCCACCCGGACCATACGGTCAGGTAGCCGCCCAGGATCGGGCCGATTGCGGGGGCGAGCGCCATGGCCATCGCCATGTAGGCCAGCACCTTGGCGGCACGCTCGCGGCCGTAGACATCGCGCACGATGGCGCGGCCGATCACGGGTCCGGCGCAGGCACCGACGGCCTGGATGAAGCGAAAGGCAATCAGCATCTCGATGTTCGTCGCCATTGCACAGGCAATGCTGGCGGCGAGGTAGAGGGCCACCCCGCCGATCAGCACCGGCCGGCGCCCGAACCGGTCGCTCAGCGGCCCATAGATCAGCTGGCTGACCGCGAAACCGGCGAGGAAGACGCTGAGCGTGAGCTGCACAGTCGGCGCATCGCTGCCCAGCGATTCGGTCAGCTTCGGTAGTGACGGCAGGTACAGGTCCGTGGATAGGGGGCCGAGCGCGACCAGTCCGGTCAGCAGCGCGCCGACGATGACGCTTTCGGGGCGGGGCATTGGCGGGGGCGGTTATCCGAAGCGGTGCAGGCTGGCGCCGTGCGTCTTCAGCCATGCCCGCGCCGGCTCCAGCGCTGGATCCAGGCGTCGCACCACGGCCCAGAACCTTGGGCTGTGATTGGGTTCCAAGAGATGGGCCACCTCGTGCGCCGCGACATAGTGAAGAACGGGCTCCGGCGCCATGATCAGTCGCCAGCAAAAGTTCAGCCGACCTGTACGTGAGCAGCTTCCCCAGCGGCTGCGTGTGTCGCGTACACCCACATGCGCGACGCGTACGTCCAGCCGATTGGCGAGCTGGGCTGACCGCGCGCCGAGCTCTCGCCGCGCCTCGCGCTTCAGATGATCCGTGATCCGCCGCGCCAGATGCTCCGGCCCACCGCCAACCGTCAGCCTTCCGTCTTGCCGCCGCACACCGGCGCGGGCCTCTGGTTGATGGTGGATCTGATGCGGCTCGCCCAGGATCGGGATGACGGCGCCGTGGGCGAACGGAACCCGCGGCGGCAGGCACTCCAGGCGACGCTTCGCCCACCCCGCATTGCCCGACAGAAACTGGGCGACATCGGCGGTGCGCACTTTGGGCGGAACGACGACCCTGAACTGGCCGGCGCCGATATCGAGCCGCAGCGACATTCGCCGCGCCCGAGCATCCCGGCGCAGCACCACCGGCAGATCAATCCCGGGAATCGAGTAGGCTTCATCTGCCATTGGGTCGGTCGCTTTCTTCGACACCCGCGTCTTGTGTGCCGGCCGTCGATCCGGTCAGCAGGGCGAATGCAGCAACGCCGACGATGCCGACCGCGGTCGGTGCAACCGCCAGGGCCAGCGGCGTGCCGTCTTCCAACGCTGCCACCAGCAGGGTTCCAGCCGCACCCGTGCCGATCTGCAGGAAGCCGACCAGGGCCGACGCGGCGCCGGCGCGGTCCGGGAACGGTGCCATCGCCTTGGCGAGGCCGTTCGGCAATACCAGTCCCATCCCGATCATCCAGATACACATGGGCAGCACCACGGGCACGACACCAACCCAGCCGGAGGCCAGCGAGGCCGTCAGGCCCGTTCCGCCGGCAAGGATCGCCAGGGCACCGGCGCGCAGCAGTCGATCGGGTCCCGTGCGGCCGACGATCCGGTTGGTCAGGATCGAGCCGCCGAAATACGATCCGGAGATGCTGAGCGCCACCCATCCGTACGCCACGGGACTCAAGCCGACAAGGTCGATCAGGACGAACGGCGCCGCAGCCACGAAGGTCAGCAGACCGCCGATCGCACAGGCGAGAAGGGCCGTCGGCCCGAGGAAACGGCGGTCGCTCAGTAGGTCCACGTATCCCTTGGCGATCGCGCGTGGGGCGATCGGGCGCGCAGCCTTGCCCGCATTGGTCTCCCGAACCAGCCAGAGCGTCCCGATCAGAAGCGCAAGGCCGAATGCGGCCTGAGCGAGAAAGATCGACCGCCAGCCCGTCCAGCCCTGCATATAGCCGCCCAAGAGCGGCCCGATCGCGGGCACGACGGCAATCGCGAGGCCGATCAGGGCATAGACGCGGGCCGACGCCGCCTCTGCGAACTGATCGCGCACGATGGCGCGGGCCATGGCCGGCCCGGCGCAGGCGCCCAATGCCTGTACGAACCGCGTGGCCATCAGCCCCCAGATGCCGGTTACGGCCCCGGCGGCGGTGCTGGCCACGGTGTAGACGATCAGCCCGACGATCAGGACGGGACGCCGCCCGAACCGATCGCTGACCGGACCATAGACAAGCTGGGCCGATGCAAAGGCGACGAGATAGACCGTGAGCGTAAGCTGAACCAAGCTCGCCGACGTCTCGAGCTTCGACGCCAAGGCCGGCATGGCCGGGGTGTACATCGACATTGTCAGCGGGCCGAGGGCCACGAAGCAGGTCGCCATCAGGGCGACCCGCGCTTCCCCTGGCGCCGCGTTGGTGGTCAAGGGGATCAGCCCTTCGTCCGGCCGGACAGCCGCTTCAGAATCGCGTCGGGGCAGTCGGAGATGACGGCATCCACGCCGAAGGCCAGCAGAGTGGCGGCTTCTTCGGCGTCGTTGACGGTATAGGCGAGGCAGCGCCGGCCACCGCGCTTATAGCCGGCGACGTCCACCGGCGTTGCCATGCCGGCGGCGATATTGACGGATGCGGCCGTCAGGCGGTCCGACAGCCGGTTCCAGTCGGCCAGTGCTGCGTCCAGCAGCAGCCCGCGTGGCCAGTCCGGCGCCGCGCCTTGGGCGGCCTCCAGGCTCTCGATCGCAAAGCTGGATATCAGGGGCGGCGGCGTGTCGGTCGGCCACAATCTCAGCGCCTCTGTCAGCGCGACTTCCGCCGTCTCCGTCTCCCGTCCTGGGCACGGCTTGATCTCGAGGTTCAGGGACAGGCCGCGCTCGACCATCAGGGCGATCGCCTGCCCCAGGGTCGGAATGTGTTCGCCTGCAAATCCGCGGCCGAACCAAGACCCCGCGTCCAACCGGGCGAGGTCGGCATAGTCAGTCGCAGCGACGGCGCCTTTGCCGTCCGTCGTGCGCTCCAGCGTGTCGTCGTGCATCAACACTGGCACGTTGTCCCGGCTCAGCTTGACGTCGACTTCCACCATGGCGACGCCGAGATCGGCCGCCTGTGCGATGCCGGCGAGCGTGTTCTCCGGTGCATGTGCCGCAGCGCCACGATGACCGATCACCCGTGTCGGCAGCCAGTCGGCAGTCACGACGAACGCTCGACGGCATCCCGCAGGGCTGCGATTTCCGCGCGCAGCCCCGCCAGTTCCCGTGTCACGGCCTCTTGCTCCTGCTGCTGTGCGCGGCGGATATCAGCTTCCTGTTCGGCTCGCTCCGCGTCGTGCTGACCCTGCATGGCGCCGACGATGATGGCAATGAACAGATTTAAGACAGCGAAGCTGGTGATCACGATGAACGGCACGAAGAACGCCCAGGCATGGGGGAAGATCTCCATGGTCGGCCGCACGATGCCCATGGACCAGCTTTCCAGGGTCATGATCTGGAACAGCGAGTACATGGACTGCCCGATAGTGCCGAACCATTCCTGCATGTCCGGATCGGGATGCGAACCGAACAGCTTCGTCGCCATCACGGCGGAGATGTAGAAGACGAGAAAGAGGACGGCGATGATCGAGAACATGCCCGGTATCGCCGAAAACAGCGCCTGCACCACGCGGCGCATGGTCGGCACGACGGACAAGAGCCGGAGCGCCCGCAGGATTCGCAGTGACCGAAGCACCGAAAGGTTGCCGCTAGCCGGCACCAGCGAGATGCCGACGATCACGAAGTCGAAGACATTCCAGCCTTTGGTGAAGAAGCGCAGCCGATAGGCAAAAAGTTTGATCAGCAGCTCGACGACGAAGATACCGAGTGCCGTGCGGTCGATGGCCACGAGCAGGTCGCCGGCGGCCTCCATCGCCGTCTCGCTGGTCTCAAGCCCCAGCGTGATCGCGTTGACCACGATGACTGCGGCGATTGCCTGATTGAAGCGGCTCGATTCGGCCAAGCGCCGGGCTCTGCCGCGCAGGCCTTCGTTGGCTGTGGAAACTGTGCTCATGGCCTCTGGAACTGACGGGACAACCAGCGGCTTAGCTAAGCGACGCGGGCCGTCCCGGCAAGAGAGTGCTTGCTCTCCGCGCGACAGTGTGTTGTCGCGGCTCAGTCGAGAGTGAGCACCCGGCTCTGGCGCTGGCCGTCGCGGTCGACGACGATGGGGATCGCCTTGCTGTCGCCGGGCGGGATCATCTCGCCGGCCAGCGTGTCCGGGTCCAGCGGCCGGCCGTCGATCTCAAGTATGATGTCGCCTTCGCGCAAGTCGGCGCGGGCAGCGGGCGACCCATCGACCACGGCCGTGATCACGGCACCGTCCTTGTTGGCCAGACGTCCCTGTTCCTCGTCGGTCAGCTCTCGCACGAAGATGCCAAGCCCGCCGGGCAAGATCGGCGCATAGTAGACCGCGACCTGGCGGAAATGCTGTTCCGCATAGGGCACGTAGGTGACGCGCGGGCCATAGAAGGGCAGGCCGGTGCGGCATCCGCGGAAGCCGCCATAGCCGTACCGCCAGGGATAGAAGCCGGTAAAGCTGCGCGTGAAGACCGGCCGCAGGCCGGTAAAGGTGCCAAGATCCTCTCGGTAGACCAGAACGCGGTTGGCGCCGATCTCCCCGGCGAGGTCGCGCGCCTGGCCCTCGGGCTCAAGCCGCCCCTCAAATTCGGAGTAGCCGACGGCGTCGTAGCCCTGGCTGCGCATGGACTGGAGGTCGAATTCCATTTCCGTGCCCTCCAGGATCAGGGCCGGCTCAGCGCTTTCAGCCAAATAGGGCTGCCGTTCTGCAAGGTCTTCGGACGGCGTGAAGGTCCGGCTGTACGAGTTGGTCAGGCAGCCGGCGGCCAGTGTGCCGACCGCTGCGAGTGCGACGAGCCGGATGGCCATGGTGTCCCTCCTGTCCTTGGCCCATTACCCATTCGACCCACCGATTTATGGTGAAGTTGCGGCCTTGGGTGCGGCTTGGCTGGCGCCGGATGCCGCACCCGTGGCCGGATCTAAGGTCAGGCGGCCTTTCGGAACGCTTCGGCCCCACTGGTCGACGGGCTGCCGGCAGGGGTATCGGCGCTCAGCGCGCGGGTCAGTCCGGCATAGTCCGTCTTGCCCGTGCCCAGCACCGGGATCGCCGGCAAGACAGTGACGGTTCGTGGCACCATCAGCTCGGGAACGCCGGACGACTGGGCTGCGGCGATCAGGGCCGCCCGGTCGGCACCGACCTGATCGGTGGCCAGCACGATGCGCTCACCCTTACGGCCATCCGGCAGGGCGACGGCAGCATGGCGGGCCTCAGGCCAGGCCTTGGCCGCCAGCGCCTCGACCGCTCCCAGCGACACCATCTCGCCGGCGATCTTGGCAAAGCGCTTGGCCCGGCCGGCGATGGTGACGAAGCCTTCGCCGTCGATGGTGACGATGTCGCCCGTGTCGTGCCAGCCGTCGGCGGGCGGAACGATCCGGCCGTCCCCGTCCGGCAGCAGGTAGCCGGCCATGACGTTCGGCCCCCTGAGGTACAGCCGGCCGCCGGCGTCGATGCCGGGCACCGGCTCCAGCCGCGCCTCGACGCCCGGCACCAGCCGGCCGACCGTGCCGGGGCGCAGATGCATGGGCGTGTTCACGGCGGCGACCGGTGCAGTCTCCGTCAACCCATAGCCTTCGAGAATGCGCACGCCGAACTTCTCCAGCCACAGCGACCGCGTATCCTCCCGCAGCCGCTCCGCCCCGGCGAAGACCAGGCGCACGCGGTGGAAGTCGTACCCTTCGGCAACGCGGCCATAGGCGGCCAGGAACGTGTCCGTGCCGAACAGCACGGTCGCGGACATGTCGTAGACCAGCTCCGGGATCGTGCGGTGGTGCAGCGGCGACGGATAGAGGATGGTGCGCACACCGTGGATCAGCGGCAGCAGCAGCCCGCCGGTCAGCCCGAAGCTGTGGAAGATCGGCAGCGGGTTGAACACCACGTCGTCCTCTTGGAAGGGGACACGAGCCGCCACTTGGTGCGTGTTGGCCAGCAGGTTGCGGTGGCTCAACACCACGCCCTTCGGCTTGCCCTCGGTGCCCGAGGTGAACAGGATCGCCGCCGGTGCGTCGGGATCGGGCCGATGCAGGGCAAGCCGGCTGCCGGGCAGTATCTTGGCCCGCAGCAGGGCGCCTAGCCGGTCCATCCGGCCGATCGACTGCGCCAGATCCTCCAGATAGACGATTTCCACGCCATCCGCCAAACCGGCCACCAGGTCGCGCAGCCCGGCCGCGGCCACGAACCGCCGCGAGGTGATCACCCGGCGCAGATCCGCCGTGGCGCACGCGCTCTTCAGCGCCGCCAGCCCGGCGGTGAAGTTCAGCATCGCCGGAACACGGCCGGCCGCCTGCAGGGCCATGAAGGCGATGGCGGCGCCGGCACTGGTGGGCAGCATCACACCGACGCGCGCGTCCTTCCCGGTCATGGCCGCAAGCCTCTTGCCGAGGGCCAGGGATCCGGCGATCAGGCGGTCGTAGGTGTAGGCCTTGCGGTCCACCGCATCGTTCAGGATAACCGTGCTTCCGCCATTGGCCCGGCGCGCTTCCAAGAGAGCGTCGAACACGGTTGCCGGCGTATCCTTGGCCCGGAACTGGGCCTCGCTCAGCGCATCGTAGAGCTCCAGAGCCTGGCGCTGTCGGGCCTCACTGCGTGGGCCAGACTGGGCCGGCAACTCGCGAGGCGGCAGCACCGTGATGGTCATCCGCGGGAACCAGCGCGTGCGGCGCCTGTGCTCGATCTGCGTCCAGGGCAGGTGTTCCACGCCGTCCAGATGGACCGGGATGATCGGTGCCCCGGTCTTCGCGGCCACCAGGCCGGGACCGTCATAGATCTTCATGATCTTGCCGGTGCGGGTCAGCCGGCCTTCGGGGAAGATCACGCAGCGCCGGCCCTCGCGCACGGCCTTCACCAACGTCTTGGTCGCCAGCGGATTGGTGGGATCGATCTCCACCGTATCGACCAGCGCCAGGATCGGGCGCGCCCACCAGCGCTTGGCGATGAAGGTGTTCACGGCGAAGACCGGGTCGCCAGGCATCACCGCGCCCAGGATCACGCCGTCGAGATATGAGACGTGGTTGGGAACGATCACGGCGGCCTCTGGCGCATTCAGCAGGTGCTCCAGACCGCGCACGCGCACACGGAACACCAGGCGGATCAGCGGCCTCATCACCATCCGGCCGAGCGTGTGCCGGAACCAGTAGCCCAGCACCAGTGCCACGCCCAGATTGGCGATGCCGGCGATCAGGTAGATGTCGGCCGCCGTCAGGCCGATCTCCAGAAGACCTGCGGCCAGGGCAAGCGCAGCCAGCATGCCGCCGGCGTTGATGATGCTGCCCGCAGCCATGACGCGCGACCGCCGGGTGACCCGCGTGCGGTCTTGAATGACGGCGTAGAAGGGCACCACATAGACGCCGCCGGCCATCGCGATCACGAACAGGTCGACCAGCACCCGCCAGTTGGCGGCGGTAGACAGGAACGCTCCGACGCTCAGAAGCCCGCCATCGGTCGGGACCGCGGCCCCGGCGGCGAAAAACAGGTCGATGGTGGCGACCGTGATCACGAGGCCGGCGATGGGGGCCAGACGCGGCGAGATCTCGTCGCCCAAAAGCTTCTGGCAGAGGATCGAGCCGGCACCGACGCCGATCGCGAAGACGGTGAGGAACAGCGTCACCACCTGCTCGCCCGCGCCCAGAACGGACTGGGCGAAGCCTGGGAACTGGGTGACGAAGGTGGCTCCCATGATCTGGAACCAGGCAACCGCCAGGGTGGACAGCAGCACGACCCGATCGGCGGCGGCATAGCGCACAATGGTGCCGGTTGCGCGCGCCAGATTGAGGTCGATCTTCAGGTCCGGCCGGCGCGGCGTCGACCGCGGAATGGCGCGGCTGACGGCATAGCCGGCGAGGCCCACCGTCAGCGCCGCCGCCGCAACCCAGACGGGTCCGCCATCCATGGCGATCATCAGTCCGCCGGCGATGGTGCCGCCCAGCACCGCCAGATAGATGCCGGCTTCCATCAGCGCGTTGCCGGCGATCAGCTCGTCATGGTCCAGCACCTCGGGCATCAGCGCATATTTGGTTGGCCCGAAGATCGCCGACTGCAGGCCCATCAGGAACAGGGCTGCGAACAGAGTCGGCAGATGGTGGAAGATCAGCCCGGCTGCGGCCAGGCCCATGATGCCGATTTCGGCCAGCTTCAAGAGACGCAAGATGGCCGTCTTCTCGAACTTGTCGGCCAGCTGCCCGCCCAGTGCCGAGAACAGGAAGAAGGGCAGGATGAAGACGGCGCCGCCGATCGTTACCAACACCGGCCCGTTCGTGCCGCCAGCAGCGGCGATGCCGAACAGGATCAGCACCTGGGCGGCGATCTTGAACAGGTTGTCGTTGAACGCGCCGAGAACCTGCGTGACCAGCAGCGGCGTGAACCGTCGCGTGCGGAGCAGTGTGGTCGGTGTCGTCATGGCGCCAGGCCCTCTACGTGTCACAGAGAATGAGCGAGCGCTCACTTATATGCTGTCTGCCAGAGTGGAGTCAACATGAAATGTGAGTGTTTGCTCATTCTCCTTGTTGGTTGACCGCCGCATCACCTTGATGTGCGTGCCCTCGGCCAGGCCGGATGGGTGCGGCGCCAGCGGCAAGATTGAAGGAACGGTATCGTTGCCGCGCGGGCTTCGCTGTGATGGCCGTCATGCGAGATCGCAAAGAGGGGGCGCGGTATCTCGAAGGTGTATCCGCTTGCCCGCCGATCCGCACCAAGGTGACATGTTACTTTGCTGGAGGCAGAGCGATGCGAAGTCCCTCTGAGAAGATGCGGAGTTATCGGGCCCGTCTTCGGGCCTCGGGCCTGCGTCCCGTGCAGATCTGGGTCCCGGATGTCCGCAGCCCAAGCTTAAGGGACGAAGCGCGACGTCAGTCCGTTATCGCGAGCCAGTTAGCCAGCGAGCGTGAAGAGTTGGACTTTCTCGATACGGCGGCCACCGATCTCCTGAAGGATCTGCCACCCGAATGAAGCGTGGCGATATCGTGACGGTCGCGATTCAGGGTGATTTCGGTAAGCTGCGGACGGCAGTTGTGGTTCAGTCGAATCTCTTCAACGACACGCATAGCAGCGTCGTTGTCTGTCCGATGACCAGCACGCTGATCGATGCACCTTCGTTTCGCATCGGCATTCAGCCGTCCGCAGCCAACGGGCTGACACAGTCTTCACAGATGATGGTCGACAAGATCATCACGCTGCGACGGGAGAGGGTGGGTTCGCGGATTGGCGAGATCGATGGCGGCACGGAAGTTCGGCTCAACCGCAGTCTGGCGCTGTTCCTCGGGCTGGCTTGATCCACGACGAAGATTCGGTGTGGCGTGAGCGATCACTTGCTTCTGTAATCTCGTCGGCGTTACTCTGAAGGTGGGGGTGGACGCAGATGCGGATGGAGGGATCGTGATGATCGGTTATGCGCGTCGTCTCTTACTGGCTGTGTGCCTGGCGGCTGCCCCGCAGCAGGCCTCGGCCGACCCCCGGCCGTCCGATTTCACAATCCCTGAGAGTGCCGTCGATGTGACGGCGCGCTATCAAAGTCTGCTGGACGGCGATGCGCTGGACCCCGCCCTGGTGGAGGCCGCATTTGCGCCGGTACGGCACCTGATGTCCGGCGTCCGGGTCGTGATCGTGCCATCGTATCTCACCGACTTGCTGATGCCCGGCCGCGAATTGGGGTTGATCGACTATTTCTCCGACCAGCAGCTCTGGCTGGAGTCGCTGGGGGCGGAGACGGTGCTGGCGCCGGTCGATACCGAGGCGACGGTCGAAACGAACGGCCGTGTACTGGTCGACATGGTGGAGGCCAGCGACCGACCGGTCTGCTTCATCAGCCATTCCAAGGGCGGCATCGACACCCTGGAGGCGATGATCCACATGACGACGGCGGAGCTCTCTGGCGTCAGATGCTGGATCGCACTGCAGGCGCCGTTCGGCGGCAGCCCCATTGCCGACGCGGCGGCGGGCTGGGAAGACGCGCGGATGATCATCGACGAGTTGCTGGCCGCGCTTGGCGGCTCCGGCCGGTCGCTGGACGATCTGACGGTACCGATCCGGCAAGCCTATATGCGCCGCGCCGATGATACGATCCGAGAGGTCACCTGCCACGTGCCGGTCCTGTCCGTCGCGACTGTCATGCCCCAGCCAGAAGGCTGGCTGCCGCAGTCGCGGTTCGAGCCTGGCCGGCTGTGGATGGCGTGGCACGGCATCTGGAGCGATGGCGTCGTGCCGACCTATGCGTCGATCCTGCCGCATGCGCCCTACATCATCGTGGACGGACTTAATCATACGGACACGGTCGACGGCGACCGCCCCTTCGGCGATCGCATCCACAACGATGTCGTGTTTCTGAAGGCGCTGCTGGCCATCGCACTGCGCGCGCCCGTCTGTGCGGTTTGACCGATCAGGGTTCGCAAACCGGAGATATCGACGGTGACGCCCCCTTGGCCGGGGCCACGCGCACAGGCTAGAGTGAGCGATTACACGGTTCCTCTGGTCAGTGGTGGCGATGCGCAAGGGTGATGTGACGCGGGAGAGGCTGCGCCGGGCGGCGCTAGAGCTGTTCGTCGAACAAGGGGTCACGGAGACCACCACCCGAGACATCGCGGCCCGCGCCGAGATCGCCGAGGGCACGATCTACCGGCATTTTCCCAGCAAAGACGATCTGGCCGCCGATCTGCTGCGCGACCAGTTGAGCCGCATCGGCGAGGCGCTGCATGCGGCCGATCAGACCCATCCCGATCTGCCGGCGAAGGTGCGCGCTTTCGTGCGCTGCTATTGCGATATGGCCGATGCCGACTGGCACGGCTTTTCCTATCAGCTTCTCTATCAGCATGTCTGGCTGCGACGGCTGCCGCAGCCTCCGTCGCGCAACCCCGTGACGGTGGTGCGCGACGCCATCGAGCGCGGAATGGCGGCCGGCGAGATCCCCGCGCGCGAGATCGAGCTGGTGCTGGGCATGGCGCTCGGCGTCGTGATGCAGACGGCCATCCAGAAGCTCTACGGCAGCCTGGACGGCGCCATGTCTGATTACGCCGACGAGGTGGCCGAAGCTGTGTGGCGCGTGGTCGGGATGTAGGCGGGCGACCGGCCGCAACAGGCAGCTGTCACGGAAGATTGTCTTGCCCGCGCCCGTCTCTGCCCTACCTGGCAAGGCGTTCCTTTCCCGAAGAATATGCCGGAAGGCATCATGCCGATGATCCCATCGCTTCCCCAGCTCAGCCCTGGGGATCGGGCGCCGAACTTTCTGTTGCCGGCTGCCGACGGTTTTCTCTGGGTGTTCTACGAGCGCGTTCGCGGTTTCCGGAACCTTCTCGTCCTGGCGGCAGAGCCTGACGAGACGGCGCGCACCCTGCTCGCCGATCTTGCTGAGCGCCATGGCAGGCTGTTGGATATCGGGGTCGACGTGTTTGCGGTGGTGGGCGGCGATGTCGAAACGGCGAAGCGCCTGACCGACGAACTGTCGCTGCCCTTCATGGTCTATGCCGACCCCAAGGGTGAGATGCTGGGTGGCTATGCTCAGGGGTTGGGACGGCAGCTGGACGGGCCGCTCTGCCTGATGCTGGACGAGAATCAGCGCCTCTTGCAGACGCTTGGGCCGGAATTGCTCGCCTCTTCCGCCGGGACCGGTCTGGCGGCAGCGGCGGAGGCTTTCTACCGCGCAGACCCTCTACAGCCGGGCCAGCTGATGTACCATGCCGCCCCCGCGTTGATCGTGCCGAACGTGCTGGACCGGGATACCTGCCACGCGCTGATCGCGCGCTGGCGCGACGAAGGGCATGAGGAAGGCAAGACCCAGTCCCGCGACGCTTCGGGCCGCGACGTTGTCCAGACCGAGCATTCTGTGAAGAAGCGCCGCGACCACCGCATCCGCGACCAGGCGCTCAGTCGGGATCTCGCGAACCTGATCGGCCGCCGCATCGCGCCGGAGCTGAGCAAGGCCTATCTCTTGCCCAGCTTCCGTTTCGATGCCTTCGTAATCACCTGTTACGATGCCGATCGGGGTGACTATTTCCGCCCCCACCGCGACAACACCACGCGGGAAACTCAGGACCGCATGTTCGCGCTGACGCTGAACCTGAACACGGGCGAGTTCGAAGGCGGCGGCCTGCGCTTTCCGGAGTACGGCCCCACGCTCTATTCCCCACCGGCCGGCGGCGCGATCCTGTTTTCCTGCTCGCTGATGCATGAAGCGACACCGCCGACCAAGGGTCGCCGCTTCACCCTGCTCAGCTTCCTGCGCGACCCCAATCCCAAGGGCCAGGCCAATCCACTGGGAGTGTGGGGGCGGGGCGGATAGCGTTGGGGCCACTGTTCAGTGGAGGAGCAAGGTCTGATGAAACCCATCGTGCCGAGGGAACTCCGCGCCTACTACGACGATTGGAGAATGTCGCCCGGCCTTGAGGCGGATGGGTTTCTCTTCCTGACTGGCTTCACCGGCTCCGGCGCTGACGGCACTCTTTCAGCCGACCCCGGGATGCAGATTCGCGCGGCCTTCGACAAGGTCGCGCTCGTCTTGACGGAGGCCGGGTTGGATTTCGGCGCGGTGGTGGAGATGACCACATACCATGTCGGCCTTAAGCAGCACCTCGATCTCTTCAGGAGCATTCGGGCCGACTATGTGCGGGAACCCTATCCGGCCTGGACTGCCATTGAGGTCGCAGGCTTCGTGCGCGAAGGCGCGATCGTCGAGATCAGAGCCATCGCCCGGCGCAAATGCTGATCGGGGCCATGACGTCGATGCACAAGACAGCCATCTGCATCGCCGGTTTCGGCGATAACGCCTCGATGTTCGAGCCGCTGGCGCGGACGCCGTTGGCCGAGGCCTGCCGGCTTGAGCTGCTTCACCTGCCGGGGTTCGGCGCCGGTATTGCGCTGAGGCCGACGACGCTGCAGGCACTTGGCGACCACGTGACTGCGAAGGCAGCGGAAGTCGGCGCCACCATCGTCATCGCGCATTCCGTCGCGTCGATCATCGCGTCGCTGGCAGCACGTGACCCGGCTAGCCCCATCGACACGGTCATCTCGCTGGAAGGCAACCTGACTGCAGCCGATGCATACTTCTCGGGGACCGCGGCGAACTATCCGGACCCCGAATCCTTCCGGTCTTCCTTCATGGCGAAGCTGCAGCGCAAATCGGACCCCTTGCTTGCGCGATATCGCACGGTCGTGGCGGAGGCTGATGCACTGGCGCTGTGGCAGCTCGGATGCGACGCGAAGCGCTTTTCCGACGAGGCCGTGCCGGGAGAGGTGCTGATGCAGGCGCGTCACGCCGCCTACCTCTACAATCCCGCGAACTGCCCACCGGAGACGCTGGACTGGCTGGAGCGCCATCCGCTGCCCCGAACCCGGCTTGACGGTGCATCGCACTGGCCGACCCTGGATCAGCCGGACCAGACTGCGCGCGCCATCCTGGACGCCCTCTCCGGCACGTGAGGGCAGCCGGCAGCGACAGATTACACCGTTCGGGAAATCGGCGCCGATCCGCGCCGCTTGAACAACCGGCCATCGATGGCGGCGAGGCCAAGGCCGATCAGTGCCATGCCCAGAGCATGCACCCAGCCCAGGCGCTCGCCCAGTACCAGCGCGCCGAGCAGGATCGCCGAAACCGGGATCAGGAAGGTCACCAGCAACAGGTTGGTGGCGCCCGCGCGCTGCAGGATCTGGAAATAGAGGATGTAGGCGCACGCGGTCGACAGCACGGCCAGGGCGACGATGGACGCCCAGGTGATGGCCGACGGGGCAGCCAGCATCCAAGGCTGGTCCACCATCAGGGCGGCCGGGGCCAGGATCAGGGTCGAAGCAGTCACCTGTCCGGCCGCCGTCACGATCGGATCAACCCCGAGGCGCTTGAACCTTCGGCCAAAGACACCCGCGAACGCGTAAGAGAGTGCGCCGCCGAGAACGGCAACCTGCGCCAGGACCCCGGCGCCAAGGCCCGAGAGCGCATCAAGACCGATCATGACGATGACGCCGAGGAACCCGACGGCGACCCCGACCAGCTTTAATGGGCTCGCCCGTTCGTCGGCCAGCAGCAGGGCGGCGATCACCACCGTGAACAGCGGCGTGGTGGCGTTCAGGATCGAGGCCAGGCCCGAGGCAATGGTCTGCTGCCCCCAGACGATCAGGCCGAATGGCACGACATTGTTCAGCAGGCCCATGCCGAAGAAAGCGCCCCAGACCGCGCGGCCCTTCGGCACCGTCCGGCCCATCAGCAGCACGATCGTCCACAAGACTATCGCTGCGAGACCGACGCGCAGGACGACGATCGTCAAGGTCGGCAGGTCCGCCACGGCAACGCCGATGAAGAAGAAGGACCCGCCCCAGAGAACCGACAGCGTCAGCAGCATGGCCCATTCGACGAACCCCATCGACTGGCTGATGGCCGTGGGCGCCTGGTCGGGCTGCGAGACGTGCGGACGGGTCATGGGCGTTCAAAAAGTTCAGGGCGGGCGCGTTGAGGCTAGCGGCCGGGTGCTAGGCTGCCATCCGTTTCTTGCGCAGCAATTCTTCGGGTTGGCTGCGCGACGGAGAGTCCGCTCTGCTGCGTTTAGGGGTCCGTGACTGCTTGCATCCACCACTGGGAAGGACCCGTCATGACCCGTTTTCTGCTTGCCGCTCTGGTCGCCGCCGGCATCGTCTCGGCCGCGGCTCCTGCTTCGGCCGACCTTGAGCATCCCCGCTTCTGGGACCGGGTGGAAGACCGTGTGGACCGCGTCGAGAACCGTATCGACCGGCGCTACACCTGGGGGCCGGCCGACCGCATCGAAGATCGCATCGATCGTCGCGAAGACCGTTTCGACCGGCGTCACGACCAAGTTGTGACCCCGATCGATCGCTGGGGCTGGCGCCACCGCGGCTGGTGATGCGGCAGCCCTCTTTAGGCAATCGTCGTGGCCCGGGGTGGGCATGGGTCGCCCCGGGCCGCTGCGGCCGTTACCGCCAACCCAGTACGATGACCCAGTAGTTCCCGGGCACGCGGCCGGCCGGCCGGCCCTCGGCATAGCCGACACCCAGGTCGCGCACATCGGGCAGCAGCATGTTGGCGCGATGGCCGGGGCTCTCCATCCAGTCTGCAACCGTTTCCGGCACGCTTGTTTGGCCCTGGGCGATGTTCTCGGCATATTCGCGATACCGGTACCCGGCCCGCAGCACGCGGTCGCCGGCGCCGGAGCCGTCCGATCCCGTATGCGACAGCTGCCCGCGTGCCGCCATGTCGACCGCATGGGCCTGTGCCGCCCCGTCCAGTTCCGCCGACAGCGTCAGGGCGCCCAGGCCGCTGGCCGAGCGGATCCGGTTCACCTCCACCAGCATCTGCTGGCGGATCTGGCCGATGCCATAGAACACAGGCGTGGTCTGCGCGGCAGGCTGCAGCTGGCCGACGGGCGGGCCTCCGGGCCCGGGCTGCGGCGAGGAACAGCCCGCAAGGGCCGCGATACACAGCAGAACGGCCGCCAGTCGTGTTGTCCTGTGTTCCATATGATCTCCGGAAGGCTGATTGCGGCATTCTTTCGTGGGCGCAACCCTACGCCAGCGTCGCGACCGGCGGAACCGCGGATCGGCGCGACCCCGGCCGAGCCGGACGGCGGAGCATTGACTTCGTCCGGGATGCGTCTACCGTTTGTTCAGATCTTCGTACGGGCCACACTTCGCGCGTTCTGGGCTCGTTGGGTCCGTTCCTGGCCTTTCACCCCCAGCGGAGTTCTGTCGGAGCTCGACGCCTCGTCGGCGGAGTCCGGCGCCGCATGACAGACCTGGAGTAGACGGATGCCAAAGGGAACGGTCAAATGGTTCAGCCCCGTCAAGGGCTTCGGTTTCATTGAGCCCGAAGACGGGAGCAAGGATGCGTTCGTCCACGTCTCTGCCGTAGAGCGGGCCGGATTGAATACGCTGAATGAAGGCCAAGTGGTCGAATACGAACTGGTGCGCGACGCGAAGAACCGGTTTTCGGCGGAGAACCTGCGCGTCGCCGAATAGGCATCGCAGGGACGGTTGTCCTTACCCATGGTCGGGGCCGGCTTTGGATCTTTGGTGACGTCCCCATGAGCTAGCCGTGCGACGACCGGCAGAAGGATCCGTTTAATCCGGCGCTGTATGAGTTTGTCTGCGCCAACTATCCCCTTGTCCGGCTGCTCGGGAGCGACGGGGACTTTCACGGCGAATTGTTCGGGTCAGTCTGCCCCACGAGACGAAGCGCCGAGCTGCCATCGGGCCGATGAAAGGCCATCCGAAGGATGAGCACCGTCTGGGTCGCAGCCTGCTGAAGGGCCGTGAGCACCGACCGCGCCGACTCCATCCTCGCTGCCGTCAACTACAACCTAAACCTGCTCCCGAGATGGCTGCTATCACTTTTGCGTGGGCTGTTCCAGGCCCTCACCGCAGCCCGAACGGCCAACTCCTACTCCTCATAAACAGCGCCGACAGCGTTCTTCAGGGACGATTAATGAGAATAAGCGCTCTCGAGTTCGGGGAAAAAGTCTGAAATCTTACAGTATTATGGAAGATGGCATGAGGAGATCCGCCTCATGAGGGAGCATAATGAAAACAGATGAACTCATAAATTTTTGAATCTTGGTTGGAGAGTCATCATATTGACTTTCCTCTGGACATTTTTTGAGGCCTTGCTAAATATAGCGCCGCTTGATATTGGCACTCTTGGAGTAAATGCTCCTCCTCCCAATCACCGGCAATCAGAGGGTAATTCAACATGATCAAACGCATTCTTGCAGCCAGCGTGGTTGGGGTCATGGCTACGGGTGGCCCGGCAATCGCGCAAGCGATCACCGAAGCTGAGGTCCACGATGCGCAGAGAGTATGGGGTGACGGCATCGTTGCGATCGGCCAAGCCTATTCAGATGGCGGCGACTATCAGGCGTTGGCCGCGGAACACGTGGATACGCTTTACGGCTATGACGAGGGCACCGTTCTCTTCAAGCCGACCAGGGCCGCGGCTGAGCAATTTCGCCTAGCCGAAGAAGAAGCCCTCTCCTATTTCGTCGGTGGTGTCGTTGACGAAGACCATGGGTTCGCATTGCAGCCTTGGACGGCAGTTCGCTTCGAGAATGCCGGCATCATCATTGACGCCGACTCTGCTGTCGCCATGGGTAACTACTTCTTCACGGACGCAGCAACCGGAGAGGAAGCTAAAGTCGAGTTTACATTTGGATATGCTCGTGGTGCCGACGGAAATCTATTGATCACCGTTCATCATTCTGCGTTCCCTTATAGTCCTGCGGAATGAAGGCTTGGGCCGCTACCGCCTCAGATTCAGGGCCTTTTGTTTCGAGGCGCCAGGCTAGAGGCAGGACGCGATTTTGTTTCCTGCCTTTCTGGGTCGTCTTTGAAAAACGCTGGTCGGGGAGCCTTTGCGCGCTATTGCGGGCCCTCACCGCAACCCGAGCTGCAGCCTCCCACACCTCATAGACAACAGCGTCGGCGGTCTTCGCAGACGGCGTCTTAATGGGGCGCCGGTACTCGCATGCCCGCCATGTGCTGGCTTGGCCAGCCGCGCGGCTTTCGGTTCCGAGGCCGTTGGGTCGGTAGGCGGCCGGTCCCGCAGTCCGGTTCAGCGTCGCGGCGGCGGGCCAGGCGGTCCGCCGCCGGGACCGCCCGGCCGCCCCGGTCTGCCGGGGCCGCGTCGGAAGCTGGCGTCGGGCGTGCCGCGATGGCAGCGCGGAACCACTGGGAAGTTGTCGGTCAGGAAATAGGCATAGGTGCCGTCGGGATAGTCCGGTGTGATCGTGCGGCGGCCGTTGCACTCGTCCAGATCGCCCAGGCCGGGCACGTATTCGTAGTCCTGCACGAAGCTGCCGTCATGGACGCCGCCGGGTCCTCCAGACCGCGTGCCGGCTTTGAGCCGATAGCTTGACTGCAGGCGGGACACGCCGCTGGCGGAGGCTTGCGGATCCGCATAGCCGTAGAGTGCATAGATGGGAAACCCGTCGGCGGCATAGCCGATCAAGGGTGAATGGGCCTGAGGCGATTGGCCGGAAAGCAGCGGCGTCGGCAGGCCGTGGTAGTGATAGGCGCCGCTCGGCTGCACATGCGCGTTGGCCGCGTCGAGACCGAGATTGACCGCGCCCGACAGCGCCTCGTACTGCCATCCGGAAGTGCGGTCGTTGCGCCAGAATTCCGCCGCACCGGGGTCGAAGGGGATGCCGTTCAGGGCGACGCCGAATGGTGACAGGCCGACTGGGGTGGGCCGTGCCGCCTCCTGTGGGTTCAGCGGCATTCGGTACATGTGGCTTTGCGGCGAGATCGGGTGAGGATTGCCGCGGTTGGGAAACTGGCCGGTGGCGTGGTCCGGGATGCCGTTGCTGTGGATGTAACGGTAAAGGCCGTCCGTCGTGATATCGACATCGTTGCCTGCCGGCACGGCCTGCTGTGCGGCCGCACCTGGCCCGACGGGACGAGCTGCAGCGCAGGCCGCAACCAGCGTCGCAACGGCGGAGGTGATGGCGGTGCGTCTGCGTATCGGCGTCACGTGTCGTCTACCTTTCCAGCCAGGGGCGAGCGGAGACGGCGGATGGCGGCCGGTGCCGATGGCGAGCGTCATCCACTGCGACGGGCCTCGCGGAACGCCGCAGGCGAGCAGCCGTGCAAGCGCTTGAATGCCCGGCTGAACGCGGCCTCGGACTCGTAGCCGGCCGCCGATGCGATCTGCGCGATGGGCTGCCCTCCTCTGGTCAACCTTGACGCCGCGTCCGTCAACCTGTGCCGGCTGAGATACCGCATCGGTGACTGGCCCATATGGCGTACGAACCGCTCCGCCAGGGCGGAGCGGGAAAGGCCCACGTCATGGGCCAGTTCGTCGAGCGTCCAGTCGTGGCCCGGCCTGCCATGCAGCAGGGCCAGAGCTCGTCCGACATGGCGATCGCGCAGCCCCGGCAGCCACCCGGTATCGCCATCCGGCAAACCGCTCAGGAATTCCCGGACGGACTCGCCGAACAGCAGCTCCGCCAGACGCGTGAGGCTGTGGCCGGCGGCCGGCCCGGCGCGTGCCAGCTCTTCCACGGCATACTGGATCGATCCTTCGATCCAGGGCCGTTTGTTGCCACCCGCGAGATCCAGCGTGATCACCGGTGGCAAGTTGGCAAGCAGAGGGTTGCTGCCGGCATCGCCGCCGAGAAAGCCGCAGAAGAGGCGCGTGAGCGCGCCGCCACCGCCATAGCGGATGCGTGCGCGTCCGTCGGGGCTCGCCGGCTCGATCAGATCGTCGGCGCTCACCGGTTGCAGGCCGGGATGGCTGGCGAGGACATGGCAGTCATTGCGGGGGAAGACCATCAATTGGCCCGGCCCCAGCTCAACCGACGCCTCCCCCGTCAGCTGGAGATGCACCGTCCCCTCAAGGACATAGTGATAGGCGACGACGGAGGCTGGCATCGGCATGTACGGGCCGCAATCCTCCGGGCCGACCTGTGCCGTCACGCACCAGGGTGCCGTAAACTCGGCCTCCAGGAACACCGCGCCGGTCAGGTGCAGGCTTCTGAGGATCTCCGTCAGTGCATCCATGGACCCGGCCTTTCGGCCCAATTCAGGCAGATCGATCAAATGAACTGGCAGACCGGTCAATTGCAATGGCCGTCGGCATCCCCAGATTAGCGTCCGTCCCACAGAATGGACACTGAAGCGGCAGAGCCGGCAGACCGGACCGCAGGCGACAGCGGGGATATCAAAGAGGAAGCCACGTTCGGTGGGCGCATACCGCGCCACTGACACTTGGCAGAGGAATTGCTCCATGTTGACGGACAGACAAGGCAACGCGCTGAGCGGCGCCACGGCGGAGGCCGTGACGCATTTCGACGGCGCCATTGAGGCATTCAATCTCTACCGCGGCGATCCGATCGCCCTGCTCGATCGCGCGATCGAGGCCGCACCCCGCTTCGCCATGGCCCATCTGGCCAAGGCGCATCTCTATGCCCTGGCGACCGAGCCGGAGGCCGCGGCTGCGGCCGCTGCAATGGTCATCGAGGTGAGCGGCATGCCGCTCAACGATCGTGAGCGGTCGCATGTCGCGGCCCTGAACCTGGTTCTCAGAGGCGACTGGACAGGCGCTGCCCTGGCGCTCGACCGCCACAGCATGCGCTACCCGCACGATCTGCTGGCGCTGCAGTCGGGCCATCTGATGGACTTCTTCCGTGCAAATGCCCGCGACCTGCGCGACCGCATCGCCCGTGCCGCGACGAACTGGCCGGCGGACATGCCGGGATATCCCGTCCTGCTGGGCATGTATGCCTTCGGGCTTGAAGAGTGTGGCGACTATGCCCGGGCGGAAGAGATGGGCCGCCAGGCCGTGGTGCTGCAGCCTCTGGACTGCTGGGCGCACCATGCCGTTGCCCATGTGATGGAGATGCAAGGCCGGGCGCAGGACGGCATCGGCTGGATGATCGCGCGTGAACCGCACTGGTCGGGCGACGACAATTTCTTCAAGGTGCACAACTGGTGGCATCGCGCACTCTTTCACCTTGATCTTGACCAGACGGATGATGCGCTGGCGCTCTATGACGGTCCGGTACGTGTGGACCGCAGCGGCATCGCGATTGATCTGGTCGACGCGTCCGCGCTGCTATGGCGTCTGCACATGGCGGGCGTGGAGATCGGTGACCGATGGACGGAACTGTCGGAGGCTTGGGAGGCGCATGCCGACGGCAAGCTCTATCCCTTCAACGACTGGCACGCCGCCATGGCCCATCTCGGCGCGGGCCGTGAGGCGGCTCTCGACGGCATCCTTGCCGCCTACGGCAGCGGCCAGACGGATGGCGAAGAAAACGTGCGCTGGGCACGGCAGACCGGCCGCCCCTTGATCGGGGGATTCATGGCTTTCTGGCGCGGCGACTACCAGAGCGCGGTTGAGCTGCTGCATCCGGCACGCTTCATCGCCAACGGGTTCGGCGGCAGCCATGCGCAGCGCGACGTGATCGACTGGACGCTGACCGAAGCCGCGTTGCGGGCCGGCCTGAGCGATGTGGCGGAGGCAATGGCCCAAGAACGGCTGGCTATGAAGCCCCATAGCCCGGTCAACCGCCGCTTCTTGAAGCGTGCCAGGGGTGGCCAGAGAGCATCGCCGCTGGCGGCTTGACGAAGACGACCAAAGATACGGATCGGCCCCGGCATCCGCTGGGCCGATCCGTAATCGGAATGAGCATAACAGAGGCGAAGGGACAGGTTGGTGACGGACGGCACGGCATCATGGTCCACCGGCGCGACCATTCGGTGGGCTGAGCGTGAGGATGCGGGCGACATCGCCCGCTTGTTCATGATCTCCTCCGACGGGCTTGCGACCTATATCTGGAGCAAGATGGATATGCCGGGGCTCACTCTCGAGCAGATCGGTGCGGCACGCTATGCCCGCAGTGGCGTACCCTTCTCCTACGAGAATTGCATGGTGGCTGTCTCGTCGGGTCGCATCACAGGTATGGCTCATGCTTTCGAGATGACGGTAGATCCCGATGCCACGGCGGAAGGCGATCCGGTGCTTCGACCCTACAGCGAGTTGGAGTGGCAAGGGTCGCTCTATCTTTCCGGCCTTGCCGTCGATGCCGACCGCCGCAGCGGCGGGGTCGGGGCTTTGCTGATGGATCGGGTCGAACGGTTGGCGGCGGAAAGGGCACTGCCTGCCGTTTCGCTGATCTGCTTCGAGCGGAACGAACGGGCTTTCGCGTTCTACCGCCGCCGTGGTTACCGCGAAGTGGACCGCCGTCCGTTGGTTCCGCACCCGACCCTGCACTACCGCGACGGTGATGCGATCTTGATGCTTCGGGACGTCTGACAGCTTGCTGTCCATTTGCCCCGCTTCGGCGCTGCCCCATTCTTTGCGGAGTGAGAAATCGGCGCTGCGGCGTGGCCTCAGTCAGACATCGCCTATCACAATGAAGGAAGAGCGTCAGCCGTCGGCCTGAGGCAAGGCGCTGGCAGTCAAGGCTCACTTTCCGGCTAGCGGGGAAGGGGCTGAAGTGAGCCGGGCAGCGACACCAAGGCGCGGGTGCCAACGCCCTTCTGGCTGGTGATGGAGAATGTGCCGCCCAAGCTCTCCGTCGCCATCTTGGCGAGAGGCAGCCCCAGGCCCGATCCTTCCCCGGTTCGCGCCAGATGGGGATTGACCTGCGAGAACGCGCGCATCGCCATGTCGATCTCTTCCTCCGTCATGCCGATGCCGGTGTCTTCGATGCTGAGTTCGACAGCATCGCCGTCCCGGCGACAGCGGACCCGGACTTCCCCTCCGGCCGATGTGAACTTCACGGCATTGTGGAAGACGTTGATGACAATGTCGCCGAGCACCTTTCTGTTTGCCGTGATAGTATTCGCATCATCTTGGATATCGATGTGAATTGAGACGCCGCCATCTTCCGCGCGCTGGCTCAGTATGTTGTGTACATCTCCAACAAGATCTGCAATATTAATTGGCTCCAGTTCGTTCAATTTCCCCTGGCTTTCGATTCTCGATATGTCAATCAGCGTATTGATGACAGAAAGAAATCTCTCGGCGCTGCTGTAGATTGCGCGAGAATACTCTTTATACTTCGAATGGAGATTGCCGAACATCTCCATCTTCATGATTTCCGAGAAGCCCATGATGGCATTCAGCGGCGTCCGTAGCTCATGGCTCATCATGGCCAGGAACGCGGATTTGGCCCTCTGTGACCGATGGGCTTCGCGGAGCGCCCGTTCCGTCTTCTCGATCTCGCCGGAGAGCCGGACGATCAATCGATGAAGCGAACGGTGGGACGACATCATCAGACCGACGATCAACACCTTGACTGCGATAGACAGGCCCACCAACAGAAGGCTGAAATTGGTCACCCGCGAGAGGTTCTCGCCGATATGCGCGTCGAGATTGGAAACGGCGCGCCCATAGGTACTGACCACGGCCGTGTAGTGTCGGTCGAACATCTGGTCGATCTCCGTTCCCGATACGCCTCGATCGCCCATGGCGAAGCGCCGTTCGGCAAGATCCCGCAGCTCCAGAACTTGGCCGTCCAGTTCCGTCAGGACGGCGAGCAATTCAGGATCGTTGATCCGTGGCAGAGTCGCGCCGGCGAAAATGCCACCCGTGCGCACCGTCTGGATCCGATCGGAAACGGCATCGATCAACCCCATCACCTCATCTGTAGTCAGGTGTTCGTCGCCTTGCAGCCGTTCTTCCAGCCAGATATGGAACTCCGCGACATTCTGGCCGATATCGGCGACGGCCAGACGCAGAGGCACAAGCGAATGACTGGTGTCATCCGTGATCACGTACTGCCAGACACTGGTCGCGATGGTGAGAAGCAGCAACACGACGATGGCCGCGCGGTTCCGGAAGGTCTTGGGAATGGCGTGAACGCCCGCCTCGGAGAGTGCGCGCACCTCCGCATCGTCGACGGTGTAGACTGTCATCTTGACCTGCTCTGAAGGGGCATCGGCAAAGGACAATGGTGTGCGGCGCTATTCAAGTGAACGGATCGTGGGTCGTCCACCACATCATCCGATTGGTCGGTTTCGTCGCATGCCGCCTGCGCAGCAAGTTTGAAGTTGCCAAGACCGACCATCGAACTCTCTGCGCCTGTGGCCTGATATAGACACAAACGAAAGTAAATGATCTGAGTTAAGCTTTTTACTCAATGTCCCATTCTCGGAGATGCGCCTGTCGTGCGCAACTCCAAACAATCTTCGTGCAATAGGTGCTGCCGGTCAGTTGTGGCGGATCGCCTCAGCCGGTCCGCCGCGCACACCCCAGATTCAGTCATGGAAGGATGACCCGACCATTACCGGCCACGTGGTTCCCAGCATGGCTTGATGGCCCGACTCCGGACAAATCAGTGAGTCGTCGAGAAGTATTGGTTAAGACATCTCCGCCACTGTATAGGGCATGGCCGATGTCGGTACGACTGGCGGAGGGATAGGCCGTGGACCCTCGGATAGCCGAACGACTTGCCGTCATCCCCCTGGCGGATACGCTGGAGGGGCTGTGGACGATATTGCACGATCTGGCCGGTGAGCTTGGATTTGGCCGCGTTCAGATGGATTTCGGCGATAGCTCCGAGGTGATCGACCCGCCACGGCTGTTCACCAACTATCCGCGATGGTTCCACGCGGATTTCTATCCTTCTCAGTCGATCCGCGACGTCGATCTGGTCGAAGACAATGTGCTGAGCGGCGGCGGATCGATGTTCTACGGCCGGTCGTTCGACTGGGATGCCGCAGAGACGGACCGCCAACGCTGTCTGTTGGGAACGCTCGATGACATCGGCATTCGCTCTGCCGTCAGTGTTCCCGTCCAGGGAGCCGCGCCGGATCTGGAAGGCTGCGTCAATTTCGGTACGCATAGCGGCCGCGACGACTTTCTGCAGCAAGTCGAGCCGATCCTGGCCGATCTGACGGTGTTCGCAACGCGCCTTCATCTACGGGGGCAACGCCTGCTGGCCGGCAACGGACCGGCCGGACCGATCGCCTCCGAGGGGCGACTGAGTTCGGAAAATGCAGCGCTCCGCCGCCATGCGCACAGGCTGGACAGCCGCTGCCGGTCGGCCGAACGGCTGATCCGTTCGCTTGAGCAGATGTCCCGCACCGATCCGCTTACGGGCGTTGCCAACCGCCGGCAGCTGGAAATGCTCATGGCGGGTGAGCTGGAACGTGTGCATCGCCACGGGCGCCCGTGCACCGTCGCGGTCCTCGACGTCGATCGCTTCAAAGCGATCAACGACACCAGCGGGCACGGCGCCGGGGACAGGGTGCTGCAGGGCATCGCATCACAGATCGTGCGCCGGCTCCGGGCGACCGACCATTTCGGTCGGTGGGGCGGCGACGAGTTCGTGCTGGTGCTGCCCGAGACCTCGATCGAGAACGGGGTGGCCATGGCCGACCGCCTGCGTTGCGTGATCGCAGACAGCACCTTTGGCTTCGCCCGGCAGGTCACCGTTTCCATCGGCGTGACCCAGGCCCGCAGGCGAGACACCATCTCCGCCGTTCTGAACCGTGCGGATGGAGCGCTCTACAGCGCCAAGCGTGCGGGCCGGAACCGTATCGGTGCAACCGGGATGAAAAGGGCGGCCGCGCGGACGGCCGCCCTCGCCAAGGGTGCGCGGACTCAGGTTGGCGGCACCTGAGAAGACGGGTCTGTCCCCGGCGCCACCAGCGGCAGATAGTAATCGCGCGACAGCCCGGCCTGGTCCCGGGCCGGGGTGTTGAAGGGCGGCTTCACCGCGCGCGGGACATGCGCGCGGACCAGGGCTTGCCAGGTGGCCACCGGGTCCACCCCGCGCATGGCCGCGACCGCCAGGAACCAGCGGTGGCCCGCCGCCACATGGCCGATTTCGTCCTGGTAGATGACCCGCAAGATGGCGGCGGACTCGTCGTCACCGTCGGCCTCAAGGGTGCGGATCATGCCGGGCGTGACATCCAGCCCGCGCGCCTCGAAAACCAATGGCACCACCGCGAGACGCGCCAAGAGATCGCCGGTCGTCGCCTCGGCCGCTTGCCACAGCCCGTCATGGGCCGGCAGGTCACCATAGGCAGCATCAAGGGCGGCAAGCCGGCCGGTGACCATAAGGAAATGCCGCGCTTCGTCATCGGCCACGGCCAGCCAATCGTCGAAGAACGCGTCGGGCAACATGACGCCCGCGGCCTCTGGATCGGCGAACCGGGCGATCAGGTCGAGGGCCAGATCGACGGCATTCAGCTCAATGTGCGCCACGGCGTGCAAGAGGGCGATCCTTCCCGCCCGGCCGCGACTGCGCCGCGGCATCTCGCGCGGCGGCCGCAATGCCGGGCGATCCGGTCGGCCCGGCCGGCGAGGGACGCGGCAGCGGCCAATCTCCGGCAGGTCTCCCGCTGCCCGGTCGCGGGTGACCGCGCGAACGGCTGCGCATTTCGCAGCCGCATCGCGAATGGCGAGGGCATCGGCAATCCACGGCGCTAGGGCATTCGCGGCCGGTGTGGCCGTGGGATCGCAAGGCGACGGAGCAGTCATCACATGTCCGGCATGGAAGGCGTGCGGAGAGAATGGCCGATCTGCCCGCCGCGGGCCACCGGCATGAGGCAGCGGGTCAGGACATTGCCGAGAGATAAGCGCGCTGCCGCCTAGGCCGCACAGCTGGGTCCGCAAACGCAGTCTTCCACGGCAACGTGGTCTGGTGCCGCCTTCGCGGTGCGCTTCAGATGGCTCAGCCGGCTCGTCAACGCGTCGACCGTAACGGACCTGGCGCCGGTACCGCAGGCCAGCAAGCCGGCGCTGGCAGTCATCAGCGGGAAGCTGCGGGTCCGGTCGCTGCGGTCTCTGCCGACAATGCCGCCGGCGGCCCTCGCCTCGGCATCGTAGAAGCTCTCCACGTCGCGCCGGAACGACGCCAACACCAACGCGGCGCGCTCGCGCACCGTATCCGGACCCTGTCCTGGGACACCGACGAAGAAATCGTCGCCGCCAATATGGCCGATAAAGGCGGCGAGCGGCGCAAAACCTTGCGACAGCAGCTTGGCGAACAGCTGGATCACCCGGTCGCCTTGCCGGAAGCCGTAGTGATCGTTGTAGGGCTTGAAGTTGTCGAGATCGAAATAGGCGAAGACGTAAGCTTCGTTGCTGTTATCGATCGCGCCGGCAAGGAAATCGTTGATGCCAAGATTGCCGGGAAGCTTGGTCAGCGGATTCTGGTCGCTGGCGCAGGCCAGCGTCTTTTCGTGGATCACACGCAGCAGCGAGCTGGCCGACAGCATGCCGACATAGACGCGATCCTCCACCATCAGCACGCCGGCCGGATTCTCGTCTATGGTGTAGATGGAGAGGATGTCTTCCACGTCGCTGCGCAAGTCGGCGATGGGGCATTCGCTGACAAAGTCGCGCAGGCGGCGGCCGAGCGAACGGTTGCGCAGCAGATCGCGCCCGTACTCCGCATAGATGAAGCTCTTCAAAGCCTCTTCGTGAATGATGCCGATTGGGCGGTCGTCGATATCGAGCACGGGGAAGAAAGAGCACGCCGGGTTGCGCCGGAACATGTTGAAGACGTCGGCCATTTCGTCGCCGATATGCACAGGCGGGATCTCCGACAGCTCTTCTCGGATCAGCGAATGGTCGCTCTTGCCGACTTCGCGCCGTTCCTGACGGCCCAGGCGAGAAACAGACGGATAGTCGGCCGAAAGCTGCGAGTAGTCTGTCGTGGGCCGGGCGATGAAGAAGCCCTGTCCGAGATCGCAGCCGACGGACCGACAGGCCAGCAGCTCCTCGGCGGTCTCGATGCCCTCGGCGACGACGGTGATGCCGAGCATGTGGGCCAGGTTGACGATGGACGCCACCAGGACGCGCTTCTTCCGGTCGCCATGAATATCCGCGATGAACATGCGGTCGATCTTCACGATGTCCGGCTGGTGGGCGTAGAGCGAGCTGAGGCCGGAGAAACCGACACCGAAATCGTCGATCGCCAGCAGCATTGACTGTGCGCGGTAGCGGGACAGAACGCTCTGGGATAGCCTGGCGGTCTCCAGGCCGTGAAGTTCCGACAGCTCGAAGCAGAAGACGGACGGCGGAAAGCCGAATTCGTCCAACAGGGCGTGTGTCTGGTCGGAACGGTAGTCGGGCGAGGTGAGCACGCGGTTGTCGAGGTTGAAGAACAGCCGCGTATCGTCGCGCCGAGGTAGGTGTGCGAAGGCCTCCAACGCCTTGCGGCGCAGCACCAGGTCGAGCGTGTGAAGACTGCCGTACCGCCAGGCCCTATCGAACAGCGCGCCGATATCCGGCAATCCCAGGCGCGCATGGCCACGCAGCAGCGCTTCATAGCCGAAACAGGCGCCGGTCTGCAGACTTACGATCGGCTGGAATGCGTAGTCCACATCCCGGCGGACTGCCGCGATCAGGCTTGCGGCCTCCGGGTCCGGTGGGGTCGGATCGGGCGCGTCGCCCTGCCCGTCATCCTGTGACCCGCCGGCCGCGTCACAAGGCAACCGCTCAGGCTTGGCCCGACGCGGCTGAACGCTACCGTCCATCGATCGTCCTCTCCTCGCGGTAAGACTCCTGATGTCACCGGCGGTCGGCGTGATGACGATCCAAACCCCGTTTTTGTACGATCCGGCTGCCGTCGGTGATGGCACATGGCAACCGGTATTGCGGACCTGGTGTTTCTACAAAACGAGCATTCATCCACATTCTGAACCCGAACGATGCCGTCAACCCGTTAACTTCGGGTTGATGGGGGAGGGTCGATTCGTTGCGATAGCGGATCGAGTCAAGGGACTCAATGTTTCGGCCGCGGGAAAATTTCTTTCGCCACGTCTTCGAAGATGCCCTGGTCGCCTAAGGTCCGTGCCAGGATCATCGCGCCCTCCAGCGCAGCGACCATACGCAGCGCGGCTGCGCGCGCGCTTCCGGCCGGCACCGTGTCAGGCATGCGGCTGATCACGCGGACCAGCCAGTCGATGTTCCGCTCAAAGAAGCGCCGGGCCTCCGCGGCCACTATCTCCGGAAGATAGGCGATCTCCGCCCCCAACATGCCGCAGAGGCACATCAAGCCATCGTCCACAAGCGCCGACCGGTACGCCTGTACATAGCGGCGCAGCAGCTCTCCCGGCGGCGTGCCGGCGTCATCGGGGTCGCCAAGCGCGCTCAGGAACCGGTCCGTGTACCGCTTGGCCAGGGTCGCCCCCAGATCGTCCTTGCCGGGGAAATGGTAGTGCACGCTGGCAGCCTTGATGCCCACGCGCTTGGCGATCTCACGAAAGCTGAAGCCGTTGTAGCCGCCGGTCCGCGCCATCTGCTCGGCGGCATCCAGGATTTCCTCCGCCTTTGCTGATCGGTCGCTCACTGGTCTGTCTCCAGATTCTAACGATCGTTAGATAGGGGTTGACGGTCGAGAGCGCAACGCCATATGACGAGCCTTCTACCTATCGTTAGATAGTTCGCTCGGTGCAAAATAGGAGACCTACGATGAACGCGACCCAGAACCCCGTTGCCCTGGTTATTGGCGGCTCCAGCGGCATAGGCCTGGAAACGGCCCGTCTGCTGCGCAACCGCGGCCTGGACCTGATCCTCGTATCGCAGAACGCGGACAAGCTTGAGGCGGCGAGGGCCAGTCTCGCCGGAGACCCAGGTGGCGCGATCGATACTGTCGTCGCCGATCTGCATGACACGCAGGCCGTCGATGCCCTGATCGCCAGCATCGATGCTGAAACCCGACCCATCCAGCGGCTGGTGAACGCGGCCGGCGCTTTCAAGCCCACGCCCTTTCTGGAGCACACAGAGGCTGACTACGACACCTATATGAGCCTGAACCGCGCGTTCTTCTTCATCACCCAGGCCGTTGCCCGCAACATGAGGGCCCATGGTGGCGGCTCGGTCGTCAATATCGGCTCCATGTGGGCGAAGCAGGCCATCAAGGCGACGCCGTCTTCCGCCTATTCCATGGCCAAGGCAGGCCTGCATGCCCTGACCCAGCACCTCGCCATGGAACTGGCCGATCACGGCATCCGCGTGAACGCGGTATCCCCAGCCGTAGTCGTCACGCCGATCTATGGCGCGTTCATCGAACCGGACGCGATCGAGGAGACCCTGAAGAACGGGTTCGACGCATTCCATCCCATAGGCCGGGTGGGCCATCCGCAAGACGTGGCCAAGACCATCGACTACCTCTTGTCCGAAGACAGCCGTTGGGTCACCGGCGCGGTCTGGGACGTCGACGGCGGCGTCATGGCGGGCCGCAACTGAGTGTCGGCGCAGGGATTGCGGGGTGGCGCAGGCTGTGTGCCGCCCCGCAAATCCGGCGTTTGAGCGTGTCCCCCACGCCGGAAGCGACGCCCGAGCCGAAATCTCCGGCTTCAAGGGTTCGCGCCGTAGGTCCGCTTGGTCCAGTCGCCCCTCGGCCGGCCGCAGGACGAAGTTCGGGTTGCACGTTCGGGCGGTCTCGGCGACCATCAAGAGTCTGAGCATTCGTATGGTTGTTCGCGGCGTGGATCTCCTCTAGACGGCGGAGGATCAGATGCCAATTCTGGGCAAGCAACTCAAAGCCGGCGACATTCTGTTCAAGCATGCTGACAAGTCGGCCATCAGTCAGCAGATCGCCAAAGGACAGTCGCCGCACTACGACCACGCGCTCTGGGCGGTCAATGTCGTCCCGTTCGGCGGCAAGGACTTCGCGACGGGCCTGACCCATGTCGCCATGGCCGTCGGGCCAGACGACGTGATGGAGTTTGACGAAGGCGGCGCTTCGCTTTTCCAGATCATCTTCCAGAAGGGCTACGGGTTCGTGCGCGGCGGCATGAAGCTCGACTCACGCAAGGGCTTTCGGTACGAGGTCTACCGATCCAACAATGAGGAGCTTGGACCCGCCGCCGGCGACAAGGCCGAGCTGCTCTGGGACACCGTGCAGCAGAGTGGCGGAAGTGCAAGCTACAGCGTTGGGAAAATGCTGGGCACGGCGCTGCTGCATTGGAAAGGGAAGAAGTACAAAACGGTCGAAGATTTTGAGGAGCAGTTTGATGCTTGGGTAAATGAAGGTTCGGACATGAACATCCGGTTCTTCTGCTCTCATTTTGTCACATTTTGCTATCACTGGGCGGCAAAGGATATCGGCCATACGGGCGTGTTCGGGTTCGACTACACGATCGGGGCGAACAAGGTGAAGATCTCGCCCGCGGAACTTTACGTTCGCGTCGACCAGATGGGCCTCAGCCATTTCCAGCACAAGGGGACGCTTTACGCCCACTAAACCGGCGTTCCCCAGTCATCTGGTATCTTGACGCGGCCGCGCGGCCGCAAATGCGGCTCAGCCGACGATGTGGTAGCCGCCGTCGATATAGGCCGTGTCGCCTGTGATCAGCCGGGCATAGTCGGTGGCCAGGAACGCCGTCGCCATGCCGACATCTTCGATGGTCACCAGCATGCGGCTGGGCGCGCGCTCGGCGGCCTCCTCCATCAGCTTGTCGAAGCGGTCGATGCCAGAGGCGGCGCGGGTGCGGATCGGGCCGGGCGAGATTGGATTGACGCGGATGCCCTTTGGCCCCAGCTCGGCCGCCAGATAACGCGCCGAGGCCTCCAGCGCCGCCTTCACCGGCCCCATGACGTTGTACCGTTCCACCACCTTCTCTGCGCCGTAATAGCTCATCGTGAACAGGGCGCCGCCATTCGTCATCAGCGGCTCGGCGAGCCGGGCCATGCGGATGAACGAATGGCACGACACATCCATGGCCATGGCAAAGCCTTCCTTGGAGCAGTCGACGACCCGCCCGTGCAGATCTTCGCGCGGCGCAAAGGCGATCGAATGCAGCCCGATGTCGAGCCGGCCCCAGGCCTGTTCGATGGCCGCGAACACCGCCTCAAGCTGCCCTTCTTCGCGCACGTCGCAGGGCAGATAGAGCGGCGCTTCGAGACGCTCCGCCAGCGGCTCGGTGTACTTCTTCGACTTCTCGTTCAGGTACGTGATCGCCAGTTCCGCCCCGAAGGCCCGGAAGGCGAGCGCGCAGCCATAGGCGATGGACTGGTTGTTGGCGATGCCGACAACCAGCGCCTTCTTGCCCTCCAGCGGCTTCTTCGCGTCCTTCGCCAGGTCGTCGAAGAACCGTTCGGCATCCGTCATCTCGGTTGACATGGGATCGGCTCCCTCTTCTCGGCAGTAAGATCAGTCGCTGGGCCGGTGTTCCAGCAGGTCAGCGGTATGCAGGGCGATCATCCGTTCTTCGTCCGTCAGGATCACCCAGGCGGAAACGGGGCTGTCCGCGGTGCTGATGCGGGGGCCGCCGGCGGCGTTCGCAGCCGCGTCCAACCGCAGGCCCAGCCATTGGGCGCGGTGGCACACCTTGGCCCGGATCTCCGGCGCGTTCTCGCCGATGCCGGCGGTGAAGACCAGGGCGTCCAGCCCCTCCAGTGCCGCGGCCAACGCGCCTACCTGTTTGGCAATGTGATAGGTGAACAGCTCGACCGCCTCGGCCGCATGCGGATCGGCGCTGGCCAGTAGGTCGCGCATGTCGTTGCTGACGCCGGAGACGCCAAGCAGGCCGGACTCCCGGTAGAGCAGACGTTCCAGCGCCGCAGCGTCCATGCCCTGATCCTGCATCAGGTAGAGCAGCACGCCGGGGTCGATCGAGCCGGTGCGGGTGCCCATCGGCAGTCCGTCGAGGCCGCTGAACGATAGCGTCGTCTCGACGCTTTTGCCTTCGCGCATCGCGCACAGGCTGGCGCCGCTGCCCAGATGGGCGACGACCAGGTTGCGCGCCTCCGGCGCATATTCGGGCAGTTTTCGGGCGATGTACTCATAAGAAAGCCCGTGAAAGCCGTAGCGGCGGATGCCCTGGTCGAACAGTTTGCGCGGCAGCGCGAACATCTGGGCCAGCCGCGGCAGCGTCTGGTGAAACGTGTTGTCGAAGCAGGCCACCTGCGGCAGCTCCGGATGGTCATCGGCCAGCGCGCGGATGGCGGCCAGGTTGTGCGGCAGATGTAGGGGGAAGAACGGTATCAGCGCCTCGATCGCCGCGATGGCGCCCCCGTCGATCAGAACCGGCCCCGTGTAACCCGCGCCGCCGAAGACGACGCGATGGCCGGCCGCGACGATACGGGTGTCCGTCGCATTGGCCTGGATCCAGTCGATGATGAAGTCGATGGCGGTCCCGTGGCGGATCGGCCCGGGCCAGGCATGCTCGCCGACGGTGGTGCCGCCGGCATCCTCGACTTCGAAGCGCGGTTCGGTCTTCAGCCCCTCGACCTGTCCCTTGCCCAACAGGGGGGGATCGCCCCCGCCAGAAACGGCATAGCCAGCGAACTTGATGCTGGACGACCCGGCATTGATCACCAGGATGGCATCGGTCATCGCCGTCAATCCGCGGCCTTGCGCCCGGCCGCACCGCGGCGGATGGCGTCGGCCAGCAGGGTGGCGACGGCGCAGGACGCCAGGCGGGTACGCACGCTGTCGGCGCGGCTGGTCAGGATGATCGGCACGCGCGCGCCGCAGACGATGCCGGCCGCATCGGCATCGGCCATGAAGGTGAGCTGCTTGGCCAGCATGTTGCCGGCCTCCAGATCCGGCACCACCAGGATGTCCGCCTTGCCCGCGACCGGTGAGACGATGCCTTTGGTGCGCGCCGCCTCTTCGTCCGCCGCATTGTCGAAGGCCAGCGGCCCGTCCAGGATCCCGCCAGTGATCTGCTTCCGGTCGGCCATCTTGCAAAGTGCCGCAGCATCCAGCGTGGCCGGCATGCCGGGATTGACGGTCTCAACGGCCGCGAGGATCGCCACCTTCGGCTCGGCCATGCCCATGGACCGTGCAAGATCGATGGCGTTCTGGCAGATGTCGCGCTTGGCCATCAGGTCCGGCGCGATGTTGATGGCCGCGTCGGTCAGGATGAAGGGCCGGGCGTAGGTGGGCACGCTCAACAGGAAGCAATGGCTCAACCACCTTTCGGTACGGATGCCCGTGTCGCGCCGCAGCACTTCGCTCAGCAGTTCGTCGGTATGCAGGCTGCCCTTCATCAACAGCTCCGCATCCCCGGACCTGACCATAGCCACGGCCATTTCTGCTGCGTGGTGGCTATGGTCGGTCGGCACCAGCGGATAGGGGGAGACATCGATCCCCTCGGCCTCCGCGACCGCCTTGATCCGGGCTTCCGGCCCCACCAGGATGGGGCTGATCAGCCCCTGCTCTGCCGCCTGGACGGCGCCGGTCAACGCATCGTCGCTGCAGGGGTGGACGATCGCCGTCGTCGCCGCCCGCAGGCCGTCGCACATCTTCAAGAGCTCAAGATAGCGATCCTCACGGCGAAGCTGTACCTGCGGAAGCGTGTTGATGGGCTCGCTGATCTTCTTGGCCGGCGCGATGACCTCGATGGTGCCGGTCGCGATCTCGGCCCCGTGCGTATCCGCGCAATGGCAGTCGAGCAAGATCGACCTGTCTTCGGCGGACTTTCCGCTCACCGTCACCGTCCCGGTCACCTTGGAGCCGAGCGACAGCGGGCGATGGAAGCGGATATTAGTGGTGCGGATGACTGTCCCGGCGCCCGGAAGCTGCGTGCCGATGATGGTGGAGATCAGGGCCGCCGCCCAATGTCCATGCGCGCCCCCCTCGCTGGCCGTGCCCTCCCGTGCCGCAGCCTCATAGGCGTGCACCAGCCCGACATTGCCGGTCATCGCGGCCCAGGTCTCCAGGTCGTCGCGGCCGAATGCACGGGTCAGGCTGGCCGTGTCCCCGATCGCGATTTCGTCGAATGTCCGGTTCTCAATCAGCTCTGTCATCGGCTGCTGTCCGCTCGTTTGCCAAGAGGGGATGCCGAAAGGTGCGGCGCTCTGCGTATCGCCCGTCGGCAACAACGTCGCCGCTTCATTGTGCACTGCACATAGGGTGCTGCAACGCGAATTTCGAGGCCCGTCGCCAGTAAGAGAAATGGCGGTGCCGAAGCGGCCGTGGCGACCCGCATGTTGGCATACTTGCCGTCTTGTCGCGGGTGACGGCGGCACCATGCCGCTTCAGCGGATTGACGTTGCCCCTGGCACCGATCGGCCGCCGGTGCTTCCATGGCGGCCATGTGGGACCCGAACCCCGTTATCGACTGGCTGGTCGCCGAAGGGCGGATGATCCGCGCGCCGGCGGATCTGACGCAGGGCCTGTGCGAACGGCTGATCGCCGAAGGCGCGCCGCTGTGGCGGCTGCGCTTTGCGCCGCAACTGGCCAATCCGCTGCTGCGGGCCTGGGGCATGGTCTGGCGGCGCGACGGCGGCCCGGCGACGGAGTACATGGTCGAACACGCCATGCTGCACAGCGCGGCCTTTGTCGGCAGCCCCTTCCAGTACACGATCGAGCATCGGCGGCCATTCCGGCGACGGCTGGTGGATCTGGATCCGGAGCGCGACCATGCCGCTCTGCATGACGTCGCGGCCGATGGCGGCACGGACTTCCTGGCGCTGCCGATGCTGTTCCACAGCGGCCGGCCGCAGCCCATCAGTTTCGCCACGGACCGGCCGTCGGGCTTCGTGGATCACGATATCGCCGGCTTCCAGCGTGTCACGGACCATCTGGCGCCGGTGATCGAGGTGCTGTCCGCCGTCCGGTCCAAGGCCTCGCTGCTCAGGACCTATCTGGGCACCGGGCCGGCGGAGGCGGTAATGGCCGGCGCGGTGAAGCGCGGCGATGTCCGCACGCTGGAGGCGGTGGTGCTGGTCACGGACCTGCGCGGTTTCACGGCCAAGTCGCTGGCCTGGCCGGCCGAGCGGTTGTTGCGCGCGCTGTCGGCTTATTTCGAGGCGGTGTGCGACGCCGTGGCGGCCCATGGCGGCGACGTCTTGAAGTTTATCGGCGACGGTGTACTGGCGATCTTCCCCGTGGAGGACGGAGCCGATCCGCAAGGTCCATCGCGGGCCGCCCTTGCCGCAGCGCGGCAGGCACGTGCCGCGGTGGAACAGCGTAACCGCAGTCTAGATGCCGAGGGGTTGGACCGGTTGGACTTCGTCGCAGCCCTGCATCGCGGTGCGCTGACCTACGGCAATGTCGGCGGCAGCGACCGGCTGGACTTCACCGTGATGGGCTCCGCCGTGAATGTCGCCAGCCGGCTGGAGGCGCTGTCAAAGCGCCTCGGTGTCTTCGGCCTGGCCAGCGCCGACGTGGCCGCCGCGGCGGACCCGCCGCTGACACCCTGCGGCGCGCACGAACTGCCCGGGCTGCCGGACCCGGTTGCGGTATTCGAGATCACGGTGTGACGTTGGACGCCGTCTGCCCGGCGACTTTGTAGGTCGGGTCAAGCGAAAGCGCGACCCGACATCGTGAGCTCGTCGACGGCAATGTCGGGTTTCGCTTTCGCTCTACCCGACCTACACGCGCTGCCGGATCCGGTTGTGGTGTTCGAGATCACGGTGTGAGGTCGGGCGGCCGTCTACTCCGGCGGCGCTATCCGCAGGTAGTGCATCAGATCCAGAACCGGGGCCGCGTGGCCCAACTGGGTCAGCAGGCCATGGGCCTGGCCGCGGTGGTGGGTCTGATGGTTGAAGACGTGGCTCAGGATCTGGCCCACCGGCTGTTCGTGCCGCTCTCCGTCCATGCTGGCATAGGGGACGATCCGCGCGAACGCGGCGTCGTCCAGGCCGTCGACATAGGCGACGATGCGCTTGTCTTCCCCGTCACGGGCCGCCCGCAAGGCGCTGAAGTCGTCATAGAGGATTTCGTCCAGGCTGGCCGGTGACGGACCCTCGCCGGTCAGGCGCCGCAGCCACGCACGGTCGCCCACCAGGATATGGTTCAGCGTGCCGTGCAGGGAGTCGAAGAAGGCCCCGAGGTCCCGCCGGTAGTCATGGTCTGAGACGCGCGCGACGATCGCATAGAGGCGCTGGTTGGCCCACCGGTTATAGGCGGCAAAGGTCTGGAAGTGCTGTTTCACGGGAGGTTGGGCTCCGGAACGCGGGGTGCGGTACGGCCCCGCACCCCGACTGTGCCCGACTGCGCATCCTCAGGCAAACGCCGCGTCGAAGGCTGCGCGCTGTCGGTGATTGTGGAGGGGCGCAGGGCGGCCGCCTACTCCGGCATCACCACGGTCTCGTCCAGCAGGCCGTTGGTGTACGCGTCCTCCACCGCGAAGGCGTCGAACTCGAACGACGCGGCGACGAAGTCATACGTCTCCTGCATCCGCGCCGGGTCGAAACGGCCGAGCGGGGCGGTGCCGGCATCCGGGCCGGTCATCAGCTCCACCACCAGTTCCCAATTGGCCATCACGTCGTCTTCCCGCTGGCTGGCCGCAGACGCCAGTTCGGCCACGCACGGGGCCGGGTCGGCCAGGCAGGCGGCATAGGCGCGCTGGGTGACTTCCACGAAGGCGCGGGCGAGATCCGGCGACTGCTCCAGGAAGGTCCCGTGGGCGATGATGGCGTTGCCGTAGGGGTTGAAGCCGATGTCGCGCAGCGCCACGAAGCCCAGATCGTCGCCGAAGATGCGTTCGTAGATGTAATGCACGTTGTAGAAATGTGTCGTCGCGTCGATCACGCCGGACTGCAGCGAAGCCACCTTGGCCTCAGGCGCAATGTTCACGAATTCTACCGTATCCGGTTCGACGCCGATGGCCGCCGCAATCGCAGGCCACATCTGGCGGGCCGCATCGAAGGGCGGGTTGCCGATGCTCTTGCCCGCCAGGTCTTCATAGCTCTCGATGCCCGAACTCAAGAGCCAGTAGACGCCGTAGGGGGAGTTGACGTAGAGCGCCATCACCGCCACCACATCGGCGCCTGAGCCGCGGCCGTTCAGGACCGTCGGCATGTCGGCGATGCCCAGCTCCACCGCCCCGACGCCGACGCTCTGCACCGAGGCGCCGGAACCGCGACCTTCCTCGATCTCCAGATCGATGCCGGCTTCGGCATACCAGCCCTGGGCCGCCGCCCAGTAGATCGGCGCGTGGTCGCCGCCGGCCGTCCAGTTCAGCGTCAGGGTGACGTCTTCCTGTGCAGCCGCGGACATGGGGCCCGTCGCGCAGGTGGCGGCTGCGGCGAAGACGGCGGCGGTGAGCTTGAACCCGGTAGCCATGAATTCCCCCCTATTTGCCCATTGACGCGAGGCTTCGTATACCGACGCAAAGGTAGTGGAGATCGCGCGCACGTGGAACCGCCATCATGCTCAGTTTCACCATTCGGTGAATCTGCTAGGCTCGGCGCAGGATGGGAGGCGTTGTCAGGCGGATGAGCGAGACAGCGGCACAACGTGGCACGGGCAACGGGGATGATCGGCAAAGCGGTGGCCCCTGGCCGCTGTTGCGCCGCTGGGGACCCGGCATTGCCAGCCACGTGGCGCTGATCGTGCTTTGGCACCTGGTGGTGGTGCTCGGCGAGATCCCGCCCTTCATCATGCCCACACCGTGGCAGACGCTGCAGACCCTGTGGCAGCCGGACTATCAGTGGCCGGGCCATATCGCGATCACGGCGGGCGAGGTGTTCGGCGGCTATCTGCTGGCCGTCACCATCGGGGTCGGCCTGGCAGTCGCCTTCACCTGGTCGCGGCCGGTGGAACGGTCTGCGATGCCGGTGCTGGTGACCTTGAACATGATCCCCAAGGTGGCCATGGCACCGCTGTTCATCGTCTGGCTGGGCTACGGCCTGTTCCCCAACATGGTGATCGCCTTCACCATCTCGTTCTTCCCGATCCTGCTGACGACTGCGCGCGGATTGCGGGAGGTGGAGCCGGAGCTGCTGGACCTTGTGCGCGCGCTCAAGGGCTCCCGCTGGCAGATCTTCATCAAGATCCAGCTGCCCGGTGCGTTGCCGTATCTCTTCTCTGGCATGAAGGTGGCGACGGTGCTGGCCGTGGCCGGGGCGATCGTGGGCGAGTTCATGGGCTCTTCGGGCGGGCTTGGCTATCTGATGCAGTCGCGCCAGGGCTTCCTCGACACCGCCGGCATGTTCATGGCCGTGATCCTGGTCTCGCTGATCGGCGTGCTCATGTACGGCGCCGTGCTGCTGCTGGAAAGGCTGGTCGTGGTCAGCGATGCACGGGTTGAGTAGCCGCGCCGATATCGCCGAGCCGTTCATCCGCATGCGCAATGTCCGCAAGGTCTACCGCACGCGGGGGCAGGACTTCCTGGCGGTCAGCGATGTCACGCTGGATGTCGGCGCGGGCGAGCTGGTCAGCCTGGTCGGCCCGTCCGGCTGCGGCAAGTCCACGGTCTTGAAGATCCTGGCCGGCCTTCACAGCCATGAGGGCGGTGAGGTGGTGATCGGTCGCGCTGGCTATGGCCCCGAGGCATTTGAAGCGGGCCGCGATGTCGGCATGGTCTTCCAGCAGCCGCTGCTCTTGAAATGGCGCCGCGTGGTCGACAACGTGCTGTTGCCGGCAGAGATTCTGGGCTTGCCCATGCGCGCGGCCCGCGAGCGCGCGTTGGACCTGTTGGACATGGTCGGCCTCGCAGGCTTCGCCGACAAGTATCCCTATGAGCTGTCCGGCGGCATGCAGCAGCGCGCGGCGATCGCCCGCGCCTTCATCCACGACCCCAAACTGGTGCTGATGGACGAGCCTTTCGGTGCCCTGGACGCGCTGACGCGCGAGAAGATGAACCTGGAGCTGCTGCGTATCTGGCAGGACAGCCGCAAGACCATCGTCTTCGTCACCCACGGCATCCAGGAAGCCGTGTTCATCGCCACACGCGTGGCCGTACTGACCGCCGGCCCTGCGCGCATGGCCGACACCTTCACCGTCGACCTGCCCTACCCGCGTGAGCTGGGGCTGAAATCCACGGCCGCGTTCGGCGACTACACCCGCCGCATCTACGACCTGCTCGAGATGTGAGCGCGAAGACCATAAGAGAGGGAGCGAACCCATGCCACAGATCCTGACCACCGTCGTCGGCTCGTATCCGGTGCCGGACTGGCTGGTCGCCTGTCCGTCGGAACAGGCGCTGGCCGACGCCACCCGCGTGGTGCTGGGCACGCAAGAGGCCGCGGGCATCGATGTGGTGTGCGACGGCGAGCTCTACCGTTTCGACATCAACCATCCCGAAACGAACGGGATGATCGAGTATTTCGTGCGGCCCATGTCGGGCATCCGCACCGAGGTCGAGTTCGACGAGGTGATGGCCTATCGCGCCCAGGCCGGCATGGGCTTCCGCACGCGCCCGCCGGGCGTGGTCGACGGCCCGGTCGGCCACGGCACGCTTGACCTGCCGCTCGCCTGCAGCCGCGCCAAGGGGCTGGCTGGCCGGCCGCTGAAATTCACGGTGACGGGCCCCCACATGCTGGCCAAGACGCTGATCGACCGCCATTACGGCCATGTCGCCGATCTGGCGCTGGGGATCGCGGAGGTGCTGGCGGAACAGGTGCGCCATCTGAACGCCGATGTGGTGCAGCTGGACGAAGCCAACCTGCCCGGACATCCCGAGGAATGGGAATGGGCGGCCGCCGCCATCAACCGGGTGCTGGATGCTGTACCCACCACGCCGGCCGTGCATCTCTGCTTCGGCAACTACGGCGGCCAGCGCGTGCAGGACGGCACATGGGGCCGGCTGATCGAGTACCTCAACAGCCTGCACACCGACCACATCGTCATGGAATGCGAACGCCGCCCGGCGGACGAGCTGGCGGTCTTCCGCGGCCTCCGCCCCGAAATCGGCCTGGGCCTGGGAGTCGTCGACATCAAGGACAACGTGGTCGAAACCCCGGACCACATCGCCCGCCAGATCGAGCGCGCGGAAACTCTGCTCGGCCCGGGTCGTGTGCGCTACATCCACCCCGACTGCGGCTTCTGGATGCTGAAACGCCCCATCGCCGACGCCAAGATCCGGGCGCTGGTAGCGGGGCGGGACCTGTATGAGGGAAGGCAGGGGCAGGCGGTGGCTTGAGGTGCCTCCTTTTTTGTTTCAGACTTTCTGAAAAATACGGAGAAATTACATAAAATGACAAGTAATGACGCATACAATATCGCGCTCAAGCTCGGTGAGCTTGCGTCAAAGAGCGTGCAGTTCTTTATAGCAATTTGCGCACTTTTCGGAGGGTGGGCGCTCGTTGGCGGAACAATCACGTGCCTTGATAAATATGGATTCTCTAGAATCATGATTGCTGTGGCATTTCTTGTGCCGACTTCCGGTATTGTGTATAGCGTTGTATCTGCATTGCGCAGATCAAATGCAGCTCTAATACTATCTAAGGAACTTATTGAAAAAGAAGGCAGAGAATTCTCGGATGCGGTAAATAAGCTGCATAAGCCGGCAGACATAATGGTCGCGAAAACAGCAATGATTTTGACTATAGCAATTATATGTTTTATTGTGCTCTATCACACCAACGACGACGTTTGCACTTCGTCAACATCATCGCATCCTCCGCCTCGGCAGGTATCGGCGGCGTCCGACAATACGGCCGACTATAGTGACTTCCGGCGTCTGGAGGGCATTTCTGCCGCGTGAATGACAAGGTGCGCGGTGGGATGCGTGCCTCCTAACGGCATCTGCGCCGTCACTGGGGGAGAGAGCGGAGTCGCTAAGTTCCTGAAAACAAGGGTTAAAGAAAGGGGGTAGTGCTATCAGAAACGTATCTTCCGATGCATGGCGGCGACAACGGCTGTCCAATGCGGGCTCGCACGGAAATGGTAGGTACTGTACGTTTCTTCGGCAGCGTTCTTAGTGTCTTTCAATTTTCCATGGCGTAAGCCAAAGCAAAGCGAGGCGGTCATGGTGAAGCATCAGAGCGTGTCTCGGACGGCGATAACGAGAACGCGGGTCCTGGCCCGGCGGAAGACCGTGGACACGCCCATGTCCAGCGATGGCAGCGAGGTCGGGGATCTCGGCGGCGACGATCCCAATGATCTGGTGGAAGACTGCTTCGATGTCGCCACGCATGGCGGTGGCAGTCTGGAATCCGTGCCAGGGTTCGGCATCGACCGGGCCATGACGGAAGGCTTCGGCCCCGAAAGCGAAGAGGTCACGGAGGAACTGGCGAACCTGACGGCCAGCTGCCTGATGGAATTCGAGGAGCCGGAAAGCGTTTGCGGCCGGGATGACCGCCGGCGCATCTCGCCAGCTTCCGCCATTCCCTGGTGGATGATCTGCCAACTGTTCATCCAGCGGCACGACGGACGGACGTCGCGCTGCACAGGCTGGTTTATCGGGCCGCGCACGGTGATGACGGCGGGGCACTGCGTCTATAGCCAATCCGCCGGCGGCTGGGCGCGCAGCATCACCGTTGTGCCGGGCATGGACGACAGCAGCCGGCCCTTCGGGACGCAGGTCGGCACCACGTTCCGCAGCGTCAGCGGCTGGATCCAGAACCGGGATGTCGGCTACGACTACGGCGCCATCATCCTGTCCAACGGCGATCTTGGTCGGCGGGTCGGCTGGTTCGGCTTCGCCGCCCTCAGCGACGACTCTCTGCGCAACCTGCCGGTCAACAATTCCGGCTACCCGGCCGACAAGCCCACGGGCACGCAGTGGTCCAACGCCGGACGCATCACGCGCGTGACGGCACGGCGGCTCTATTACATGCTCGACACCGCCGGCGGACAGAGCGGCAGCCCGACCTGGCGGAGCCGGCGCGCCGTGCGCCACGCCATCGGCGTGCATGCCTATGGCGGTTGCCCCAACAAATCGACGCGCATCACCCGGACGGTCGACGACAACATGATGCGGTGGAAGAATGTGACGTGAGTTGAGGGCGGGGGCATGCGTCGGCGATGAAGGCCCGGATCGTCGAAGTCATGGAAAGCTGGCCGCTGCAGCTGATCCTGGACAGCGATGGCGAACAGCTGTTCGTGGATCTTGATGCCGATGTCCGTGTCGAGCGTGCGGGGGTTGAGGTGGGGCCCGGCACGCTGTCCCCGGGGCATCAGGTCGAGTTGGCCGATGCACCATCTCTTGACCGGCATGCCTCTAGCCGGGCCCTTCCGCCGGTGACTCGGTTGAAGATCCTGGGGTAAGCCAACGTACGCAGATCCCGCGGCTTTCCAAACGTGCTTCCTTTATCTTCTTACCGGGCACCGGTTGACGATATACTGGCCCCGGCATCTCGATGTCTTTGGTACTGCAACTTCATCGGAGTTTAGGTTGCTCGTTTATAAATCAATAATTGTGACTATCACTGGAGATCGAGTAAAAATGCAATATCGTCGGATCGGGACTGGCGCATGTCTGCTTTTTTTCGCCACCGCGGCCAACGCGACAATCGATACGGACGGCCTCTATTGGGAGGGCAGTGATCTCAGTGTCTATCTGACCCATCCGGACTATTCGTATGTCTCTGTCGGCTTTAGCGTCACCTGCAGACATCTATACAGGAGCGGTCAGACCACCGATGCCTATCGGGCCGAATTCGAACTTGGTTGGACCGAGCCTTTTGAGGGCCCGCAGGTCATGGCCGTCACCATCGATGACCGGGAATTCTCAATCCACGGCATGGCACGATTGGCCGATATGGACGCGGTCTATTATATGACGGCCTATCTCTTCACCCCCCGCGACTTTCTAGAGGCGCTGGGCAGCGGCGAAACGATGACGCTGTCGGCTGGCGGTGAGGACCTCACTGTTGCGCTGGAAGGGACCGGCCCCCTGGTTGAGACCATGATCGACAATTGCGCCCTTCCGCTGGATTGAACCTGGCCTGCCGCCTTCGCCGCACAGCTGAGGATGCCGGCCGCTCAACCCTCAGCCGCGTCGTCGTCATCCGCAACGTATTCCAGGATGTCCGCCGGCTGGCAGTCGAGATAGCGGCAGATGGCGTTGAGCGTGGCGAAGCGGATGCCCTTGACCTTGCCGGTCTTCAGCAGCGACAGGTTGGCCTCGGTGATGCCGATATGGCGTGCGAGATCGCCGGATTTGACCCCGCGCAGGGCGAGCATCCGCCCGAGATTGACGACGATCGCCATGGTGACCCGGCCTGCTCAAACGATCTGGGCATTTTCCTCCTGCAGCCGCTGACCTTCCTGCATGACCCGCGCGATCAGCAGCACGACGCAGCCGAGCAGCAGGGCGCTGAGATCCAGAGAGTCGCTGGAGATGGCAAGCTGCCGTTGGCCTTCCGGGTTGTGCAGCGTGACGGCCACCGATGCCAGCGGGTCGAACAGCAGCCGCGCGGCAACGAAGGCGAGGCACGCCTGGCCGACGCGGCGGATGCAGGCGATCGCCGCCGGCTGAAAGATGCGCCCACGCTCGTACTCGCCAAGCAGCCGGCGCAGATTGACCAGGCCCCAGGCGATGGCCAGCACCGGACCCGCCGACGCAATCAGGCCGAGCAGCAGGCCCGTGACCGGCACAGGCAGGCGGACATCGACCGGCAACACCTCAAGATCAACCATCGCCATCAGCCAGTTGAAGCTGCCCCAGAGCACGATCGGATAGGCCAGCACCAGCGCCAGGGCGATGGTGATCACCGAGCGCAGGCGGCGGCTTGAGCGGCGGATACGCTCTTGGTTGTCCATGACTTGGCCCTCCGGCGTTTCATGCGGTGCGGCCGAGATAGCCGTGGAGAATCTTTCTGTCAAACAATAAATTTATTGTCTTGCAGAAAATTCCAGAGAGCGACGGGCCTTTGTGACCGGACCCCGTCAGCCATCACCGCCGGTCTTGGTCATCGAGCTCGTATCTCGACTGCACCGGACCTGAGGTGAATGTCTTGGTTTCGATGTGCTTCAGGTCGATGTCGCGGTCCAGCGGCCCGAACAGCGGCCGGCCCTGGCCAAGCAGGATCGGAATGCGTGTGAGGGTGAGGTCGCGGATCAGCCCGTCGCGCAGAAAGCTCTGAACGATCCGGCCGCCATCGACATAGGCGTGCCGCCAGCCCTCTGCCGCGAGCCGTTCCATGACCTGCGGCGGCGAGGCGCTGAGGACGCGCACACGCCCCTCAAGAGCGTCCGGGATGTCAGCGGACCGAAGCGTCCGGCTCAACACCACCACCGGCTTGGCATAGGGCCAGTCGGGGAAGGTCAGCACCTTCTCGAAGCTCCCTCGGCCCATGATCAAGCCGTCGACGGACGCCATGAACGCCTCATAACCGTAGTCTTCGCCATCGGTCGGCTGCTTCATCAGCCAGTCGAGGTCGCCGTCGGGACGGGCAATGAAGCCGTCGAGGCTCACCGCGATGTACACATGGCCTTCGGTCATCATCGTCTTGTCGTGGTCCGTCGGATGCGGTCGGGGACAGTGGATGTCCATGGGCTAGAGATCGGGCCGATGCGGCCCGCCTAGAGAACACCGGTCCTGCGATCGGCGAGGGCCCTACTGGCAGACCCGCCGGCCGAACCGGTCGGTGCCTGCCTCTCGAAGGCCTGGCTGGCAGACGCAGGTGTTGGTTCGCGGCTCGGGTTGGGTGCCGGCGCCGCAGGACCAGACGCATCGGCCGTCGGCGGCGATCACGCGATAGGGGCGCGGGCAGGCTGGTGCCGGGTCGACCACACGGCCTGGTATCGGCTGAAGCAGCACCGGAAGGGTCGTGCAGCCCCCGGTTCCGGACGCGTTGGGCAGGCAGCTGAAGCTGAGATAGTTGTTGGAGTCGGTGTTCACCGTGCCGTACTGCCCCGCACCACCGCCCGCGGGTTGGCCACCGTCGTGCAACTCATCCGTCTCCGGCACCACGTTCGTGTCGTCGGCATAGACGCGCACCTGGTAGGTCCCTGCCGCGGGAAACGTCACGCCGGCAAAGGTTGCGGTGTGGACGCCGCTCGGCGGGGTCTGATCCAGCTGCGGCCCGGTCAGGGTGATCGTCTCGTGATAGCTCTGGTCGTGGCCGTTGCCGGAGACGCGCAAGGTCACGCGGAAGGCCGGCAGGGGCAGAAACTGCTCGTTGCTGTCATAGGCTACCGTCACGACCAGTGTGTTGCCGCTGCCCGGGCCCAGCCCACCGGACGGCGTCAACTGGGTCGCGCGCAGGTCCGGGGCGTCTGCTAGGGCGACAGCGGGCAGAACCAGGAGTGTCGCCAACAACACGGCTGCGGCCGCGCGAGAAATGCCTGACCGTCCCATAGGCGAGCCTCCTTGTTTCGCGGTTATTGGCGTTAGTCCGCGGTTACCGAGCAGGCCAAAGGAAAGTGTCAAGTTTTTGAGCGGGCGTTTCCTAGCCGGATCTGCCCTAGGCGCCGTCCGTCTTCGTCGCGACGGCGCAGAGATATTGGCCGAGCCGTTCATCAGAGGCTCGGATATGGCCTGTCAGCCATGCCTGGAACTTTGTAACGGCATCGAGTGTCGCCGCGTCGTCGCCCGCGTCATAGATCTCGCGCAGCGCGTCCACGCGGTCCAGCAACTCGTCATGCTCAAGTTGGTGGTCGCGGTAGTGGGGATAGGCGTACTGCCGCATCAGCAGGTGCTCGGCGGTGAAGTGCACCTTGGTGTAGGTGGCGAGGTGCTCGATCAGCGCATCGCGCTCGGCCTTGTCGCGCCCCTGGCGGATTGCATCTGCGAGGGCCACCACCAAGCCCATCTGGACGCGATGCTCACCGTCCATCGATCCGAAGCCGCTGTCGAACTCGGTCGTTTCCAGGGGCTCGGTCATCGGGTGCTCCCGCGTCGCGCAGGTTGACAATCAATCAGCATAGCAGGGGGCGAAAGCGCGAGCTAGATATCCGCCTAGAGCGTGCATTGGCGCATCGATGCGGCGCGCTGACCACCGGCCCAACAGGCCACAGTCGGGACTCTACGAATTGTCCCAATCGGCTGAGCCCTCCGTCTGCGATGACCGCCAACGGGCTTGTTCCGAGCGTAATTGTGGAGACGCCTCTTGCCACACCGGGTGTGCTTCGTCAGCATGCCACGAACGAATGCCAGTCCGGCGACAGGCCGGGAACGGCTCCAGGCAAACGGCGGGAGGGCACATCCGGTGAACCTGATCAACCGACTTCTTGCGGGCACGATGGCCGTCGGCGCGCTGACGGTGCTCAGCCCAGTAACCGTGTCCGCCCAGACGGCGGAGGTTCTGCATTACTGGACGTCGGGTGGCGAGGCGCGGGCCGTAGGGGCATTGCGCGAGGAGTTCGAAGCCGCCGGGGGCACCTGGGTGGATGCGCCGGTGGCCGGCGGTGGCGGCGATGCCCAGGCCACGGTGCTGCGCTCGCGCGTGTTGGCCGGCGACCCGCCGACCGCCGTGCAGATCAAGGGGCCGAACATCCACGACTGGGCGGACGAAGGCGCGCTGGCGAATCTCGACGAGGTTGCCGAGGCCGAAGGCTGGGACGACGTTCTGCCGCCGCTGTTGCGCGATATCGTCACCTTCGACGGCGAGTACGTGGCCGTGCCCGTCAACATCCACCGGGTCAACTGGCTCTGGATCAATCCCGAACTGCTGGCCCAGGTAGATGCCGAGCCGCCGACGACCTGGGACGAGTTCAACGCCACGGCCGACGCGCTGCTTGAGGCCGGCATCACGCCGGTCGCACATGGTGGCCAGCCCTGGCAGGACGCCACGATCTTCGAAACCGTCGTGCTCGGCCTCGGCGGGCCGGACTTCTACCGCGAGGCGCTGGTGGAGCTGGATGCCGACGCCCTGACCGGCGAAACCATGATCGCTGTGTTCGAGCAGATGCGCCGCATCCGGGGCTATGTCGACCCCAACTTCCCGGGCCGTGAATGGAACCTGGCCACCGGCATGGTGATGAATGGTGAAGCGGCCATGCAAATCATGGGCGACTGGGCGAAGGGCGAGTTC
>JANQIX010000083.1 GCA_028281925.1 Alphaproteobacteria bacterium
CTCCGCCGTGGCGCTCTTGAGCTCGGCCAGGATCGGCCGGACCAGCGCACCGATCTCGTTCTGCCAGTCGAAGGGCGGTTCTTCCTCGACAACAAACGCGCTGATGTCGTCACCGACGGCAAATTCCTCGAACTGCTGGTTGAGCGCCGCGACCTGCTCGGTCTCTTCGGCCAGGCGCGCGAGCGTCTGCTCGCGGGTGATGTCGTCGTCGGCGGCCTTGAGCTCGGCGCGCAGCGCTTCGATGGCCTCGCGGCGGCTGCCGATGGTCTTGTAGAAGGCGTCGAGCGAGCGCAGCTTGTTGTCGAGCTTGGCCGCCTCGGTGATGGCGCCCGCTTCGGGAGCGAGGTCAGGCGCGGCCGGCGGCGGATCGGCCTCCTGTGCGGCGGCGGCGAGCGGCAGGAACAGAAGCAGGGCGGCCAGCCGGGTCAGGCTGCGCGGGCCGCGGTGGAGGCGGAGTGCTGTGCTCAATGCGGATCGTTCGGCTGTGTCTGATGGGTTTGGGTCTGGCTGTCGTCGCGGTGGCCTTTCCGTCGTCAGCCCTGGCCGTGGGCACCGAGACGCCGCCATCGCAGCAGCCGGCGGCCGCCCCTGCGCCGTCGGACACGTCTTCGTTCGACGCCGCGGCTGCGGTCGACCGCGCGAGGGACCTGATTGACCGTGAGCTCTATGCGCAGGCGCTGGCTACACTCGATGCCGTGGTGTCGCGCAACCCCGGCAACGCGGACGCCCTGAACTACCTGGGCTTCGCAAGCCGGAAGCTTGGCCGGTATCAGGATGCGATGCGGTACTACACGAGGGCCCTGACCATCGATCCGCACCATCTCGGCGCCCTTGAGTATCTGGGCGAACTCTATGTGGAGATGGGCGATCTTGAGAGTGCCCGACGCAATCTCGACCTGCTCGCGGATCTGTGCCCGGAAGGGTGCGAGCCGCTGGACGAACTGCGGGAGGTTCTCGCAGCGCACGAGAATTGACGGAGGCGGATGCCCGCAGGCGCCGGTGCTTTCGCGCCGCGCCGGCCAGTCGTCACGGCATGGGAATCTCGGGCTGCGGTGTCGGCACGTGATATCCGCGCTGGATCGCAGGGCGGTCGGCCAGAGCCACATACCATCGCTTGACGTTGGGGAAGGCGTTCAGATCCGCCTGATGCCATTCGAAGCGTGAGACCCACGGCCAGATGGCGATGTCCGCGATCGAAAAGTCGTCGGCCACGTAGTCGCGGCCTTCGAGACGCCGGTCCAGCACACCGTAGAGCCGCTGGACTTCCTTCGTCAGGCGCTCTTCGGCAAAGGGCGCCTTGCCGGCATTGAACTTGAGATACTGATGCGCCTGGCCCAGCGTTGGGCCGAACCCGCCCATCTGCCACATCAGCCATTCGCTGACACGGTGCCGCGCCGCCATGTCGGCCGGCATCAGCTGGCCGGTCTTCTCCGCCAGGTACTCCAGGATCGCGCCGGATTCCATCAGTGTCAGCCCGTTGTCCCGATCGACGATCGCCGGGATCTTGTTGTTCGGGCTGATCTTCAGGAACTCCGGCGCGTGCTGTTCGCCCTGGGTGATGTTGATCGGATGCGCCTCGTACCCAAGGCCCACCTCTTCCAGCATGATGGACACCTTGCGGCCGTTCGGCGTGCCCCAGGTATAGAGATCGATGGTCATGTGCCCTCCCCGGTCTCTTGTTTCGTCTCACCAACCCCTAGTACGCCGGGCCAAGGCACGACAAGAGCGCAGTCGCCGCAATGGCCTCTAACCGATGCGCTGACAGGTCGAGGCAATGACGTTGCCATCCGGGGCGTTGATGGTTGAAGACATTTGCGAAGAGTTCAGCACCATGGCGCCGAATGCGAACGGAGCCGGGTAGAGCGCCATCATCTGTCCCTGAACGATGAAGTCGCTGCCGACGAGCTGCCAATTGCCCTGGAACGACATCGGAAACTGCCCGGCGCCCCCAGCCATGGTGCCCTGCCCCTGTGCGCTGCCGCAGGGCAGCACCTGCATCTGAAATTCCATGTAGACCGCAGGCCGTTGCAGTGGGCCGGTATCGCGCACGCCGTAGGTGCAGGCCCAGGACCCCGTAACGTCCACCCCCTGCGCGACCGCCGGCACGCTGACAAAGGCAATCAAGGCAGCCAGCGCAGCGGAGCGAAGTTGCTTCAGAACGCGTCGCGCTGGCCGGTCAGTTCCCTTCAACATCGGTAAGTCTCCTTGCCTTCCACGGTCTGCCCCCGCCCGGAGGTGCCTGAACGTTGCCGCCCTTCGGATTTGACGGTACGCACGGATCGGGGTGAGCGGCAGTTGTCAGATCTGTTCACCCGGCGTTACCGGCTCGTCGATTGGGCAGATCGCTACGACCAGCAGAGCTAGCTGACCGCGAATGGGCTTGTTCCGGGGGCGATCTCTCAGCCGTCACTGGCCCCAATTCCCGTTTGGTGGTACTGCCGCTGCCATCTGTGGAAAGTCGAGAGACATGCGATGGCAACCATAATGGCGTGCCGGTGGCGAATAGCGGTCTGTCTCGCTGTGGCCCTCGCAGCGGTGCCTTTCCAGATTGGCGATCGGCCGGCTGTTTGGCTTGCGAGCGCCTACGCCCAGGATGATTTGCCGTCGGACACGAACGAGGCGGCCAATGTCTTGTTCGTGCGCGCGCTGCAGGCGATCGCAGAAGCCGATCAGACGGGCGACGCCGCGTCTCGCCTCTCTTTGCTGCAAACGGCTCAAGCCGATTTGGATCGGATCGTCCAGGCGTATCCGGGATCGAACCTCGCCGTACAGTTGGTCTCCCAACAACGCATCGGTGCCTTCGATCCCCGAGACCTCGTCCGCGACATCCGCTCAGCCGAGCGCGCCGTTGCGCGCGAGAGACGGGCGGCCGAGCGGGAGGCTGCGAGCGAGACCGCGGAAATGGCGATTGAGGCGGGCGACCCCCTTGCCGGTTTCGCCTCCGCCAACGAACCGTGGTGCCGGGACAATCCCGATGCATGCGCGCTGTTTGCAGATGCGTTGGCGACTGTCCGGTTGATCCGTGGCAGGCGCTGGCACATCGACGGCCTCATTGGGCTGGCCCACGCCCAGAGCGATGCGGGGCTTGCTGAGTGGGTTCAGCGGACCCTCACGGAGGCATCGCGGCGGACCGATGAGATCGCCAACGAGCGCGAGCGTGCGGAGACGTACACGGCGATCTCTGAAGTCTTGGCGCTCTCCGGCCTCTTTGCGGAAGCGCAAGCCCTGGCCGACGGGATGACCGACGATGTGTCCCGTGCAAGCGCCCTTGGCGTCATCGCCGCGGCGCTGGCTGAGGCCGGCCAAGCCGAACAGGCGCGATCAACTTTCGCCGATGCGGTGACCACTGCGGCCGATGCGTCCGACCGCGATGCCCGGCGCCCCTGGACCCTGGCCTATCTCGCCCGAATGCAGGTGCGTGCTGCGTTTGAAGATGATGGGCGGGGCACCTTCGCCCTGGCCACGACTGCAACCCTGGATCAGGTAGACGGCTATGAGGAGCGGTTCGGAGCCCTGGTTGAGATCGCCCGACAGCAAGCGCGTTCCGACCTCATTGACGACATGCAGGCGACGCTCGACATTCTGATGCGTGTCGACGCCGAAGCCTCAGCCGAAGCGATCGCCGAGTTCCGCTATCGGTCACAGAGACTCTCGTGGGTCGGATTGACCCTCGCCAATGCGGACTATGCGGACGAGGCGCAGCAGGTTTTCACAGCGGCGGTAACGATGGCGCAGGCGATGGACCACGGAATGGCCCGTGACTTTGCCCTGATGGATCTCGCTTCCGTGCTGGCGCGGTCAGGTCTGCATAACGAGGCGCTGCAGCTGGTCGATGACATTGCCGATGACTGGTCACGCTGGAATGCACTGGCCACCATCGCTCGCGGTCAGGCTTTTGACGGCCTGATCGATGAAGCGCTCGCGATCGCGGAGACGATTGTCGACGGCGTCGACCGGGCAAAGGTTCTGATGGATGTGGCCAGTGCCCATGCCGAAGCCGGACGGATCGAAGAGGCTCTGCGCACATTCGACGAAGCCGGCACCTGGGCGGATACGGACCACAGATGGGTGCGCGGTTCGACGGTTTCCGCGCTGACTGATATCGCCAGTGCTGAAGCGGCGGCCGGGTTCGTCGATCGGGCGCGACAGAGATTTGCCGAGGCCGCGGCCATGGCGCGACGGATGGACTCAAGCGATATCGGCGAACTGAGGCTTCTCTCCATCGCTGAGGCCCAAGCGAGCGCCGCGGCAAACTTGATGGGCGCCGAATGACCGCACCAGCTCTGCGCAACGCCATCACAGGACCACGCCGCTTATTGATCGGCAACGCGGCAATGAGGGCACCAATGCAGGCTCGGCTAGGTGTCGGAAACCGGACCGTCAGCGCCGCCAGCGTTGCGCCCTCAATGCCGTAGCGGGCGACGCAAACTTCGAAGGCATCGAATACATGTTGCCCGTGCGCTGCCGTCGTCATGGTGCGCGGCGTTTCCTTCAAGCGATCGGCGCGGCAAGATCGAGCAACGCCGGCTAACTCGGGGGACGGTTTCTCATGGAGATCCCTGCAGTTCTGATCGCGCTCCTTGTGCGCACCTTCCTGTACGAACCCTTCAGCATGGAAGCTGGGTCGATGATGCCGACCCTGATGCCGAGCGATCAGTTCATCGTCTCCCGCCTCGCTTACGAAACGGGCCGGCCGGCGCGGGGCGATGTCGTTGTCTTCCGGCTGCCGACAGACCCGTCGGTGTCGTATGTGAAGCGGCTGATCGGGCTTCCGGGCGATGAGGTGCAGATGATCGACGGCATCCTCCATCTCAACGGCGATCCAGTGCCGCGGCGCCGCATCGAAGACTTCGTCACCACCGACCGACACGGCAGCCCCCTGCAGCTTTCGCGCTACGTCGAAACGCTGCCGGGCGGCCGTTCCTACGAAATCGTTGAGATGTCGGATACGGGCTTCCTAGACAACACCCCGCCTTTCCGGGTGCCGGACGGCCACGTCTTCGTCATCGGTGACAATCGAGACAACAGCCTGGACAGTCGCTTGCAGGCCCAGATGGGCTACATCCCAGAAGCCAACCTGGTGGGCCGTGCAGCGTATCGCTGGCCCGATCCGGGGGCCGGCGCAGCCTCCACATTCGAAGTGATCGACTGAGGGTGCAGCGAACGCAGCCGCCGCCCAGGCAGTAGATTTCGGCATGGCGTCGACGGCGGTTAAGACTTTTTACATCTTGTTAGCCAAGATCTATCACAATTGTCGTGGCAATCCGCCCTGGGTAGCAGTGCGATAGTAGATGCAGCTTATATTCCGTACCTGTCGCCGGCTCCCTTGTGAACGGCCATGCTTCTTGCGTCGGGTGCGCCTTCGTGACGTGTAGCCGCCATCAACCTCTCCACAGCGCAGCGCCGGGCCACGACTCAAAGACCGCCGACGAAGATCGAACACGGCAGAGACGCGGCGCTGACGGTCGACTGTGCAGCCCGTCAGGGTCTGGCGTGCCGGAGGGTGGCGACGACGTTGTCTGCCGGCGCGCGAAGAAATGGATGCATTCCGCCCTCGCGACGGCTTGGCGCAACGCAGCAGCCCTCGCCTTTGCCGTTCTTTGCGCGCAGTCCGGCCCCTCCAATGCGGCGGAAGAGGCCCGAATCCTGTTCGTGAGCTCCTACCATCCGGCGTTCCCCACCTTTTTCAGCCAGATCGAGGGCATACGCTCGGGGCTGGTGGACGCAGGATTGGACGAAGGCGCGTTCGTCCTCGATGTGGAATTCATGGACACAAAGAGGTTCGATCCGTCATCCGCGATCGACAGGTTCGACGACACGCTATCGGCAAAGCTGGCGACCTTGCCGCCCTATGACGTGATCATTGCCGCCGACGACAACGCAACCCGCCATCTCGCGGAGAACCGGGAACGGCTGTTCGGTGAGATCCCGTTGGTGTTTCTCGGGGTCAACGATCGTGCGCTTGGGCACATGGTGACCGAAGATCCCATGGTCACAGGCGTGCTGGAGGCGGTATCGATTGGCGAGACCCTCGACCTGATGGCGCAACTCGACCCCGACCGCACAGCCCTTACCGTTATCTGTGACACCACACCAAGTTGCCGTGGCGACCTTAACCTATTCCACGAAGAAGTCGCTGCGCGGCCCTGGATTGACTACCGGATACTGTCCTTGAGGGACCTGACCTATGCGGAGCTGCTGGCAGAGCTGGAGGGGACTTCGCCGGAGGAGAGCATACTTCTTGTTTCGGCTCTCCGTGACCACACTGGGGCGGCGATGGAGTTCGACGACAGTCTCGACGCGATCCATTCAGCGGCGGGCGGGCCGATCTTTCATTTGTGGGAGCATGGCCTGGGCGACGGCGTGCTCGGCGGCGTCATCGTGAGTCATGGCGAGCAGGGGTGGACTGCTGGACGGATGGCAGGCCAGATCCTCGCCGGCATCAGTCCCGCCGAGATCCCGCTGGTTGGCGAGAGTCCGAACCTCCCGGTCTTCGACCACAACGAAATGGCCCGGTTCGGGATCGACTCCACGCGCCTTCCGGAGACCGCGATTATTCTGAACCAGCCGATCGGGGAAGACTTCATCGTGACGAGAGAACAGCTGAGGCTGCTGCTCGTCGTTGCAGGATCGGTGCTGATCGTGGTTGCCGCCATCGTCGTCTACACGGTGCGGCTGCGCTCGATGCGGGAACAACTGCTTGCCGCCAACCGGCAGGCCGTCGAAGCCAACAGGGCAAAGAGCGAGTTCCTCGCGGCCATGTCTCATGAGCTGCGGACGCCGCTGAACGCTGTCATCGGCTTTTCCCAGATGATGGAACAGCGCGTGTTCGGCCCCCTGGGCAACGGGCGCTACGAGGGGTACGTCAAGGACATCGGCACCAGTGGCCAACACCTGCTTTCATTGATCAACGATCTGCTCGACATGTCGAAGATCGAGTCGGGAAGGCGGGAACTTTCGCCGGAGGAGATTGACGTAGCCGACGTGGTCACGGCGGTGATCCATCTGCTCCACCAAAGCGCCGTCGCGCATGGCGTGTCGCTGAAGTCGACGGTGCCGGCCGATCTGCCGAGCATTCTCTGCGACCGTCGGGCGCTGCACCAGATGCTCTCAAACCTGTTGTCCAACGCGATCAAGTTCACGCCCAGCGGCGGCAGCGCCACGGTCACGGCCCGGCTGTATGCGGGCACCGGCTTGATCATCGACGTGATCGACACCGGGGTAGGCATCGCGCCGGAGGAGCAACAGAAGGTGCTGGAGCCGTTCCGTCAGGCGGCGTTCACCAGACAGAGCGCCGAACCGGGCACCGGCCTGGGCCTGCCGCTGGTCAAAGCCCTGATCGAACTTCACGGGGGCCGTCTCAAGCTGTCCAGCCGACAGGGGGCGGGCACCACCGTCTCGCTGATCTTCCCGCCTGAGGCGGTGATGCACCCGCTGAGAGCTGCCGCACCGGCGGCTTGAGGGCCTGCGATTGGGGGAAGCGGACGCGCTCCGGCGTCCGCCGACTGATCGCACCGCGCACGGCTGCTGTAGGGTCAGGTCTTTCGTTGGCGTGCCAGTGGATACTTTTCGTAGAGTGGACGCACCGAGAGAGGTGATAATGAATGGCTTGACCCTGTCTCACACTGCGCGTGGGAACGAGAGATGGCGCTCGTCAAGTGCCCCGACTGCGGGACCGACGTCTCTGACGCTGCGAAGTCGTGTCCAAGATGCGCTCGACCCAATCCCGGAAAGAAAGGGGCGGCTTGGCTAGAAACTCCGTTTGGGCGTCTCGTCAAATTCGTCTTTCTGGTTATGGGTATTGTTGTTGGTTCGTTACTGTGGCGCGCCATCAGGGGCAATTGAAGGATGACCAATTGGCCCTTCCCTTGATTGGCTGGTGACCGCTCTCGGGCTCGAACCGAGGACCTACTGATTAAAAGTCAGTTGCTCTACCGACTGAGCTAAGCGGTCTTGCACCAAGCGTTCTGGAGTGGAATCGGCGCGGACCATAGGCCGGGGCGAGGCCGGTGGTCAATATTGGCGCTGGTTGTCAGCGATTCCAGCCACGGCAGCCCCCCCGCGCGGGAGGTCGCGCCCGCCCCTACTCCGCCACCACCGAATTCTCCTCCACCGCGAACCGCGCCTTCAGGCGCAGGGCCACGCGGGGGCTGACGAAATGGGCGATGTCGCCGCCCAGGCGGCCGACCTCTTTCACGAAGCGGCTGGAGATGAACTGGTTGCGGTCCGATGCCATCAGGAACACCGTTTCGATGTCGTCGTTCAGCTTGGCGTTCATGCCCGCCATCTGGAACTCGTATTCGAAATCGGAAACGGCGCGCAGGCCGCGGATGATCATCGTCGCATTGATTGCCTGCGCGAAATGCATCAGCAGGATGTCGAAGGCGCGCACCTCGATGTCGAAACCGCGCTGGATCAGCGCGGTCACCTCGTTGCGCACCAGTTCCACCCGCTCCGCCGCGCTGAACAGCGGACCTTTGCCGGCGTTGTAGGCGACACCGATGATCAACTTGTCCACCAGCGGGGCCGCCCGCTGGATGATGTCGAAATGGCCGTTGGTGATCGGATCGAAGGTGCCCGGATACAGGCCGATACGCTCCCTCGGCATGGCCGTTCTTCCCCCCTTCGTCGCCAGGGCGACGATCGGCGATTCAGTCCGCCGTGGTTTGGTCATCGTCTTCACTGTCGTCCGGCACCGCCGCCACCGAGACGACGCGCTCGTCCTCGGCGATGCGGAACACCGTCACACCTTGCGTCTTGCGCGCAGCGATGCGAACCCCGCTGACGGGGCAGCGCATCAACTGCCCGGCATCCGTAACCAAGATGATCTGCTGGTTATGCGCAACCGGAAAGCACGCAGTGATGGCCGTATTGCGCCCGCCCATCTCCATGGTCCAGATGCCTTTGCCCCCGCGCCCGGTAATCCGATACCCGTAGGTTGAGCTGCGCTTGCCGAAGCCCGCCTCGCTGATCGCCAGGACGAACTCCTCCTCCGCCTCCATCTGCTGGAACAGCTCCTCAGACAGCGAGATATCGGGGCTGTCCACCTCGTCCTCGCCGTCCGTCTCTTCGCCTTCGGCCTGCCGTCGCTCGTTGGCCAGCTTCAGATAGGCCCTGCGTTCTTCCGCCGTATGCGTCGAGTGATTGAGCGTGGAGATGGAGATCACCTCATCCCCATCCATCAGCCGTATGCCGCGCACGCCGGGCGACGTACGGCCACTGAAGATGCGAACCTCCGGCACGGGGAAGCGTATGCACATGCCCAGCCGTGTGGCCAGCAGGATGTCGTTCGCCTCACCGCACACACGCACGCCGATCAGCCGGTCGCCGTCGTCCAGCTTCATGGCGATCTTGCCGTTGCGGTTGATGCTGGTGAAATCCGACAGACGGTTGCGCCGGACATTGCCGCGCGCCGTCGCCAGCATGATGAAGTGAGATTCCCAGGTGTCTTCATCTTCCGGCAGCGGCATCACGGCGCTGATGTTCTCTCCGGCGCTGAGCGGCAGCAGGTTGACCAGCGCCCGGCCCCGCGCCTGGGGTGTGCCCTCCGGCAACCGGTAGACCTTCAGCTTGTAGACAAGCCCGCGGCTGGAGAAGAACAGCATCGGCGTATGCGTGCTGGCGATGAAGAGATCCTGGACGAAGTCCTGCTCTTTCATCGACATGCCGGAGCGGCCCTTGCCGCCATGGCGCTGCGAGCGGTAGGTGGACAGCGGAACGCGCTTGATGTAGCCGGCGTTGCTGACCGTCACCACCATGTCTTCGCGCTGGATCAGGTCTTCGATATCGGCGTCGGCCGCCGCATCCTCGATATCGCTGCGCCGTGGTGTGCCGAACTGCTCTTTCATCTCCAGCAGTTCGTCGCGCAGGATCGTCAGCAGACGCTCCCGGTCGCTCAGGATCGCGAGGTATTCCTTGATCCTCTCCACGATCTCCCGCAGCTCGCCGGCGATCTTCTCGCGCTCCAGCCCAGTCAGGCGGTGCAGGCGCAGATCCAGGATCGCACGGGCCTGCCCTTCCGACAGCCGATAGGTGCCGTCGGCCGACACGGTCTGGCCGGGATCGTCGATCAGCGCGATCAACGGCGCGATGTCGGCCGCCGGCCAGGCGCGCTCCATCAATCCGGCCCGAGCGGCCGCCGGGTCCGGTGCGGCCCGGATCAACGCGATCACCGCGTCGATATTGGCCACCGCAACCGCAAGCCCCACCAAGGTGTGGGCCCGCTCGCGCGCCTTCGTCAGGTCGAAGATGGTGCGGCGGGTGATCACCTCTTCCCGGAAATGCAGGAAGGCGTCGATCATCTCGCGCAGCGTCAACAGCCGCGGCTGCCCGCCGATCAACGCCAGCATGTTGACGCCGAACGAGCTCTGCAGCGGTGTGAAGTGGAACAGCTGGTTCAGCACCACCTCGGCATTGGCGTCGCGCTTCAGCTCCACCACCACGCGCACGCCGTCGCGGTCGCTCTCGTCCCTGAGATCGGCGATCCCCTCGATGGTCTTGTCGTGCACGATCTCTGCAATGCGTTCGATCAGCTTCGACTTGTTCACCTGATACGGGATCTCGGTGACGATGATCGCATCGCGATCCTTGCGGATCGTCTCCACATGCGTGCGGGCGCGCATGATCACGCTGCCGCGCCCTTCGCGATAGGCGCTAATGATGCCGGCTCGGCCCTGGATGATACCGCCGGTGGGGAAATCGGGGCCCGGAACATGCGCCATCAGGCCTTCAAGCCCGATATCCGGGTCGTCGATCACCGCACAGCAGGCGTCGATCACCTCACCCAGGTTATGGGTCGGAATGTTGGTGGCCATGCCGACGGCGATGCCGCCGGCACCGTTGACCAGCAGGTTGGGAAAGCGCGCGGGCAGCACCATCGGCTCGCGCAGGCTTTCGTCGTAGTTGGGCTGGAAGTCGACCGTGTCGCGGTCGATGTCGTCCAACAGCGCCTCGGCCGCCTTTGCCAGCCTGGCCTCGGTGTACCGCATGGCCGCCGGCGGATCGCCGTCCATCGACCCGAAATTGCCCTGACCGTCTATCAGCGGCAGGCGCATGGAAAAGGTCTGCGCCATGCGCACCATGGCGTCGTAGATCGCGCTGTCGCCATGGGGGTGATATTGGCCCATGACGTCGCCGACGATGCGCGCCGATTTGCGGAACGGCTTGGTGCTGTCGAAGCCGTTCTGCTTCATGGCGAACAGGATGCGGCGATGCACGGGCTTCAGCCCGTCGCGCACATCCGGCAGGGCGCGCGCCACGATCACACTCATGGCGTAATCGAGGTAGGAGCGTCTCATCTCCTCCTCGATGGTCACCGGACGGATGTCGAAATCCGGCGGCAGCGGCGGCGTCTCGGTCACCGGTCGGTTCTATTGCGCAAGCGGGAAATCCTCAGCGACGGGTTCATGCGACGACGATCTTAACCCTGTCGCAGATCTGTCCCGAAACTATCACGTTCCGCAGGTGCGAACAACGGTTCGGACTCCGTCGTTTTACGAGCATCGCGCCGAGTCAGCACGGCAAACCGACCGGCCAAGAGGACGAGCGAGACGATGCTCGCGACCAGCATTCCTTCCATCAGCCCGCGCACACCGCGTTCCATCGGCAGGGCCAGAAACCAGCACAGCGGGATCATGACCAGGATGTAGGACACAAAGTGCAGCGCCGTCGGCATCACATTGTCCGACCGCCCCCTGAGCGCTGTCGCCATCAGCCCCTGCCCGCCGTCGAAGGCAAGCAGCACGCCGGCGATGCTCATCACCGAAATGGCGATACCCGCCACCGCCGGATCCTTTGTGTAGAGAGAGATGATCGTGCCGGGCATGACCACGAGCACGATCCCGCCGACCACCATCGCGACGGTGTTGACGCCAAGGCCGGTCCAACCGGCAAGAGCCAGGTCCGGCCAGTCGCGCCGCCCATGGGCGATGCCGACCCGCACCGCCGTCGCCATGCCAAACCCAATCGCCACCATGAACATGATCGAGATCAGGTTCAGCACGATGGAATAGGCCGCTACGGGTCCCTTACCCAACCACCC
>JANQIX010000104.1 GCA_028281925.1 Alphaproteobacteria bacterium
TGCGGCGCGACGGCGGGAGCCGTAGCCTCCCAATAGCTGGGTGTCGGCAGGCTGCGGTCGTAGACCGAGGCGTCATAGAGCGTGCGCATCACGGGCCCCAGCTCCGCACAGCCTTCAACCGTTGGCAACGTCACGGGCACCCCTCGGCCGGTGACAGGCGTCACTGAAATCCGGCGGGGATCCAGCCAAGGTCGCCGTCACCGCGCGAGGCGCTGTCGACTGCCGGCAGGGTCCGCCCGACGGACAAGGAGGCTTCGATCATGCCCAACCGTCTCATCCGTTCGACGATCGCTGCCGTGGCCGTATTCGCAGCCATCGGCACACCGGTTCAGGCCGACAATGGCCGGCTCTTCGAAATCGGCCCTGCATTTGATACCGGTCCGCTGCGCCCGATTGGGCCTGTCATCGAGCGAGCACCGAACCCGGGCCACACACTCAGCCTGTGCGCCGACCCGACCCCGCTGCAGATCCGTTTCGACAACGGCACGACCTACATCCCCTATCACGGCCATGTGCCGGCGGTGATCGTCCGCGGCACCGTCACCAATCTCGGCCCCGGCGCCTTCACGCCTGGCGGCGGACAGCAGGAAATCCAGCTGTGGATCAAGTGGGGCAGCGGCACCTCCCATTCTCTGCTGGCCACGGCACCGCTCGGCACGCTGGGCGTCGGTCAGAACCAGACGATGGAAGGGGCCGTCGCCGTCTCGGACTATGGCGGCCTGTTCGACGTCTACGGCGCGCCGCACATCCGCCTGATGGTCGTCAGCAGTGCCGGCGACTGCCATACCGGCCTGTCCAACCAGGCGGCCGGGTACGGCCCGCCGCTGTCACAGATCTGACCCGGCTCGACGCATCAGAGACCACGTTGATGACGACTCTCGCATCCGACCGTCCGCATCTCGGCCTGCCGCTGAAGATCTGGCTGGGGCTCGTTTTCCTGGGCAGCCTCTGGGTCGCCTATCGCCTCGGTATGCAGATCGAGGATCTGGTGAGCCACAGGGACCCGCGCTGGCAGGGCGACCTGAGATGGGCGCTGCCCACGCTGATGGGAACCTCCGTCGGGCAGGCCGCTTCCGCCCTGCTGCTGTTCGCCAGGCTGCGCTCGGGCCTCTACCTTCTGATCGTTTGTGCCGCGGCGGCGCTGACGGTCAACCTGATGATCGGCGTACCCCTGGGCGCCATGGCCATTAGCCTGATCGGCGTGGGGATCACCATCGTGCTGGTGCGCCAGGCTTGGCATGCCATGCGGTGACGACCTAGCTGTCCGGCAGGCCCATCGCCCTTTACGAACGCGCCGCGGGTCGGGATAATCCCGCCCGCGCCGTGCCGGCGTAGCTCAACTGGTAGAGCAACCGCCTTGTAAGCGGTAGGTTGCGGGTTCAAGTCCTGCCGCCGGCACCAGTTCGCCAACGCCTGAGGTCCACCCGTCCGGCCCGCCGGCTCAATTCGTACATTCCCGTCGCAACGACGGGACCCACCAGGGTGGAGCCGGCCAGCAGCGGCCAGGCAAGCGGCAGCATGTCGTATCTCGCCATAACCCGCCCGGCCGATCACCAGCAGGAAGAACTGGCGGCTCGGCACGGCCCGGAAATCGGCAATGCCGGCGTCCAGTGCATCCTTCAGGTCTGCCGTGCCGACAGACCGTCGCGCACCATCCAGGTGCGCCAGCAACAGCGGACAACACCGGGGGATTCGGCGACAATGGCGACGTCGACGGATCGGCTAGGCGCAAACGTCGATCACGGAGATTTGAACCCCGGGCCTACCCACGGGCAGGGGCGAGTCCACCCAAGCAGTCCCGTCATGCCGTCGTTGGATTGGCCGCTTGCATGTCACGCGCAGACATGCTCGCTTGCCCGTTAATATTGGTTAACGAAGGAAACTTGCTGCCCCTGTGACTCAATCGGACTCGCCCTTGGCCCATGGCAGCGGCAGTGCGGAGTGCAGCGAAGGGGCGGCTTCGCGGCCGGCAGAGTGCGCCCTTGGGAATTCTCAGTATTTTGCGTACATTTTAGGCTATGGCCACCAAACGTAGGGGCGTATGACAATTGTGGCCAGGCAAGGCGCGGAGGCGAAGGACGCCATGCTCAGGCATCGGCATGCGGCTTCAAGGCGATGGGCTCGCGCGCTCCCGGCGTGCGCGGCACTGATCGCGGGCACTATTGTTGCAGGCGCAGCGGGAATCCCTTCGGCCCATGCGCAATCCGAGGCTGTTACGATCCACCTCAACCGGCTCGACGGCTGGATCGCCGGATCGGCCACCGCGGCCACGGCATGGTGCCTGACCGTTTCGCCGGATTGGGCGACCGATGCCGAGCCGGTGAACGAGAGCCGGAACCCGGACCAGACGCTCACCCGGGCATTCTGCCTCTACGACCTGCCGCTTGAGGGCGAGGCGCAAGACCGCCAGCTTCGCCGTGACAGCGACGATGGCAGGCTGTTTCTCGTTCCCGCGGACGAGCCGTTCGCGGAGAATCTCGTCACGTGGTTTGCCGACATGCAGGCACTGGATCTGTCGGCGGATGCCGCTGGCACTTTGGAATCGCTGCTGCTCCGCACCCTGCTGCCGGACGATCCGCGCGCTGCTATCGCGCCTGGCGATGTTACCCGCCGCGATCAGCCGGTGGAGGTGCAGATCCTGGGGGAACCTCTGGTTCTGACGGAGGTCGTCGTCCCGATCGTCGTCGACAGCCCGTTCGCTTTCCAGCGGGCCGCCCACATCGTCATTGCCGCGGCCGCCTACTACGATCGGCTGATTCAGACCCGCGATGCTCACCGCGACCTCGTCGCCGATGTCCGTGACCTTTCCGACGGCATGCGGAACCTTGTGCAGACGGCCTGGTCGGTCCAACGGGAGATGGCAGGCGGCGAGGCACCGCAATCCACCGCCGGCCAGCCGGACGGCGTCGAGGTGGACGACGGCGCCTCGACAGCCCTCCTCGGCGCCACGGACGTGGTCGACGGGCTGAGCGCCGGCTTGCACGACGTGCAGCAGACACTGGAGGCGATCCGCGAGGAAGCGACCACACCGGTTCCCCCTGCGCCGGTCGTCGAGCCCACCGAACCAGCTGAGACCGTTGAGATTGTCGAAAGCCCGCAGCCGTCGTCGTCCTGGCATTGGGCAGCATTCTTCGGCGTGGCAGGTGTGCTGTCCGGCGGCGCCCTTGTTTTGGGGTTTCAAGCGCTGCGCCGACCCGCGGCGGGTGCCGCTGCCGGCGACGAGACTGCGCGCAAGCTGGCGCTCGCCGGGCCGAAGGCCGCACCTCTGGACGCGACCGACGCCCCTGCGGATCCCGGATGGGTGGAACCTGAGTGGCACGACGCGCCGGAAGATGAGGCTGCCTCCGAACCGCTGATCACCGAGCCGCCACCGCGTGAGACATGGGATCAGTATCAAGCCGGCACGGAGGACCGAGATGGCGTGCCGGCCGAAGCCAACGAAGGGCGTGAAACGCAAGACGTTCCCACTTACGACGACGCGCAATGGGAGCACCTGGACGAGATAGACCGCCGCGTCCGCGTAGCGCGGATGCAGGCGGCCTTCGTCGCGTCGCAGGTCTTTTCCTCGATCGATGCCGAGATGCCGGCTGACGAGGAATCTCTGACTTCGAGCCATCAACCCGCGGCCAACGGCAATGCGCAGAAACAGCGCGGGGACGAAGAGGCTCAGGCCCCCGACCCACCGCGGGAGGTGAGCGTGACCCCTCGAGCGCCGATGTCCGAGGACGCGGCGGAGGAGGATAGCCTCATGTGGCCGATCCCGCCCAATTGGGGCAACGACGCTCGGGCCGGCCCACAGCAGACCGGTGGGCCGGAGGCGGGCCAGGACGAGCAGCCGCGCGACGTCGGGGGCAGCCGCCCGACGGAGGATCCGACCCCGGTCATGGGCCCACCGGTCCCGCGAAACACCGCAGGGGAACTGGACGACAGCGGTGGCGGCGGTGGTGTTGAGGTCAGCAGCCAGGCCCTGACGCGGGATATCCTGAACTCCGTTGCCCGGATCATCGAAGAGATAGGCAACTATCGCCTGAAGACGGGTGAAGAGCCGGCGAAGATGTTCGCAGCTCTGGCCGGCATTCTCGGTGAAAAGGGTCAGGCGGCAGCATTGCGCCACGATGCCGAGAGCTACCGGGCCAACGCCGAAAGCCTGAACGAAGAGATCAGGCTGACACAGATGATGCTTCAGCAGATCGGTAAAGAGATCAACGGCGCCATCAGACTGCCGGAAGCGGTAGAACGGCACGTCATCCCGGAATTCGAGAAGCTGAAACACCAGTGCGAGGTGCTGCAGCAGGAACTGGAAGCCCTGCGGCGTGAGGAGCCGCTGGCCAGACGCGGGTGAATTTCGGCCGATCCGCGCCTGCGCTCATAAAGTGCGCGCCGTCACTGAAACCGGCACTGCCGTGGTTCAGACTCAGAACAGAATGAGCCTGAGACAGGTTCCGGCATCAGTGGGCGCGATATCATGACTGCCATCAACACTTCAGGGACCGGCCATCATGCCCGCACCTTCGGGCAGCTGACCGAATTGGACGAGCTGGCCGAATTGGCCCGATACCTCGACTGGACGATGTCGATGCGAGGCCTCGGTCAAGATCACGCTGCCTCTGCAAGGCCGACCAGCGGCCTGCTCAACGTCGACAGCTTCATCCTCTGAGTGCAGGCACGCGCAACACTGGTGGCAACCCGCCTTACACTGCAGGCTGCTGCTGCGTGGCGCAGTGGATGCCGCCCCCTAGTTCCCCCAGGACATTGGTATCGAGCATGAGGACTTCGCGGCCTGGGTAGAGCCGGCCCAGGGTCTCGGCCGCTTCCGCATCCGTCTCAGGATCACCGAGAGCCGACGCAAGGACACCACCGTTGAAGACGTAGTAGTTCGCATATGCGGACTGCGCCCCCTCATCCGGTTCGCGCACGACCACCAGGTCCAGCGGACGCCCGCGGGCGTCGGTTGACGATGCCAGGATCTCATAGGTCTCGTACGCCGAGGCCGACCACGGATCGCCGGGCCAGATCTGCTCCGGCAACTGGATCAGCACCGTGCCGGGCGCAGCGAAACGGGCCAGGCCGTCGATATGGGCGTCGGTGACGTCCAGTCCCTTCAGGCCCGGGGCCCAGATCATCTTCTCCGCGCCAAGCGCCGCCAGCAGCCGCTCTTCGATTACGTCGCGGGAAAGCGGGCTGCGGTTCGGGTTCACCCAGCTGCTTTCATGGGCCATCAGCGTGCCCTGGCCGTCCGTCTCCACCCCGCCGCCTTCGCCCACCACGCCGCTGTCCAGCAAAGGCAGCCCCATGCGCCGTGCAACCTCGGCGGAGACCTGTGCGTCACGGCTGTGCGGCACTCTGTTGCCCCAGCCATTGAAGTTCACATCGACGATCGCCAACGCGCCGGCACTGTTCCTCACGAAGATCGGCCCGGAATCGCGAACCCAGAGATCGTCGGTCGGAACCGGCCAGATTTCTACAGCCTGGCTCAGCTTCCGGCGCGCGGCGACCTCGTGTTCCGGCGCCATCAGCATGACGACCGGCTCGAATTCGACAACCGTGTTTGCAATCTCGGCAATCACCCACTGCGTGTCGTCCAGAAACTGCCGCTCCTCGTAGACCGCGAGATTGACGGGCCACTGCATGAAGGTGCGCTCGTGCGGGTCTGCCTCTTCGGGCATTCGGAATCCTTGAAACACATCCATATCGAAGGCTCTCGATCGGGTCGGCAGGCCAAGGCCGGCGGTCGCGGATCCTGCGACCAGCGTCTCCAGGAAACGTCGTCGATGCATGCCATAGCCTCCATGAGCGGAACGGCAACTCTGATTCTTTTGCCAGACAGGCAACTGGCTGGCGATAGGGCTCATCCATCCGTCGCATCCTTGCTGCGCCCGCAATTCCCAATCCGCACCGCGCCCCGCTATGCTGCCGTCAGAGGCAGGCGCGGGGGAAATCGCATGAGAATTCTGGTCGTTGGCGCAACGGGGACGATCGGCCGCGCCGTGGTGGCGGAGTTGGAGCCTCGCCACGAGGTCATTCGCGCGGGCCGCGGCTCCGCCGACGTGACCATAGATATCACCGACGTCCAGTCGATCCGATCAGCCTTCCGGAGTGTCGACAGGATTGACGCCGTGGTGTCCGCCGCCGGTCATGTGAAATTTGCGCCATTCGCCGAGATGGACGCCGGCGACTATGAGATCGGGTTGAGCAACAAGCTGATGGGCCAGGTCAACCTGGTGCTGATCGGCCGCGATTTCATCACCGACGGCGGGTCGTTCACGCTGACCACCGGCGTGCTGGACAGCGACCCGATCCGCATGGGCACCTCAGCCTCGATGGTCAACGGCGCGGTCAACGCCTTCGCCATGGCCGCGGCAATCGAAATGCCGCGGGGGCTGCGCATCAATGTCGTAAGCCCCGGGGTGATCACCGAGGCGATGGAACAATTCGGCCCGTTCTTCCGCGGCTTCGAGCCGGTGCCGGCCGCCCGGGCCGCACTGGCCTATGCCAAGAGCGTGGAGGGCGCACAGACCGGTCAGGTCTACAGGGTCCTTTAGCCGGGTTTGCAGAACGCCGCATCCCCATTCGTGACACGACGCTCTGCAGTACCAAGAGAGGCGGCCGGCCCCCTTTTAGGCCGTAGCGAGTATGTCAGCGCGCCTCAGGACCTTGGCGATGCTGACATGGTTCGGCTCGTTGGTATTGAGGTGATGGCCAGCGCCCATCACAAGTTCGCGCTTCACGCCACGGCGCGAGTTGACCAGGCCGAGCCAATCAATCTGGCCCAGGAACTGAGTTGCATTGTCATAGCCGGCGGGCATTTCGACCACGGCTCCAACTGTGACAATGCGCATCTGCTTCGCCCTGGCCTTGATGGCTTGGTCGGCGTCGCTCCGGTCCAGTGCATCAAGGGCGAGCGCGATGCTGAGGCAGCCCTTGCTATGTCCCAGCACCGATTTGATCTCGCGATCTTCGTCGAGCAGTAGCCTGATCAGCGTATCGGAGTCCGGGCTGCCGGTGACGGGCATCTCGGTGGCTTCAGACGAGGTCTCCTTCGCCTCATCCCCGTTGGCGAACCGCATCAGCATGGCCCGGTTGCCGGCCTGCCAGTCATGGGCGAACTTCAAGAACCGATTGCTCAGGCCGAGAACGAACCAGCCGCCGAAGCTCTCGCCGATGACGTCGGTCAGCCCATATCCGGCCACGATCGCCCCGACCGGCTCGTTGTAGTGATCGGCGATGTTGCGCGCCAAGGCCGCCGCGCCGAGGTCGGAGCTTCCCACACCGGCGATGGAAAAGCGGCGCAGCAACGCGCCGGGTGCGGCACGCAGGCTGTCGTAGTCATCGTGCTTGACGATGCCCACTTCGCCGCGCGCGCCGCTGGGAAAGACGACGAGGACGGAGCCCTCAATATTGGATTGGCGCGTGAGCATGTCACGTTCAGCATCGGTCAAGGATCCGACGTCGTAGAAATACCGATCGACGGCCGCATTGCGCCATTTCGCGGCTTCAATGATCGGCAACTCGACCGGCCCCTTGCGCAGGAAAGGCGGCAGATAGGGGCTTCCACCAAAGAACGGATTGAGGGTGGCAACGGTCATCGTAGCGCCTCCAAGAAAATGGGGTTGCAGTGCAGCAATGACGCCCGATGCATAGCCGTCGAAGTGTTACAGTCGCTATCTCTCCGATGGCAGATGGGCCCGATTAGGGGCCACACCTGCCAAGATTCTGATTCACCAAATAAGCCGGCTGGCGGCCGGGTTTGTCGAAGGTTGGCAGATCACCCAAGCACAGAGAAACTGCTCTCCGGATTGACCTCACGGCGGCGGGAATAGAACCCGACATCGACCTCACGGCCGATATGCTCGAGCCGGAACCGCAACGGGTCCGCATCGTGGTCGCGACCGCCTTCGCAATGGTCGATCAGAGCCGCCATCATCTTGCCGGCGACGGGTGCGTTCTTGAACTGATTGCCCGACGTCCCGATGGCCATATAGAAGCCCGGTACGCAAGACTTGTCGTAGATCGGGATCCAGTCGTCGCTCACGTCGTAGAGCGAAACGACACCCCGCATACGGTTCGGGATCCCGAGATCGGGAACGCGCTGGCCATAGCGGTGGGCCTGATGAGTCCACTGCTCGGTGAAGTCGGTCACATAGTCGTCCGGGTCGACCCATTCGCGCGGATCGCACTCAGGATCCTCGCTGCCCACCAAGATGTGATTTCCCGTCTCCGGCCGGCTGTAGCAGGCGATATCGCTGTCGGAAATCACCAGGCCATGGGACTCGAAGTCGAAGCCCTGGGGCGACGGCACATGCACCACCTCTTGCCGGAGCGCGCGGGTGCCGATCCGCATATCGCCGTCGGCACCGGCCATGCGATTGACGATGGCGGAATGGGGGCCGGCCACATTGACCACCACCGGCGCGGCGATTTCCCGGCCATCGTCAAGCCGTACCCCGGCGACGCGGCCGTCGGCCTTCAGGATATCGGTAACCGACCGGCGGAACAGGAACTCCCCGCCATGCGCCTCCGCCGCGCGCTGCAGATTGTGCGTGGCCAGCTGCGGATCGCTGACATAGCCGGCCGTTGGGAAGTACACCGCACCGGTCACCCCTCCGCCCGTCGGCTGGCCGAAATCGGCATCGTCCATCCGCTTCGGCGGCCAGAACCTGTTCAGATCGAAGATCCGCAGCCGCTCAACGATCCGTTCCGGCGACCAACGCTCATAGGGGATGTCGAGTTCGTCGGCCAAGGCGCAGTGCTTGGCCAGCTGCCCGTTCATCTCCGTCTGCATCACCATGCAGCCGCAATCGACGAACTTGGCCAGCCCAAGTTCATCCGCCGCACCGAGATAACCTGCCCAGTCCTTCCAGTAGAAATAGCCTTCATAGGCCAGCGTCGTGCCGTCCAGCGTCGAATAATGGACCCGGATGATCGCGCAGGAATGGCTGGTAGGGCCGTAGCCCGCAGCCGGCAGCTTGTCGATATTCAGGGTCTTGTGCCCGGCCTTTGCCAGCTCGAACGCCGTGGCCGCACCGATGATGCCGGCGCCGATGATGATCGCGTCGTATCGGTCTTTCATGGAAGCCTTTCTTGACTGCACGCGGACGCAGAGGCGCGCCCGGCCGGCAACACCATATCGCGCGCCGGTTCAAGCGGCCTGCCGGCAATGCGACACGCTATTGCGCGAAATCGAACAACAAGACGATGCGTTCGACCGTGCCGCCGGGCGTCCCGAACGGCAGCGCCAAGACGCTGTAGATCGAATAGTCCCGGTTGGCCCAGACCATCGGCCCGGTGTTGACATAGGGTCGACCGTTCTGGCGGCACCACTGAAAGCGCCGATCCGCCTCATCGATCGCGGGCATGGTGTCGGTGTAACGGCCGGTCCACTCCGCACCGGTCGCGTCTCTTACGCCGGTTCCGGCCAGGCGCACGCGCAGGCGGCCGCTCTCGCTCTCGTGCTCCAGCATGCCGATCCGGTGCAAGAGATCGTGCGGCAGCTTCAGCGGATCGATCGCAGAAACCGGCGGCAACGCCAGATCGGCCTTAGCATCGAGCCAATACCGGAACAGCCGCCGGAAAGCCTCCGGCTCCAGCGTGTCGGGATCCAGGTCGGTGACCATGTCCTGGAAGGCGGGATCTGAAGCGTCGTACACGTGGATGGGACCGTGAAAGCATCCTGGGCGTGGAATGAAGCGATACTGCGACGCATCGCTGACCGGAGGATTAACGTCCTTGGCCAAGCATAGCTGCTATGCGGGACGGTGACCGGTACGAGCGACAATCGGCCGCTCATACAACCGGAACTCCGTCAACGCGAGCGCCCACTGCTGCCCCAGTGCCCTGCGCGAAGATTTCAGCCTTGGCAAGCCTGGCCATGGCACGGCTCAACACGCTGCGGGAGGGTGCGGCGGCCAAGCTGATGCGGACATGCCGACCGGGATCGCGCCCGACTGCGAACACGTCGCTCGGCACGATCTCGACGCCGGCCGCCTGTGCACGCGCCACGGCCTCTGCTGGCGCACCTCTGACGGCCAGCCAGAGATGTGGGCTCGGGCACGCCTGCATCTCCGAACCGGAGAGCCCGAGCGCTGCAATCGCCAGGCGCCAGCGGGCCGCCACCTCCGCCCGCTGCCAGGCGGCCCGGCTTTCCGCCGTGCCGTCTTCCAGCCAGCGGCACGCCAGCTCCACCATCAGCGGGCTCATGGGCCAGTTGGTGGCATGCACCTCCGCCCCGATGCAGTCCATCAGATGCGGCGGGCCGGCGATCAGCCCGAAGCGCAGGCCCGCCGCGACCGTCTTCGACAGGCCGCCGACCACAACGCAATGGTTGGGCGCCACGGCAGCCAAAGGCGGGACACGGGCCAGCGCACCGTAGATATCGTCTTCCACAATGGTCAGGCCGGTGCGCTCCGCCACCTCGGCGACCGCGTGGCGCCGAACTTCGTCCATCACGGCGCCGGTGGGATTGTGCAGGGCCGGCACGATCACGGCGACGCGGGCACCCGTGGCATGAACGGCTCGCTCCAGCGCTTCCGGCACAATGCCCTCGCGGTCGATCGTCACGCCGTGCAGGCGGAGCCGCAACTGCCGGCCAACTGCCTTCATGCCTGGAAAGGTATGCTCCTCCACCAGCACCGGTGCATCGGGGCCGCACAGCGCCAGCAGCGTGGCGAGCAGCGCTTGCTGTGCGCCGGCGCAGGGCACCACCTGCTTCGGCCGCACCGGCCATCCCCTCCAGGCGAGCCAGTGCGCGGCGGCCGCGCGCGCCCGCGTCAACAGCGCAGGGGCGTTATAGCCCAGCGCCCGCCGCCCGGCCCCGTCGGCCAACAGCGCGGCCATGGACCGCTCCAGATCATCGTCGTCCGGCTTTTCCGCCGGCACGTTGGTGCTGAGGTCGATGGCCTCACCCGGCGCCACGTCTTTCAGCGCGAACAGGGTCACTTCGCGGCTTTCCGCCAGCACGAAGGTGCCGCGCCCGACCTCACCGCCGATCAGGTGCCGCCGTGTCGCCTCGCGATAGGCCTGGCTGACCGTGCTCAGGTTGACGCCCAGCCGCCACGCCAGGTCCCGCTGTGTCGGCAGCCGGTCGCCGGCACGCAAGGTGCCGTCCGCGATGGCGTCGGACAGTGCCTCGACGATCGCCAAGTACTTGACCGGGTTCCGGCCTTCAAGCGCAGGCAGCCACATTGTCGGCCATACAATGTTTCTCTTGAGCCATACAATCACCCATGAGACCCTGAAGGTCAAGGCTGTCCGCGGGGGAGATGCGCCCATGTTCACGCTGAGCCAACTGCAAGAGGCGGGCGAGATCGTCTATTCCGCCATGGCACCGACCCCGCAATTTGCCTGGCCGCTGCTCTGCCGTCGCGCCGGCTGCGAAGTCTGGGTGAAGCATGAGAGCCACACGCCCACCGGCGCCTTCAAGGTGCGCGGCGGGCTTGTGTACATGGACGACCGCTGCCGCTGCGGTCAGGCGGCGCGCGGCCTGATCAGCGCGACGCGGGGCAATCACGGCCAGAGCCTGGCCTTTGCCGGCCACCGCTACGGCGTGGGCGTGACCATCGTGGTGCCGACGATCAACAGCCGCGACCAGAACGACAACATCCGCGCCCACGGCGCCGAACTGATCGAAGGCGGCGACGATTTCGACCTGGCCCGCGCCACGGCCAAACGCGTGTCCGAGGCCCGCGGCCTGGACATGGTGCCGCCCTTCCACCCCCTGCTGGTGCGCGGCGTGGCAACTTACGCGCGCGAACTCTTCGATGCCGTTGGAGAGCTCGATACCGTCTATGTCTCCATCGGCATGGGTTCCGGCATCAGCGGCGTGATCACCGTGCGCGACCTCTTGGGCCTGAAGACGGAGGTGGTGGGCGTGGTCTCGACCGAGGCCCCGGCCTTCGCCCTCTCCTACGCCGCCGGCCGCGTGATCACGACCGACACGGCTGAGACGTTCGCCGACGGCATCGCTACGCGACAGCCGCTACCTGAGGCAGTGGACATCATCCATCACGGCGCCGCCCGCATCGTGCAGGTGACGGACGAAGAGATCGCAGACGCCATCCGCATCTACTACCACGACGCCCACACGATCGCGGAAGGCGCCGGCGCCGCCCCACTGGCCGGCCTGTTGCAGGAACGCGCCCGCATGCAGGGCAAGCGCGTCGGCGTTATCCTCAGCGGCAGCAACCTGGACGCGCCCCTGTTCCGCAGCATCCTGAGCGGCGAGACGCCGGAGCTGCGACGGGCGGCGTGAGGGTCGCCGCATCGACCGGCTCAGACCGACGCCTGCAGTCCATGCTGGGCCGCTTGCTGCTCCTTCACGCCGCCTGCGATGAGGTCAGTACGTCCATATTGCTGACGGAAGAGGCCGTACTGCGCCAACATCTGGCCCTTCACTGATCAAGGCGCCAACAGACAGTCGGAAGACGTCAACGGGTTGCGCGACCTGTTGGTTTCCGTCACGCTCGACAGGCTGGGAAGGCCGCAAATGAGGTATCCCGGTTTCGGCTAGATTGCGCAGGTTCCGCCGACAAGATGCGCCCAACAAAGAAAACAGGCGGGCGCGCCAACACAGGGAAGTGTCCAATGAGAATTCGCATCGTCATGGCGACTGCGGCGGTCTGTCTCGGCGCCGGCGCCGCTTGGGCCGACACCACCGATGTCACCTGGAGCACGCAAGTCGTCCTCGCCAAGGACGGCGAGCATTGTGTCGACGACCCGAACTGCTTCAACCGCTTCCACCCCGCCATTCCGCCAGTGGCTCAGGCCGCCCCCGGCGACATGATCGTGTTCCACACCCGCGATGCGCTGGATTCCGACCTTACGCTGGATTCGGTGGCTGACGACCTTGCGGCCCTCGACCTCAACCTGGTCCATCCAATGACCGGGCCGGTCCATATCGAAGGCGCCCAGCGCGGCGACGTGCTGGCGGTGACGCTGGTTGACATCGACCCCGACGAGTACGGCTACACCGTCATCGTTCCCGGCTTCGGGTTCCTGCGCGACATCTTCACCGAGCCGTTCCTGGTCAACTGGCGGCTTTCGCGCACCCACGCTGAATCGGACGACATGCCGGGCGTGCGCATACCCTATGAGGCATTCATGGGTTCCGTCGGTGTGCTGCCCGGCGAGCCGGAAGTGGCGGCTTGGCTGGAGCGGGAGGCCGCACTTGCCGCGGTCGGCGGCATTGCGCTGCCGCCTGAGCCCATCGGCGCTCTGCCGACGGCGGTGTGCGGACCAGACGGCTCTCATAGCGACGCCTGCTTGCGCACCATCCCGCCGCGCGAGAATGGCGGCAACATGGACGTGCAGCAGATGCAGATCGGCACGACTCTGCTGTTGCCATGCTTCATCGACGGCTGCGGCCTGTTCGTCGGCGACGTGCACTACGCCCAGGGCGATGGCGAAGTGTCCGGCACCGCCATCGAGATGGGCGCGGTGGTCACGGTGACCACCGAGATCCGCGCCGGCATGGGCACGGTCATCACGTCGCCTGAAGTCGAAGGCGGCACGCAGATCCGGGACATGGAGCCAACCGCCTTCTATCAGACCATCGGCCTTCCGCTGAAGGAAGTGGGCGAGGTGCCGCCGCCGCACACCTATCTGGAAAGCGAGAAGATCGAGAACCTGGCCAACCTGTCGGAGGACCTAACACTGGCCGCCCGCAATGCGCTGATCGGCATGATCGACTACATCCAGCGTGAACACGGGTTGAGCGCAGAGCAGGCGTACATCCTCGCAAGCGTGGCCGTGGACCTGCGCGTCGGCCAGGTCGTCGACGTGCCCAACTACGTCATGACCGCGGTGCTCAACCTGGACGTGTTCGCTGAATGAGCCGGCGCGATGTTCTGAAGCTGGCAGCCGTGACCGCCGCGGGCCTCGCCCTCGGCGGTCACACGCCCTATGGGCAGTGGGTCGTCTACCGTATGGAGCATCTGGTGATCGGCTGTCATCGCGACGACCCGCGCACGTACGAACTGGCGCAGTTGGTCGTGGCGACGCTTGACGAGCATCTTCCGGAGGCTAGTGCGCGGATCGCGCGGGCACGCTTCGCAGGGCGCCTGGCCAGCCTGCTCGGCACCGACCAGCTGCAGGTTGCGATCCTGGACGAGGCCGACGCCGCCGCGATGCTGGCCGGCGTCGGCGATTTCGCACCCTATGGCGCGGTCGAACTCAGCTTGCTTGTGCGCCTCGACAATCGCCTGTTGGTCGCCCGCCGCGACTTTCCCGATCGCCACGCCTGGCTGGTCTCCGCCGCCTTGTCTCATAGCAATCTGAACGCGGCGGATGATGACGCAGCGACGCCACCGGCGCTCGACTGGCATCCTGGCAGCCTGGCTTTCCGCAACGGCGAACCGGCGCCGGAACATACGCAGGAATAGATAACGCGCGTTGTTGTTGACTTCGCCTGGCGGCGACGATCTCGGGCGGCAGGATCGCCCCCTCACCGGGCGGCGACCACTGACAGCCTAGAGCTACTACCCGCGGGACGGCGTCTGAGAACAGCAGGGCAGTCAGCCCCCGATGGTCGCTGTCGCCTAGGCAAGAATGTCGAGCATGCGCTCTTGCATCTCGTCAGCGGTGCGGATCACTGCGGCATTGGCCTTTACGGCGGTCTCGGCGGACAGTAGTTCGATGACCGGCTCCGTCTCCACATTGCCGCTGGAAATCCGGCGGGCGGCGCCGTCCGCCTGATCGAATGCCCGGTTCAGCCCGAGCAGGGCCTGACCGAGGACGTTGTCTACGGGTCCAATCATGGCGCGACCAGTCTACCGCCCAACCGCTTAAGTCCCGGTAAAGGTCGGTCCGGTCCGGTCGCGCGTCACTCCGTTTCGACCAACACCTCACGCCGTGTCGTACACCTCGCGCTTCAGGCGCTCGACATCGGCTTGAAAGGCGCACATAGCCGGGTCGAAGTCGTGGTCGAAGGAGGGCTCAGGCTCGAAATGGCCGAAATGGTCGACGCCGCGCACCAAGGTCGCGGTTTCGCGCCGGCCGACCAGTTGGCGCATGCTGGTGGCGACGTATTGCAGGGTCAGGCCGATGCGGCGGGTGTCACAGCGGTTGGGCTGTGAGGCATGGGCCGTCCAGCCGCCGTGCAGTGAGGCCTGGCCGGCCTTCAGCGGTGTCATGACCGCCTTTGCCTCGTCGATCGCCAGATCCAGCGTTTGGCCGCGGTGCAACAGGTTGTCGTCGGCATGGGTGTCGAGATGTCGCTGCCGGCCCTGCTTATGCGATCCCGGCAGCATCATCATGCAGCCGTTGTCCGGCGTGGCGTCGGCGATGGCGACCCAGGCCGTCACCACCGCGTCGGACGACAGGCCCCAATAGGTCAGGTCCTGGTGCCAGGACACGCGGCCCTCCGAGTGCGGCTCCTTGATCACATAGGCGCTGTCCCACAGCAGCACGTCGGGCCCGATCAGCGACGCGACCGCATCCAGCAGCACCGGGTGGTGGCCCAGCTCCCACGGTGAGGAGAACAGGAGATACGGCTTGACCTTGTAGTGCAGCGGCCCGAGCCGGGCTTCCGCCGCCTCCAGCCGTTCTCGATGGTCGGCCATCTCCTCCGGGCTCATCAGGGTGATCGGCGAGAGGAACCCCTGCTCTGCATAGCGGGCGCACTCGTCCAAGGTGAGGCCGGCCGTCATCGGCGCGTCCAAGCTCTCGGCGCCTGTGCCGGACATCGTTCCCTGAGGGCCAATGCTCATGGTGGCCATCCTCCCCAGAATGCTGCTGCCTACGGCCAAGATTGGGCCACGCGGGGTGCCGGCACTGGCGAAGAAACGACGCTTGGTTGGCGAGATGACCGGGCCGTTAGCGTACGCCCAATCCATTGACCGCGAGCGACTATTGCCCACAGCATGGATGCCGGTATGACAAGGCTGGACATTCTTGGAACGCCGGCACATGGCGACCGATCAACCGCTGCCCAACCGTCCGATGTACCTGGAGCGCCTGGGCCCCGAAGCCCTGGCGGTGCGGGCGCGCGATGCCGTCGCCCGGCTTAGCGACTGCGATCTCTGCGCACGCTATTGCCATGCTGACCGGACCGTGACGACCAAGGGTGCGGTCTGCCGCACCGGGCGGCATGCCGTTGTCTCCAGCCATTTCCCGCACCATGGCGAGGAGGCTTGTTTAAGCGGCTGGAACGGATCTGGCACCATCTTCTTTGCTTGGTGCGACATGCGCTGCGTCTACTGCCAGAACTGGGAGCTGAGCTGGGAAGGCGAAGGCACGGCCATCGGGCCCGAACGCCTAGCGGCCATCATGCTCGATCTGCAGCGGCGCGGCTGCCACAACATCAACCTTGTGAATCCCAGCCATGTGGTGGCTCAGGTGCTTGAGGCACTGGCGATCGCCGTGCCCGAGGGCCTGCGGCTACCCATCGTCTACAACACCGGCGGCTATGACAGCCTGGAAGCGCTGGCCCTTCTCGACGGTGTCGTCGACATCTACATGCCCGATGCCAAGTACGCTGACGAGGCCGTGGCCCGGCGCTATTCCAAGGTGCGGGATTATCCCGTGATCAACCAGGCGGCGATGGTGGAGATGCACCGGCAGGTGGGCGACCTTGTGATCGGGGCCGACGGGCTGGCGCGCCGCGGCGTGCTGGTGCGCCATCTGGTGCTGCCGAACGGGATCGCCGGCACCGGCGAGGTGATGCAGTTCCTGGCGGAGCGGCTTTCGCCGGCCACCTATGTCAACGTGATGGCCCAGTACCGGCCCTGCCATCGCGCACATGCCTATCCGGAACTGGCGCGGCGCATGGACATGGGCACCTATCGCGATGCCGTGAAATCGGCGCAAAGGGCTGGTCTTTCTCGCATCGATGGCCTAGTCGGTTGACCGAGCGCCGCATCCGCCGGCGCACCGAAAGAGAAAGGGGAGACCGCCATCCATGCACGTGACGATAGTCCATGTCTGGGTGAAGCCCGACCGGATCCAGGATTTCATCGAAGCAACGCAGTTGAATCACGAAGGCTCGTTGGGTGAGCCCGGCAACCGCCGCTTCGACGTGCTGCAGGACGCGAACGACCCCGCCAAATTCGTGCTCTACGAAGCGTTCGAGGACGAGGAAGACGCCGCCGGCCACAAGCTGACCGAACACTACAAGCTCTGGCGCGATACGGTGGCGGAGATGATGGCGAAGCCCCGTGAGGGCGTGCCACACAGGGCGCTCTATCCGTCGAACTGACCGGGCCCGTATCGATGGTCGCGTCCCCCTTCAGCATCGCGCGCCTGCCCCGCATCGTTTTCGGCGCCGGATCGGTGCGCAAGGTCGCCGGCGAGGCGCTGCGCTTCGGCTCGCGTGCGCTGCTCGTCACCGGTGCACGATCGCTGCGGCAGAGCCCCCATTGGCAGGTGCTGGCGCAGGATCTGGCGGCCGAGGGGATTACCTGGACCGACCTTGCCGTCGACGGCGAACCGACGCCGGAACTGGTGGACGAGGCCGTGGCCGCCCACCGTGCCCCCTGCCCGGACATGGTGATCGGCATCGGCGGCGGCAGCGCGCTCGACGCCGCCAAGGCCATCGCCGGCCTCTTGCCCACGGGCGCGTCGGTCATGGACTATCTGGAAGGCGTTGGCGCCGGTCGCGCCTACGAAGGCCCTGCCCTGCCCTTCATCGCCGTGCCGACGACGGCCGGCACGGGCAGCGAGGCCACCAAGAACGCGGTGCTGAGCCGCCAGGGCCCGGATGGCTTCAAGAAGTCGTTCCGCGACGAAGCGCTGGTGGCGCAGGCGGCGATCGTCGACCCGGACCTGCTGACCAGTTGCCCAAAGCCGCAGATCGCGGCCAACGGCATGGACGCATTCACCCAGCTCTTGGAAGCCTATACCTCGGCGAATGCCAACCCGTTCACCGACGGCCTGGCCTGGTCGGGGCTGGAGGCGTTCGCCCGCGGCTTCTTCGATGCCTGGCGGGGGGAGGAGCCGGCAGCCACGGCCGGTCGCAGCCTATTGGCCTATGCCTCGCTCACCTCCGGCATCGTGCTGGCCCAGGCCGGTCTGGGGGCCGTCCATGGGCTGGCCTCGCCGTTGGGCGCATACTTTCCCATCCCGCACGGCGTGGTGTGCGGCACCCTGGTGGCCGAAGCGACCGCCATGAACATCCGCGCCCTGAAGGCGCGCGCGCCCGGGCATCCGTCGGTCGACAAGTATGCGCGAGTGGCCCGGCTGCTGGTCCCTGAAGCGCGGGATGCCCGCCGGCCGGAGGCCGGCCTTGCCGACCTGCTGCGGGACTGGATCGAGTGCCTGGAGCTGCCGCAACTCCACGCCTTCGGCATCGGCGATGCGGACATCGCGCGGATCGTCGCCGGCTGCCGCGGCGGCAGCATGAAGACCAACCCGCTAGAGCTGACCGACGCAGAGATCGCCGAGATCCTGGTGCGGCGGCTGTGATGACGAAGCGAAACCGCCCCGTTCCTGCGATCGCCTTGCTCGGCGCGTTCCTGCTGACGGGCTGCGGATCGGGAGAGCCGGAGCCGATGCCGCCAGAAACGCCCAGCTTCTTCGGGGGCGAGGCCGAAGCCAGCGCTGCCCGACCTCCGCTCAGCATGATCGAAGCCCGCCAGCCGCCGGAGCCGCCGCAGCTGGCCGCGGTTCCGCGGACACCGCAGGGCGAAGACGTGACCGTGGTCACCGCCCGCCAGCCGCCGCCGCCGCCCAACCTGTCGCCCATGATCGACACGCCGCCGACGCCGCTGCTGCCGGTGCCGCCGGTCTACGAGATCGGATTCGATGCGGACGGATTCGGCCAATGGGTCCCAGCGCCCGGAAACGCGATCGAGGGTGCGGCGGTTTCAGACGGCCGCCGCGCCGCCGTGCGGTTGCGCAGCAGCGACCCGACGGCGGTCCCCGAACCCATGGACGGCGTCTTCGTTCCGGTGCCCGCCGCCATAGTCGACCGCTATGCCGGCCGTGAGATCGAGGTGACGGTGCGGGCCCGCGTGCCGGAAGGTACGACACAGGGCACTATCCACGTCGCAACTGTCGTCACCATCGGGGCGGAATTCGACAGCGGCTGGCGGCGTTTCGCGCCCGACACGGCATTCCAGTCGTTCCGGTTCCGGTGGACGGTGCCGCAGTCCGCCCCTACCTTACCCAACCGCATCGGTATTCGGGCGGTTCCGGGCGGCCCCGATGCGGCAATCCTCGTATCCGTGGTTTCGCTGGGTATCGTCGGCGATCAATGACCATACCGACCTCGCCGGACGATCCACCAAGGCCCGGAGTTCGGCCATTCGGCATAGATCCATGATGAGTGCAGGTTCAGATAGGTTGACACGACGGATGTCCGCGCGCCGTTGTCTCGCTGGGCTGATGATCCTCGGCGCGCTTTCCGGCTGCGGCGATGAGCCGGAGCATGGCCGTTGGACAGAGAGCGAGGGCGCGTGCCCCGGACCCGGTATCGATACCGTTGCCTTCGGCAGCGACTTCATCGAGTTCCACGTCGCCGAACGGGACGTTACCGAGCGGATCGATGCGATCGTCGACGACGACGCGGATCAACTGGTCATCCGGTTCTACAACGAAGTGGTCGAGCCGTTCGGCACCTTTGCCTGGAGCTTTCGCAAGCTGGATGACGGGCGCATGGAGCGGGTTCTCGTGGAAGTCGGTGGCGGACATGCGTTCGAACCTGTGGAGAGCGAACCGGTCATGTTCTATGCCTGCCCGTGAGCCATATGCTGAAAAGGGTTGGCCACATGCCAGGCGGCCCAAGCCGCCCCTTTACATCGCCCGGCGGATGTGACACCTACCGGCAACGTTTGTAAATTGGATCGATTACTGGGTGATGGCCCGTCAAACTGCGACACACGAGAGCTTCGATCGCGAAGAAGAGATCAAAGGCAGCTCGGACCGTTCTTTCGGACTGGTCTTTACGGTCTTCTTCAGCATCATCGGCGGCATCAAGCTCTGGGTTGGAAGTTCCTGGTTCTGGCCTTGGTTTGTGGCCGCCGGGTTGATTCTGTTGCTGGCGCTGGTGACGCCGCGCGTGCTGGCACCGGCCAACCGGCTCTGGCTCCGGTTCGGCCTACTGTTGCACCGCATCGTCAACCCGATCGTCATGGGACTGCTGTTCTTCGTCACGGTAACGCCCATCGGGTTGATGCTCCGGCTGTTTGGCAAGGACCTGCTGCATCTGCGCCGCGATGGCGAAACGCACACCTACTGGATCGACCGCAAGCCGCCCGGGCCGTCGCCCGACAGCATGATCAACCAGTTCTGAGGCCCGAAACGATGTCCTTCCTCGCCGAGCTTTGGCGCTTCATGCGGGTCCGCAAGAAGTTCTGGCTGGTGCCGATCCTGATCATGATGGTGTTGTTCGGCGGCCTGATCGTGATGACCAAGGGCAGCGCCATCGCCCCCTTTATCTACACCGTCTTCTAAGGCGGACCGGGAGCCGGTCAGGCCATGCGCATACTCGGGCTATCGGCCTTCTACCACGACAGTGCTGCGGCCCTGATCGAAGACGGTCGCGTGGTCGCTGCAGCACAGGAAGAACGGTTCAGCCGCAAGAAGCATGACGCCGGTTTTCCGCGCCATGCCATTGCCTATTGCCTGGAAGAAGCCGGCGTCAGCCTCGGCGACGTCGACCATGTTGCGTTCTACGACAAGCCCTTCTTGAAGTTCGAGCGGCTGTTGGAGACCTATCTGGCCTTTGCCCCGCGCGGTTTCCGCTCGTTCTCCATGGCGATCCCGGTCTGGCTGAAGGAAAAGCTGTTCCAGAAACAGCATCTGAAGGACGAGCTGAAGGCCTGGGCAGCAGACTATGACTGGTCAAACCGTCTGCTGTTCGCCGAACACCATCAGTCCCATGCCGCGAGCGCCTTCTTCCCCTCCCCCTTTGAAGAGGCCGTGGTTCTGACCATGGACGGGGTCGGTGAATGGGCCACCACCTCCGTCGGCGTGGGCCGCGGCAGCACGCTGGAGATGATCAAGGAGATCCACTTCCCCCATAGCTTGGGTCTGCTCTATTCCGCTTTCACCTACTACACCGGCTTCAAAGTCAACTCGGGCGAATACAAGGTCATGGGGCTCGCCCCCTATGGCGAACCGACCTACGCCCAGACCATTCTCGACCATCTGATCGACCTGAAGCCGGACGGATCGTTCCGCCTCAACCTCGATTACTTCAATTACTGCACCGGCCTTACGATGACCAACCGGCGGTTCGACGACTTGTTCGGCGGCCCACCCCGCAAGGCCGAAGACCGCCTGACCCAGAGGGAGATGGACCTGGCGGCGTCCATCCAAGCGGTGATTGAAGAGGCGGTGCTGCGCATGACGCGCGCGCTTGCTGCGGAGACAGGGGCGAAGAACCTGTGCCTTGCAGGCGGGGTCGCCCTGAATTGCGTGGCCAACGGCAAGGTCCTGCGCGACGGCGCGTTCGACGCGCTATGGGTTCAGCCCGCGGCGGGCGACGCCGGCGGGGCGCTGGGTGCAGCGCTCTCCGCCTATCACGGGTTCCACGGCAGACCCCGTCAGCTCAACGGCGCGCTGGACGCCATGGCCGGCAGCTATCTGGGACCGACCTATGCCCAGCCGGATATCGAGCGGCGGCTGTCAGAGGCCGGCGCCCAGTTCCGGGTCGTCGACGACGATGCGTTGATTGCCGAGACGGCCGATGCGCTGGTGGAGGGCAAGGCTGTCGGCTGGTTCCAGGGACGCATGGAGTTTGGGCCGCGCGCCCTGGGCGCACGGTCCATCCTTGGCGACCCACGTTCCCCGACCATGCAGAAGGTTCTCAACCTCAAGGTCAAATACCGCGAGAGCTTCCGCCCCTTTGCCCCTTCCGTGCTGCGCGAAGACGTGGCGGACTGGTTCGAGCTCGACGGCGATAGCCCCTATATGTTGCTTGTCGCGGATGTCTGCCACGAGCGGCGCCGCGAGATGACGGCGTCGGAGCAGGCGCTGTTCGGGATCGACAAGCTGAACGTGCCGCGGTCCGAAGTCCCGGCGGTCACCCATGTGGACTATTCCGCGCGCATCCAGACCGTCCACCGGGAGACCAATCCCCGCTACCACGCCCTTCTGTCGGCGTTCAAGGCGAAGACCGGGTGCCCGCTGTTGGTCAACACCAGCTTCAATGTGCGGGGGGAGCCGATCGTCTGCACGCCGGAGGACGCCTTCCGCTGTTTCATGGGCACGGAGATCGAAGTGCTGGCGGTGGGCAACTGTATCCTGCGCAAAGAGGATCAGGACGAGAACCTTCGCCGGGACTACAAGGACGCCTTCGAGTTGGACTGACCGGGCGACCCGACGCTGTGCTGGCGCCGATCACGACGTGGCGATCGTGAAGCCGTAAATCAGCATCAACGTGCCCGTGAGCGCGGCGGCCGGCACGTCTTCCCAACGCAGGTCGAAGTACTCCGCATCCGGCGGCTGATAGGTGCCACGCTCTGCATAGCGATAGGCGTAATAGTCGGCCAGCGCGCGCGAATAGGCTAGCTGCAGTTCATTGGCATCGTCCGCCTTCTCTTCCTGCTCGATATAGGCGAGGAGGGCGACACGATATTCACGCTGGGTCGCCAACGACTGGGTGGGGAACAGGAAGACGCGCTGGCGTACGAAGTGGGCTGCCGCCTTGGCCTCGACGTCGCCGCGCGCCTCTCCGGCCAGCGCCAGTCCTTCCCACGCGTCGATATGGTCCGGCCAGAGCAGTGCCGCGGCACGATAGGACTCTTCGGCTGCCGCCAAATTGCCTGCGGCCTGTTCGGCCTGTGCCTCTGAGAGAAACCGGCTCGAAGCCTCTTGGTCGAAGGCCGACGTCACCGCGTGGTTCTCTTGGGGCGCGGCCACAGGCGGGGCATCCGCCCCATCGGTGCCGCAGGCCGCGAGTGCCAGCGCGCCGGCAAAGCCAACTGTCCGAAATCTGCGGTATCCGGCAGCCACCGAAACGAACCAACCTGTTCCGGGCATCACCGTCATGTGCGGCGTTCCGTCATCGCTTGATGCACCTTGCCCAAGCCCTGGTCCAGCGGCGTGAATGCGAACCGCGGGAATGCCTTGAATAAGACTGTGATGTCGAAATGCCGATGCGTGATGGGGGCCGCGCGCGGCATCTGCTGGATCTCGACCGGCCGCCCCTGAAGGCCCGCGATCTTTTGCGCCAAAGTCGCAAAATCGATCGAATGCCCGGTGGCGATGTTGGCAAGGCCGCGGCTGCGGTGGCGCAGCACCTCTGAGATCAGCTCGCAGGCATCGTCGATCAGCACATGGTCCCGCATCTCTTCGCCTGCACCGGAAATCCGGATCGTTCGCTCGCCAACAGCCCCCGCAAGCAGGCGGGTGGGTCCGTACGCGTCGTCCCCGGCATCGGTGCCATAGACATTGGCAAGGCGCAGAATGGCGAGTGGTGACCTGACCGTGGCTTCCAGCATGACCTCTCGGGTCTTGTGCAGAATCCCTGCAAGATCGTGCGAAGCCGCACAGGACGATTCGTTAATGTGCGGCTCACCGAGCGGATAGACCGATTCCGCGCTCAGGTAGACGACATGGGTGACCGGCCGCGCGGCGAGCGCCGCGCAGACGGTTTCGGCAATCTGCAGGTTCGCCATCAAGCCGCTCACGTCGCGGCTGGAGGTCAGCGGCCGCCTGGCAGCCAGAACGACCGCGTCGTCGGCCTGCAGCGACTCCGCCAGCGCCGCAGCTGCGACCGGGCCCGTCCCGATGCGGTCCGTATCCATGGTCAAGAGCGGCACGGCGGCACCGCCGACACGCGCGGCGAGATGCGATCCCACGAATCCTTCGGAACCGAGTACGACCACACGGGCAGGATCCGCGGGGGGGTCGACGGTATGCTCCAACATTCTCAGATCCGGGCAGATTGTCTTTCAGGGCAAAGGATGACCGTCGCCCGGATACCCAGGCCCATTTCAGCATCGCCACAACGCCAAGGGTCGGGGCCGCAAGTCGGGCAGCCAGGCAAAAGGTGACAAACACGTTCAACCTATAGAAACCTTGGATAAGCTAGCATGGTGTGTCTGCAGCCACTAGCGCGCCGTGTGGCTTGCGTATGCGGAACACTCTTCGCGAATTTGGCAATTGCTTGACCAGACCCGGTGCAACGCAGTAGGCAAATGGCCAATAGTCCAGGTCAGGCGCACCGATAGGTGATCGCAGGATGGCGGCGGATCGCCGTGAAAGACAGAAGCGCCGGGCTCTGCCATAGGGTATGCAGACGCGGAAGACGCGAAACAAATCGGAGACCAGGCATGACGGACGCGACCAAGTCGGTGCTGTCGGCCAATCTCAAGGTGGTTGGGCAAATCAAGACGCCGGACGATCTTGAGATTCATTGTGAAATCGAAGGCCCACTTGAGGCCAACAACGTAACGATCGCACCGTCGGGCAACGTACGCGGTCATATACGCGCCAATCGGCTGGCGGTCGCGGGTCAGTTGACCGGCAACTTCATGGGCAAAGAGTTGGACCTGCGGGAGACGGGCCGCATCAATGGCGACGTCTTTTGTGAGAGCTTCTCGATGGCCAAGCACGGCGTGCTCAACGGCAAGTGCATCATGACCGATTCCGCACCGGCCGCGACGCTGCATCCTGCCGAAGATGACAGCGAGGTCCGCAATCTGATCAAGCCCATCTTCGCCAACCGGCGCCGACGGAGCCGCGACAGGTCATTGCTTGCCGGAGAGGAGTCGGAAGAGCACGAAGTGGACGACAAGGAGTCCTGACGGCTCGCCCCGTCCGTTACCTGACTGCCCGGGGCGTTACGCCGGCCGGCATGTGCCGGGGATCGGCGACGGATGGCGGTACTCTAACGTCTAACCTGCGCGGGCCAAGCCGGCCAACGCTTGGCGCAGAACTTGGCGGCTGCGGAACAAGACCATCTCGCACCACTCTTCCGCTTCAGGCGCGAAGTGCAACCGGATCTGACGCTTGATCCGGCGCGTCTCAGGATCGTCCCATACCACCGGCCCATTGCCATGCAGCCAGTGGTCTTCACGCAGGACAAGCTGGCCGCGCTCCGTTGGATAGGTGCCGTATTCCAGCGCGACGCACGTCACGTTCTCACCCAGCAGCCGCTCCCAGCCGAATTCGGAAAGCCCCACCTTGGGCACGGACGAGGATGTCCCCAGCGCCGGCTCTGTCACGCTATCGCCGTACCACTGCTTCGCCCGCGTCACCCCGATGCTGCCGGGGGCGTGGCCGCAGATCGGCTCGCCATAGCCGAAGGGACCAAGGCCGGTGTGATAATCGACCACGGCCACAAGGCGGCGCTCGGGCAGTCGGTGATCGACGATGATCCGTTCCAGCGTCCGGCGTGACCATGTCGGTGCCGTCCCGCCGTAAAACACGCCGCCTGGGTGGCTATACTGCCCGCCGCTTCTGGCGATCTGCAGCGCCCGGATCCCATGGCGCTCGCGATAGTCGGCAATCCGGGCCTCGGCCGCGTCGAACGCGGGGCCGCTCAGGCTCGGCGGCACGAAGGCGTCAGCCAGAGCGTCATATCCCGGGTTCTCCGGCAGAGGCTCAGCGAAGTCGACGAAGTTGCGGTTGAGGTCGACGCCCTCTTCTGTCACCCGCCGGAGCCAGGCGAACCCGTGGGGATTGATGGCATGTACCAGCAGCGCCGCCACGCCATCAGGCAGGTTTGCCGGTCCCCCGCAGGAAATCCAGTCGACCTGTGCAGCGGAACCGGGAAACCCCTCGGCGCCATGGGTCGACGACACGAGAACCAGAACGCGATCCGCGTCACGTGGGCCGAACCAGACGGCATCAGTCGCCAGTTCCTCGCCGTGCGGTCCGCGGTTCGGGTTCGCGTACTCCCGGTGTTCTCCTGCCTGGCTGCAGGTCGCCAGAAACAGCGCTCTTGCAGCGGCATAGTCTTCCGCGAAACAGCGGTGGACCGCCGTCAACAGGTCCGTCAACGTCTCCCCCCTTTCAGCCCGTGCACACGGTTCGGTTCGGACGAAGCTCTAGCAACCCCCGTCCACGCCCCTCGCCGGCACAAAGCACTCTTCATGTGGAACTGTCGGTGCGGACGGCCCCATTTCGAGGCCGCCTCGTGCCGGACCTACCCCGGCTCCCCTACCCTGAGCGTGAGGTGCCGCTTTCCGATTTGATCACGTCGGTCAACGTCACGCCGACCCGATCTTCGACGATCACCACCTCGCCCTTGGCGATCAGGCGATCATTGACATAGACGTCGCAGGCATCCTTGGTCGTCCGGTCAAGCTCGACGATGGCGCCACGCCCCAGCTTCAAGAGCTGGTGGATCGGCATCGTGGTCTTCCCCAACTCAACCGAGAGGGTCACCTCGATGTCATGCACGGCACCGACATCGCCGTTCTCGCCCTGGGAGTCCTGATCGCTCATCCCGTCCGCCCGCGACCAGCCCGTCGCAGAAGGTCAAAAGGCCAGCAGCGACACCATGGTCTCATAATAGCAGTTGCACTCGTCGATGTAGCGCTCCGCATTCGTGCCCGTCCCGGCATAGCCATACGCGATCGAACAAGAGACCTGGGTCAGTTCGGCATTCAAGTCAATCTCCGCCACCGCTTCACGCCAAGCGCCGCGGAAGTCGGCCTGGACCTGGATCGCCTGATTGACCCTGGCGATCAACTCATCACGCAGCACGCCGAAATCGGAGATCTGCGCAAGCTGTGAGGTTCCCGGCGCCGGGCACAGGTTGGCCGGTGCAGCGACCGCGACGCCGCTGGTCACCACAGTGGTGACACGCCGGTTCAGCCGCTCCCGATTGGTCGTCTCGATGGCCAGCCTCTCTTCACCGAAGCTGACGATCGAGGTCAGCCGGCCCGGTTCGACGCCCTGGGCGATGAGGTAGTCACGCGCGCTGTTGGCCCGGCGCAGCCCCAGATCCTGGTTGTAGGCGTTGTTGCCGACGGCATCGGTATGGCCGGCGATATCGACGGTGGCCTGCGGGAACTGCAGCAGCCACTGCGCCTGCTGGTCCAGAACGGCCTGGGACTCAGGCGTGAGCCTGTCGCGATCGAATTCGAAATAGATGGTGTCGGGAACATTGGCGACGAAATGGCCTGCCGTTCCGGGCGATGGCGCTGGCGACGTCACCGGTGCCGGTGCTGGAGCCGCATCCTGAGCGGGCGCGAGCCCGGGATTGACAGCCATCACCGCCATGGCAAGGCCAGCAGCAAGCGCCAAGTTCCGACATTGCATCTTAGGGACTCCCGTACAGCGGTGGGCGCAAGAAGGTAAAGACTGCGTCGTCGAACCCGAGAAGTGGCAAGACGCCAACCAGTCACAAACGAGTTCTATGTTGCTGACGTTATGGAATTTTCCCCAACAAAGCAATAACGCAACAGCCAAAAAGCGTGGCGCGGCGGCGGCCGGACCGCGCTGAGTGCGTGTGATCGCCGTCACAGCCGGTCGCGGCGGAAACCTGCACACTCACGAAAAATACATCCGGGCCGGAAAGCAATGACACACCGTATCGCATTCGTCTGTCGCTTTGTACTGCTCGCGGTCGCTCTTGCCGCGTCGCCTTTGGCTTTGGCCTCGGCCACCCAACCGGCCCCTGACGAGACTTATGAGACACTCATGTACACGGCGCTCTGCCGCGGCATCCTCTGGCCCGACGGCATGCCGGTCCTGATCGCGTCCGACACGGACACGCTGCCGGCCGACGTCGCGCTGGAGATCGCGACGCGGGATCTTCTCGCACGCGCGGCCGAATCCATCCCGGTCTGGGCGCACGACCTGTCGGCGGAAGCTCTGGCCGGCAGCGTGTGGCGCGCCGGCGTTGACGACACGGATCCGGTTCTCTTGGGAAATGTGGCCGGCGAGTGCCGCGTCCATCTCAGGGCGGAGATCTTCGGCGGATAGCAGTCGGCACGCCTACCGGTCACGCGGCATAGATGCCTTGACCGTTACCCAGTCGGGGATGTCGGCGGCCTCGATGGTCGTGAGCGAGCTTCGATCGAGCTCGTCGCTGCCCGCCAGCCGGGTTGCCTGCTGCGACAGCACCATCTCAAACGCGTTGCGCACGTCACGGCCGTTGCCGAAATGGCGGTCGCGCCCGGCATACATCTCCGTGAACAGCTCCGCTGCCCTCTGCCTGGCATCATCCGTCAGCGTGTACCTGTCCTGGCGGCAGAGCAGCTCGAAAATCCCCAACAGATCCTCGGCATCGTAGTCCGGGAACGTGATGGTGCGGCCGAACCGGCTCTTCAAGCCGGGGTTGGACGCGATGAACATCTTCATCTCGTCGCTGTAGCCGGCGGCGATGACGATCAAGCGATCGCGATGGTCCTCCATCAGCTTCAAGAGGGTGTCGATCGCTTCTTGCCCGAAATCGGTGCCCCCCTCGCCGCGGGCCAGGGCATAGGCCTCGTCGACGAACAGCACGCCGTCCTTTGCCTGGTCCACCACCTTGGCCACCCGGCCGGCCGTCTGGCCGACATAGCCGGCGACCAGCTGCGAGCGGTCGACCTCGACCAGATGCCCCTTCCTCAAGACCCCGAGCGCGCGGTACATGCCGGCCAGCAGCCGCGCGACCGTGGTCTTGCCAGTGCCCGGATTGCCCGCAAACACCAGATGGTTCGACGTGGTCGACACCGGCAGCCCCTGCTCCGCCCGCTCCACATTGATGCGCATCAGGTTGACCAGACGGCGTATCTCCGCCTTCACATCGGTCAACCCGATCAGGCGCTCGATCGGGGCCAGCAGTTCGTCCAGGTCCGTGCCTTCCGGCGGCCCGCCGGCGGCTTCGGGCAGATCCTCCACCGTCAGCGTGACGAGCGCCTCCCGATCGGGCGTTTCGACCGAGGCCAAGCGCAGCGCATGGCGGTTGACGGCCTCTTCGAAGACATTGCGGGCCTCGCGGGCATTGCCGAAGTTCTCGTCGCGGTCGCGATAGAGCGCATCGAACACTAGGCCGGCCCGTTCCGACGCGTCGTCGGTCAACTCGAACTGACCCGCCTCGCACAGCCTGCGGAAGATCTCCAGCAGGTCCGTCCCCGTGTGGTCGGGAAACGGGATACGACGAGCGAACCGGGCCGAAAGGGCCGGCTTCGCGTCGAAAAGTCGGCGCAGCCCGTCTTCGGTGCCCGCCAGGATGACGACCAGGCGCCCCTGCCGTTCGTCCATGGCCCCGACCAGTGTATCGAAGACTTCGTTGCCGAAATCGCTCGGATCGTCCGGCTGATGGATCTGGTGGGCGTCGTCGACATAGAGAACGCCGTCCAGCGCTTTGGCGACGGCCTGCCTGGTGCGCTCGGCCGTGGCGCTCAGGCTGCCGGCCAGCAGGTCGGCGCGGTCGACCTCCAGAATCTGACCCTTGCGCAGGATCCCCAATCCGCCATAGATCCGGGCCAGCAGCCGCGCCACGGTCTCCTTGCCGGTTCCGGGATTGCCGGCAAACGCCATGTGGAAGGACAAAGGCGGCGCCGACAGCCCTTCGGCCAGGCGCCGGTTGCGCACCTGCACCAGGCTGATCTGGCTGCGGATCTCGCTCTTGGCCGCTTCCAGCCCAACCAACGCTTCGACTTGCTGCAGCAGCGTCTCCGGGTCCGCTGTGGGTGCCACCGCGCCCCCGACGGAAGCCGGCTCCGCCCCGCGGGCAGCGCCTGTTTCGAACGGACCGTCAAGCCGGTCGAGCATGCGCGCAGCGAGTTCGTGGCCCTGCGCGCTCGCCTTCCTCAGCCAAGTGGCCGCAGCGTTGGCGTCGCGATCCACGCCGAGCCCATCGCTGTGCAGCATCGCCAGTTCCACCTGGGCGGCGGGATGCCCATTCTCCGCGGCGCGACGCAGCCACTTCGCTGCCTCCGCATGGTCCCGCGGCACACGGTCGCCCAGCGCGAAATGCCGGCCCAGTTCGTATTGGGCATTGCGGTCTCCGGCGCGGGCATAGACGCGCTTCAACACCAGATCGTCGGGAAGAACCGTAGCCACTGTCTTGCGCCCCACCGTCCCGCGCTGCCGTCAGCCGTTGCGGGCGCGGTCGACATTGCTGATTACGGGCGTTGCCCGCAAGGCCGCAACGATGTTGGCGAGGTGCCGCACATCCGAGACCGCAATGTCCACCATGATCTCGAAGAAGTCGGTGGACCGGTGCGTGATCTTCAGATTGTTGATGTTGCCGCCGTTCTTGCCGATCACGGTGGTCAGCGTGCCCAGCGACCCGGGCTCATTGGCGATGACCGCTTTGATGCGCCCGACATGGTCGTCGATGCCGCCGGCCTCGGGCCCCCAGCTCACATCGATCCAGCGTTCCGGCTGGTCGTAGAAGCTGTCCAGCGTCTCGCAGTCGATCGTGTGGATGGTGACGCCCTTGCCCGTGGTCACGATGCCGACGATGCGATCGCCGGGGATGGGATGACAGCACCGGGCATAGTGCACCGCCATCCCGGGAATGAGCCCCTCGATGGGAACGGCATGGTCATGCCCGCGGGTCTCTCGCTGGCGCGTGCGGCCCAGCGGCACGACCTTGCCGTCGCCGTCCTGCTTGGCGAAACGGTGCTGCGGATAGACGGCGTTGAAAACCTCTCTGGCCGGCGTGATGCCGGAACCGACATTGGCATAGACATCGTCCACATGGGCGACCTTGAAACTCTTCAAGACAGCCTCAAGCGCCCGCTCGGTGAAATCGTAGCCCTCTTGCCGGAACGCCTTCTGCAGCATGGTACGGCCAAGCGATGCGTACTGGCTGCGCTGCTGTAGCCGTACGAACCGGCGCACGCGCGCACGCGCCTTTCCGGTGACGACGAAGCGCTCCCATTCCGGGGAGGGGGTGGACGTGCGTGAGGTGACGATCTCAACCTGATCGCCGTTTTCCAGCACATTGCGCAGGGTGACCATGCGGCCGTTCACCTTGGCGCCGACGCAGGTGTCGCCCACCTGTGTGTGAACCGCATAGGCGAAGTCCACGGGCGTCGCGCCTTGCGGCAACGCGATCACCATGCCCTTCGGCGTGAAGCAGAAGACCTGGTCCTGGAACAGCTCAAGCTTGGTGTGCTCCAAGAACTCCTCGGGCTTCTGCGCATTCTCCAGGATCTCCAGCAGTTCGCGCAGCCACCGGTACTCGGTGGGATAGCCGTGCCCGTTGGCCTTGCCCTGCTTGTAGACCCAGTGGGCCGCCACGCCGAGTTCCGCCACCTCGTGCATCTCGCGCGTACGGATCTGAACCTCGATCCGCTGGCGGAAGGGTCCGATGACGGCGGTGTGCAGCGACTGGTACCCGTTCGGTTTCGGTGTGGAGATATAGTCCTTGAACCGGCCGGGCAGCGATGCGTAGCGGCCGTGGATCAGGCCCAGCACCTGATAACAGTCGCCGACGCTGTCGACGAAGACCCGGAATGCCATGATGTCAGCCATCTGCTCGAAGTCGACATTCCGCACCATCATCTTGCGCCAGATGGAGTATGGCCGCTTCTCGCGCCCCGTGACTTCGGCGTCGATCCCGCTCTCGTTCAGGACCTCACGCAGCTCGTCCAGGACCTGAGCGATGGTGTCCTTGTCGTCCTTGCGCAGCTGGGCCAGCCGACGGACGATGCTCTCGCGCGCGTCGCCGTTAAGATAGGTGAAGGCGAGGTCTTCCAGCTCGTCCTTCATCTCATGAATGCCGATCCGCTCCGCCAGCGGGGCATAGATCTCAAGGGTCTCGCGGGCGATGCGGCGTTGCTTTTCGATGTTCGTAAACGCGCCGAGCGTGCGCATGTTGTGCAGACGATCGGCGAGTTTCACCAGCAGGACCCGGATGTCTTTCGACATCGCCAGCACGAGCTTGCGGAAGTTCTCCGCTTGCTCCGACTTGTCTCCGGCGAGCTCCAGCTTCGACAGCTTGGTGACGCCGTCGACAAGCTGGGCAACCTCCGGCCCGAACTGGCCGCCAAGGTCGTCCAGCGTGGCCACGGTGTCTTCCACCGTGTCATGCAACAGTCCGGTGACGATGGACCGGGCATCCAGCTTCATGTCCGCCAGAATGCCCGCCACCTCCAGCGGGTGGAGGAAGTAGGGATCGCCCGATGCGCGTGTCTGCGTGCCGTGCGCCTTCATCGAAAAGACGTAGGCGCGGTTGATCAGATCCTCATCCGCATTCGGATCATAGGACTTTACGCGCTCGACCAGTTCGTATTGCCGGATCATGACGCAAAGCCCGCTTCCGGGCGCCGCCTCCGCCCGCCATCAGTCGGCTGCACATCAACGCGCAAGAGAACCGATCGCCCGAATGCCTTATGACAGCGGTTCTTCGTCTCCGCCGTCTCCGATCGCATCGCGCAACATGCCGTCGTCCGGTTCTTCCATCGCTTCCAGATCGACGTCTTCGAACCCTTCGGCTTCACCGCCGTCGTCGGCACCGTTGTCATCCGCCTGAGCCGTCTCCGCGGTGTCCTCAGGTTCGGCACCAAAGGTGGGGCCCAGGCCTTCCGCGCCCTCGCGCTCGCCGGCCATCAGTTCGATGACCTCTTCGGGCTCTTCCTCTTCCAGGCTGCTATGCCGCTGGTGGCCCCGGATCAGGCTTTCCTTGAGTCCGTCCAGGGTGACCGTCTCGGCTGCGATCTCGCGCAGCGCGACGACGGGGTTCTTGTCGTTATCGCGATCAAGCGTCAGAGTGGCGCCCGCCGAAACCTCGCGTGCACGCTGCGCTGACATCATCACCAAATCAAACCGGTTCGGCACTTTGAGGACACAATCCTCAACCGTTACACGCGCCATAGTCAAACGACTCCATGTTCAAGCACAATAAGCCCCTATCTATATGGGGCGGTGGATGCTGGTGCAAGCGGGCTGGCGCGATGTATCGTGCATGACCGCACATGTACGCCGTATACGCACGGATCGCACATCATCACCGCATTGACTTTGTGTCATAAACCCGGTAGCGACGCTTTCGGGCCAGGTTATGGCTTTCGTTCGCAATAAGGACAAGAGGATGATTTTCTACAAAGAAGAACGGCTTGCGCTTTTCATAGACGGGGCCAATCTTTACGCCGCAGCGCGCTCTCTGCAATTCGACGTCGACTATAAACGGCTGCTTGAGCTGTTCGCTAAGAAGGGGAGACTTATCCGAGCGTTCTACTACACAACGTTGATTGAAGATCAGGAGTACTCGCCGATCCGTCCATTGATCGACTGGTTGGACTATAACGGGTACACGATGGTCACCAAGCCGATCCGGGAGTACACGGACGCACAAGGCCGCCGCAAAGCCAAGGGCAGCGTCGATATCGACCTGGCCCTCGACGCCTTGGAGATGGCGGACAAGGTCGATCATATCCTGCTGTTTTCCGGTGACGGGGATTTCCGGCGGCTGGTGGAAACGCTGCAGCGCAAGGGTGTACGCGTGACAGTGGTCAGCACCATCCGGTCGCAGCCGCCCATGGTCGCTGACGAATTGCGGCGGCAGGCCGACAACTTCATCGAGCTTCTGGAACTGGCCCCTCACATCCAGCGGAACATGGCCGACCGCCATCCAGCACCGCGCAATGGCGAGATGATGCATCGCGAAGACGGCGACGATGATGAGGAGGAGGAGGAAGACGGCGACGAAGGCGTCGCCTATTACCGCGCCCCGGCGTGATCGGAGGCCTGCCGCGATCGTCGGCGGAACCCGAACCGGAGTGTCCGCTCTGCCCGCGGCTGGTCCGATTTCGCGAGGCCAACCGGGACTCCCTGCCGGGCTACCACAACGGCCCGGTGCCCTCTTTTGGCGCCACTGACGTTCCGGTTCTCATTGTCGGGCTGGCGCCCGGGCTCCATGGAGCGAACAGATCCGGTCGCCCCTTCACCGGCGATCACGCCGGTGGCCTGCTGTACCCCACCTTGCTGAAATTCGGGTTCGCACAGGGAACGTACGGCGCAGAGGCCGATGACGGCCTGCGGCTTACCGGTTGCCGCATCACCAACGCCGTCCGGTGCGTGCCGCCTGAGAACAAGCCGACGACAGGCGAGATTGTGGCCTGCCGTCCCTTCCTGACGGCGGAAATGGACCAAATGGCCGGCCTCAGGGCTATCGTTGCCCTTGGTCAGGTCGCACACCGCGCTGTGCTGGCGGCCAAGGCACTAGTCGCGGCCCGGTGGCCGTTCGCCCACGGCACGGTCCATCGGCTGCCCGACGGCCTGCTGCTCGCGGACAGCTATCACTGCTCACGATACAACACGAACACCGGCAAGCTGACGGTGCCCATGTTCGAAGCCGTCTTCGCAGAGGTGCGGAGTCAGCTCGGATCTTGAGAGTACGGTCAGTGGCTGAGAGGGGGCCGGCGCGGATCAGCCTTTGTCGCGCATCAAGCGCGCCTTCTCGCGGTTCCAGTCGCGCGTCTTTTCCGTTTCCCGCTTGTCGTATTTGCGCTTGCCGCGGGCGAGGCCGAGATCGACCTTGGCGATGCCGCGGCTGTTGAAATAGATCGACAGCGGCACCAGCGTGACGCCTTCGCGCCGCACCGCGCCCAAGAGCTTGTTCAGCTCACGCCGATGCACCAGCAGCTTGCGCGGCCGCCGCGTCTCATGATTGAAGCGGTTGGCTGCCCGATACTCGGGGATATAGGCGTTGAACAGGAACAGCTCGCCCGCCTGCTCGCCGGCATAGCTGTCCTGCAGGCTTGCCCGCCCATCGCGCAGCGACTTCACCTCGGTGCCGGTCAGGATGACGCCGGTTTCCAGGTTCTCGTCGATGAAGTAGTCGTGCCGCGCCCGTCGGTTCTGTGCCACCAAACGGCCGTTCGGCCCCCGCGCTGCCATGGTTGCTGTCCGCGGCTAGTTGATCACGCCGACATGGCGCATGGCCTCGCGGACACGCTCTTTGGTCGCGTCGGACGGCTCCACCAGCGGCAGGCGCACGCGGGCCGGCGCCTTGCCCAGCACCGAGCATGCATACTTCACCGGCGCCGGGCTGCTTTCCAGGAACAGCGCCCGGTGCAACGGTGCCAGACGGTCGCGCAACCGGCCCACGGTGGCAACATCGCCCGCCTGCCACGCTTCCTGCAGGTCGGCGCATTGCCGCGGCGCCGCGTTGGCCGTGACCGAGATACAGCCGTGACCGCCCTGCGCCAGAATCGCAGCCGCCGTGATATCCTCACCGGAGATCACCGCGAAATCCTCCCCCGTCGCCAGCCGTGTCAGCAAGGGGCGCGCCAGATCGTTCGTGGCGTCTTTCACGCCGACGATGTTGGGCAGTTCCGCCAGCCTGGCCATGGTCTCGACGCTCATATCCACGGCCGAACGGCCGGGAATGTTGTAGATGAGAATCGGCAAGTCGGCGGCGTCATGGATGGCCTTGTAGTGTTGATAGAGCCCCTCTTGCGTGGGCCGGTTGTAATAGGGCGTGACCACCAGCGCGGCATCGGCGCCGACCTTGGCGGCATGGCGCTGGAAGGTGATGGCCTCGGTCGTGTTGTTGGACCCGGTGCCTGCGATCACCGGAACCCGGCCCGCAGCCGCCTCTACGCACAGCTCGATCACCCGCTGATGCTCGGCATGGCTCAGCGTCGGCGATTCACCCGTTGTGCCGCACGGAACGAGACCATGCGTCCCTTGCGCGATCTGCCAATCCACGAAAGACTGCAGTGCGCCTTCGTCGATCCCGTCTTCCGTGAACGGGGTGATCAGGGCGACGATGGATCCACGGAATCTCGGCAACTGAGACATGACGACTCCTCTGGGCAGCTCGGCCCCTTTGCGCCGGACCTTAGACGCATGGGTGGAAGGCAGCAAGCGGGCGGCCCTGGGGCTGACCATCTGCGTTGTTGCCCTGCTGACAGGCGGCGGCGCGGCCGCACAATCCCTCACATCGCAGGACGCTGCCACCTACGCGGCGGCATTCCAGGCCGCCCAGGCGGGTGACTGGGCCGGCGCTCGGGCGACCGCCGCCCAGGCCGGCGATCCGGTTCTGGTGCCGGTTATCGTCGGCCGGGATCTGGAGCGGCGGGACGGCGGCCACAGCTTCGCCGCGATCGCCGGCTTCATCCGCCAGCACCCGGTCTGGCCCACCACCGACGGGCTGCGCCGACGCGCCGAACGCGCCATCGCCGGGGGCGAGTCCGCCAGCGACCTGGTGGCCTGGTTCGAGCGGTATCCGCCGCTGACCGCCAGCGGCGTAATCGCCCATGCCGGCGCCTTGTCGGACCTTGGCCGCGGACAGGAGGCCGCGGCGCTGGTGCTTGGCCGATGGTCCGATATGGAGCTGTCGCAACGCCAGCAGGAAACGCTGTTGAACCGGTTCGGCAACGCGTTCTCTGCCGCCGACCACATCGCCAGGCTCGATGCCGTGCTGTGGGCCGGGCGGGACGAAGAGGCACGCCGCATGTTCCCGCTGGTCGATGCCGGCTACCGCGCCCTGGCAGATGCCCGCATCCGGCTTGCCAATCGCAGCAGCGGGGTGGACACGGCGGTCGCCGCCGTGCCGGCCGGCCTGCAGGGCGACGAAGGGCTGATCTACGAACGTCTGCGGTGGCGCCGCCGCGCCGACCTGACGGCGCGCGCAATCGAGCTGCTGCCCAGCCAGCCAGCCGCATCCGCGCATGCCCGCGCCTGGTGGACCGAACGGCACATCCTGGCGCGCCGGCTGTTCGAAGCGAGAGACTATGCTGGCGCCTATGACATCGCGAGCGCGCACGGGCAGTCCGAAGGCTTCCCCCGTTCGCAGGCGGAATGGTTCTCAGGCTGGCTGGCGCTGCGCTTCCTCGGGCGACCGGAGGCTGCGTTCGGCCATTTCCAGCAGCTCTACAATAATGTGGCCACACCCATCAGCCTGGCCCGCGGCGCGTATTGGAGCGGGCGGGCGAGAGAAGCGGCCGGCGACGCAGCGGGCGCGAACCAGTGGTATCAGGCGGCTGCCCGGTACAACACGGCGTTCTACGGCCAGCTCGCAGCCGGCCGGCTGCGCATCCCCACCTTCACCGCCTTCGCGCCGGAGCCGGCCGTATCGGCACAAACGGCCGCCGCCTTCGCTGCGGAGGAGCCTGTGCGCATCGCACGGGCCCTGGCACAGATCGACGAAGGGACATGGGCCGACCGTTTCCTGTTGACCCTTGCGGACGAGACGGAAGACCCGCAGCGCCTGACGCTGACCGGCAGCCTGGCGCTGGAATTGGGCCGGTATTGGGCCGCGGTGCGCACGGGCAAGAAGGCAGCCCGCCTTGGCATCACCCTGGCGTCAGCAAGCTATCCGCTGATCTCGCTAAGCTCGGCCGACACGCGGCTTGAGCAGGCCATGGCGCTGGCCATCATCCGCCAGGAAAGCGAGTTCCGCCAGGGCGCCGTCAGCCCGGCCGGCGCACGTGGCCTGATGCAGCTGATGCCGCAGACGGCGCAGTCCGTGGCCGGGCAGCTCGGGCTAGCGCACAGCACCGGCATGTTGACCAGCAATCCCGGGCACAATATCCGCCTGGGGTCGACCTATCTGGCGGACACGATCTCGCGGTTCGGCGGATCCTATGTCCTGGCGTCTGCCGGCTACAACGCGGGGCCGGGCCGCGTGAACCGCTGGCTAGGGGAGCTTGGCGACCCGCGCAGCCGCGACCTCGACGGCTTCATCGACTGGATGGAAAGCATCCCGATCTATGAAACCCGCAACTACGCCCAGCGCGTCATGGAAGCCCTGCAGGTCTACCGGCACCGGCTGGGCGAGCCGCCGGCTGTGGGTGTCCTGGAAAGGGACCTGAACCGATGACGGGATCGGTGCTTTCAGGCATTCGCGCCTGTGTGTTCGATGCCTACGGCACGCTCTTGGACGTCCACGCGCCGGCCCAGCGGCTGGCACCGGAAATCGGACCTCAGGCGGATCGGCTGTCGGCGACATGGCGCGCCAAGCAGTTAGAGTATTCTTGGCTGCGCAGCCTAATGCGCCGGCACGCGGATTTCTGGCAGGTGACGCAGGAGGCGCTGGATTTCGCCATGGAGGAAACGGGCCTTTCCGACGATGGCCTTCGCGAGAAGCTGCTAGCCCTCTATTGGCGGCTGGAAGCCTATGAAGACGGGGCTCGTATCTTGTCGGTCTTGCGCGATGCCGGCATCGCCACGGCGATCCTGTCCAACGGCTCGCCGGAGATGCTGGATGCGGCCGCCGACAATGCCGGGCTGCGGCCTCTTCTGGACGCCGTCTTGTCGGTGGAGCCGGTCGGCATCTTCAAACCCGATGCCGCCACCTACCAACTTGCCGTCGACCGCCTTGGCGTGGAGAAATCGGCTATCTGCTTCATTTCGTCGAATGGGTGGGACGCCGGAGGCGCTGCAGCATTCGGGTTCCAAGTCGCCTGGTTGAACCGGTTCCGCCACCCACGCGAGCGCCTGCCTGTCGCCCCCGCAATCGTGATCCCGACCTTGGACGAACTGCCGAGCGCCCTCGGCATCGCCTGAACAGAGAACCCCGTAGAGCCATGCCTGACACGACCCCTCCTCCGCCCGCAGTCCCGACGATCGCAGACATCGAGGCCGCGGCGGAGCGGCTGGCTGGCGTTGCAGTGCTGACGCCCCTCTTGGAGTCGCCCCTGTTGAACGAGAGGTTTGGCGGCCGACTGCTGGTCAAGGCAGAGCCACTGCAGCGTACCGGATCGTTCAAATTCCGCGGCGCCTTCAATCGCATCAGCCGGATACCGGCCGACGTGCGCCGCAACGGCGTGGTCGCGTATTCCAGCGGCAATCACGCGCAGGGCGTCGCGGCCGCCGCGAAGATGAGCGGTATCGCTGCCACCATCATCATGCCGGCTGACGCCCCGGCCATCAAACGACGCAACACAGAGGCCTGGGGTGCGCGCGTCGTTTCCTACGACCGCTACCGCGAAGTGCGCGAGAAGATCGGCAGCGAGATCGCCGCCGAAACGGGCGCCACGCTGGTCAAGCCCTATGACGACCCCGACATTGTGGCCGGACAAGGCACGACGGGGCTGGAGCTTGCCGCGCAATGCAAGTCGCTGGGGGTCGCGCCCGATGCGGTACTGGTGTGCTGCGGTGGCGGTGGGCTTACGGCCGGCATCGCCATTGCGCTGGCTGACCGGCTGCCCGACACGAAGGTCCACGTGGCTGAGCCGGAGGGGTATGACAGCACCGGCCAGTCGCTTGCCGCAGGCGAGCGCATTTCCGTCGACCCGGCTCGGAAATCCGCGTGCGACGCCCTGCTGGCACCGGCACCCGGCGTACTTACCTTCGAGATCAACCGGCATCTCGTGGCAGGTGGACTGACCATCACGGACAGCGACGCCTTCGCCGCCATGGCGACGGCGTTCGAGCACTTCAAGCTGGTGCTCGAGCCGGGCGGGGCGGCCGCCCTCGCAGCAGCGCTGAGTGGCCGGCTGCCGATAGCTGGCAAGACCGTCGTTGCCGTCGCATCCGGGGGCAATGTCGACCCTGCAGTCTTCGCCAGGGCCCTCACGCAGACCGGCTGACCTCGCGTAGCGAGCGTTCGTCCGTCAGGACTTCGAGGTCGAGCCGGAAGCGCCGGCGGGTTCGCCGTCCTTCACCACCAGGTTCACGACCGGCTTGTCTTCTTTGGTCTGCTTCTTGACCATGCCTTCCATGGCCGCACCGCGCGCGATCTCGAGAACCTCGTGCAGGATGTCGCCGTTCACCTGTGCGGTCTCCAGCAAGGTCACCTCCTTGCCGCGGATCCGCCCATTGACCCGGCCCCAGACGCGGACAATGTCGGCCACGATCTCGCCGTTGATCTCAGCCGTCTTGCCGACGGTCAGGCTGGTGCTCTGGATGTCGCCGTCGACGGTTCCGTCGATCTGAACGTCGCCCGACGTCCGCAGATCACCAGCGATCCGCATATCATTGCCGATGATGGAGGGCTGGGGCGGTGTGGCATGCTCGCGCGCTCGCGCTTCGGGTCTGCCGTTGCCCCTATTGGTCTGAGATTTCGAAAACATGCTGCCCCGCCGTTAAAAAGTTGATTGGATTGCGCTCTTCACCATTTACATGAACTTCATAATGCAGATGGGACCCGGTGCTGCGCCCCGTGCTGCCCATCAGCCCGACGCGAGCGCCGTACTCCACCCGATCCCCTTCAGAGACACCGATGCTGTTCAGATGCGCGTACCGGGTCACGAGACCCAGCCCGTGATCGATCTCGACCATGTTGCCATAGGCGCCACGCCGCCCCGCAAAGGTGACCGTTCCCGGCGCCGTCGCATAGATCGGCGTTCGCAGTGGAGCGCTGAAGTCGAGACCCCAGTGCTGCGAAAGGCGGCCAGTGAACGGATCGCGCCGGGTTCCGAAGCCGCTGGACAGACGGTATGCATCGCGCAGCGGGATGCCGATGGGAAGGCGGTTTGCGACATCGCGCAGATCGGCGGCGCGGCCGACGACCGAAACAAGATCGACCGCGTCCGACCAGACCCGATCCGCCAGCAGATGGTCTGGCAGCATGGGGATCATGGGTCCGCCGGTCCCATGCTCCATGCCATCGTCGATGACAAAGTCCTCTTCCACGAATCCGACATCGTCATGCAGCGCCGTGATCATCTGATCGATATCGAGACCGGTGAGGGCAAGCCCGGTCTCCAGGTCGACCACATGGCTCTCAGAGCGCTCCCGCAGTTCGGCGAACAGGAAGGCTTGGCTCTGGCGTAACGTCGTCAACTCGTCGGTCAGCCGCACGACCTCGCTGCGCACTACGGCGGTCTGGTCGTTCATCAGATCCCGCTCGGCAGACACTTCCGTGGCCGTTCTCTGGGCGTCGTAGAGCAGCGACGCCAGTTGATCGCCGCGCTCGTCGGATCTCGCAAGGCCTCGCTCAAGCTCGGCAATCCGGGCGATCAACGTATCGCGCTCCTCGACAATCCGGTCGACCGTCCTGTAGGCGCCCTGGACCGCCATCGTCAGATCCTGGATCTGGTCTTCCAGCGTCGCGTTCCAGTCGGACGCCTCGTCGATCATATGCGTCAGCCGGCCGATCTCATGCCTGAGGCCGCTCTGATCCTGCAGCAACCCGTCGCGCACATCGGTCAGAGACGCCAGCTCCTCATTCAGCGCCGAGATGTCGGCGGTCAGCGCCCCCCGCTCGTCGACGGCTTCCTCAAGCTCCAGCTCCAGGTCCATGATCCGGCCGATCAGCGATTCCCGGGCGCGCTCTATCACCGAGCGCGCATTCTCGCTGGCGCCCAAAGAGGTCTGCAGCGCCGATATCTCGGCCTGAAGCTGCGTGTTCCTGTCGAGAATCTGCTCGCCGAGGGCGCTGGTGTGGCCCAGTTCGGCTGCGGCGGCCTCTACGGTTCCGTACCGGTCCGCGAGGTCCGTAATCAACTCCGCATAGCCGATCTCGAGATCCTGTATGTGTCCCGACTGCTCGTCGATCAGCATGCTCGCAAGGCCGTATGCGACCGTTGTCGCCATGGCCCAGATGAAGCCGCAGGAGACAAGCCCCGCGAGCAGGTATTGATGACGTCTTCGAAAATGCAGATAGGTAACGCCGTTTTCCGAACGGATCAGTATCTGACGGTCCTTGAACACCTTGCCAAGGAATTCCCGCCAGCCAGCCGTTGCTGTGCGCATGTGCCCCCGCCCAATGATCTTCGAAGGCCGGCCGAAGCCGCCCTTCCGACTCCTCGTGCCCTCCCACCGATCATCACTGATGCCGCCCCGGTCCGCTAAGCGGGGCCGATCTGCCGTCCGGATCAGCAGTGGAAGGTCTACTGACATGGCGCGCGTCCCCCTGACTCCGCGCACCATACCCACACCTTGGTTATTGACGCGTTAACCCTATCGAATCCGCTCTGTGGGCGCAATAAACGTGCACCCCTGTGGTGACAAAGTTTGGCCGAACTCATAGTTGAGACAGGTTCTCCATACTACTGCTCGCCGGCTGGTTCCGACCTCGGCCGATGCCGCCGCTTTGGGCCACGACTCCCGAAACGCGTTACAAAATGGTAAACCTGATCGCAGTCCGAAAACGAGTCGGGACAACAGAGCGGGATCCGATGTCGGAGCAGGCTTGCGTCCAGAGGCAATACCGATTGCCGGCGCGCCGTGCAGTGCTCCTGCTGACGGCGGCTTTGGCCGGGGTGGCGGCGCTGACGGTGCCGCTTGATGGCGAACGACTCTACGATCGCATTACGGAACGCATCGCCTGGTCTTCGTGCGTCGTGGGGCCGGACGATCCGACGCCGCAGAGCCGCGTGCTGGCCGATCGTCATAGCGACTCGGCCTCCCTCTACCGGCAGGCAATCGTCGACCTTGCAAGCCGAGACGTCCAGCGGCGCAACCAAGGAGTCGACCTGCTCTGGATGGCGGCGGCGCGCAACTGCTACTTCGCCGGCGCGCTGGCGGGGGCGCTGTCCGGATGGGAACGGGCCGGTCGATCCTATTTACCGCCGACGGAAAACAGACAGCGTATGCTGCTGCGAGAAGTAAGCTACGATCTCGACACGCTGCTGGCGGACATGCCCGATGAAATCGACGGCACCGGCTATTACGAGCGGCTGCGCGCCATCTACAATGCAATCCCGCCTTCAGCCCGCGGCGTCTTCGTGGTTCCGCGCCTCAACTCCGTGCGCACGGGCCCGGTGGTCGACTCGATCCATCTGGCAGCCGACGCGTTCCCCGATGCGGATATCCGGGTGAACATCACGCTGGCGGCCTATGAACGGGATGGAATTGGCGGCTCGCGCTATGTGCGCTCCAGGACGGGGGCCGAGGATCCAGCCGCCGCACACCCAATCCGGATTGAGGTGAGCCGGGGCCAGATCAATGGCCGCATCGGGCCACTTGACCGGCATATCTATCGGAGCGCCTTCGGCCTGCCTGTGTTTCTGGAACAGCTGGTCGAGAACATCCGCGCCGGCAACATCTCAGACGGATACTTCCGCTATCGGTGGGTGCTGCATGAAGACGAGGGCTGGCGGCGCGAGCCGTTGTAGCGGACGCGCCGCCAGCCCCCATAGCGCCGGTCAGACCGTTCGCAGCAGAAGATGGGACGGACCGTCCCCGCCCGCGCCGATCTCAATCAGGCTCGGCGAACCCGCATCCACGCCGCTCGCCTTTGTCCCGTCGCAGGATAGGCTGAGCCGCAGGCGCCGGCCGGCCCCGATGCGCGCGCACACATATCCCATGCTGATGGTCAGCGGCAGGGCATCGTCGGGTGTCACGCGGCGTTGCCCACGGGTCAGGGGAAGCGTACCGCCGTCACGCTCGACCACGGAAAGAACGGCGCTGACATCGAAGGCGTCCGCGTCGGACCGGGCGTAGAGAGCAAGGTCGACTTCACCGACGACCAACAGCGCCTCTTCCAGCGCAGGTGTGGTGTAAGTCGCGACGTCACCCCGCGCATCGATCAGCGACCGATCTTGCGCGGCCCCACGGGGCCCGCCATGTCCGCCGCCGCCGGGAACCGGGCGCCGAGGATCGTGGATCAGCCGGTCGATGCTGGCGCCTTCCTGGCGTTCCGGCGACAACTCGCCGTCTTCGTCGGAACTCGCGGCAAGTCCCGTCGACACGAGGAACAACGGCTCTGCCTCCGGCTCGGGCAGGGATGCATAGCTGCGCCACCGCCGCGCGCACATGTCGTAGAGATGGACAGAATCGTCGTCGTCCAATCCTTCATCCACACCCTTCAACCAGTGATTGAACCAGGCCAGCTGTGCCTGATCGATTGGGCTGCCCGCCAGCCCAGCGATGTCGATCGTTCCCGATGCCCGTCCCCAGGGCTCGCCGGACCACGGACCAACCACCAGATGCTGCCGGGCTCCGTCAGCGGAGCGCGCCGACAGCTCACGAAATGCCTCGATGGTGCCCCGCAGCTTGCCATCGAACCATCCGCCGATATGCAGCATCGGCGTCGTGCAATTCCGGCCTTCGAGCCCTGTCCGCGGCGACATATGGCCCCAATCGGCATGCTCAGCGGCCCTGGAGATCCACCGGCCATAATGCCCGTCCTGGAGGAGCGGCAGGTCGGCGGCTTCGGCCAGTACCGACGCGTCCGCGCGTCCCATCAGCGATGACAAGGCCGCTTCGATGGTCGCCAGGCCCGCGCTATCGCCGGTACCGGCCGCCCGCTCGGCCGCCAGAAGCAGCGCCCAGCAGACGTTGTCCGCCAACCGAAACGTGCCCTGCTCGAAGGCCCAATCCCGTCTGATGTCCCATCCGGCAAGGGTCGGAACCGCGGCCCGGATCGCCCCGTCCTCCTGCTCGTCGGACGCATTGGCTCCAGCCAGCGCAAGCAGTTGCGCCACGCCAGCGTAGCCGCAGCCGTAGAGCCCGACCGCCCCATTGGCACCGTTGAGCCCGGATGCCCATGCAAGGGCATCGGCCCCGTCATCGGCTTCGTGCACGAAGGGGTCGAAGCTGCCCTCCGACGACCCCGTGCCGCGCACATCCTGGACTGCGACGATGTACCCCTGCTCGGCATACCAGATCGGGTGGGCATACACGTATGTCTCCGCCTTGCGGCGACCGAAAGGCGTACGCATAAGCAGCACGGGATACGGACCGTCGGCCTGCGGCACCCAGAGATCGGCATCCAGGCGCGTGCCGTCACGTGTGGTCATCGATGCGTCGACACGCTCAACGGCAAGGGTCCCCTCATCCCCGGCGGGCCGCGGCGCGCCTTCACTCTCCGCCGCTTCGCCGTCCTGCAACTCGCTCATCACGCCTCCATACAGTGCTTGCCGATTGCGGCATTGCTCGCTTCAGCCCCAGGCTTACCATGGGCGCCTAGCCGCGCGAACCTCTACATCGGAGAGTTACACCCCATGAACGAAAGCTTGGGCGCGTTCTGCCCGGATACGGACTGCAGGATTGACGGCGCGGCGGAAGGCCCGCTGCGTGGCATGACCTTCGCGGCGAAGGACATTTTCGACATCGAAGGGCATGTTACCGGCTGCGGCAATCCGGACTGGCTGGCGACCCACGCACCGGCGGCCGCCACGGCGCCGGTTGTGCAGCACTTGGTTGACGCCGGCGCTGACATGGTCGGCAAGACCATCACGGACGAACTGGCGTTCAGCCTGAATGGGGAAAACGCACATTACGGCACCCCGCTGAACTCCGCCGCGCCGGACCGCATTCCGGGCGGATCGTCCTGTGGCTCCGCCTCGGCCGTGGCTGGCCGGGCGGTCGACTTCGCGCTCGGCAGCGATACCGGCGGATCGGTGCGCGCGCCCGCCAGCTATTGTGGGCTCTTTGGACTGCGCCCGACCCATGGAGCCGTGTCGCTCAAAGGCGTCATGCCTCTGGCACCCAGCTTCGACACAGTCGGCTGGTTTGCGCGGTCGGCGGATCTCTTGGCGCAGGTCGGCGACTGTCTGCTGCCGCCCGGGTCGGAGGGCGGGCCAGCGAAGGTTTACAGGCTGGATGCCGCTTTCGGTTTGCTGCTGCCCGTCGCGCAGGACGCCGTCACCCGCGCTGCGGATCGGGTCATCGACACCCTTGGCATGGGTGCTGCCCCCCTGCCACTCGACCCGCCGGACCTTGCTGAATGGCTGCCGCATTTCCAGGCACTCCAGTGGCGGGAGATCTGGCAGACACACGGTGCGTGGATCCAGGCCGTTAATCCGAGCTTCGGTCCAGGCATCGGTGAGCGGTTCACGCTCGCCAGCCAGGTCACCGAGGATCGTGTCGCGGCAGCCAACCGGTTTCGGGACCGGGTGACAGCCGACCTGACTGCAGTACTGGACGGCGCTGCGGTTGCCCTATTGCCGACGGTTCCCAGCATAGCCCCCCTGAAGGGTCTGGGTCAGGACGAGCTGGTGGCGTTCCGCAACCGGGCGCTCAGCCAGCTTTGCGTTTCCGGCCTCTCACGGCTGCCGCAGATCTCGATGCCGCTGGCTGAGGCCGAAGGCTGCCCCGTCGGGATCTCGTTGATCGGGCCGCGCGGCGGCGACCGCATGCTGCTCGCGCTGGCACGGCGCCTTGCCGCCGCGCTGTCCAATCAGGAATCGTAGGTGACCAGAGTCTCCACCGGCACGTCCAGGCGATCCCGGCCGTTCAGGAAGGTCAGTTCGATGATGCAGGCAGCGGCCCTCACGTCCGCACCGACCTCGCGCAGCAAGGTCACCGCCGCCGCCATCGTTCCGCCCGTTGCCAGCAGGTCGTCTAGCACGACGACCGACTGGCCAGGCCGCACGGCGTCATGCTGGATCTCGATCGTGTCCGTGCCGTATTCCAGCGCATAGGTGTGCGGGATCACCTTGCCCGGCAGCTTCCCGTGCTTGCGCACCATCAGGAAGCCGCATTGCAGCTCATAGGCCAGAGGGGCGGCCGTCAGGAAACCGCGGCTCTCGATGGCCACCAGCCGGTCGGGACGGAAGGGCCTGATGCGCTCGGCCAACTGCAGGACCGTGTGGCGCCATGCCACGGGATGGGCCAATAGCGTAGAAATGTCGTAGAAGAGTATTCCAGGCTTTGGGAAATCCGGGATGCTGCGGATGTGCGGCTTCAGATCCATGCAGGGGCTCCGATCGGTAGTGCGGGACGGCGTGCCGCGACGCATCGTAGTCGCTCTTCCGCAGAACACCAGTGTCTGGCGAGTGCGGTTGGCATCAAATGGATCCCGGCACCGCCTATGACGGCCGGTACTAGCAGTGACACGCCGGCCTGGGGTGAGGCTGGCCTCACGCTCCGGCAGGTCCACGGCCAGCTGACACTGGAAGCGGCGGGCGACTGGGTGATCGCCACAGCCCCAAGGCTCGACCAGAAGATCCGGGATCTGCCGGTAGCAGCCGGCCAGAAGACCGTCACCATCGACCTGGCCGGGATCGGCAGGCTCGACACCGCAGGTGCATGGCTGCTGCGCGGCCTGCACGACCGGCTGGCCGGCAGCAACCTATCCATAAGCTACAGCGGCGTGCAGGCCAGCCACCGCCCGTTGCTGGATCAGGTCGAACGTGTTCAGCAGGGCACGCCGGTCACCGTCACGCCGCCCAGTCATCTTGCGGAGATCGCCGAGCGCACCGGCGCCGCCACCATCAACTTCTGCCGCGAAGCCGTCGCGATGGTCGGGTTTCTCGGCCTACTGGTCGTGCGGCTGGGCGGCGTCATCGTACGTCCGCGGCGCCTGCGCTGGACCTCGGTCGTCTACCACATGGAGGCGACGGGCCTGAACGCCATGCCCATCGTCGGCCTCTTGTCGTTCCTGATCGGGCTTGTGCTGGCCTACCAGGGCGCCGACCAGTTGCGGCGGTTCGGCGCCGAGGTCTTCGTGGTGAACCTTGTCGGCATCTCCACGTTGCGCGAGATGGGCGTGCTGATCACCTCCATCATCGTCGCAGGACGGTCGGGCTCGGCGTTCACGGCACAGATCGGCACCATGAAGGTGAACCAGGAGGTCGACGCCATGTATACGCTCGGCCTCGACCCGGCCGAGATCCTGGTGCTGCCGCGCATGCTGGCGCTTCTGATAACGCTGCCGCTCCTGACCTTCTATGCAAACGTGGTCGGCCTGTTGGGTGGTGCGTTGATGAGCTGGGTGGAGCTGGGAATCACCTTCTCCAGCTTCATGTCGCAGCTGCAGAGCGCCGTTGCCGTGCATCACTTCTGGGCGGGAATGATCAAGGCCCCCGTGTTCGCGGCCGCCATCGCCATGGTCGGCTGCTATGAAGGCCTGCAGGTCACGGGCAGCGCGGAAAGCGTCGGTCGACTGACGACACAGTCGGTCGTGGTGTCGATCTTCCTGGTGATCATCCTTGACGCCATATTTTCCATACTTTTTTCGAAGATTGGCATTTGATGCCAATTCGGGTCTAACGATCGTGAACGCGTCTGCTTGTCAGGCCGCAACACGGGTCGGGAGCGTCAGCGCATGACCGACGGACGAACGGATCCGGATGTCGTCATCCGTGTGCGGAACCTGGTCACACGGTTCGGGCCCCAGGTCCTGCATGACGGGTTGGACCTCGATGTCCGCAGCGGCGAGGTGCTGGGGGTGGTCGGCGGTTCGGGCAGCGGCAAGTCCGTTCTCTTGAAGGCCATCATCGGCCTCCTTCGCCCCGCCTCCGGGTCCATCAAGGTTCTGGGCCGCGAGGTTGAGCGGATGACCGACCGGCAGCTGCGGGACATCCAGCGCCAATGGGGCGTCCTGTTTCAGGACGGCGCACTGTTCAGTTCTATGACCGTGTGCGAGAATATTCAGCTGCCGATCAAGGAACACACCGATCTGCCGCAGTCGCTGATCGACGACATCACGCGGGTGAAAGTGGCCATGGTGGGTCTGCCGCCGGACGCCGCGACCAAGCTGCCGGCCCAGCTCTCCGGCGGCATGCGTAAACGGGCCGGCCTCGCCCGCGCGCTGGCCCTCGACCCGTCGCTGCTGTTCCTGGATGAGCCGACAGCCGGCCTCGATCCGATCGGCGCGGCCGCCTTTGACGCCCTGATCGCCGATCTTCAGCAGAGCCTTAAATTGACCGTCTTCATGGTCACTCATGATCTGGACAGCCTGGGCGCCATTTGCGACCGCATCGCCGTTCTGGTCGACAAGAAGATCGTCGTGGACACCATGGAAAATCTTCTCGACTATCCTCACCCCTGGATTCGTGAATACTTCCACGGACCCCGCGGTCGGGCTGCCCTTGCGGCAGTACACTGAGCGAAGCGACAGCGAGTATGGAGACACGGGCCAGCTACATCGCCGTCGGTACCTTTGTGCTGCTGTTGTCCGCCTGCCTGGTCGGCTTCGTCATCTGGCTTGCCGCGGTCAGCTTTCAGGACAGCCGCGACCGCTATGTCATCTATTTCACGGGATCGGTCACCGGCGTCCAGGTCGGTACGCCCGTGCGCTACAGCGGCATCGCGATCGGCCAAGTCTCGGAAATCGGCATCGACCCTGACGACCCCAGACGTATCCGCCTTTTGGTCGACGTCGTCTCCGGCACGCCCATCGTCGAAGGCAGCGTCGCGACGCTGGAAGCGGCCGGCATCACCGGCGGTGTCTATGTCCAGATCCGCGCCGGCGACGGCAATGAGCAGCTGGTGGCGGCGGTGGGAGAAGACTATCCGGTGATCCCCTCGCGGCCGGCGGCGACGATCGGTGCTGTGCTGGCCTCCCTGCCCGAGCTCATGCAGGAGGCCACGGTCCTGCTGCAGCAGGCTCAGGGGTTCCTCAGCGTCGAGAATCAGCGAGCCGTCACGGAGATCCTGGTCAGCGTGCAAGCGATCGCCGAGGCCATCGCCGACAATCGCGAAGGCATCACCGAGACGCTCAACCGCCTCAACGCGCTGCTGGCCGACGTCGACAGCCTGGTCGTCGAGGTACAGGACGACGTCGCCGGCGTGCTGGCCAATGCCAACAGCCTTTTGCAGACGGCAGATGTTGAGGCCGAAAGGCTGTCCGCCGAGTTCGCCGCGACGGCCCAGCAGATCCGCGTGATGACCCAGTCTTTCGCCACCACGGCCGACAGTCTTGCGGCCCTGGTTGACGAGAGCCGGCCGGGCCTGACCGACTTCACGACCCTGGGCCTGGAAGAGCTGACCTTGACCCTGTCGGAGCTGAGGCTGCTGGCACAGAACCTTTCGCGTATCATTCTTCAGGTCGAACAGCGGGGGACCGCCAACTTCCTGCTGGGCGACACCGATCAAGGCGTCCAGGTGGACTAGGCAATGATCCCGACTTTCACCCGCCGTACGATGCTGGCAGCCGGTGCGGCGACCCTGACCGCTGGGTGCGCCGCCACGGGGCTGTTCCGCAGCGACCCGCCGCAGCTCTACACGCTGTCGCCGAAGAGCACCTTCGACCCCAGTGCGCCAACAGTCGACTGGCAGTTGCTGGTAGAGGTGCCGGTGGCCGCAGCCGGCCTGGATTCGCCGCGCATCGCACTTCGGCAGACGCCTACGACGCTCGACTACTACGCCGATGTCGCCTGGACCGATCGCGCTCCGGCAATGGTGCAGACGCTGCTGGTCGAAAGCTTTGAGAATTCCGGCAACATCATCTCCATCGGGCGCCAGAGCCTTGGGCTCAGGGCCGACTATCGGCTGAAGACGGAGCTGCGTGAGTTCCAGGCCGAGTATCTGAGCGAGGGCATGCCCACCGTGCGGGTCCGGATCAACGCCAAGCTGATCAGAACCCGATCGCGCGAGATCATCGCCGGCCTGACCTTCGAGGATGTCCAGCGTTCGACTGGGACCAATATGGATGCCCTGATCCTAGCCTTCGACGAGGCCCTGGGCGAGGTTATGCAAGAGCTGGTCGAATGGACGCTGATCGAGGGGCAACAGGCTTGGCTGGCAACCGATGGCGGCGCGTGACCGGCTAACCGGACGTCTGCGCCGACTGGCTTGGCTGGCCGGGGTCCTAGCCACCCTGGCGACCGGCCCATCGGGCGCCGTGGACCGCGCGCCGCTGATCATGGGCGCGGGCCATGTGGCCGGGGCCTACTATTCGGTCGGTGGCGCCATCGCCCGAACCGTGACGATGGCGACGGCCGATCCGAATCTTCGGGTCGTCGTGGAAACGACGAACGGGGCCGCGGAGAACCTGATCCGAACGGCCGATGGCGATCTTGACCTGGGACTTGCCCCATCGGACGTCGTCCATGCGGCCTTTCATGGCTTCGGTCAGTTCGACGGCGAGGCACGGCTAACCAGCCTGCGCACACTGTTGACGCTGAATCCCGAGCCCCTGATCGTGCTGGCAAGAGCGGAAACCGAGGCGGCGGTCTTGGACGATCTGCGTGGAATGCGGCTCAATCTCGGCGTTCCGGGAACGCCGGGCCACGCCCTGCTGCAGAGCGTGCTGGACGCCTTCGAGTGGAGCGAAGACGATCGGGCCGACCTGGCACGGCGGCCGATCGCGACCCAGCTCGATGCCCTCTGCGGCGGCCGTCTCGATGCCATCGCCTTCACTGCGGCCAGCCCAAGTGCGTCGGTGGCGCTGGCGCTTTCGGCCTGTGACGTGGTCGTCGTCGACGTTTCGGGCAACCCGGTGGACCAGCTGCTGACGGAGCATCCGTACCTGACGGCCGCCGTGGTCCCTGCCCGTCACTACCCGGCCTTAGCGGGGGATGTGGCGACGGTGGGGGTCGTTGCCACGCTGGTGGCGGCAGACCGGCTGGACGACGCGGACGCGTACCGGATTGCCGCCGCCGTCGCCGGCAATCTGGAGACCGTGGCGGCACTTCACCCGGTGCTGGCCGGCTTGACCCTAGAGACGCTGCTGAGCGACCGTGAGACTGCCCCTTTGCACGACGGCGTCCGGCGCTATCTCCGAGACAGCGGGCGTCCCTGAAGGGCCTGTAAGGGCAGTCCGCTTTGCTTCTGACGAAACGACCTGGCACTCCCATGACCCATGTGTTCCATCGTACGACCAACAGTCGTCTGCCCACCGCCGTCGACGGCGACGGCTGCTATCTGATCGACAACCAAGGCAGGCGCTATCTCGACGCCTCGGGCGGTGCCGCCGTCTCCTGCCTTGGGCACAGCAACGCCGATGTGATTCGGGCGATCCAGGATCAGGCACAACGGCTGTCCTTCGCCCATACCGGCTTCTTCACCACCGAGGCCATGGAATCGCTGGCCGACAGGCTTGTGGACACGGCGAGGGCCATCCCGGGCAGCAGGCTGGACAAGGTCTACTTCGTATCCGGCGGCTCCGAGGCGGTCGAAGCCGCCCTCAAGATGGCCCGCCAGTACTTTCTTGAGATCGGCCAACCGGACCGTCGGCGCATCGTCGCGCGCCGGCAGAGCTATCATGGCAACACCATCGGGGCGCTGTCCGCGGGCGGCAACCAGTGGCGGCGGGCGCAGTTCAAGCCGATCCTGATCGATGTCGCGCATGTTTCGCCCTGTTATCCCTATCGCGACCGGCATGACGGCGAGACCGACGAGGCCTATGGCCAGCGCCTGGCCGATGAACTTGCCGACACCCTGGAAAGGCTCGGGCCGGAAACGGTCATGGCCTTCGTCGCAGAGCCGGTGGTGGGCGCAACCGCCGGCGCCGTTCCGGCAGTGCCGGGCTATCTCGCCAAGGTCCGGCAGGTGTGCGACCGCCACGGCGTGCTGTTGATCTTCGACGAGGTGATGTGCGGCATGGGCCGCACCGGCACCGTCAACGCCTGTGAGCAGGACGGCGTAGCGCCAGACATGCTGACCGTGGCCAAGGGCCTGGGCGCCGGCTACCAGCCGATCGGCGCGCTTCTGGTCGCCGACCATGTCTATGAGGCGTTCCGGCAGGGCACGGGCTTCTTCCAGCACGGGCACACCTATATGGGGCATGCCATCGCGTGCGCGGCCAGCCTCGCCGTCCAGCAGGTGATCGAACGCGACCGCCTGCTGGACAATGTCAAGGCGCAGGGCGCTGCCCTGAGGCGCGCGCTGGAAAGCCGCTTCGCCAACCATCACCATGTCGGCGACATCCGCGGGCGCGGCCTGTTCCTGGGGCTGGAACTGGTGGCCGACCGGTCGACGAAAGAGCCGTTCGACCCACGGCACAAGCTGCATGCAAAGGTGAAGACGGCCGGCATGGACCACGGCCTGATCTGCTACCCGATGGGCGGCACCATCGACGGTGCCCGCGGCGACCACGTGCTGATCGCACCCCCCTTCATCATCGACGGGTCACATGTGACGGAGATTGTGGAGAAGCTAGGCGACAGCATCGACGCCGCGGTTGCGGCCGTGGCCGCTCAGCAATCCTGAGCGCTTCCGCCGGCCGCTTCCGCGCACCGGACCGAGTGTCCGTTGACGCGGGCGGTTTCCGGGGGGCATAGTCTGAAGGCTTCGCAAAGAAAGCGACCCCGGCAGCCCCTGTGTTGCAGCGGATCTTCCTGCCAAGCGGTGAAGTCGGGGAACTAGAGGCTTGGTATTGGCGAACCCCACTGTTCGGGCTAACCGATGCCGTACGGGAGGTATTTTACGAGTTCTGATCGATTGATCGACAATGGACCGTCTTGCCGAGGGACCCGGCCTGGCGCCGTGGCTCTTGGTATGCGGCAGGGACTGTGACGGAATGGGCCGTCGCTGAGACCTGCGGGCAACCACCATGGCGCCAACCGAAGGTGCTGACGATCCTTTACTCAGGAAAACCGGAGGGAAGATGAAACACGTAACCGGCATTTCGGCGATCGCAGCAGTGGCGATTGCGGCGGGCCTGGGGGCAACGACGCCCGCATTCTCGCAAGAGCAGTTCGTCGTCATCGGCACGGGTGGCGTTACCGGCGTCTACTACCCGACGGGTGGCGCCATTCAGCGACTGGTCAACGCCAACCGGGCGGAGCATGGCATCCGGGTGTCGGTGGAAAGCACCGGCGGCTCGATCTTCAATCTGAACGCGCTCGCGAACGGCGAGATGGACATGGGCGTCGTCCAGTCTGACTGGCAGTTCCATTCGTTCAACGGCAGCCATGAGAATTTCCCCGAGGCCAACCCCGAACTGCGCGCCGTGTTCTCCATCCACGGTGAGCCGTTCACCGTCGTGGCGCGAGCCGATAGCGGTATCGAGACGTTCGAAGACCTGGTCGGCAGCCGGGTCAACATCGGCAATCCGGGTTCCGGCGCCCGCGGCACCATGGAAGTGCTGATGGAAGCCTATGGCTGGACTGTCGACGATTTCGCCCAGGCCTCCGAGCTGGCAACGGCGGAACAGAGTCAGGCTCTGTGCGACAACAATGTCGACGTGATCGTGTTCACCGTCGGCCACCCGAGCGGCACGATCCAGGAAGCCACGACCAGCTGCGAAAGCCACATCATTCCGGTTGAGGGCGACATCGTCAGCCAGCTGATCGAAGAGAACCCGTTCTACGCCTATTCCACGATCCCCGGCGGAATGTATGCCAACAACCCCGACGACATCGTGACCTTCGGTGTGAAGGCGACCTTCGTCACGACGACGGCGCTGTCGGACGAGGCGGTGAGCACGATCGTGGCGTCGGTGTTCGACAACTTCGAAGACTTCAAGCGCCTGCACCCGGCCTATCAGACCCTGACGCCGGAAGACATGGCCACCACCGGCATGTCGGCGCCGGTGCATGACGGCGCCATGCAGTACTACTGCGAGAATGGTCTGCGGACGGACTGCTGATCCGACCGTTTTGGGGCGGGATGGCCAAGGGGGCCTTCCCGCCCTTCTTCTATCACCAAGTCCCCGTACCCGGTGCGGGGCGCCGATGAAAGTCGTTGCGGATGACAGCCGAGGCCAAGGGCAAGGAACTAAGCGACGCTGAACTGCAAGAGATGGTGGCAGCTGCCGATACCGGTGCCAGGGCCCCCACAAACCTTGTAGCCGCCAAGATTATCGTCCTTGCCGCATTTGCCTGGTCCGTCTTCCAGCTCTGGTACGCCTCGCCGCTGCCGTTCATCACCGGCATCCTCAATGTCAACGACGCCCAGGCACGCTCCATCCATTTGGGCTTTGCTGTCTTCCTGGCCTTTCTGGCCTATCCGGCGCTGAAGCATTCGCCGCGGCAAAGAATCCCCGTGCAAGACTGGGTTCTGGCGCTGGTCGGTGCGTTCTGCGCCAGCTACCGCTTCTGGTTCTATGACGACCTGGCCGGGCGCCCGGGCCTGCCGATCGACCTGGACATCTTTGCCGCGACCGTCGGCCTGATCCTGCTGTTGGAGGCGACCCGCCGGTCGCTCGGCCCGCCGCTGATGTGCGTCGCGCTCTTGTTCATGGCCTATGTCTTCTTCGGGGACGCCGGCTGGCTGCCCGACATGATCCGCTATGAGCTGCGGTCGTTCGCCCGTGCCATGGATCAGTTCTGGCTGAGCGATCAGGGCGTGTTCGGCATCGCGCTGGGGGTGTCGACCAAGTTCGTCTTTCTGTTCGTGCTGTTCGGCGCCTTGCTGGAGAAGGCGGGGGCCGGCAACTATTTCATCAAGGTCGCGTTCTCGCTGTTGGGGCACCTGCGCGGCGGGCCGGCCAAAGCCGCAGTCGTGGCCTCCGGCCTGACGGGCCTGATCTCGGGGTCGTCCATCGCCAATGTGGTGACCACGGGAACCTTCACCATCCCGCTGATGAAGCGCGTAGGCTTCACCTCGGAAAAAGCCGGGGCGGTGGAGGTGGCAAGCTCCGTCAACGGTCAGATCATGCCGCCGGTGATGGGTGCTGCTGCCTTCCTGATGGTGGAGTATGTCGGCATCCCTTACGTCGAGGTGATCAAGCACGCATTCCTGCCGGCGATCATCTCGTACATCGCGCTTCTCTATATCGTGCATCTGGAAGCGCTGAAGACCGGCATGCAGGGCCTGCCGAAGCCGGGTGAGCCGTTGCCGGCGAAATGGCAGATGATCGCGTTCCTGATCACGGTGTCGTCGGTGCTGATCATCGCCGGCATCGCCTATTTCGCGCTGCAGATGGCACAGCTTCTGGATGCGTCCGGCTGGGTGCTGGCCGCGATCGCCCTGGTAGTGGTGGCTCAGGTCTTGTTCGTGCGCACAGCGGGCGCGCGGGCACCGGGTAACGATTCACGCCGCGTGATTTCGACCGCCGCCTTGGTGCTGGGCAACGTCGTTGTCGGCGCCGTCGGTCTGTTCCACTTCGTCGAGATCATGAAGCAGCTGACCGGCGAAGCCTTCGGTTGGGTCATTGCACTGGTCGTCGCGGCAGCCTATGTGGCCCTCTTGGCCTATGCCGCCCGCTATCCGGAGCTGGAGCTGGACGATCCGAAATCGCCCATGATCAAGCTGCCGGAGCCGGGGCCGACCGTGAAGTCCGGCCTGCACTTCCTGCTGCCGATCGTCGTGCTGGTCTGGAACCTGATGGTGGAACGGCTGTCGCCGGGGCTTTCGGCCTTCTGGGCGACGATCTTCATGGTCTTCATCATGATCACCCAGCGGCCGCTGAAACTGCTGTTGGGCGGCGGCGGCGCCTATGGCCCGGCCTTCAACAGGGGGCTGGCGGAGCTGTTCGACGCGATGGTCGCCGGCGCCCGCAACATGATCGGCATCGGCGTGGCCACGGCGACGGCCGGCATCATCGTCGGCACGGTGGGTCTGACCGGTATCGGCTTGGTGATGTCCGCCTTTGTAGAGTTCCTGTCGGGCGGCAATCTGTTGGTTATGCTGGCCCTGGTGGCGGTGCTGAGCCTGATCCTGGGCATGGGGCTGCCGACGACGGCCAACTACATCGTCGTGTCCGCCCTGATGGCCCCGGTGATCGTCTCTCTGGGCGCCCAGTCCGGCCTGATTGTGCCGCTGATCGCGGTCCACCTGTTCGTCTTCTATTTCGGCATCATGGCGGATGTGACGCCGCCAGTGGGGCTTGCATCCTTTGCCGCGGCCGCCGTGTCGGGTGGCGATCCGATCAAGACGGGCTTCACGGCCTTCTTCTATTCATTGCGGACCGTGGCCTTGCCCTTCATGTTCATCTTCAACACCCAGCTGATTCTCTACGAAATCGGCGGCGCGGTAGAACTGATCCTGACGGTGCTGGCGGCGACCATCGCCATGTTGGTGTTCGCGGCTGCCACGCAGGGCTATTTCATGGTGCGCAGCCGCATCTGGGAATCCCTGGTGCTGCTGTTGGTCGCCTTCACGCTGTTCCGGCCCGGCTTCTGGATGGACATGATCTTCCCGCCGCTGGAAAGCGTGGCCGGCAACCAAATCCATGAGATTGCCGAAGGCGTGGGCGAGGATGAGAGCCTGCGCGTGGTCGTCCACGGCATGACGCTCGAAGGCGACGAGGTCACACGCACGGTGCTGCTGCCCATGGGGGCGGCCGGCCGCTCCGGTGAAGAGCGGCTGTCCGAGGCGGGCATGGAGTTGCGCTTCGAAGACGACCGCGCCATCGTCGACTTCGTCATGTTCGGCAGTCCGGCCCAAGACCTTGGCGTCGATTTCGACTTCGAGATCGTCGAGGTCGTGGTGGCCCTTGACGTTCCGCCGAAGGAGCTGATGTTCATTCCGGCCATGCTGGTGCTGGCCGGCGTGATCGTGCTGCAGAACCGCCGCCGCGAGCGGGTAGAGCCGCAGCCGGCTCCCGCGTGACGCAAAGCCGGGGAGGACGAGCATGAATTTCCGCGAGATCCTGCTGCCGCTCGACCTCAATGATGACAGCTCCTGGTCGCACGCCTTGCCGGCCGCCATCAATCTGGCGCGATCCTCCCAGGCCCGCTTGCATGTGCTGACCGTGGTGCCCGACTTCGGCATGTCCATCGTCGGACAGTTCTTTCCTAAGGATTTCGAGCACACGGCCATGGCCGAGGCGGAGAAGCGGATCGCTGCCTTTGCCACCGATCACGTGCCCGCCGACGTGGCAGGCAGGCATCTCGTGGCACACGGGTCGGTCTATAAGGAAATCATCGACGCCGCCGAGACCCTTAGTGTTGATCTGATCATTATGGGTGCGCATCGGCCGGATCTGGAGGATTATCTGCTCGGGCCGAATGCCGCCCGGGTGGTCCGCCACTCCCGCTGTTCGGTTCTGGTAGTGCGCAGCTGACCGGCACGCGGCGTCAGGCGGCCGAACGGCAGCATACCGCTCGCGACCAGCCTGCAGGATGATGGTCTCCAGTGTTCGACGCGCTATCGGCGATTGAGCTGACGGTGCTGCGGCGCAGAGCCGCAGAGGTGGACGACTGTGCGAACGAGATCGCGCAGACCGGCCGCTCTGTCGTCGAGCATCTTCTGGGCGCGGAGTATCCGGGCGAGCCGTGGCGGCACTACCCGCCGGGTGACGTCTACGATCCGGACAGCCACGCCCAGTACTATTATCATCTCCACCCCGAAGCCGAGCGGCCCGCGGGCGAGTTCGGCCATTTCCACACCTTCCTCAGGCCGCAAGGCATGCCGGCGGGCATCCGTCCTGCAGCGCTGGCTGACTTCCGACCGCCGGACGACCCGAACGATGCGCTCTGCCACCTGATCGCCGTCGCCACCGATGTCAACGGGCGGCCCAACCGGCTGTTCACGGTCAACCGCTGGGTCACCGGCGAAACGTGGTACCGCGCCGCCGACGCCATCGCCATGCTGAACCAATTCAACGTCGACGTAGACCGCCCCCTTCCCGCGGTCAGCCGCTGGATATCCGCCCTTCTGAGCCTGGCCGGCCCCTTGATCGCGTCGCTGATTGCAGAGCGAGACCAGCGTCTTGAAGCGTGGCGCCGGGACCATCCGGCGATCAACGCGTATGAAGATCGCCGATTGGAAGTCGTCTCGCAGGCCTCGTTCGATCTCACCATGTACCGTGCGTCGATCGATGCGGAACTGGCCCGCCGCAAGGATGCTGCGGGCAAAACATCCCTCAACCAGCGGTGATCGGACTGCGGATCTGAGCCCCGGAATTGGCCTCACGAGTGCCTGGCAGAGCAATGATACGGTGTCGTCACGTTTTAAGCCGCCCTTAACTGTGGCCGTGGCACGGTCGTGTCGAGAGTCGCGGCTCATTGATGGGTCGACGACCGGTGGGCACATGAACTGAGCCGACGAGACGACATGAGCAGTGAAGCACGGCGCGAGACTCCGCTCACGCGCGAAGACGTCAAAGAGCTGCTGGCCAATCCTTCCGTAGACACGCGTGCCGGGCTTGCCGGCAAGGTCGCGGTTCAGATGGAAGCCAGTGAGCTGACCGATGATTCCCGGCGGCTGGCGGAAGACATCATCCGCGTCATGGCCCAGGACGCATCGTCCATCGTCCGCGAGGCCCTGGCCAACAATCTTAAGACATCCCAGCATCTGCCGCATGATGTCGCCGTCGCGCTCGCACGCGACATCGACACCGTCGCCCTGCCTGTGCTGGAATTCTCGTCCGTCCTTAGTGACAGCGATCTGGTCGCGATCCTCGACCAGTCATCGGCCGGCAAGCAGACCGCCGTCGCGCGACGCGAGGGCCTGTCGGACGAGGTCGCCACCGCCCTGGTGGAAAAGGACAATCCAGAGGTTATCCGGGAACTGGTCGCCAACGAGTCCGCGCAGTTGAGCGAAAGTACGCTCAATCTTGTGGTCGATCGGTATGGCGAAGACGAAAGTGTGCACACGCCGCTGGTGAAGCGGTCGAAACTGCCGCTCACCGTCGCCGAAAAGCTGGTCGTCAAAGTCTCGGACGCCCTGAAGGACTATCTGGTCACCCATCACGAGCTGTCCTCAGATACGGCAACCGAGCTCGTCATGCAGGCTCGGGAGCGGGCAACCGTCAATCTCGTCGGCAACGAGACGGATATGGAATCGCTGGAAGAGCTGATCCTTCAGCTGCACAAGTCCGGCCGTCTGACGCCGTCCCTGGTTCTTCGCGCCATCTGCATGGGCGACATGCGTTTTACCGAACTGGCCTTCGCCACACTTGCCGACGTTCCGCTGCAGAATGCCCGGATGCTGCTGCACGACGCTGGGTCGCTGGGATTGCGGTCGCTCTACCGCAAGGCCGGATTGCCGGAAGGTCTGCTGACCGTCATGCGCGCAGCTCTGGACGTCGCACTGTCGACCGATGTCCGCGGCGCCGATTACGATCGCGAAAGTTTCAGCCGGACGGTCCTGGAACGGGTCCTGTCGGTGTGTGAGGATCTGAGGCAGGAAGACGCCGACTACCTGCTGCACAAGTTGGACGATCTGGCGCCAGCGGCTCTGCACGCGGCCCAGTAGGCCGCCATGCCACCGATTCAGCGGCCGGCGAAGGCTGGTCGCCGTTTCTCCAGGAACGCCCTGATCCCCTCGCGATAGTCGTCCGTCGCGAACGAAGCGTATGTCTCGGTCCGCTCTTCCGCGGTCAACGGCTCGCCGGTACCGAGTCGCCGGGCCAGGCTTCTGTGCGCCAGATGCACCAGCGGCGGTCCCTCTGTGATGGCCTCGGCCGCCTGCAAAGCCGTGTCGCCGACGGCGTCGTCCGCCACCACCTGAGTGACGATCCCCCAGATCTGCGCCTCTGCCGCGTCGATCAATCGTGCGCGCAGCACGAGGTCCAGCGACCGCGCACGCCCCACCGCCTCGAACAGCACAGAGAACTCCGGATACGGCATGGAGATCCCAAGGCGGCTTACCGGCGCGCCGAATCGCGCACCGGCACCGGCAATGCGGATATCGGCCAACAGCGCCAGCACCATCCCCGCCCCTGTGCACGGCCCGTCGATACCGGCAACCACCGGGATGGGGCATTCACCAACGGCCCGATAGGCCTCTTCCATCGTGTGCCCGTATTCCTCGGCCTGCTTCGGATCGGCCCGTTGATGGACGAATTCCGCGATGTCCGCGCCGGTCGAGAATGCGCCACCGTTGCCCGTCAGCAGAACGCATCTCAGGTCGGGGTCAGCGGCGATGTCCGCAAAGCATCTGGTCAGTGCGTGCCACATCGGCCGATCGAAGGCGTTCTTGCGATCCGGCCTATTCAACGTCACGCGGGCAATCGGCCCGGTCTTGTTAAGTGTTACACTGGTCGTCATCGGCCGCCACGGTGATGATCGGGAACCAACGAACCTGCCGGCCGGGCGCTGCCTCTATCCTCAGACAGTATCGGTGCCATTCGCCGGCAACGCGCCAGACCCGCGGGAGTTCAGTCCTTGTTTCATGACTCGCGTGGCGGCTCAAGTCCGGTGAGCCGCAGCGGACGGCATGGCAATCTTTAGTTCGTTTACTAATAGTCAATATCTCATCCGGCAAACTGCTCCATGGCAATCTCTAGGCGATCGCCCTCCACCGCAGTGGGGCAGATATCATTGCCGTCCTTAGTGCACCACAACCCTGTAAATGCCGCGGACCGGTCCGATCCGGCCCAGCGGCGCAACGTTGTCGGCTTCGCAGATGGGCGTCCGGCTTTAACTCAAACGAAGCGGATTGTCTCTATGCTAGCGGGAAGCCGGCGGCGGACACGCTTACCGAGCAGCTTCGGTCATTCGGACGTCAATGGGAGATGAAGGTCACTCGGAACAGATTGATCGGGATCGCACGTGAGATAGGCAGGTGCCGGTCCATGGATCCGGCACCGGGGCCAACCGCATCGGCGCGATGCAAAGCGGATACGAAGGCGCATTCAGAGCATGGCGACCTGGGCTAACCTTTGTGAGCGGGTTATCGGCTTGGGCGATGGCGCAAGCCGGGCAGGCCGGAACGTGCCGCCACACCAGAAGCTGCGAGAGCCGGATCGGTTTCGGATGTTCTTCGACCAAGGGGACGAGATCCTCATGGTGGCGGACGTCGACACCGGATGCATCGCAGACGCTAACGACTATGCCTGCCGGCGGCTGGAAACCCGACGCGATGCGCTGCTGAACCGGCCGCTCACGGATATAGATGGCCGCCTGTCGCTCGAATGTCTGGCGAGCGTCCCGGTAGAAGTGGGCGAACCGCAGCCGCGGTCGCTGAAGAGCTGGTTCCAGTCGGCCACCGGAAGGCGGTTTCCCGTCGATCTTACACTGCGATGCATGCTGCAGGGTGGCAGGCGCTTCGTCCTCGTCAGCGCACGGCCGTCGGCGGAAGACGCAAGGGACCGCCCGTCACAGTCCATCGGCGACCGACCATTCGGTGGCCCTCAGGCCGACGGCATGCCCATCCAGCTGATCATCGATCCTGAATCTTGCCGGATCGTCGACGCCAATCCGGCAGCCGTTGCCTTCTACGGGCATCCTGAAGACCGGCTGCGCGGCCTGCATCTGGGCGACATCACCACCGGCGGGCACGACTATGTCGATGACGAGATGGCTGTCGCGGCCGGCGGGAAGGAACACACCATCCACTGCGCGCAGCGCCTGGCCTCGGGCGAGCGCCGCGTGCTGAACATCCACTGCACGACGTTCCGCTACGACGGGCGCGCCCTGGTGCATGCGATCGTCCACGATGCCGGTGAGGACGACGCTCTTGAGCGGCGCTTGCGATCGGCAGAGGCGGGAATCGTCGCGTCGCTGGAGAACATCAGCGACGGTATTGCCCTCTGGGATGCGCAGGACCGCCTTGTCCTCTGGAACCGCAAATTCGGCGAGCTGGCGCCGGGAACGGTCGAACTGAAACCCGGACTACCGTTCTCGCAGCTGATATCCGCCGTTCTGAACTGCACGACATGCCTTGCCCATGAAATCGACCGCGACAGCTGGATCCAGCGCCTTGCCAAGACGCACGAAGTCGGCGGGACAATGCAGGCGCAACGTCCGAACGGTCAGTGGCTTCTGTTCAGTGAGCACCCGATCGCAGACGGTGGTGCGGTCAGCCTGCGCACGGACATCACCGAGCTGAAGACCCGGGAAAACGAGCTGATCGAAGCCAATTGCCGCATCGAGAGGCAGGCCAGCGACCTGACGCGCCTGGCAAACGATCTGGAGAGCGAGATCATCGCGGCAACGCGTGCGCGACAACAGGCGGAGGTCGCCAACAAGGCGAAATCCACCTTCCTCGCGACGATGAGCCATGAACTGCGCACACCGCTGAACGCCATTCTCGGCTTTTCCGAGATGCTGGTCACCGAGGATCTGGCGCCACGCAGTGTTGAGCAGGTGACGGAATATGCCGGTTACATCCACGAAAGCGGCCGACTGCTGCTGGATATCATCAACGACATTCTCGACATCGCCAAAATCGAGACCGGCAAGTTCCCGATGGCGCCGGAACAGCTGGATGTCGAAGAAATCGTGCAGAACTGCCTCAGGCTGGTGACGACGGCCTCGGAGGAGAAGCGGCTCTGCGTGAACCTGGAGATGCCGGGCCAGCCCACGGTGCTGTATGCCGACAGACGGGCCTTCAAGCAGATCCTCTTCAACCTTCTGTCCAATGCGGTGAAGTTCACCCAGCCGAAGGGATCCATCACCGTCCGCATCCGTCCTCATCACCCCGATTGGGTCAAGCTGATGATCTTGGATACCGGTGTCGGGATTCCGAAAGACAGGATCGAATCGGTCCAGCGCCCATTCGAACGGATCGACAACTGCTACAGCGCCATGACCAGCGGTGCTGGGCTGGGTCTCGCCCTGGTGAAGGGGCTGGTGAACCTGCATGGCGGTCGAATGCTGATCGACAGCGAGGAAAACAAGGGCACGACGGTCACCGTCTACCTGCCGTCCAAGCCCCAGACCACGGGCGACATGGACATGATCGCCGGCCTGGCGTCCTGAACCGCCGCGCTGTCCCCCCAATAGGCGGAAGATGGGTGCGGCCGGTTGCCTTGCCGCACCCGCCGCCGTATGAAACCTGATCATCTTCGTCTGTCCTGGCCCAGGGGACTCGCCGCGTGTCGTCACCAAGCGCCGAACCGCATCGCACGCCTGACCACATCGCCGAGGCCACCGCTAGGATCCTCCTGGAAACCGAGGCGATTCATTTCAGCGTCGATCCGCCCTTCACTCTGACGTCCGGCCGCAAGAGCCCGGTCTACGTCGATTGCCGCCGGCTGATCTCGTTCCCGCGCGCCCGCAGCGCGCTGATGGACATGGCAATCAGGCTGTTGCAGGACCGCGCTGGTTTCGAAGGCTTCGATGCCGTGGCAGGGGGCGAGACGGCCGGCATCCCCTACGCCGCCTGGATCGCCGAGCGGCTTGGCCTGCCGATGCTCTATGTCCGCAAACAACCCAAGGGTTTCGGCCGAAACGCACAGATCGAAGGCCTGCTGAAACCGGGCATGCGCGTGCTGCTGGTTGAAGACCTGATGACCGACGGCGGCTCCAAACTTGCCTTCATCCGCGCGCTCCGGGATGCCGAGGCGCAGGTGTCCCACTGCTTCGTCGTCTTCCGCTACGGCATCGCCACCGGACCCGATGACATCATGGACCGTGAGGGCGTTATGGTCAGCGCGCTGGCAACCTGGGCCGATGTCCTTTCCGTGGCGGAGACCGGCCATCGACTGCCGCCGGCCGTGCTGGACGCCGTCAGGGCATTCCTCGCGGACCCGGCTGCCTGGTCCGCGCAACACGGTGGGGGCGACGCGACCCCCTGATCGCATATCCAGGACACATGGCCACTAGAGCGTGATCGTTCGGGGTTGATACAATCCCGATTACGGATCGTGCCTTGTTGCCCGTCAGCCGGGCGCGGGTCGCGACTTCAACCACTGGATCGCCCGCCATCTGCCCAAAGGGTCCGCCTTCATGCACCGTGCCCTCCCCGCCCTTGCCGTTTCGCTGACCCTGGGAATTGGCGCACCCGCCTTTGCTGCGGGCGGCGACGGAACGCTGACCATCGGCATCTCCCAGTTCCCCGCGACCCTGCATCCCAGCATAGAGCCGTCGGTGGCGGCCACCTATGTCAGCAACATGGCGCGCCGTCCGCTCACCACCTACGATGCCGACTGGAACCTGATCTGCATGCTCTGCACAGAGTTGCCGACACTGGAAAACGGCGGTGCGGTTCGGGAAACGACGCCTGACGGCGACGAGGGCATCGCCGTCACCTATACGATCCAGCCGGAGGCGACCTGGGGTGACGGCGAGCCGGTGACGACCGACGACGTGGTGTTCTCATGGGAAGTTGGGCGTCACCCGCAATCCGCCTTTGCCAATATCGAGCTTTACCGTCAGCTCTACGACATCACCGTGATCGATGACCGGACGTTCACGCTGCACTTCGACCGCGTGACCTACACATACAACGCGGTCAACGATCTGAGAGCGCTGCCGGAACACCTGGAAAGGCCGATCTTCGAACAGGATCCGGCCGCGTACCGAAACCGAACGCTATACGTCACCGAACCAACCGAGCCGGGCCTCTGGTTCGGGCCCTATCACCTTGTCGAGGTGGTGAGTGGGGCTCGCGTAGTGCTGGAGCCCAACCCCACCTGGTACGGTGAGCCGCCGACATTCGATCGGATCGTCGTGCGTACGGTGGAGAACACAGCCGCGCTGGAGGCCAACCTGCTGGCCGGCGACATCGACATGATCGCGGGCGAACTGGGCCTAACGATCGATCAGGCGCTCGCCTTCGAACAGCGCCATGGCGCTGACTTCCAAGTGATCTACAAGCCCGGGCTGATCTACGAACATATCGACTTGAACCTGGATAACCCGCTGCTGGCGGACAGGCAGATCCGACAAGGGCTGCTCTATGCGCTCGACCGCCAGACGCTGGTGGATCAGCTCTTCGAGGGGCGGCAGCCGGTCGCCTCAACCAGTGTCTCTCCGCTGGACTGGGTGCATACCGATGCCGTCATGCAGTATGCGCATGACCCAGCCCAGGCGGCGGCCCTGTTCGATGCCGCCGGCTTTACCGAGCTGCGGGGCGGTGTTCGGCACAACGCCGAAGGTGTGCCGCTGGCCTTCGAGCTGATCACGACCGCCGGAAACCGCAGCCGCGAACTGGTGCAGCAGGTGTTGCAGGCGCAGTGGCAAGCCGCCGGCGTCGACATCACCATCCGCAACGAACCGCCACGCGTCCTGTTCGGCGGAACCCTTTCGCGCCGCGAATTCTCGGCGATGGCGATGTTCGCCTGGTCGTCTTCGCCGGAAAACCTGCCGCGCACGACCCTGGATTCCGAGCACATACCGACGGCGGAGAACAACTGGTCGGGACAGAACTATACGGGCTTCGTGAACGCGGAGATGGACGACCTGATCGAGCGGGCGGAAATCGAACTCGACCGCACCGAACGCGAGCGTCTCTGGCACGCGATCCAGGCGATCTACGCCGAAGAGCTGCCGGCATTGCCGCTGTTCTTCCGGGCCAACCCCTTCATCTTGCCGCTGTGGCTCGAAGGGCTGGTGCCGACCGGCCACCAGTACAGCTCGTCCCTGTACGTCGAAACCTGGCGGCGGGCGCAATAGCAGTCGGCGCGGCGCCCGGCGCATGGGCCGCTTTGTCACCAGCCGGCTGATCCAGGCCGCCATCGTTCTGGCGGCGATGAGCTTCGCCGTTTACGGCCTGATCGGCCTGATGCCCGGCGATCCCATCGACATCATGGTCGCCGGCAACCCGCAGCTGACCAGTGAAGATGCAGCGCGATTGCGGGCCGTCTACGGTCTCGACCAGCCGCTTCTTGACCGGTACGCGGCCTGGCTGGGCGCCGCGCTGTCCGGCGATCTGGGCTACAGCCGCGTTCACGGCGTGCCGGTGGTCGAGCTGTTGTTCCCACGTCTCGGCAATACGTTGTTGCTGATCGGCGCCAGCCTTGTGCTGTCGATCGCCATTGCCCTGCCCATCGGGATCCTCGCAGCGGTGCGGCCCTATTCGCGGATCGACAATGCGGTCAACCTGCTCTGCTTCGCCGGCATCTCCGTTCCGCCGTTCTGGCTGGCGCTGCTCTTGATCATGCTGTTCTCGGTGGCCCTTGGCTGGCTTCCGGCCGGGGGCGTGTCCAGCGCTGGCAGCGAGAGCCTGATCGACCGCGCGCGCCACCTGGTCTTGCCGGTTCTCACCCTGACCCTGGCCAGCGTAGCCGGTTACACGCGCTATATCCGCGCGGCCATGCTGGAGCAGCTGCGCCAGGACTATGTGCGGACGGCGCGGGCCAAGGGTGTTGAGCGGCGCACACTGCTATGGCGCCACGCCCTGCCCAACGCCCTGATACCCCTGATCACCGTGGCCGGGCTCGATCTCGGCGCGCTGTTCTCGGGTGCGCTGATCACCGAGACCATGTTCGGCTATCTCGGCATGGGAAAGCTGATCTACGATTCCATTCTCGGAAACGACTACAACCTTGCCCTCGTCGGCCTGCTGTTCGCCACGATCACCACGCTTGCCGGCAACTTCCTGGCGGACACCGCCTACTCTGCGCTCGATCCGCGGATCTCTTACCGAAGGCAGCGGTTGTGACCGCCGCCGCTATCCTCGCTGCGGGCCAATCGCCGGCCAGGCTGCGTCTCAACCGGTTTCTGAGGCACCGGGCCGCCGTGGCCAGCGGCTTCCTGCTGGCCGCGCTCGTCATCGCAGCGCTGCTTGCGCCTTGGATTGCAGAATGGCGGGGCACACCGCCGGACGCCATCGACCTGCTGAACCGCCTGGCGGAGCCGTCATGGCGCCACCCCCTGGGGACGGATGAACTGGGGCGCGACCTCCTGATCCGCATCCTCTACGGTGGCCGCATTTCCCTCGCCGTCGGACTGACCGCCGCCGTTGCGGCGGCGAGCATCGGCACCATCATCGGCGTCCTGGCCGGCTATCGTGGCGGGGTGATCGACGCGATCCTGATGCGCTTGACCGACTTCGTCATCGCGCTGCCGCTGTTGCCGCTCTTGATCGTGCTGACGGCGCTGGACCTGGGCAAGCTGCCGATTCCCGACGGCTGGCTGGCTGGCGATCCGTCCGGCCTGTGGCGCATCGTCGTGATCATTGCGCTGGTCGGCTGGACGACGGTGGCGCGGCTGGTGCGCGGTGCGACGCTGGCCGTCCGCCAGCACGAGTACATGCGCGCGGCAATGGCGCTCGGCGCTGGCCCCATGCGCACCATCACCCGGCACGTTCTTCCGAACGTCGCGTCACCGATCGTCGTCGCTACGACGCTCTCGATCGGTCAGGTGATCCTGCTGGAATCGGTGCTCAGCTTCCTTGGGCTGGGCATCCAGCCGCCGGTCGCGAGTTGGGGCAACATGCTGACGAACGCGCAGGAACTAGTCTGGTCCGCGCCGCGGCTCGCCGTCGTGCCAGGGCTGGCGATCTTTGCGACCGTGATCGCCTGCAACTTCCTGGGCGACGGGCTGCAGGACGCGCTGGATCCGCGCGCCCTGCAGGATCGCCGGTAACGGTTCAGCGCTGCCCGGCGATGAAGGTGACCGGCTGGTCCGTCAGCGACAAGAGTCGCACGGCGTAAGGCGCCGTGATCTGCTGTGCGGCGATATCGGGATCTTGCGGGGTAGTCTCGGCATACCGCACCGTGATGCCCGTTTCACCCGGCTGCACGTCGGTAATGTTGACCGCAAACCCCGCGGTCGGCCGGCTGCCGATGAAAACGCCGACGGCCATCGCAGCGTCCGGCAATGGCCCCGGCTGCGGCTGGCCGACCAGCTGCCAAAGGATATCCCAGCCCCGCTGGTCGCGGGCCGTGACCGTGAGATCGACCGCCGCGGCCGCCAAGGGGCCGGACCAGTCACGACGACCGCCGATGTCGGGCACCGGCGGCGGTGCGGCGGCTGCAACCTCCGCCCCCTCCGCCGCAGCACCGTCCGCTGCAGCTCCGTCGTCAGACGGTGCCGACTCGCCGTCTTCCGCACATCCCGTGATCAGAAAGAGACCCGTCGCCAGAACCAGGATCCGCCAGAATGCCGTGATGCCGTTCATTGCCTTGTCATGCCCGCTTCAGTCGCGTCTCCACCATCGTCGCGAAGAAGCTTGCTCCGATGGGAAGGATCGCATCGTTGAAATCGTACCGCGGATTATGAACCGAGCAGCTGCTCGGGCCACCGCTTTGCCCGACCCAGAGATAGGCCCCGGGCCGCTGGTTGAGCATATAGGAAAAATCCTCTCCGCCCATCACCGGAGAGACATCGCGGCGAACGTTTTCTTCGCCGACCACCTGAGCGGCCACACCGGCAGCAATCTCCGTCTCGGCATCGTGGTTGACGGTGGTCGGATACCCATGATTGAAGGCAAACGCGATGTCGGCACCGAAGGCCTCGGAGAATCCACGGCAGATCCGGGCCATGCCGTCGCGGATCATCTCCTGCGTCTCTTTGCGGAAGGTTCTGACGGTGCCGGCAAGCGATGCATCCTCCGGGATGACGTTGTAGGCGCTGCCGGCTTTGATCTGGGTGACGGTCAGCACGGCGCTGTCCACCGGATCGGTCTCACGGCTGACCAGCGGCTGGAAGGCGGACACCAGCTGTGACGCGATCACCACTGGGTCGGTGCAGAGATGCGGCATTGCCGCATGTCCGCCGTTCGCGCGCACGTGGATGTCGAAGGTGTCCGTTGCCGCCATGATCGGCCCTGTGCGCACGCCAATCTGCCCGGCTGGAATGGAGGGCCAATTGTGCACACCGTAGATCTCGTCACACGGGAAGCGTTCGAAGAGCCCCTCTTGCACCATCACATTGCCGCCGCCACCGCCTTCTTCCGCCGGCTGAAAGATGAAGTGAACGGTGCCGGCGAAGTTCCGAGTCTCCGCCAGATACTTGGCCGCGCCCAGCAGCATGGTCGTGTGGCCGTCATGGCCGCAGCCATGGAACTTGCCGGGCGTGGTCGACTTATGGGGAACGTCGTTCTCTTCCGTCATCGGCAGCGCGTCCATATCGGCGCGCAGCCCGATCGCGCCTTCACCGTTCCCCTGCCCTTTCAGCACACCGACCACACCGGTCTTCGCGAGCCCGCGATGCACCTCGATGCCCCATGACGCCAGCTTCTCCGCGACGATGTCCGAGGTACGCACCTCTTCAAAGGCCAGCTCCGGATGGGCGTGAAAATCGCGGCGCCATTCGGTCATTTCCTCGCGCATGGCTGCAATCGAATTCAAGACGGGCATGGTCTCGGGTCCTTCCGGCGGATATCGGCGTTGTCGGGGGTCAATTGGCGGGATATGGGTCGGAGCGGCAGAGCCGGCAACGGATGTGCTGCCATGTCGTCGCCGCATGGCGCAGAAAGCCGAAGGGGCCGGTGCGCTTCAACGGGCGACCCTCTCAATGTACGGGGCGGGGCGGGGCGACCCGGTTGAGCGACGCCTCGATGGCTGACTTCGTCGGCAGGCTGTCCTGGGCACCGAGCGCTTCGCACGTCAGCCCCGCCGCCACCGTGGCCCGGCGAAGGGCCGCCGGCAGGTCGTAGTCTTCGTCCAGGGACGCCGCCAGCACCCCGGTGAAGGCGTCGCCGGCCCCGGTGGCATCGATGGCACGGATGGGCATCGCGTCGACAGCCCAGGCCTGACTGCCACTGGCCGCAACCGCACCCTGTTCCCCGAGCGTGACGATGCAGGTGAGGCGCGAGTGTTCGGCAATGGCGCGGGCAAACGCAAGCGGTTCGTCCGCCGGCAGACCGAGCGCCCGCGCCAGCGGCAAACCCTCATGTTCGTTGACGATCAGGACGTCCAGCAGCTCAAGCACCGCCGGAGGTACGTCGGACGCCGGCGCCACGTTCAGCATTGCCAGCGCACCGCTTTCATGGGCGTGGCGGATCAGCGTCCAGTTCTCGTTGGGTTCCACCTCCATCTGCATCAGCACCGTCGTGGCGCCGATATGCAGGCTGGCCTCCGGCACCTGGTCGGCAATGGTCAGCATGTTGGCGCCGCTGCCCACCGTGATGAAGTTGTGGCCCTGTGGGTCTACGCAGATGCAGGCCACACCGGTGTTCTCCGACTGCACGCGAACGCCGGCAGCCCCCACCCCGTTGGCCTTGAGATTGTCGAGAAGCCGAGTGCCGAACGGGTCGCTGCCGACGGACCCCACCATGATCACCTCGGCCCCCGCGCGCGCCGCGGCTATGGCCTGATTGTTGCCCTTGCCGCCCGGCTGCAGCAGATAGCCCGGCGACAGTGCCGTCTCGCCCGGCGTGGGCAAGGCCGGCACCTGCATCACCAGATCCATATTGAGAGAGCCGAAGACCAGGATCACCCCAGCCGCCTTCGATCGGAGGTTGCCTCAGTGTGCCATGAGAACCGGAACGGTCATCTGCTTCATCAGATCCCGTGTGACGCCACCCAGAACCAGCTCGCGCATGCGCGGCCGGCCATAGGCACCCATGACGATCATGTCCGCCGATAGATCCGACGCCCGCGACAAGAGCGCGTCGCCCGGGTCAATGTCGTGCGCGAAGATGTGCGCCGCTTCGGCGTTGACGCCGTGGCGGGCAAGCTGCAGCGCGATGTCCGCGCCGGGTTCGTCGCCCAGGTCGGGGCTCGGATTGACGCAGAGCACAGTCACATGCTTCGCCCGCTCCAAGATCGGCATGGCGTCGGAGACGGCGCGCGCCGCCTCGCGGCTCGCGTTCCAGGCGACCACGATCCGCTCGCCGATGCTGCCGACCGAATACGAGTGGGGCACGAACAGAACGGGCCGGCCGCTGCTCATCACCAGTTCGTCGGGGTTGACCATCCCCTCCCAGTCATCGTCCTCGGGATCCGTCTGGCCGGCGATCACAAGATCTGTGTAGCGCGACATCAACGACGCCGCCGCCGTCGGGTCGCCGCGAATGACCCGCCATTCCGCACGATCGTAACGTCCGGCCGCGGTCACGCGTTCTTCGAACAGCCGGTGTGCCTGCTCAGCCATCTGCTCCAGGGAGTCGTCATGGATCTTCCGCGCCTCCGGCGGGATCTGGGCCATCACGAAGGCCGGAACGACCGAAGGCGACTTGGTGTACATGCCCGTGAGATGGGCGTCGAACCTGTCCGCCAGACTGGCCGCGTAGTCGACGCGCGTGCTGGTGTGCTTGGAGTGGTCGACGATGACCAACAGGTTCTTGAGCGCCATGGGGGTCTCCCGAAGATTGACTTGCTGCCGGCCGGATTGGGGGGCCGATGGAACGCGCGTCCGACAGGATCTTACGATGCCCGATCAGGACCGACTAGACCCGGCGAAGGCCATTTGTGCCGCTATGCGCCCGCGCGCAGGGCGTCTTCAATCGGTGGCGGTGTGATGGTCCCGCGATCCTCAACCGCAAGGCGGCCTTCCTCGACGGCATGGCAGGCAACCTGCCCACCCCCTTCGACCGGGAGCGCCCGCGGCAGTTCCTCGGTGCAGCGGGCATTGGCGTGCGGGCAGCGAGGGTGAAAGGCGCAACCCGATGGCGGGTTGATCGGATTGGGCACCTCGCCCGCCACCGGCTGCCGATCCCGCCCCGACATGTCGAGATCGGGGATCGTATCGAGCAGCATGCGTGTGTAGGGATGGCGGGGATATCGGAAGAGCCGCCGCTTCTCCCCCCATTCCACCAGACGGCCCAGATACATCACGCCGACCCAGTCGGAGACGTGATAGACGACCGCGAGATTGTGGCTGATGAACAGGTAGGTCAGCCCGAGTTCGCGCTGCAGGTCCTTCATCAGGTTCAGGATCTGCGCCTGGACGGAGACGTCGAGCGCCGAGGTGGGTTCGTCGCAGACCAGGAATTCCGGATTGGACGCCAGTGCCCGTGCGATCGAGATGCGCTGGCGCTGGCCGCCGGAGAACTCATGCGGATACTTCTCACCGTCGGCCGGCGTCAGCCGGACATGCGTCAGCAGGTCGTCGATGCGGGATTGCACCTCCTGCTGCGAGCTTGCAAGCCCATGCGCCCGGATGGGTTCGGAGATGATGTTGGAAACGCGCCATCTCGGGTTCAGGCTCGCATAGGGATCCTGGAAGATCATCTGCAGCCGCTTGCGAAACGGGCGGATCTGCGCCCTTGTCCGCAATCCCGCGATATCCGTTCCGTCGAACAATACGGCCCCTTGGGTGGGCCGGTAGAGCCCCACGACACAGCGTGCGACCGTGGATTTCCCGCAGCCGCTTTCGCCCACCAGACTGAACGTCTTGCCGCGTGGAATGGTGAAACTGACGCCATCGACGGCCCGCAGCACCTGGCGCTGCTCTGCCTCCAAGAGACGGTTCAGAAACGGCTTTGAGACGTCGAAATGCTTGGCGAGGTCGACAACTTCGACCAGCGGCACTTCGCCGTTGGCGCTGGGCGCCGGGGCTGCGGCATCAGGCATGGCCGGCAACCTCCATCGGCACATCGCTTGCGTCTTCGTCGAACAGCCAGCACGCCACGCCGGACTCGTCCGACGCGATCAGGTCCGGCCGTTCACTGCGGCAGCGCTCGAAGGCATGCGGGCACCGCGGGTTGAAGGCACAGCCGGGCGGGATGGCCGTAAGCCGCGGCATCGATCCTTCAATCTGCGAAAGACGATCGACATCGCTGCCGATGGCCGGAATGGCCCCCATCAGCCCCACGGTATAGGGATGCTTGGGCTGCTTGATGACACTCCGCACCGCGCCGATTTCCACGAGCCGCCCCGCATACATGACGGCTACGCGGTTCGCCGTCTCGGCGATCACGCCCATGTCGTGGGTGATCAGCATGACGGCCGTGCCGTGATCGCGGCAGAGCCGGCGCAAGAGCGCGAGGATCTGGGCCTGGATCGACACATCGAGCGCCGTCGTCGGCTCATCGGCAATGATCAGGCGCGGATTGGCGCACAGGGCCAGGGCGATGACCACGCGCTGGCGCATGCCGCCGGAGAACTGATGCGGATAGCTGTCGATTCTGCGTTCCGCGGCCGGAATGCCCACTTCCTGCAACAGCTCGATCGACCGGTCGCGCGCCTGTGTCGGCGTCATGTCGGTGTGGGTCAGGATCGTTTCCACAAGCTGGCGGCCAACCGTGTAGAGCGGATTGAGGCTGGTCAGTGGGTCCTGGAAGATCGCCCCGATCTCCCTGCCCCTGATCCGGCGCATCCTGTCGTAGGACAGATTGTCGATGCGCCGGCCTTCCAGCGTGATCGCGCCGCCGGCAACCCGCCCCGGCGGCTCCAACAGGCCGATGATGGCGTTGCCGGTCAACGATTTACCGGCCCCGCTCTCGCCCACCACGCCCAGCACCTCGCCGGGCGAAATGGAAAACGACACGTCGTCGACGGCCACCAGCGTGCCGCGCCGGGTCGGGAACTCGATCCTGAGATTCTGTACGGAAAGCAGAGCGTCGGACATGGATCAGCGCAGCTTCGGATTGAGGGCGTCACGCAGCCAGTCGCCCAGAAGATTGACCGCCAGCACCAGGATCACCAGGGCAACCCCGGGGAAGATCGCCATCCACCATTCCCCAGAGAAGAGATAGTTGTTGCCGACGCGGATCAGTGTGCCCAGCGAGGGTTGGGTCGGCGGCACGCCGACACCCAGAAACGACAGCGTCGCCTCGGTCAGGATGGCGATGGCCAGCGTGATCGTCGCGATCACCAGCACGGGTCCGGTGACGTTCGGCAACACATGGCGCAGCATGATCATCACCGGATGGATGCCGATGACACGCGCGGCCTGCACGTATTCCTTGTTTTTCTCCACCAGCGTCGATCCGCGCACCGTGCGTGCGAAGTTGACCCAGACGGACGCCGCGATCGCAAGGATCAGAACGTAGAGCGCCAGCTCGTCATGCACGCCGGGCGGCAAGACCGTTCGCGCCAAACCATCGATCAACAGAGCGATCAGAATGGCCGGAAAGGTCAGCTGAATATCGGCGACCCGCATGATCAGACTGTCGACCCGCCCGCCGACATAGCCGCTGACCAACCCAAGCGACACGCCGACGACCATGGCGACAAGCACCGAGGCAAAGCCCACGGTCAGCGACACGCGCATGCCGAACATGATGCTGGAGAGCACGTCGCGGCCCTGGTCGTCGGTGCCCAGCAGAAACTCCGCCCGGCCGGTCGTATAGGCGTTGTCGCCTTCGACCCACGCCGGCGGCAACCGGGCATCCATCAGATCCAGCGTGCGGACGTCGAATGTGTTGTGAGGTGCCAGCCAGGGGGCCGCAAAGGCGGCGACGAAGAACAGGACGGTGACGACGAAGGCGATGACGGTGACCGGCGACCGCCGGAAACTGTACATCACATCGCTGTCGAGGAAGCGGTACAGGCTGTCGGTGAACCGCGAACGGCTGACCGCGGCCGGGACCGCCTGCGTGTCCGACACGGACTTGCCGGCGCTGCTGTCGATGGTGGCCATGCTTTGTCTCCCGCCCGCTAATGCCCGCCGGCCGTCGACCGCTCGATGCGCAGCCGCGGATCGACGACGTAGTAGAGCAGATCGACGATCAGGTTGATGACGACAAAGAACAGCGCCACCAGCACGAGATAAGACGACATCACCGGAATGTCGACGAACTGGATCGCCTGCAGGAACAGCAGGCCCATCCCCGGCCACTGGAAGACCGTCTCCGTGATGATGGCAAAGGCGATCAGCGAGCCGATCTGCAGCCCCATGATCGTGATCACCGGCACCATCGTGTTCTTCAGGGCATGGCCGAAATGGATCGCCCGATTGCTCAGTCCGCGGGCACGGGCGAACTTGATGTAGTCGGTGCGCAGCACCTCAAGCATCTCTGCACGCACCAGACGCATGATCAGGGTCATTTGGAACAGCGCCAGCGTGATCGACGGCAGGATCAGCGCCTTCAGCCCGCCCACCGTCAGAAACCCGGTGGACCACCAGCCCAGATCCACCGTCGCCCCACGACCGAAGGACGGCAGCCAGCCGAGCAGCACCGAAAACACCAGGATCAGAAGAATGCCGATCAGGAAGGTCGGCAGCGAGATCCCGACCAGCGAGACGGTGAGCAGCAGCTTGCTCATGAATCCGTGGCGGTGCAGCCCGGTATAAACACCGGCCGGCACGCCCAAGAGCAGAGCGAACAGCGCAGCGCAGAAGACCAGTTCCAGCGTCGCCGGCAATCGTTCGACCAGGATCTCGTCCACCGGTTCGCCGAGCCGATAGGAAAGCCCGAACTCGCCCTGCACGGCATTGGCTACAAAACGACCAAACTGCACAGGAAATGGATCGTTCAGGCCAAGGCGCTCGCGTGCGGCCTCGCGCTGTTCCGTCGTCGCTTCCTGGCCCACCATGTTGTTGATGGGGTCGCCGACAAAGTTGAACAGACCGAACGAGATGAAGGCGACGACAAGCATCACCAGGATCGATTGGAACAATCGCCGAATGATGTAGGCGATCATCGAGACTGCACTCTCCCCTTCCATCGCAACGCACACGGCCCGGATTGCAAGATCCGGGCCGTGGCGTTACGGGGCCGCTCGGGCGCTGAGTCCCTTGGCCTTACCGGTCGCCTACTGGGCCATCGTCACGAAGCGCAGGTCGACGTCGTTGAACGGCCGCTGCGCGATCTCGCCGACGTTGTCCCGCACGCCCCAAGCCAGCGCCTGCTGGTGCAGCGTGATGTGGCCGACATCGTCCTTGTGGATCTGGAACGCCTCGCGGATCATCTCGTTGCGCGCCTCGGGATCGGTCTCGATCGCGATCATCTGCGTCAGCTCTTCCACCCGCGGGTTGCTGTAGCGGCCGCAGTTCCACGTGCCGCCGTCGCCGTCCGGTCCGACCGTCATCAGCTCATTCAGCGGGTTCCAGGCATCGTAGCTGCCAGGGGTCCAGCCCAGCATGAAGAAGCTGGTGTTGTATCCTTCCGAGGCACCGATCTTGTTGAAGTGCAGCGACTTGGTCTGAGCGTTCAGCGTCACGTCGATGCCGATGCGCTCAAGCATGGGCACAACCGCCAGGCAGATGGCTTCATCATTGACGTAGCGATCGTTGGGGCAGTCGAAGGTCAGGGGGAAGCCGTCGGGATAGCCAGCGTCGGCCAACAGCGCGCGGGCGGCATCCGGGTCATAGGGCAGACGGTCGTTCATGTCTTCCTGGAAGCCCTGGATGCCCGGGGCGACCATCAGACCGGTCGGCGTCGCGGCACCGCGCATCACCACCTGGGCGATCGCCTCGATGTCGATGGCCTGGAAGAAGGCCTGGCGCACCCGCTGGTCCAGGAACGGGTTCTGCCCCGTACCCGGCATGTCCAGCAGCTCTTCACGGTGCTGGTCAAAGCCGAGGAAGATGGTGCGCAGCTCAGGACCCTGCAGCACTTCCACGCCGTCGCTGGCATTCAGCCGGTCCACATCCTGCAGCGGCACCGGATACATCATGTCGATCTCACCGGAGATCAGTGCGGCCACGCGGGTGGCGTCGTTGCTGATCGGCTGCAGGATGGCTTCGGTGACATTGGCCTCAGGGAAATCGCCCCAACCCCACCAGTCGTCATTGCGCACCAGCACGGTCTGCACGTCGGGCACCCGCTCGCCAATGATATAAGGGCCGGTGCCGTTGGCATTGTTGTTGGCGAAGGTCTGGACGCCGGCGCCGCGCACCACCTCGGTCGCGCCGTTCTCCTCCGTCCATTCCTGGTCCATGATGAAGAACAGCGGCAGTTCCTGCAGCAGCGTCGGGTTGGGGCCGTTCCCCGTGACGATCTGGATGGTGTAGTCGTCGATCTTCGTCATCTCGGTGATCGACTGCACCGTATACACCATCTCCGACTGTTCCTGGCGCACCCGGTCGAACGAGAACAGCACATCATCGGCAGTGAACGGGTTGCCGTTATGGAACGTCACGCCCTCACGCAGGTGGAAGATCCAGGTGGTGTCGTCGGCAATCTCCCAAGAGGTGGCCAGCGACGGATGCAGCGAGAGATCGGGATGGCGATGGATCAGGGCCTCATAGACGTTGCCCTTCATCGCATTGGTCGGCCCCTCGTTGTTGATGTGGGGGTCGAGACCCAGAACGTCGCCGGAGGTGGAGTATCGGAACGTCTCAGCCGCCGCCGGCCACGCCACCGCGGCAGCAAGAACGGTTGAGAGTCCGAATGATGTAAACTTGCCCATCATGCTTGAAGGCTCCCTGCTGGAGAGCGGTTGCCCGCCCTTGGCTTGACCCGCCGCGAAGTGCCGGCAGATGCAATGCTTCGCCAGGCGCGGACGGTTAGTTAGCCGTTGTAGCACCGCATTTCCGCCGCGTCCAAGCCGGCTTTTGAGGGAAAGCGCGAATACGGCGGCATGACGCCGCAGCCTTCTGCGGGCGACAATCGCCGATATGGAGCCGCACAAGCATCGCCCAGGGCCATCCTGCGCGCCAGCTTGTCCCGTCCTGGAAATGCTGCGGGTTTCCGGCGCTCAGTTCACGCGCACGATCCGGAACGTCCGGGTCACACCGTCCCATTCCTTGATGGCGACGTATTCGCCCTCAACGAACCGATGGGCCTCGAACTGGACCAGGACCTCGTCATCCTCCGGCTCGGTGCCGTCATAGTGGAAGGCCCAGCCGTTGCGGCGATGCACCAGATGGCCGTGATCGTCCGCCTCGCGGGGCGCGAAACGGGTCACGGTGCAGTGGTTGCGTTCCCTGCGCCAGTTCGATGGGTCGACCCGGCCCTCCGGATCCAGCGGCGCCTTGAAGACATAACCGAATTCGGAGCTGCCGACGGGATGGTCGGGACAACGGGCGAGTTCGAGACGGATGGTCTTGAGCGACATGGTTCGATCACTCCCTACTTACCTTTCTTGCCGGCCCTTCAATGCCGACCGCCCCGGCGATCTCGCCGCATCCGGTCGCAATTCGGGCTGTTGGTTCGAAGCGCCGGAGCCGTTGATGCTCCGGCTTAATGGGCCATGACTACCGGGATACCGGCATGGCCGATGATGTGGCGCGTCACGCCGCCGAGGATCATCTCGCGCACGCGACTGTGGCCATATCCTCCCATCACGATAACGTCGGCGCCATCGTCGCGCGCGGCGTCCAAGAGAGAGGCCCCGACGCCGTCACCGCCGACCTCGATCGCCTTTGCGGTCGCCGGAATGACGTGCCAGGCAAGGTACGAGACCAGTTCGTTCGCTCGCGCCGCTTGGGTGCGCGCCGTCGCCGCGGTCAGAACCGTCACGGCCTCGGCCCGCTGGAGGATCGACATGGCCCCGGCAACCGCACGTGCACAGTCGCTGGTGCCGCGCCACGCAACGGCGACCCGGCGGCCGATGCTTTCCGGCACGCCCACGGGCGCCAGCATGACGGGGCGTCCGCCGGCCAGGAGGGCTGCTTCCAGCGAGAGCGTGAACTGCAAGTCTTCATCCGTCGAGCCGGGCCGGCCCAACACGACAAGGTCGCTCAGATGGCTCAGGCGGGCGACCATCTCCTCTTCCCTGCCGGCTTCTTCCCGCCAGCTCGCGCTGGCCGTGCCGGGGCCCGGCGGCGTGTCGTGCACCGGCATCCCGCTGGCGCCCACCGCCGCTTCGAAACCGCGCCGGGCTTGCTCGGCCCGTGCCTCCCACTCGGTCTCAGCCGAATGCATCAGTTGCTCGACGATCGTGCCGGACATGCCCTCGCCGACAAGCGGGACGGTCTCGCTCGGGCTCAGCCGTGCGAAAGCCACCTCCACATGCGCGGCGAAGGACTCCGCCAGAAGAAACGCCGTCGCCAGCGTCGATCTGTCCCGTTCAAGACCGCAGACGGGTGCGAGAATCGTCTTGATCGACATCGGTCAGCTCCCGGCTTCCGGATCGGCACACTCCACCCGGACCATTCAGGCTAACAACTGCCGATGATAGCCAACATTGACGCAAGTCATTGACTAATAAGTAGATGTGCAGTCTGACGGTGGAATTCAAGCGCAGTCGCCGTAGCCTGCTGCAGGCATGACGCACTACTGCCGCGGCCGACCCGCCAGTTGGCGTCTGTGCTCGCGGTTCGTCCGGCCACAATCCCTCGACCGGTCACAATCCTTCGAATGGTGCCCTTCGAATGGTGCCGATGACCCGGCCGCCACGGGAGCGACGGCCCTGCGCCCTCCAGCGGGAGAGCGCCGCGTGATCGTCTAGACCAACTCGCCCAGAGAGTCGCGCACCACGGCCACGATCTCGCCCTCGAACTGCGATACCGACTGACCGTCCTGGCCGAGAACGACCCGAAGCTCCAGAGTCGTCGTGGGCACGAATTGGGCGACCTGGGCCAACACCTCGTCCGACAGGACGTCCGTCGGATCGAGCTGTTCCCTCTTGGCCTTCATCTCACGCCAGCTCTTCAGAGAAGATGCGATCACGCTGGCGATCTGCTCCGCCTCTTCCCGCTCTCGCATGTCACGGTACAGCACCAGCAGACGCCAAGCTCCATCGACGAACGCCGTATCGACACGGTCGACGTCGACGGACTTCATGAACGCTGCGATGGACGCCTCGTCTTCCACCTTCTGCGCGCCCCCGCGCACCTCGAATGTCCGGACACTGAGGCTCATGCCGTCTCTCCCGCCAAGCCAGGGCAGCCAAAAACACTGTCTTAGCGGACGAACGTTAACATTGCGTGAGGCGCTGAAGACCGCTCAGCTTTCAACGACGTCCGATCGCGGTTCGTGGATGCGGCTGTCCAATCGCTCATCGTCGAGACCCGCCGGTTCCTGATGCAGGCTCACCTCGGCACCAGGGAAGGCCTGCTTCAGTGCCGTTTCGATGTCGTCCGCTATGGCATGCGCCTGTTCGAGCGTCAGGCTGCCGTCCAGTTCCAGATGCAGTTCGATGAACCGCGTGATGCCGGCACTGCGGGTGCGCAGGTCATGCACGCCCAGCGCACGCCCGTCGGCCATCACAAGCGAGACGATACGCTTGCGATCCTCCGCCGGCAGCTCGCGGTCCATAAGGACGTCCAGAGACTCACGCCCGATGCCGGCGGCATTCCACAGCATGTAGCCGGCAATCGCGATAGCAGCGATGGGGTCCACCCGTGCCTCGCCCGACCAAGCATAGATCGCCAAGGCTGCGATCACCGACAGGTTCATCAAGAGGTCGCCGCGATAGTTCAGGCTGATGGCATCGATCCCGACCGATCCGGTCCGGCGCACGACGTAGCGCTGAAAAATGACAAGCCCGAGGGTCAGCGTGATCGACAGGATCATGACCGCGAGGCCGACTTCGGTGGCCGTGATCGGGCGCGGTGTGATCAGCCGTTCAATGGACTGGAAGATGATGATCAGCCCCGACCCTGCGATGAAGGCCATCTGTGCCAGCGCGCCCAGGGATTCGAACTTGCCATGACCGAAACGGTGCCCCTTGTCCGGCGGCCGCATGGCATGGCGCACCGTCACCATGGTCAGCATGGCGGCGGCCACATCCAGCACGCTGTCCATCAGCGATGACAAGAGAGCGACCGAGCCGGTGAGCAGCCATGCCGCGAGTTTGGCCGCGGCCAAAGTGACGCTCACGGCAACGGCCGCCTGGCTGGCCTGGCGCCGCAGCCGCTCGGCCTCTTCCGTGCTGACGGGATGGTCGGTCATGCCCTGCCGCCCGGCTCAGGGATAGACGCGTTCCGTTACCCAGGCATCGCCGTCTCGTCGGTAGATCAGGCGGTCGTGCAGTCGGAACGTCCGATCCAGCCAGAACTCGATCACATCCGGGATCACCCGGTAGCCGGACCAATGCGGCGGCCGCGGCACGTCGCCGCCGGCATAGTCTCGCTCGAAGGCCTCGATTCGCTCCTCCAAAGCGGTGCGCGACGGCAGTGTGGTCGACTGCAGGGACGCCCAGGCGCCGATCTGCGACCCACGCGGCCGGGTGGCGAAATAGGCGTCCGCTTCCGCCTCGCTGACAGGCTCAACCGGGCCGCGGGCGCGCACTTGACGCCTGAGCGACTTCCAATGAAAGCACAGACCGGCCTTGGCATTCTCGGCAAGCTGCCGCCCCTTGGGACTTTCCGTGTTGGTGTAGAAGACAAAGCCCCGGTCATCGATTCCCTTCAGAAGGATCATGCGCACCGACGGCATGCCGTCGTGCCCCGCCGTCGCCACCGCCATGGCATTGGCATCGTTCGGCTCGCTGGCCTCCGCCTCGGCCATCCAGGTCTGGAACAGGGCAAACGGATCCTCGACCTCTCGAATCTCCGTAAGATCTGCGCTTGCGGTCATTGCCTTGCCTCGCATCTGTTGGCAATTCTTTGTTAGGGGCTAGCCAACGATAGTGCGTGGTTGGGATTTCGGGCCAGTCTTCCGTACGCCCAGCCGCCGATGATCTGTGAGATGCTGCCGGCACCGCCGACCGCGTGACCCGCCGCGGTGCGGACGGCTGTGCAGCAGGCGACCATGAGAAGTGCCGATGCGCGATCCATACGATGCTCTGGGTGTCTCGCGGAGTGCCAGCGACGAGGAGATCAAGCAGGCCTACCGCCGGCTGGTCAAGGAATCGCATCCCGACCTGAACCCGGGCGACCCGGTGCTTGAGCAGCGCTTCAAAGAAGTCACGTCGGCCTATGACCTGCTGCGCGACCGCGAGAAGCGCGAACGCTTCGATCGCGGCGAGATCGATGCCGAAGGCCAGCCCCGCGCCGCCTGGAACCACGCCCGACGGGGCCGGCGCCCAAACAGCCGCAAGGGGTTCAGCGCCCACGACATCTTCGAGGACATTTTCGGCCGCGGCGGGTTCAAGACGCGCGGCGCCGATCTGTCTTACACGCTGGCGGTCGACTTCCTGGAAGCCGTCAACGGCACGCGCAAGCGGCTGGTGCTGACCGACGGGCGGGAGATCGACGTGACCGTTCCGCCCGGAACCGACGACCGGCAGACGCTGAGGCTGAAGGGCCAAGGGACTGCGGGCATGGGTGGCGGCGAGCCCGGCGACGCCTATGTAGAGGTGCGCGTCGAGCCGCACCCCCATTTCCGGCGCGACGGCGCGAATATCCACCTGGACGTCCCGGTGAGCCTGAAAGAGGCGGTGCTGGGTGCGTCGATCGCGGTGCCGACGGTGGGGGGCCGCGTCAATGTCAAGGTTCCCGCCGGGGCGAACACCGGCACGGTCTTGCGCCTGCGCGGCAAGGGCGTTCAGGGCAGAGGCGGCATTGCTGCGGGCGACCTTTACGTCACACTCAAGGTCGTGCTGCCCGATCCGCCGGACGCGGCGCTGACGGACTTCGTGCGCGGCTGGACGCCCAAAGGGCAGACGGACCCCCGCAAGAAAGCCGGCCTCACCTGACAGTCGGCCCCTTATGGCTCCTTCGCCCGTCGCCGCTGCGGCGTCGGATCGATGTCGCCGGTGGCGGAGAGGAGGATCGCCACCGGCCGCGTATAAGGGAACTGTGCGAATACCGTCAGCATGATGACGGTGATGGGCACGCAGAGAATGGCACCAACGACGCCCCACAGGCTGCCCCATGTCGCCAGGGCCAGCAGGATGACCAATGGGCTCAGGTTCAGCGACCGCCCCATCAGGCGCGGCTCGACCACGCTGCCGACGACGATCTGAACGGCGGACAGGCCGACAAGCGCCATGATGAACGGCCCGAAAGCCCCGAACTGAACCAAGGTCAGGGCGACGGGAAACGCCACGCCGAGGAACGACCCGACATAGGGGATGAAGTTCAGGACGAAGATCAGCACCGCCCAGAACCCGGCGAAATCCACCCCGATCAGGCCCATCACCAGCCAGCTGCCAGCCCCGATCAAGAGGCTCACAAAGGCCTTCAACACCAGGTACTGGCCGACCCTCTCGCTGATCGTATGCAGCGTCTGCTGGATCCGCGCTGCCTTCTCCGCCGATCCGGCAAGCTTCGCCAGCTTTCTGGCAGCCGCCCTGCGTTCGGCAAGGATGAAGGCGACGTAAATGACGACAACGAAGAACCCGATCAGCATGGACGAGAGGATGCCCACCAGATTGGTGACCGCGGCCTGCGGGCTGATCTGTTGGAAAATCTGCTCGCGGATCCGCGGCAGGGACGGCAGTTCTTCCACGTCCAAGAGACTGGCGACGGAGAGGATCAGGCCCTGAAGATTCTCCTCATACGTTCCAGCTGCCGCCTGGACCTGCGCAACGTTGTTGGCGATCAACCGCGCCAGCCCCCAGATGACGATCAGGACCACCAGGAACGACAGAGTGTGCGCCGCCCAGGGCGGTAGGCGGATGCCCGATACGGACAGCCGGCCGAACCACTCCGCCATGGTCCACAGCACATACGCGATCAGCAGCGCCGTTACCAATGGCACCAGGATCGGGCGCCCGACATGGATCAGCCATCCGAAAAGCACAGCCAGCGCGACACCGAGGAACAGCCGCAGTAAAGGTGTTGTCATGACCAGTCGCATTAATTCTGGTTGAGGTGTCGGTGGTGAATGATAGCACGCCCGATGATTGACCGGCATCCGGTTGCAGCCCGCATTCCATTCTTCCAACGGGAAGAGTCTTAAAAGGATATTTGGGAAACAAACCGGCAGCACTCGTAATTATATTGCGCTGTACCTATATAGTGCGGTCATTAACTTATTCTTAGGGCGATTTATGGAAACAATGAGCAACATGAACGACCGATCGTTGCGTCGATCCTCAGCCAAGACGGGTCGTTGAGCAATCGAGAGGCATCCCGTGGGAGAGAGACTCCACAGCCGCCAACGCGGCCATAGCCACATCGCGCGGCCTCGCAATCCGGCCCCTCAGCGCGACGGAGAAGTGCAATGTTGAGCAATCGCACAATTGGCCAGCGGCTGCTGCTGCTCGTCCTTGTCAGTGTCATCAGTCTGGTGGCGCTGTCCGTCGCGGGTCTGCTGGCCCACCGCGAAAGCCTGTTCGCCGACCGGAGGGTCAAGACGCAGAATGTGGTCGAAGTCGCGAGCTCCGTGATCAACCATTATGTGCAGTTGGCCGAAGCCGGCGAGATTTCTCAGGAGGAAGCACAGGCATCCGCCCTCGCCGACGTTGAAGCGCTGCGCTACGAAGGTGAGAGCAACTACTTCTGGGTGCACGATCACGGCCCCACAATGCTGATGCATGCCCTCAAACCCCAACTCAACGGGCAGGACATCAGCGGCGCAGAGGACACCAACGGCGTCCCGCTGTTCGTCGAGATGGTCGCGGTCGTTGAGGCCGAGGGCAGCGGCTTCGTCGCCTATGACTGGCAGAATCCCGGGGAGGAGGCGCCGAGGCCCAAGATCTCATTCGTGCAGGGCATCCCTGAATGGGGTTGGATCGTCGGGTCCGGCATCTATGTCGACGACGTCAATGCCGTGTTCTGGAACGCCGCCGTGATTGCGATCGGCGCAATTGTCACTGTCCTCGCAGTGATGGGGGGCGTGGCATGGTCGATCGGCCGCGGCATTTCGCTGCCAATTCGCACCGTGACCGAGCGCATGGACCAGCTCGCGACTGGCAACCTGGAGATCGAGGTGCCCTTCACCGAACGGAAGGACGAGGTTGGGGGATTGGCGAGATCGCTGGCAATCTTCAAGGACAACGCCCTCAAGATGGAAGAGATGCGCCGCGTTCAGGCCGAAACCGAGCAGCGGGCCTCTGCGGATAGGCATCAGGCACGGCTGGCAATGGCCGACGATCTGGAGACCAGCGTGAAGGGAATGATCGAAAGCCTCGGTAGCGCGAGCACAGAGTTGAGCGAGACGGCCCGCGCCATGACCGGTATCGCCGACACCACCTCGCAGAAGGCGGTGACCGTTGCCACGGGGTCGGAAGAAACGTCCCAAAGCGTCCAGACAGTTGCCGCCGCGACCGAAGAGCTGAACTCTTCCGTGGGCGAGATCGGCCGCCAGATCACGACCACGGCCGGTGTGTCCGCCGATGCCGTGGAAAAAGCGCGTAGCGCGAACGACAGCGTGAAGGGACTGTCGGAGGCGTCTGAGAAGATCGGCGAGGTCGTGCAGTTGATCGCCAGTATCGCAGAGCAGACCAACCTTCTGGCCTTGAATGCGACGATTGAGGCCGCCCGTGCCGGCGATGCCGGCAAAGGATTTGCGGTCGTCGCGTCCGAGGTCAAAGCGCTTGCGGACCAGACGGCCAAGGCGACAGACGAGATCGGCCAGCAGATCCAATCGATGCAATCGGCGACGGCCAGCACGGTGAACGTCATCGGAGAGATTGGAGAGGTGATCGATCAGATCAGCGCATCGGCTTCCGCGGTGGCTGCCGCAATCGAACAGCAGACGGCCGCGACACAAGAGATCGCCCGCAACATCGAGCAAGCTGCCTCAGGTGCGGACACGGTCACGCGCAACATCTCCGACGTCAGCCAAGCGGCCGGCCAGACGGGCGACAGCGCCGGCGTCGTGCTGGAGTCCTCAGAACAGCTCTCACGCATCTCCGCCGATGTGGGGCGCGAAGTGGACGCCTTCCTTGCCAAGATCCGGGCTGCCTGACCGAAACGGTAGGCGACAGGTTGTGGCCGGGGGTGGTACTCCGGCCACAACGTGATCAGCACTTCCCACGCCGCAGTATCCCGCGCCTGAGCAGTTAGAGACATTTCCGCAGCCTTGCGGCAAGCTGCCGCGCGGCACAAGTCGGCCTCAGCCTTGACTTCACGTTCGAAGCATTACTAGGTCACGATAATGCAGCGTTAAATATTGAGTAACCTTAGCGAACAACTGTTTGTTCCTATTTTGTTCTGATATCAATGATATCAACCAGTTAGCGTGAGCGCCTTGAACAAAAACTCATAAGTAACAAGGGGTTAACTATGTATATCTGTTCACATCATCGATCGTCTTAGGTATAGTCCAGGAAAGACGACAGATGTGAACGACGTCATGCAGTACCATCGGATTGCAAGAAATGCCATCGATGCAGCGCAGTGCCTAAGGGCATCGTCGGCTGATCACGGCGGCGCCGACACGCAGAAGCTGCAACTCGCAGAATTCTTAGAAAGCGTAGCAAAAGACTTGATGGCGCCTTGTCATTACACGGCTAACTTTGGAATCGATCTATCCTCGGGCAAATAGGCCACGCTTGGCCGATAAGGGTAGTTGATCCACCTCCATCACCCCCCTGACTTTATCACAGCCACCGCCCCGAGCGCTTGCGCCGAGGCCTGGAGTTCGGCCGCGACCAGGTCGGAAGCGATGGCGACGGTCGTGCGGAAGGCATGGCTCAGGATAAAGACCATGGTCAGCGCGGCGAGCATTAGCGCTACGCGGGCGGGGCCGCGAGCGACGGTCACCTCTCCGTCCGTTACCGTGATCCCCCTTGCACAGGCCAACAACGGGGTGGCACCGCATCAACGCCTCCCGGCGGGCACGAGCGGAACGTAGCGGCCCACGCCCTGCCAACTCATGTAACGGCGAAGACGCGATGGATGGGGCCGCCGTCGCCGGTTCTGGACTTGGTCACGGCGATAATGTTGTTGAGCCAGGCATAGCGCGCATCACCGGTTTCAAATTGGGGTGCCGCGCGGAAGTAGTAGCGCCAAGCGCCTGCCGGATCGTCCGGCTTTTCAAGATCGAGGGCATACCCCGCGTCTTCCGGCGCCGACCAGAACCGGCCTTGCCAATGAAGATAGAGCAAGGCGTTGTCCTGCGTTTCCAGGCAGAAGCGTACGTCCAGCGCGCCCGTTCCATCCGAGCGGATGCGTATCCAGTCAGCACCTGCGTCCGGCACTACGCGCCCGCGCAAGTGAGGCCCTTCGAACGTGCCGCCCTTCACCAGGAAGATCACGCGGTTGCCGTCGGGTGTTTGCCCAACGTCCATCGCCGGAAGATGAAGTTTCACACGCGCTTCGAACAGGAATTTCAGACCCGGCGGACTGTCCGCGTCCCAACCGGCCTCGTTCGCTTTCAGGCTGTCAAGCATATCGCTGTATCCGGCTCATGCCGCCGCTGATTGCGGCGAAGAGCCGAAGACGTTCTTCCACATGCCGTCGATGGAAATGCCAGACTGGGCTGCGATCTGCGCCAGATCGCACATGAAATGCTCGGTTGCGATCAGATTGTCCTTGAACGTCATACGGATTGTCACCGGGATCTCGATCAGGCGACCGTTGGGCGGCATACCATTCGCATCGCTCGCATCGGCAGCCATCGTCATACGGACCGTGCCCCAACCGACGAGGTATTCGCCGTCGGCGACGTGGCCTTCGAAGCTCACTTCGTAATCCGGATAACTGGCGAAGAAATGCGTGAGAAGAGCCGCATTGTGTTCCTTACCGCGGGCGACTGCGCCCCAGGCCGGAGAGGTCAGTTCGATATCGTCGTGCATGAAAGTGAGAGCGGCGGCGACATCCTGCCGGTTCTTGGCGGCGCCCAGTCCGGCGGCGAGTTCGTACATGCGTTCGGGAGTCATAGCTACGCCCCATCTAGTCATTCCACAAACCATTATATGCATAACGCATACATACGAAGCAACCCTGCAATTGTTAAACCTATGCGGCGCGCATACATTGCCGACATGGACCGCACGACAAACCTGCTTGGTGCGCTTGCCCTCGCGATCACCGACCGGATCAAGTCCGGCATGAAGAAGACATTCGATCGCTCCGGAGAAACGGCTGCGGCAATCGTCGTTCTTGGATATGCGCCTGGGCTGTCTGTCGAAATTCTTCGCCAGGTTCTCGATCTCTCACATCCAGGCACCGTGCGTTTGATCGACCGGCTGGAAGAGGACGGCCTTGTCGAACGACGCAAGGCCGCAGATGGCCGAGCCGTTGCGCTGCATCTGACACCAAACGGCGGCGAGCTACGTCAGCAGCTAATGGACCGTCGTCTCGATATGTTGGAAGCGGCCCTCAAGGGGCTCACCGATGACGAGCGGCTGGTTCTCGGCAACTTGCTCGCGAAAGTCCTGACGAACCTGCCGGAAACCGAAATGGCAAAACATCGCATTTGCCGCCTTTGTGCCGTCCGGACGTGCCGCGACTGCCCTATTCCGGGCCGAGCGATCTGACTGGACATCTAGGCGTGCGCCTCCTCCACGATCCAGAGCTTCTCCTCATCTGACCAGAACCGCTGCAGACGCCCCACCAGAACCTCGCCCGCCGACAGTGTCCATTTTCCGCCAATGCACACTGTCACTCTATCGGTCGGGACCCTCGGGCAGGCGAAGCGTCGCCACAAGGCGGATCGGCGCGGACGCTTACGCCGCGCACGCAGCACCGGCCACCCTTTCCATCACCTTGGTCGTCAATGGGAGTCTCGTACGGTCACGCGGCTTGTCCGGCCCGTAGGATCTCCAGTGCCCTGCAGTTTCTCTCAAACTATTGGATGTAGCCGCTGATGAAGCGGTTGGGCGGCCCCGGCTGCGGCTCTGCATAGCAGTCGGCGTTGGCCAGCGTGGAATAGCAGAACACCGAAGACGCGCCGGGCGTGTAGTCGATCGATTCCACCGCGACCGTTTCCGGCGCGAAAGGATCGAGATCGGTTCCACAACCGGCCGTCAGGCCCGCCAACCCGACGAGCGCAGTGCGAATGGCGCGCCCGGCCCCATGATGAAATCGACCTCTCATGGAACCGAGCTTGTCCCACGGACATGAACAAGTGGCTAACGGCCGAACTTGGTCCGATCACGTCTGACCGACGTAATCGGACCAGGCTCTAACAGCTCGATGTAGAGCGAGAGTGAGACATCAGACTGTCAGAGCCTGATGTCATCGCGCTCTACGTCGCGTTGACATCGACGACAACGCGTCCCTGTACCTGGCCCTTCAGGATCTTACCGGCGAGGTCCGGCAGGCCCGACATGGGTTCGACCCGCGTCATCGTCTCCAACAGCCCCACGGGCAAGTCACGGGCCAAACGGGCCCATGCGGCCTCACGCTGATCGCGCGGGCACATGACGCTGTCGATGCCGATCAGCCGCACGCCGCGCAAGAGGAACGGGATCACGCTGCCCGGCAGATCTGCCCCAGCCACCAAGCCGCAGGCAGCGACCGAGCTGCGATAGCGCATCTGGCTCAACATCTTGGCCAGGGTCGTAGAGCCGACATTGTCGACGGCCCCGATCCAACGTTCCTTGTCGAGGGGACGGACCGGACCCTCGGAGAGTTCGCTGCGGTCGATCGTTGCCGCCGCGCCCAGGTCCAGCAGATATTGCTGCGCCTTGCCCGTCGACGCGATGACGCGATAGCCCGCTTTGGCCCCGAGCGCTACGGCAACGCTGCCGACGCCGCCGGAGGCCCCGGTGACCAGCAGGTCGCCTTCCACGTCCGGCGACAGTCCTTCATCCTCCAGCGCATCCAGCGCCAGGGCCGCGGTGACACCGGCCGTGCCGATGGCCATGGCCAGGCGCGTATCGAAGGGCTCGGGCACATGCAGCAGCCAGTCCCCCTTGACGCGCGCCTTCTGTGAGTACCCGCCCCAATAGGCCTCGCCGACGCGCCAGCCAGTGCTGACGACCTTGTCGCCCGGCTTGAAACGCGGATCGTCGGACGCCTCGACGGTGCCGGCAAAATCGACACCGGGGATATGCGGGTAGCTACGCACCAGCTTGCCGATCCCGTTCAGGATCATGCCGTCCTTGTAGTTCAGCGTGGAGTATTCCACGGCAACTGTGACCTCGCCGGCCGGCAGCTGCTCCACCTCCAACTCCTGCAGACCGCCTGTGACCTTGCCGTCGCTCTCTTCCAGCACCCAAGCCTTGAACGGACCGGACATGACCTTTCCTCCCATCGACACGGACGTTCGTGCGACAGTAGATAAAGGTTAACGCTGCGCTCCGCCACCAGCGCCTTGCCCGCGGCCCTCCCCCCGCAGGTGCCGCCCAAGGGCACGCAGGAACTGGCGGCGCTGCCGGGGCGTCAATTCGGCGGCAGCTTCGGCCATGGTATCCTGCAGGATTTGCTGCACAGCATTGGTTTCCTGGCGCACCCGGCTTAGCGCTTGGGCAACGCGCTCCGGGTCATACGGGTCGTCGAGAAAGGCGTCCCGCACGGCCAGTCGGGCTTCGACGACGCCTTCCATGCGCAGCCGGATCTCGTCCTGCTCGGCCTCGAAGGCAGCCCTGAGGTCGGCCTGTACTGCCTCCGGCAGCACTGCCGCGGCCTCCCGCAAGGCGCCGATGCCAAAGCCGCCGACGGGTTGCCGCGCCACCATGCCACTGACAAAGAACCCGACGAGAAACAGGTTCACCGCCAGCGACGCGATCAGGATGGCCGTACGGGCGGTCATAGCAGCGTCTCGCCGACCTCAAGGTCAAAGTCGAACAGCACGAATGCGCTCAGATCGGTCTGTTGTCCCAATCCGATTTCCTCGGCCGGGAGAAATGCGCCGGTGACGAGCCCGCAGGCTAGCGCGGCGGCGAGCGCCGCCGCCGGCCGCCAAGCCGGCAGTTCCGGCCACAACGCACCGATGGACCGACGGATCCAGCTGCTGCGCTGGCGCGCAGACGGCGCCGGCCCGGCCACCGGCGCTGCTGCCAGAAGACGTTCGGTCAGGTCCGGCGAAGGTTCGGCAACCGGCAGGCTGTCCAGCAGATCGTCGAGTTTCCGCGCGTCGTCCATCAAGGTCCGCGCCTCGGCAGATTCGGCGACCAGCGCCAGCGCAGCCGCCCGTTCGACTTCGGGCCACCGTTCCGCCGCAGCGCCATAGGCATCCAGCAGGGTTCGGAACCGATCGATCGAGATCGGCTGGCGCACGATCCGCTCGCCGTTGCCGTTGGAACCGGTCATCGAATGTCTCCCGCTAGGCATCCGCTTCATCCGCCAGACGCCGCCGCAACGTGCGCCGCCCCCTTGCCAACAGCGATTCCACAGCCTCCACCCCCACGCCCAGAACGGCGGCGGCATCGGCATTGCTGAGCCCCTGATGGTGGCAAAGCACGATGGCGGCCCGCTGCCGCTCCGGCAGATCCGCCAGGGCCGCCGCCACCCGCCGCGCCGTTTCGTCTGCGGCATAGGCTTGTGCAGGATCGGGCCGCGTATCGACGGGATCGATCCCCCCATCGAGCGGCGTCGTCGGACGCCTGCGGCGGATCCTGTCGATCGCCAGATTGTGGGCCACGCGGAACAGCCAGGTGGAAAGCTTGGCCCCGCCCGGTCGCCAGCGCGGAGCTTCCGTCCAGAGCCTGAGAAACGTCTCCTGAGCGACCTCTTCGGCGTCGTCGCGGTCGCTCAGCAGCCGTCCGGCAAAGGCGGTCACGGGGCGCAGGTGGCGCTGCACAAGCATACCGCAGGCCGCGCGATCCCCGGCGCTCGCCCGCTGCATCAGCGCGTCGTCTTCGCTCTGCGTCACCACGCCGTCCGGCTTGCCGCGTCATCATCTCCGTGTCGCGGGCGCCCGCGAACCTAACCGCCCCGGGGCCCGTTTCCCCTTTCTGGTATCTCGTCGCGCGTGATGACGCCATCGCCGTTCGCGTCCAGCCGCTCGAACAGACCCCCCGACCGTCCCAGCGCATGCTCCTCGGCAGAGACGGTCCCGCTGCCGTCGGTGTCCAGTCGCTCCATGCGCTGGTCCACGCGGTCGCCCAGCCGCACCGACCCGAAGGTCAGCGCCTCGTCACGCGTCATCTCGCCGTCGCCGTCCGCATCGATCTGAAGGAACATCTCCTCACGGACGGTCTCGACCTCCTTGACCGTGATCTGACCGTCGCCGTCGGTGTCAAAGCGGTCGAACATCGCTCCAGCCGTTCCCATCTGGCCTGGGCGACCGCCCGGCAGCGGCCCCGACCCAGGAAAGCCATCCTGCGCCACGCCCGTTCCCGGCAACATCAGAGCCACGGCAATCGCCGCGGCAAGAGACTTCATCGCCATCCGTCTCTGGCTCCCTTCGTGCGCCTGCGAAGTACAGCGGCGGTCTCAGCTCCGCCGTTTCCTCCTTTACACGCACGAACGGACAGAACCCGTCGCTGCCTACAGTCGCAACCCTATCGGCCGCCCTGCGGCACTCCGACGAACCGGACAGGGCGACCGTCGGGGGAGCCGTGCAACGTGCCGTCGCGCATGACGATGCGCCCGCGGATGACCGTGGCCACTGGCCAGCCGGTCACACGGCGCCCATGGAAGGGTGTCCAGCCGCAGCGGCTTTCGATCCACGCATCGGTGATCTCACGCTCGGCAGCGAGATCAACGATCGTGAAATCGGCATCGTAGCCGGCGGCAACGCGCCCCTTGCCGACGATCCCGTAGATACGCTGGGGCCCGGCGCTGGTCAGGTCGACGAAACGCTCAAGGCTCAGCCGCCCTGCCGCGACATGGTCCAGCATGATCGGCACCAGCGTCTGCACGCCGGGCATGCCGCTGGGGCTGGCAGGATAGGCCTTTGCCTTCTCCTCCCGCGTATGCGGGGCGTGGTCCGAGCCGACGGCATCGACGGTGCCGTCGGCAACCGCCCGCCACAAAGCCTCGCGCTCGGCGGCATCGCGGATCGGCGGGTTCATCTGTGCCAGGCTTCCCAGCGCCTGATAACACTCCGGTGCCGCCAGTGTCAGATGTTGCGGCGTCACCTCCACCGTCGCCACGTCCCGATGGGCCGCCAGCAGCGTCATCTCTTCGCCGGTCGTGATGTGCAGCACGTGGACCGGACGGTTGGCGGCCCGTGCCAAGGCCAGAATGCGCCGGGTCGCGCGGATCGCCGTCTCGCGGTCACGCCAGACCGGATGGTATTCGTGTGTCACCTCTTCCGGCATCTCGCCGCGCCGTTGCACCAGCCGCTGCTCGTCTTCCGCATGGACGGCGACACGGCGCCTGCCGTTGGCGAGAACGCGCGCCAGATCGCTGTCCTCCGGCACCAGAAGGTCCCCCGTTGAGGATCCCATGAAGATCTTCACGCCGGAGGTTCCGGGAAGCTGCTCCAGCTCACCCAGCCATTCGGCATTGTCCGCAGTGGCCCCGACGAAGAAGGCGTGATCGCACCAGGCACGTTCACGGGCCCGCCGCAGCTTGTCGTCCAGCGCGGCGGCATCGACAGTCAGCGGCTTGGTGTTCGGCATCTCGAACACGGCCGTCACCCCGCCCGCGACGGCGGCACGCGTTCCGTGCTCCAGGTCTTCCTTATGCTCCAGCCCCGGCTCACGGAAATGGACCTGCGTGTCGATGACGCCCGGCAGCACATGCAGCCCGGTGCAGGGCAGCACGTCATCGGCGGCGCCGGGGCTCAAGTCTCCGATCGCGACGATGCGGCCGTCGCGCACACCGACGTCGGTGGCAACCAAACCGCCGGGTGTGAAGACCTGGCCGCCCTTAAGGATCAGGTCGTACCGCTCTGTCGTCATTCTCTCTCCTCCCCTCCCGCGTCATGCCGCCAATCGTCATGCAGGCGGCGGACAACGGCCTCGACGGCATCGACCGTCAGGCTGTCCATCAGCGTATCGGTCGTGCGGTGATCGTAGCCGGGGGCCGCCATCATCTCCTCCACCGAAACCGGCGTGGCGGCGACCGCCGTCCACCGCCCCCAGGGTCGATAGCGCGCGGGCCACCCCGGGCCGAAGAGTGCCACCGTTGGCAGCCCGCCCGCTGCGGCCATGTGCATCAGTCCGCTGTCGAGGCCGATGAAGAAGGCAGATCGCGCAAGACAGGCCGCGGCGATCGCCGGATCGGTGCGGCCCATAAGGTCGGCGATCGTCTCTGCGGGCAAGCCTTCCAGCAGCGGTGCCGCCCGCACCCGTTCGTCGGCCGTGCCGAACACCGCGACGCGATGACCGGAAAATGGCGCCCCCGGCCCGGTCAACCTGACAATCAGGTCGGCAAACCGCTCCTGACGCCATTCCTTGCCGCGCCAGTTGGCTGTCGGCGCCACGGCCAGAATGGGCGGTCCGTCCGGCAGCAGCCGTGCTGCCTCTGCCCGCATGGCGGCGTCGAACCAGAGGCGCGGCGGCGGCGGCGGATCGATGCCGATCAGCGCCCCGTATTCCTCCACCACATGGACGCAGTCGTCCCTGCGGCCGCTGCGCATCATGCGGCAGCGGGCGCGGACCAGAAACGACACGGCGGAATTGCGGAGATCCACAACCATGCCCCAGCGCGTTCCCGCCACCGATCGCCACAGCGCCAGCCAGTGTCCGCCGCGCCGGCGCTTGTCCAGCACGATCAGCCGCTGCAGGCCCGGAACTGCGGCAAAAAGCCCGGCAGCCACCGGCCCGCAAGCCACAGTCACCTCGGCTCCCGGATGCCGGTCCAACAGCGCACCCAGGATGCCGGTGGACAGGACCGCGTCGCCCAGCCGATTTGCCGTGATGAACAGGATCTTCAAGGGTCGCCACCGCGATCGGGACGGGGACGGGCGGCTTGCCAAGCGGCATCGATCCGCCCAACTGTGAGGCCATCGGGTTTCGTCATTTCCGGATCGCCAACGTCATGCCTTCCTATGTCCTGCTGTCAAGCCGCGGTGTCCTGTCGGTCTCGGGCGACGATCAGGTGGCCTTCCTGCAGGGGCTCGTATCCAACGATGTGCGAAGCGCGGCACCGGACCGTGTGCTGTTTTCGGCCTTCCTGACACCCCAGGGCAAGTACCTCCACGACTTCTTCATCGTCCACCATGGTGGCAGCCTGCTGTTGGAGTGTGAGGCGGAACGGTCCGCCGATCTCTTGAAGCGGCTGAAGATCTTCCGCCTTCGCTCGAAGGTCGATCTCGCAGATGCCGGGAATGCCTTCACGGCCGCCGCCGTGCTGGCCCATGATGCGCCGACGCTGTTCGGCCTGCCGGACCGGCCGGGGTCGGCGGTACCGTGGGGCGGCGGCATCGCCTATGTGGACCCAAGGCTGGCGGCGATGGGTGTGCGCGTCCTCTTGCCACGCGATCGGGCCGAAAGCGAGCTGCGCGCCCTGGGCCTGGAGCCCGCGGGCATCGACCATTACGAGCGTCTGCGCCTCGCCCAGGGCGTGCCCGATGGCAGCCGCGATGTTGCGGTGGAAAAGGCGACGCTCTTGGAAAGCAATTTCGATGAGCTGAACGCCATCGCCTGGGATAAGGGCTGCTATATGGGTCAGGAGTTGACGGCGCGAACCAAGTACCGCGGCCTCGTCAAGCGGCGCCTCGTGCCGGTGGATATCGATGGCCCAATCCCGCCCTCGGGCACGGCAATCACCGCCGACGGGCGGGAAGTGGGCGAGATGCGCTCGGCGCTGGAAGCCTATGGCCTCGCGGTGCTGCGCCTCGACATCCTGGAAGACCTACGGGAGCCGTTGACCGCCGGCGAGTGCCGCCTCCGGCCGCGCAAGCCCGAATGGGCGGCATTCTGAAGCGAAATGGCCTGACGGCCACGAGGGACCGAGACGAACCATGCAAACGTTTCATTCCCTGACCATCATAATCAAGGTTCCTGACATCCGTAGAGCCATCGACTTCTATGGGACCATCGGCTTCGATTTGGTCGGCACTGACGAAGCTCACTATGGAGACGGGAACATCTATTGGGCGATGCTGCGCAACGGCGGGGCATCGATGATGCTGAACGTCCATGGCGACGACACGCCGAAGACCAGCCAGGATTTCTACCTGCGCGTTGAGAACGCCGACGCCCTCTATGAGGCGATCAAGGACAAGGTGACGGTCACCGAGGAACTGTACGACCAGTTCTATGGCATGCGGGACTTCTGGTTCAGCGACCCGTTCGGATATCAGTGGGGTGCAGGTCATCCGCTGGGCGAGGTCTCCGAGCCCGAAGGCGGGGAATAGGTCAGAGATCCTGCCAGGCATTGGATTTCGAACCTGATTTCATTTGACATTCCGGCACCGAACGCGCCTTAGTGCGGCCAGCGACACTCCCGTTTTGGTCGAGAGTTCGGCCACGCGCCGACCGGGTCTATGGTCGGCCAGGTTTCTTTCCGGCACTTCTGGGCGTTTCGTGAGACGGGGATCTGCATTGATGGTCCACCCGTCGACAGGCCACGTTCGCCCCTCCCGCGGGCGGGATCGCGAACGTCCAGATCCATGACCGAGAAAGACCTAGGATAGATGACCGATTTTGCGGGCCTCAGCCTGGCCCACCCCATCCTTCGCGCTATCGCCGACGAAGGTTATACGACCCCGACGCCCATCCAGGGCAACGCCATTCCGCCGCTGCTGGAGGGTCGCGACCTGCTGGGCGTGGCCCAGACCGGCACGGGCAAGACCGCGGCCTTTGCGCTGCCGCTGCTGCACCGCCTGGCCGGCAGCGCCGGTGCCCCGCTGCACAAACGGCCACGCGCCCTGATCCTGGCGCCCACGCGCGAGCTGGCAAGCCAGATCGATGAGAGCCTGCGCTGCTACAGCCGCTATCTGGGCATCCGATCCACCGTCGTCTTCGGCGGCACGTCGATCCGGCCCCAGATCCGTGCGCTGGCACAAGGCAAGCATGTGCTTGTCGCCACTCCCGGGCGGCTGTTGGACCTGATGAAGCAGGGTCATGTGCGGCTCGACGCCGTCGAGATGTTCGTGCTGGACGAAGCCGACCGCATGCTGGACATGGGCTTCATCGGCGATGTCAGGAAGATCGCCGCGGCCCTCTCCCGGCGCCGGCAGACGGTGCTGTTTTCCGCAACCATGCCGAAGTCGGTGCAGAGCCTGGCCGACGGCCTGCTGAAAGATCCAGTGCGGGTCGAAGTTGCGCCGACCGCGACCACGGCTGAGAAGGTGGATCAACGCGTCCTTTTCGTGCCGAAGGACAAGAAGCGGGCTCTTGTCGGCGAGCTGTTGGCCGATACCGGCATCGAACGGGTACTGATCTTCACGCGGACCAAGCACGGCGCCGACCGTGTGGCAAAACACCTGCACCAAGGCGGCGTGCGGGCCGAAGCGATCCACGGCAACAAAGCCCAGAATGCGCGTGAGCGGACCCTTCGCGACTTCCGTGACGGGCGCCTGCGCGCGCTGGTGGCAACGGACATTGCGTCGCGCGGTATCGACGTGGACGGCGTGACCCATGTCATCAATTTCGAACTGCCAAACGATCCGGAGAGCTATGTGCACCGGATCGGGCGCACGGCACGCGCCGGGGCGGCCGGTGTCGCGCTGTCGTTCTGCGACCATGAAGAGCGCGCCGCCCTGCGCGTCATCGAAAGGACGATACGTCAGCGCCTGACCGTGGTCGACGACCATCCTTATCACGCAGCAGAGATCGCCAACGACCCGATCCCCGCAAAGCGAAGCCCGCAACAGCGGCGCCATCAAGGCCAGCGTCGCCGTAACGCGCAGCACAGCCCGCGACCTGCGGGCAGGGCTGCGTAGCCGTAGAGGCCAGGCCCCACATTCGCGGGCCAAGCACTCAGGTCAGACTGTCGAAGACGTCCTGGGCCTCTACGATGTCCGCCGTCTCCGGATCGCTCGCCACGCGGGACAGTGCATCTTCAAGCAGTGCCCGCGCGGCGGCTTCGTCCCCGCTGCGCAGCCTGGACCTAGCCAGCGATACACTGGCACGCAGATACAGCATCAGTGTTCCGTGGCTGAGCGCGGTCTCCCGCGCAATGTTGAAGCAGCGCTCCGCCTCGCTCCGGAACCGGCCTCCCTTCGCCGTCAGCAGCGATCCCTTCAGGCGCAAGAGTTCCGGATCGAAATAGGCCGGGCGTCCTCCGCGCCCTGGTGAAAGCGCCTGATTGACTGTCTCCAGTGCCTCCTCAAGACGGCCGGAGGCGGCGTATGACTCCGCGATCCAAGCCTCCGCACACGGGCGCGCCAACCCGGCACCTGTTGCAAGATAGCCCTCAAGACCCTTCTTCAGCCGGTCAATGCCACGTCGGTCACCCTTACGGTCCGCCGCGCGCCCAAGCTGCATCTCGGCCTGGGCGGCCCATTGCGCGAAGCTCTGCTGGCGCGCGATCCCGCATGCCGCCGACGCATGGCGTTCGGCAGCTTCGACATCGCGCAGGAACAGGCACATATTGGCGGCGAAAACCTGGGCAAAGGCCAGGCTGAAACCGTGATCCGCCTTCTTCGCCATGTTCAGGGCGCGCCGGCTCGCCGCCAACGCTGTACCGGCATTCCCTGTCAGAGCATGAAGCCACGAGAGATAGGATAGAGCCGCCGTGGCGAGGCTGACCCCAAACAGCACCAGATGGTCTTCCTGCTGATCGGGCGTGAACAGATCAACGGCCTGCCGGAAATTCTTCTGCGCCTCGCCAAAGTCGCCGCTGTAGAAAAAACACACACCAAGTGTGTATTTGGCAGCCGCATGCGCGACCGGATCACCCGAATTTCCAGCTAGCGACAAGAACCGCTCAGACAGCTCGACGGCGATATCGAGGTTGGCACGTACCGTGTAGAAGCTCCACAACCCCCACAAGACATGGATCGGCTCCCCGATCCGCGTCGTCTGCGAGGACAGCCACCGGGCGCGTGCGTAAATCGCCTCCACCTCGCTCGACGCGAAGCCGTGACTCGCCAAGAGCTGAGGTCCCAACAACAGCAGAAACCGCAGTTCTCGTTCGCTGCGCCGATCTTCCTCCGGGATCAGTTCAACCAGCGCCAGCGCCCTGCGGAAATGGCTGATCGCCTCCTTGTGCGCGGAAACGCCGATCGCCTGCCTGCCTGCCACCTCCAGGAACTCGATCGCCTTCGACAGGTTGCCGCCTTCCGTGAAATGGTAGGCGATCACCTCAGGCTGTGCGGCGATCTCGGCGCGAACCTGCTGCTCCAGCACCGACGCGATCCGACGGTGATGGGCAACACGCTGTTGCTTCAGGATCGAGCGGTAGGTGAATTCCTGCACCAACGCGTGCTTGAACTCGTACTGCACCTCGGGAACGCGCCCGATCCGGAAGATAAGGTCAGCCTCCTGAAGCTGCTTCAGGGCATCGTGCAGCGCCTGGGGCTCGGCACTGGCGACGGAACTCAGCTCGGTGAAGCTGAACCTCCGTCCGAAGACCGAAGCGATCTCAAGCACGCGGCGCGCCAAGCCAAGCCGATCGATGCGGGCCATCAAGGACGCTTGCAGGATATGCGGGATCTGCTCCGACGCCGCTGGATGCCGACCGGCCGGCTCGCCCGAGCCGGCCCCCAACGCCGGTTCCGCAAGCGGTTTGGCCAGCTCTTCCAGATACAGAGGGACGCCGTCGGCGCGCTCGACGATGCGCGCCATCCGGTCTAAGGACAGTCCGCTCAGTTGCAGATCGGCAAGCATGCTGTTCGCCTCGGCATCCGTCAGCCGGCGAAGGGCGACAACGGTTCCCGCTCCCTCGTCGAGCCAGCCCGGCGGATCGCCCGGTCGGCGACTGATGATCATCATCACCCGATGGCGCGGGAGTATCTTCAGCAGCCTGCCCAAGAACTCACCAGTGGTCGGGTCGATCCAATGCACATCTTCAACAATCAGAAGAAGATGCTCCTTCTCGCACAGATTGATTACATGATCGACCAGTGCGTCGAGGATCTTTTCCTTCTGTTCCTGAGCGCTCAATCTTGTTCTGGGGTATCGATGACCACAGGACAATGCCAGTATCTTGCATAAGTATCGTGCAACTTCCTCCGTACTCAGCTTGTTTTCGCGAAGCCAGCGCTCAAGCCTGTCCACCTTTCTGTCGTCGGAGTCGGTCGCGGCGAAGCCCATGACGGACTTCAGGTACTGAACGATTGGGTAGAGTACGCTGCTCTGATGATGGGGAGAGCAATCGAGCTGCAGCAAGCTTGGGCCATTCGCCGCAATGCGTCCGCAGAATGTGTGGATCAGTCTGGACTTGCCGATACCGGGCTCGCCGAGGATCGTGACGTATCGCCCCGCCCCGATCGAGAGCGTCTTCCAGTGTTCAAGCATCTGCGCAAGCTCACGGTCGCGTCCAATCAGTCTGGTGAGATGCGCTCCGAAGTGGCGCGCATCGAAGCGACTGCGGACCAGCTTCTCTCCGACGACGCTGTAGAGCTGAGCGTAAAGGGCGGACCGCCCCCCGTCGACCACTCCGCCGATCGGCCGTGTCTCGAAGGCTGACTGGACGAGCGCATTGGTGGACGCCGCAATAATGACGGCGCCGCGATCAGCCTGCTGCTCGAGTTCTGTGGCGGCGAACAGGGCGTTGCCAGCGATCTGCGCCTCAAGGGGCCGGTCTGCGGAGGCTGCCGTTACGATCACTTCGCCGCTGGCAATCCCGCAACGCGCAACGAGATCGGCGACGGTGTCGAGCCTGCCTACCGCTTGAACGGCCCTGACACCGGCGAGGACAGCCCGCTCCGGATCATGTTCCTGCGCCCTTGGATAGCCGAAGCCGATGATCAGACGGTCGGCGACGACATGGAAGCGGTACCCGCCATGCTCCCGGGCGATCGCAGCGCAGCAGGTACGGAACGCCTCCAGTGCGACCGTGAGGTCTTCCGGATCGAGTTCGCCGCTCAACTCCGCCGCGTTGGCAAGACCGAGTGAGAGAACCGTCATCTCCCTGCGCTCTGCGACGCCGTCGTAGGCGGCGGGATCCGAGACCCCGGCAGTTGGCGATGGGCTGGGATTCGGCGTCCACCCGGAGTCGCCGACTGACGGTTCCCCAACGCCTCCCGGATAGCCGGCCGCCCCACCTGGTTCGAAGGCGCCATGTCCTCCGCCGGGAACCCCATGCGCCGCCATGCCAGCCGCGTCACCGCTGAACATCCGGCCCGGCACCGACTCCTTGCGAATCTGCTCCGCAAGCATGACGGTCTCCACGGAGGGGGACGCATCGAGCTCGCGTTTCATGATCTCTCGGCAGCGGTTGAATTGCTGCAGCGCTTCCCCGCGACGTCCGGTGCGCGTGTAGAGGCGCATCATGGCCAGATGCGTACTCTCATGGGTGGGCTCAAGCACTAGCACACGCTTCGCGGTCTCGATTGCGCGACCCAAATCGTCCTTCGCCTCATAGTGGTTCAAAAGCACAAGCAGTGTCGCGAGCGCGGCATCGTGATGCTTCTGGCGTTCCCACCACACCCATTCCTCGAAAGGCTCCGACCGGACCAGTAGCCCCTTCAGAAATGGGCCTTGATAACCATCCACTGCCGTTTGCAGGCTTTCGACATCGCTTCGTGAGCTCAGATCCCAGAATCTGGCCGTGTCGACATCAATTTCTGTGTCTGAAAACTGTATCTTGTCGCGACTGGCTTGGATCGGATCGAGGCCTGCGTTCGAAAACACTTTCCGCAACGTAGCCAATTCCTGACGCAAACTTGCACGCGACTGTTCTTCACCACTGCGCGACCAAAGCAAGGTCGCGACATCATCCCGCGCGAGGGAGCGGCCGGCCGATTGCGCCAGATAGGCCAGCAGACCCCAACACTTACGCGTGGGGAGTGAGAGCACCATACCCGTGGTCGTGACAATTTCGTAACCGCCAAGAAACCTCAGTTCGGCTCGCGTCACGTGCTTCACTCGCTATATGCAAAGTCCGAGGCTGGGAGCCCGATCAAGGGATGTTCCGCACGGCATGGCAAGTCGAATTTGCACATCATTTGCGGTAATTTTGCACGGCAATGTGATCGCCACTTCAGGATGTGGACAACAGGCCGCACCTGAAGCTTGGTTGTCGCCTCGCAAACGTCGGAGAATGCATATGCCGGATCGGCAGGAAGACGCCGCCGAAGCAAAGAGCGCCGCCCATGGGACGGGATTGAGCGTCAGCGGTATCACCTTGGACGGCAGTGACCAGCACTACCACGACATCGTGAAGCATCTGGCAGTGCCTGCGGAACGGCAGGACACGCCGGTCTTCCGTAATGGCTCACGGACCGAAATCGCAGCGCTCGAGCACCCCACGCTGATCGAGATCGTGGATGCCATGACGCAATCCAGCACGCCGATTCGATTCGACCGGCTGGAGGATGCACAACTCGACTTCCGGCTCCGGCTCCACGCCATCGACGCCATGACCAATTTCAATACCGGCAAATGGGATGCCGACTATTACAACGAAGATGCCGACATCAGGCCGCAGATCGGCAACACCGTCAGCCCAGGCAACGCGAAGGGCGAAGGCGCCACTCCGACCCCATCTGCCGGTCGGCACGGCGGCATCTACTGGCAATTCATGGATCCGTCCGACCCCTGGGATGCCGAGTGGCAGCAGATTAAGGGCACCCACCCGGCGGAGGGTCTTGAGCCCACCTACGGCCATCTTCTGCCGTTTCGTGGCGAATGTGCCGGAGCGTTCCAGCTAGCCGTCTATCTCGGGATCCTGAAGGGCCTGGGCAGAGAGTATCTGGAGCGAGTTCAGGACACCTACGGCCTCTTCTATGTCGGCCCCTGGCGGATCGACGGTCAGCTCAACCCGGCTGCGGAATTCATGCTGCCCGCCAGCCTTGAGGATCCGCCGATTCCCGGCGACTATATGTACTTCAAGAACAAGGATGATTACCTGAAATGGGCCCCGAACGGATTCTGGGTCGGTCTCAACGCCATCTATGTCGGCAAAGACGACCTGGGCATGCGGCACTATTCGGGGCTCGGCGCATCCTGGCTCAGCGAGGTCAATCTGCGCAGTCAGGTGGTGAATGCCTATTACCATGACTGCTACCCGCACACGATCAAGGACCCACAGAAAGAGTGCCGGTTCACCGAACGCCGCCTGCTGGCACCACCGCCGAAGATGACGACACGACAAACTCAGTCCGCGCCCCAGGCCCGAGCGACACTCACAGAGCCGACGCGCGATCAGTTGCGGGCCGCCGGCTTTGAGGAGCCGGAAGATGGGGTGTTCGTGCACGCCGGCATCTCCATGGGGCAACTCGGTCAGGCGCTCGGCATCGATGCTCGCCATCTGGCGCAGGTGCGCAGCACAGGGCTGGCCAAACCCCAGTACCGCGTCCGCCTGGGCAACCTCGCCTGCATCGTGGAAAGGCACGAAAGCGCGGAAGCACTGCTGGGCGATGCCAGCACGGTGAGCGTCTCGATCAACTTCGGCCGGCCGATCAGCTCCTGATCCACGACCGCCGTCAGCCCTGTCCCTAGAGCCGGCCGATCAGTCGGCCGGCATCAGGAGAAGACGTTCGCCATGGATTTAAAAGATGTCGTGAACGGCGCCATCGGCCCCTTCCCCGACAATTGCGCCGGCTATATGAACCCGCCCAGCCAGGGCATCGGCTACATCGCCGCGCTGAAGCTGTCGCTCGGCACGGTCGTCGCCGATATGGACGACGGGCTGGAGGGCATCGTTTCGTACGACCGTGCCGAGGCCGCCGATGCCTATATCGGCCAGATCAACATGCTGACCGCATCGTCGTTCTGCGGCTTGAACGGCGCAGTATGGGGCTATGACCTGGCCCGGGCCGACGGACTGCGCAACGGCAATGTGCAGCCCAAGATGATGCTCGACCGGCATGACGGGGCAAAGGTGCCGATCTGGTCGATGATGCCGCTGCTCGATGCGGGTTATCGGTTATTCGGATCGCGCGAGCAGCGGCGGTTCAACCCGCTTCCCGGGGCCATGGTCGTCTGCGCCAACAAGTCGTGGACGATAAACCCGAAGACGGAAACGGTGATCTGGTGCGCGCTGGCGCTCGCCATTCCGGAAGACCGCAACGTTGCGGCCAACCTGTTCATCGAAGATGGCTCCGACACCGAGAGCACGGGGCTTAAGCCGCTGATCAACCTCGAACGCAACATCGCGAAGTCGATCCTGCGCTGCGGTCAGGACCAGGGCGTCCGCTATAAGGAGATCTTCGTCGAGAGCAAGATGCTGCCGATCAGCCATGGCACGGTCGGCTGCGCGCTGGCCTGCGTTCCCTATGTCACGCTGCCGAACGCGGCCATCCCGCCCGGCAAGCCGCCGTCATCCCTGATCGACATGACCATCGGCGAATGGGAAGAGGCGCTGGGGCTGCCGCCGCTGCCTCCGTATCCAGCCGGGTAATCGCTGGACGGCCGCCTTGCCATCTCAATCCGGCAAGGCGCCCCTGGCGCCGCGAACCAGGACCGACAGATCGGACCACTGGACCTTGATGCCGGGCAGACTATGGCCGAACACGGTCTTGTCCGCCGTCTCCACGCGGATGCCTCCGAGCCGCTCGTAGAGCGCAAGCGCCCGGCGGTTCCCTTCCAGCACCCAAAGATAGGCCGTGGATTGGCCCACGCTTATCAGACGGGTCGCCGCCGCCACCATCAAGGCACGGCCCAGGCCCCGGGAACGTCTGGCAGGGTCCACATGAAGGTTGTCGATGAAGGGCTCTTGCCGGCACCACACGGCGATGAAGCCGGCGATCCCATTGTCTTCGGCGACCAGAACGACGTCGTCCGGCCGGATCTCAACAGTTTGCCAGTGGCGTTCAAGGTCGGCTTCCACACCCTGCCGAAGGTAGTCGTCGGGCAGGATTCCCTGATACGCGTCTTTCCAGCTCGCTGCGTGGATCGCCGCAATGGCTAGAAGGTCATGCAGGCCCGCAGGACGGATCTGGACCATCTCTCTCCTCCCGGCCGGCCGATGTCCCTGACCCGATACGGCGGACATCTTCGGCCCCAGGCTGCAGTCCTATCATCGCCTCCCGCGGTGAAGGGGTGTATTCCGCATGGCGACGAGACGCGATGCAACCCGCTGCCTGCAGTGAGGAGAGACGATGTCCATACCGCCCGGGACAGCCTACATGGATGGCGACTTCGTGCCGATGGCGGAGGCGAAGATCTCGGTTCTGGATTGGGGGTTTCTCCATTCCGATGCCACCTATGACGTCGCCCATGTCTGGAGAGGGCGGTTCTTCCGATTGGATGCGCATGTCGATCGGTTCATGGCCTCGGCAGCGCGCATTCATCTGTTGCTGCCGGTGGACCGGGCCGAGCTGATACGGATCCTCGCAGAATGCGTCGTCCGTTCCGGCCATGACGACGCCTATGTCGAGATGATCCTGACCCGCGGCGTCTCGCCGACCTTCTCCCGCGACCCGCGCGATGCGGTGAATCGCTTGATCTGCTTCGCGATTCCCTTCGGATGGATCTTGCGGCCCGAAGACAGGGACAAGGGCCTGAGCGTGGCGATTTCCGAGATCCAGCGCATCCCCCCGGAGTCGGTCGACCCGCGTGTGAAGAACTATCACTGGCTGGATTTCGTGATGGGCCTCTATGACGCCTACGGCCGGGGGGCCGGCAGCGTTATCCTGCAGGACGCATCGGGAAGCCTGACGGAAGGTCCGGGCTTCAACGTCTTCGCCGTCAAGACGGGAACGATCGCGACACCGGACCACGGCGTGCTGGAGGGCATCACGCGCCGCTCTGCGATCGAGATTGCCGCAGACCTGGGCATCCCGGTGGAAAAGCGCGCACTGCCAGTTGAGGAGGCACGCACTGCCGATGAGGTGTTCGCCACCTCCACGGCCGGCGGCATCATGCCGATCACGCGGATCGACGGTGTTTCCGTCGGTAAGGGTAAAACGGGGCCGATCACTCGGCGTCTGATCGACGCGTATTGGGATCGGCACTCCGATCCGGCCTGGTCCGTGGGCGTGCGGGAAATCCTCGCCCCATGATGGGGTCGGCCTAGTCGACGGCGGCCCCGTCCAACGCCCGGGCCAGATCGGCAATGCCGCTTTCTGGAAACACCTCGATCCCGTGCCGTTGGAGCAGCGCGGTGACGACTCCGAACCCGCGTACTGTGCGGCCGCGAAACGAACCGTCATAAATGGCACTCGAGCCGCAAGAGGGGCTGCCGTCGGTAAGCAGCGCAAAGCGGCAGCCATGGGCCTCGGCCACTGTCAAGGCGGCTTCCGCACCCAGCCGGAACAGGTCGGTGACGTCGCGGCCCGAGTCTTCGACCACCCGCGCGCGACCGTCCAGCACCGCTTCACCGGACTGCCTGCCCTCGATTTCAGCAGGCGGCCGAGGCGTCTCGAAACCTGCCATCACTTCCGGGCAGACCGGGACCAGACGGCCTTCCGCTTGCCATTGCGCCAGCAGTGCATTGTCAAGCCGCTTACCGCGACCGTCGTAACGGACCGGACGGCCGAGAAGGCAGGCGCTGATCAGGATACGGTCCATCAGCCACCATCGGCAGAGAGAGGGCAAGGCACGTGGTCTCGGCGCTCCACTCGTGAGTGCCTCGGAATACCGCCTGGTCGTCCGGCCTCACGGCGCCGCATTGACCGGCCAAGGCCCCTGTCGATATCGTCGCCGATCATAGCCTCCCCTCGATGCGGAAATGCAGGTCCCAGGGTCCCGCGAAGCCTCCGGAGCCCGCCGCCACGCGCGTTTCTGAAGGCGTACTCTCCGGATGACACGCAATCAGCCCGGGACATTTGAGTTCATCGCCCTCTTCTCGCTGATCACCTCGGTGACCGCGATCAGCATCGACGGCATGCTGCCGGCGCTGAGAACCATCGGCGAGGCATTGGGTGTCGCCAACCCCAACGACACCCAGCTGGTCGTCACCATGTTCTTCCTCGGCATGGTATTCGGCGAGTTGGTGTTCGGGCCACTGTCCGATGCGATCGGGCGCAAGCGCGCACTTCTGATCGGGCTTGTGATCTACGGCGCCGGCACCGTGATCGCGATGACGGCGCAGTCCATGACGATGATCCTGGCCGGCCGGATCATTCAGGGGATCGGCGCGTCCGGCCCCAAGATCGCGTCGCGCGCCCTGATCCGGGACCGGTTCGAAGGCGACGCGATGGCCCGCATCATGTCGTTCATCTTCATGGTGTTCATTCTGGTCCCGATGGTCGCGCCTGCGCTGGGCCAGCTGGTCCTGACGGTCGCAAGCTGGCGGGCGATCTTCTTGATGTACCTGGTCCTGGCGGTGATCGTGGCGCTGTGGCTTGGCATCCGCCAGCCGGAGACGCTGGCGCTGGAGCGCCGCATCCCCTTTTCCCTTCGGACGATCTCAAGGAATGCCAGGCTGATCCTCGGGCACCGCAGGGTTATGGCCTATACGGTCGCGGTGGGCTTCGTTTTCGGGGCTTTCCTGCTCTACCTCAGCACGGCGCAGGCGATCTTCTTCGACCTCTACGGCATCGGGGATGGGTTTCCCCTCTACTTCGCCATTCTGGCCGCCGGCATCGGGGCAGCATCGTTTGCGAACGGCCAGCTCGTCATCCGCTGGGGCATGCGCCGGCTGACGATGGCAGGGCTCGCGGGGCTGATCCTGTTCGACTGCGGGCTGCTGGCCGTGGGCCTTGTCTATGACGGCGTACCGCCGTTTGCCGCCTTCATGGGTCTCTGCTTCCTGATGTTCTCCTGCGCCGGCATGTTGTTCGGCAATCTGAACGCCCTGGCCATGCAGTCGCTCGGCAATGTGGCGGGCATTGGGGCCTCCATGGTCGCCGCGGTGTCCAGCCTGATTGCCGTGCTCCTGTCCGTGGCCGTAGGCCGCTTCTATGACGGCACGATCCTGCCCATGGCGTTCGGCTTTGTCTTTTCCGGATGCACAGCCTTCGCTCTGGTCCTGGCCGCAAGAACCGGCAGCGCCGATCAGATCTGAGCGCAGCCGGCTAATCCGCCGCCTCGGCCCGGACTTCGGCGATGGCCCTATCCCATTCCGGCGCACTGCCAAAGCGGCCAACCAGAAAGTCGACCAGAGCCCGCACCTTCGGCGTCAGGTGGCGGTTATGGGGATAGATGGCATAGATGCCGCCGAAATCGTCGATCACGTCGGGAAAGACGTTGACCAGCCGGCCATCCGCGATCTCCCGGCCGACCAGGAAGGTGGGCAGCAGCGTAATGCCCAAGCCCTCCACGGCCGCTGCCTTCAACGCATCGCCGCTGTTGACGGAGAACGTGCCCTTGACCTGAACGTGGTATCGCTGCCCGGTGCCGTCGGAAAGCGACCAGAGATCGGACCGCTCGGCATAGGTGTAGATCAGGCAGGTGTGCTGCGTCAGATCGGCTACCGCTCTCGGGCGTCCGTGGCGTGCGAGATAGCCGGGTGAGGCACAGACGATGCGCCGGGCCGGCGCCAGCTTGCGGGCGATCAGGCTGGAATCCCTGAGCCGCGTGATCCGGATGGCGACGTCGTAGCCCTCTTCCACCACATCGACGAAGCGGTCGTTCAGCGCCAGGTCGACCGACAGCTCTGGATACCGATCCAGAAACTCGGGCATCGCCGGCGAGAGATGGAGGTGCCCGAACGACATCGGCGCATTGACCCTCAGCCGCCCGCGGGGTGCCGCATGCAGACGGGTGACGATCAGTTCTGCCTCTTCCACCTCAGAAGCGATGCGCGCGCATCGCTCGTATAGCGCAGCGCCCACTTCGGTCGGGCTGATGCGGCGGGTCGTCCGGTTCAAGAGCCGCGCACCCAGCCGGTCTTCCAGCGCGGACACCTGCTTGCTGACAGCCGATTTCGACAGGCCCATGCGGCGTGCAGCTTCGGAGAAGCTGTTCGCTTCCACTACCCGCGCAAACACCAGCATCGCGTTCAATGTGTCCATGCGCGCTGCCCACCCGTCCCGTTGCGCGGCGGGCGCCCACGCACCGTCCGCAGCCGGCCGATTGTTGCCAGGCGAAAACAATGTTGTTCCGGTAGACCCGATTAGCAACGGACCCAACCGCCCCATATCACCCCCGAACGCAAAAAAGTTCCGTCGGCAACCATCGGAGGGTTGAGGTCATGGCAAAGGTTCTCGTGCTCTACTACAGCTCGTACGGTCATGTTGAGACGATGGCCGGGGCAGTCGCATCCGGCGCACGCGAGGCGGGCGCCGAGGTCACGGTCAAGCGCGTGCCCGAACTGGTGCCGGAAGAGGCCGCCCGCAACGCCGGCCTCAAGCTGGAACAGGGCGCGCCGGTCGCAGCGCCGGGCGAACTCGCCGACTACGACGCGATCATCTTCGGAACGCCCACCCGCTTCGGCAACATGGCGGCGCAGATGCGCAACTTCCTCGACCAGACCGGCGGCCTGTGGTTCAGCGGCGCCCTGATCGGCAAGGTCGGCAGCGTGTTCGTCTCCACTGCGACCCAGCATGGGGGGCAGGAAACCACGCTCACCTCATTCCACACCACGCTGCTGCACCACGGTATGGTCGTCGTGGGTCTCCCCTATTCCGCGAAGGGGCAGATGAGCCTGGACGAGATCACCGGCGGCTCGCCCTACGGCGCCACGACCATCGCCGGCGGCGACGGATCACGCCAGCCAAGCGAGAACGAGCTGGACCTGGCGCGCTTCCAGGGCCGGCACGTGGCCCAGATCGCCACCAAACTTGCTGGTTGACCTGGATTTGAGGAGGGCATGAGATGGGGCTTCTGATCGACGGCGTGTGGCACGATCAGTGGTACGACACTGCCAAGTCCGGCGGTCGCTTCGTGCGCCAGCAGAGCCGGTTCCGCAACACGGTCACGGCCGACGGAAGCTCCGGCTTTCCGGCCGCGGCCGGCCGCTATCACCTGTACGTATCGCTGGCATGCCCGTGGGCGCACCGAACGCTGATCTTCCGCGCACTCAAGGGCCTGGAGGCGATGATCGGTGTGTCGGTCGTCGATCCTTTCATGGGTAATCAGGGGTGGAGCTTCGGCGGCGCCCCCGACACCGTGAACGGCGCTCAGTACCTGCATCAGGTCTATACCAAGGCCGACCCACAATATTCCGGACGCGTAACGGTGCCGGTCCTGTGGGATATGCATCAGGGCACGATCGTGAACAACGAAAGTGCCGAGATCATCCGCATGTTCAACAGCGCGTTCGACGGTGTCGGTGCGCGTGTCGGCCTGGACTTCTATCCGGAAGTCCTGCGGCCGGAGATCGACCGGATCAACGCGTTCGTCTACGACAACGTCAACAACGGCGTCTATCGTTGCGGGTTCGCAACGACACAGGAAGCCTATGAAGAGGCCTTCGCCGCCCTGTTCTCGGCGCTGGACGAGCTCGAGGCGCGGCTGTCACGGCAGCGCTATCTGGTCGGCGACCGGTTGACGGAGGCGGACTGGCGGCTGTTCACGACGCTGGTGCGGTTCGACCCTGTCTATGTCGGGCACTTCAAATGCAACTTGCGGCGCCTGATGGACTATCCGCACCTGTGGAACTACCTGCTGGAACTCTACCAGGTGTCCGGGGTGGCGGAGACGGTGAACCTCACGCACATCAAACGGCACTATTACGAAAGCCACACCAGCATCAACCCAACGCGTGTCGTGCCGAAGGGCCCGGCCATCGACTACACCGCGCCCCACAACCGGGAGCGGTTGGTGGCGGCATGAACGAGGGTTTATGGGGCGCTTGCGGGCGCATCGGGGCCGAGCAGCGTCGCCAGTAGGCTCCGCCGGTCCACAGTGATGATCACCGTTGCTGTGGTCCCGGGAAGAGGGTCAGTAGACGCCTCGTCTGTCGGATCCTCCAGCCGGATGATGGCGTGGTGGACGGGCTGCCCTGTCTCCACATCGATTTCCGGGTCACCGGCGACGGTCTCGACCGCACCGGCGATCACAGTCTGGGAGGCAGATGCCTGCCCGATCGGCTGGATCTCGACCGGCTGATCGGGTGCAACGCGCGATGCCTGCTCCGGCGTCAGCGATGCCTCGATCGCGACACCGCCGTCGCTCGGCAGAATCTCTGCCAGCACTTGGCCCGGCTGCACCGCCTGGTTGACGCCGCCGATCGCCAGGCGGCCGACCACGCCGTCGACCGGCGAGGTCAGGACCACGCCGTCCCGGCGCCGCTCCGCCCGCGCCAGCCGGGCCTCGACCGCGGTCAGCTCGGCCGCCGCAGCGGCCGCCTGCTGCAGCGCCTGGCGCGCGAGATCTGCGTCCAGCGCCTGCAGTTCGCCGATCGTCCGGTCGATCGCCGACTCCGCGACGACAATCTCGTTCTCCAGCAGAGAGATGGCGTCGGCGACCTGCTGGACCTCACGGCGCCGCAACAGCACGTCCAGCGGCGACCGGGCTGCGGCCTCCGCCTCGGCCGCAGCCTGGGTGGCTTCCTGCTGCAAGAGCGGCAGTTCGCGGGTCAATGCGGTCAGGCGGTCGCGGGACAGCTCCATCTCCGCCCCCAGTTCGTCTGCGCGGGCTTGCAGTACCAATGCCTGGCTGTCCCGGCTCTCGATCTCCGCCAGATAGAGCTGCCGCTGGATGGCACTCAGGGGCTCGTCCTCCACACCATCAATGGCGAAATCCGGCTCCCGCCCTTCTGCGAGTGCCCGCATCCGTTCCACCGTGTACGCCAGTTCGGTGCGCCTGCCCTCCAAGGCGTCGATCTCCGCCGGGTCTTCGTTGGCAACCAGGCGCATCAGTGGATCGCCGGCTTCGACCATTCGACCTTCGGCCGTCATCACCTCCGCCACCATCCCGCCGTCGGGGTCCTGCACAATGTGCGCCGCATCGATTGCAACCACGCGCGCCGCGGCGCGCACGACCTGATCGACCGGCGCCAAGGCCGCCCAGGCAACGATCAGGATGATCAATCCGCCAAGCACGGCGAGCCCGATCGGCAAGGCGGACGGTGCCGGCCGTTCCTCCAGATGGATCGACTGCACCATCTGTCGGGTCTGCGGCCGCAGCGGTGCATCCAGCTCGCCGGCACGATGGGGGACAAGGTCAGTCGTCACGGGCTCCCTCACTCCTGCAACACCGCAAGGGCTTCGTCGGGCGCGCCGACGAACCGCAGCCGGCCGCGATCCAGCACCACGGCGCGGCTGGCCAGGCGCGCATGGCTCGGCCGCTGGGTGACCATGACCACGGTCGTCCGGCCGGCCAATGCCGTCAGCCGCTCCGCCAGGGCATCGTCCGCCACCGGGTCGAGATCGGTCACCGGCTCATCCAGCAGTACCACCGGGGCTTCTCGTACCAAGGTGCGCGCCAGTGCTAGCTTGCGCGCCAGCCCGCCGGGCAGGCGCACCCGGCCGCCATCCCCAACGACCGTATCGAACCCCAGCGGTAAAGCCAGAACGTCGTGCAGCACGCCGGCTTCGGCACAGGCGAAGACAAGACGGTCATCGCTGGCGATCGGATCGGCGAGGCGCAGGTTCTCCGCGATCGTTCCGTTGAACAGGTGCACGACCTGCGGAAGGTAGGACACGGTCTGGCGCAGCGTGACGGGGTCAAGCTGGCGCAGGTCGATGCCGTCGATGGAGACCGCGCCTGCCTGCGGGGCATGCAGACCCGCAATCAGCTTCAACAGCGTCGACTTACCGGCCCCGGTCGACCCCAGCACCGCCAACATCTCGCCGGGCTCTATGGCGAGCGTCACGCCGGCCAGTGCCGTGGGCGTGTCGGCGGAATAGCGGAACTGCAGCCGGTCGCATTGCACAGCACCGCGCCAGGTGCGCTGCGGCCAGGATGTCGGCGCGCGCCGACGCTCCTCCGGCAGGGCCATCAGCTGGTCGAGACCGGCCAGCGCCGCCCGCGCCTCTTGCAGATCCGGCCACGCGGCATTGATGGACCTAAGCGGCGCCAAACCGCGCACCGCCAGCCAGACGGCCGCCAGCCCCTCGCCGGGCGTCAGGCCGCCCTCGCGCCACGCCGCGGTCGCCAGGGCGAGACATCCGGTCACGCCCAACAGCAGGATGGCGGTGCCCAGCGCCGAAATGAGCGCGCCCTGCCTCATCGCCGACAGCGCCGACATCCCGCCCGCGACCGCCGTCTCGCGGTAACGCTCACGCCAAGTCTCATCAGCACCGCCGGCCTTGACCGATCCAATGGACGCCAGGGCCTCAAGGACGAACGCATAGATCGAGCGCCGGGTCCGGCGGGTTTCGTCCAGACGGCGCCGATCGGCGACGGAACGGAGCCGGATCATCACCAGCAGCAGCACCGCCGCCGCAAGCACGGCCGCAAGGCCCGGCGCGAAGAGCACGCCTAGGGCCGCAAGGCAGATCACAGCCGCCGGCAGGTCCCCGGCTGCCGGCAGCAGCGGACCACTCAAGACGCAGCGCAACGCGTCGAAATCCTTCAGACGGCGAAGCTGCGCGCCCACCGGGGAGGGTTCGACAAAGGCGGGCGACAGCGAAAGGACCCGGTCCATCGCCGCCGTCGACACCAGATAATCGACGCGCCCGGCCGCCCGCGCCAACAGGCTCACGCGCGCCAGACGGATTGCGAACTCGATCAACAAGGCAGCCGCGACGCCGATCACCAGCGCCATGGCATCAATGCCGCCGGGCCCTGCATAGCCATCTACCAGCGCCATCGCCAACAGCCCAGCGGCGGGCATCGCGATCCCCAGTGCCACGCCGTAGACCAGCATCGCTACCGCAACGCTGCGGAACCGGCGCAGAAAGGCCCGCGACCACGGCGCCTCGCCCATCGCGTCTCTGCGGTCCTGCCCCGTGTCGGCATCTGCGTGGGACATGAGATAGGCTGTGCCCGGGATGCGGGCGGCCGTGACCCATTCCATGCGGCTGTCGGCGCCGTCGAACACCAGCAGTTCGTCACCGCGCCGACGCACGATGACCTGCGGCGCACCGTCTCCCGTCACGAACAGGCAGGGCAGCAGACGCGGATCGATCGCGTCCGTCCGCGTCGTCTGCGGAATCGTGTCATAGCCGAGCGTGGCCAGTGTGTTCCGCAGGTCGATCAGATCGAAACCGTCGGCCGAGTGCGGCAGTGCATCGGCCACCTGGCGCAGGGTTCCGCGCCAACCCGCCGCCGTCAGCAGCGGCATCAGGCAGGCGGCAAACGGCGAGACCTCCGCAAAGGTGTCCATGCGCTGCCCGCGGAGTGCAGCGACGATCGGCTCCCGCGGTGCCGGCTGTTCTGCTGGGGCAAGGTCGACGGTCATGCGTCTACCTCGATGGTGGTGGACGCTTCGTCGACGGCATCCGGCCCAGCCGGATGCGGATCGACGATATGCAGGCGGCCGGCCGTCAACCGGTACCGGCGGTCGCAGAGCGTCAGCAGCGACGGCCGGTGGCTGACAACGACCATCGTACGATCACCCTTGCGGCGGGCGAACAGCGTCCGCAGCTTCGCATCCCCCAGATGGTCAAGGGCAGCACCGGGGTCGTCCAAGAGAATGATGGGCGGATCGTCCGCCAGCGCCCGCACCATGGCGATCCGCTGGCGCACGCCTTCCGGCAGCGTGTCCACGACCGCACCGCCGACCGGCGTGTCGTAGCCCTGCGGCAGCCGCGCCAGGATCTCAGCCAGTCCGACCTCTTCGGAAAGCCGCAGGGCCCGGTCCGCGATCTCTCCCTGGCGGAACATCGTCAGGTTCTCGCGCACTGTTCCCCGGAACAGCACCGGCTGCTGGGGGATCAGGCCGACCTGGCTGCGGAAGTTGATGGGATCAAGTGTCGACAGATCGCGGTCATCGATCATCACGCGGCCGGCGGTTGGATGGACAAACCCCAGGATCGCCGCCAGGACCGTGGACTTGCCGCTGGCCGTATCGCCCATTATCGCAACGGCCTCACCCGGCTCGACCGTCAGCGAAAGGTCCGAAAGCACGTCCGGCCCGCCATCGCCGAAACGCACCGACACGCCGTCGAGTGTGATGCGGCCGGCCAGCGTCGGGCGGAGCGGACGCGCCTCCCCGCCGGCCTCCGCCGGCAGGTCGCCAAGCGCGGCCAGTGCCCGGCGTTCGCAGTGCCACACGCGCAACAGCGGCCAGCGGCAGACCAGCGCGCCGACAGGCCAGACGGCCAGTCCGGCAAGCAGGGCGGAGCCGATCAGGCGCCCCGCTGGCAGCCCGCCCCACTGCGGCACCATCATCGCGGCGACAAGCGTCAGCGCCACGGCCATGACGGGAAGGACCGTACCGATCGCCAGGGCGGTCTGCGACAGCCTGGCCCAGGCCGCGCTGACATCGATCGCGTATGCACCCAGGCGCTCGCCACGCCGCAGCACCTGCGCCTCGAGACCGAGACCCTTCACCGTGTGGGCATTGCCCAGGGCCTCGGCAGCCAACGAAGATCGCCCGTCATCCTCGCTGACGCTCGCCCGCCAGAGCCGATCCGCCGACCGCGACAGAACCGGCATCGCCACCGCTCCCGCCAGCGCGAGTATCGCAGGCACCGAGGCGAGAGGTCCGGCGATCCAGGCCATTGCCGCAAGAGCCAGCGGCAAGAGCGGCAGTTCCATCGTCTCGCCGGCGACCGCAGCAATGCCGGCAGGATGGGCCCCATCCCGGCCCACCAGTCGGTTGGTCAGCGCAACGGGATGCATGCGCCCGATCACGTCGGGAGGCGCCGCCGTCAGACGGTCGAAGGCCCGCACCGCGCCTGTGTGCCATTGCCGGGCGGTGACATCCGCAATCAAGAGGTCGCGGCCAATGCGCAAACCGATCGCTGCTGCCACGGCGCCGCCAAGGACCGCAACCCATCCGCCGAGGTCGCCAAACCCCATCGCACCCAAACGGTCGAGCGGATGGATCGCAATGATCGGGATGGCGGTCAGCGCCATCGCCATGGCGACGGAGGCCACGACGATGTCGGGCCTGGACCAGAGCTTGGCAAATGACGGTCCCGGAGTGTTCGTCATCCTGGCCTGACGTCTCCTCAACGTGCATTCACCGGCGCACAGCGCCATTCCACCGTGAGACCATACTGGATATCTTCTTGGGAAACTCAACCGGTTATTCGACGGGGTTGGCACCGCATATCAAAAATTGGGCTGCACAATGGTAACCGAGTGTTGAATCTTCACTGTAAGGTGCTTATGGTCCGGCAATCTCGCATCGTTAACCGGTGCCTGTCGCGAAGAACGAACGGGCGACTACGGGCGATGCGATCGAGGGAAGTGGCATCACCGGATCGGGGCAGGGTCCCGGCCGGTTTAGGCGCGAGTGGGGGCCGCGACAGACCCCAACTCGGGCGGCACATAAGGCGCGATGCCCCTCGGCTGGATTGAGGCTTGCTCAATGTCATCACTGCCGGTTCCCGACCGTAGACGACTCGTTGAAGCCCCCATCGACGTTTCCCACGTGGAAGCACTGATCGACCGTTTCGGCCCTGTGAGGCTGACGGTGCTGGGCTTGCCGTCGCAGGCCCGCCTGACCGCCGGTCGGCTGAACTACGACGGCAGTTGGACCGTCCGATCGAACGAATTGGCGGGCCTCGCGGTCAGGGCACCGAAGGATCTACCGGAATTCGACATCGAGCTGGTCCCTGAGCTGGAACCGGAACTCGGCACATCGACGTCGGCCGGCGGCAGCCCCATCATCCGGCACGATACCGCGGATGCCGGGATCGACGATTGGGAGCCGACGCAGCCGGCCGATCCCCAGTCCTGGATCGAGTCCCGGAGCGGATCGGGAGCTCCGCCCGCACCGGCCGGGACGGCGGCCTCCAGCGGCAGCTGGGTCGCGGCTCTCGACGGCTGAGACCGGAGTCAAAAGCCCTCTCAGACCCACTAGGCAAGAGTTGCCGGCCCCGTTAAGGGGTTTTTCATGGCGGTGTTCCAACGTCGGCCCTGGATTTCAGAGGTCGGAGCCGAGGAACGACCGGCAGTGGGCACGTTCGTACAGACGTTGAAAGGTCTCGGGCCGATTCGCCTTGCCATGATGGGCGGCGTCGGCGTCGCGCTGATCGCGTTCTTCGTTTTCTTGACGTCGCGCGTCTCGACATCGGAGATGGCGCTGCTCTACAGCGACCTGGACGTGACGGACAGTGGTCAGATCGTGGCCAACCTCGAGGCCGCGGACATTCCCTATCAGATCCGTGACGGTGGCTCGACCCTCATGGTGCCGGCCGACCAGGTCGACCGCATGCGCCTGGTGATGGCGCAAGAGGGGCTGCCAACCGGCGGCTCGCTCGGTTACGAGATCTTCGACAGGTCCGACGGCTTCGGCGTCAGTAACTTCGTCCAGAGCATCAACCGCCTGCGCGCGTTGGAAGGCGAGTTGGCCCGCACGATCGCCACCATGGCCAACATTCGCCAGGCGCGCGTCCATCTGGTTCTGCCCGAACGCGAGCTGTTCAGCCGCGAAGCCCAGGAGCCGACGGCATCGGTGTTCCTCAGGCTCGCCGGCAGCGGACTGACGGGAGAGCAGATCGCCGCCATCCGCTATCTGACGGCGGCAGCCGTGCCGCGCTTGGAACCCGGCAACATCTCCATCGTCGACGACCGAGGCAACCTGCTGGCACGGGGCGACGAAGGCGAGCCGGAAGATCTGCGGATGGAATCGGGCGAAGAGATGCGCCTGAGCTATGAACGGCGCCTCACCGAGACGATCCAGGCGCTGCTTTCGCAATCGCTCGGCTTTGGCAACGTCCGCGCCCATGCTTCGGTCGAAATGGACTTCGACCGCGTGACCACGACGGACGAGACCTTCGACCCCGATGGCCAAGTCGCCCGGTCCACGCAGCTTGTCGAAGACTCCACCGAGAGTACCGACGGCGACGGGCTGGATCCCGTCACCGTCGCGTCCAACCTGCCGGAGCCGGAGAGCGAAGGCACCACGGCCGTGTCCCGCGACGCCACCAGCCACACCGAAGAGACGATCAATTACGAGATCAGCCGCACCGTGCGCAACATGGTGCGGGAAACCGGTGTGGTCCGCCGCATGACGGTCGCCGTGCTGGTCGACGGCACCTACACGGTCGCTGACGACGGCACCCGCACCTACGTCCCGCGCACCGAGGAAGAGCTGCAGCAGATCGAGATGCTGGTGCGCTCGGCCGTCGGCATCGACGACAGCCGCGGCGACAACATCGAAGTCGTCAACATGCCGTTCACGGCGGACGAGGAAGAGCTCGAGATAGAGGGGCCGCCGACTGTGCTCGGCATGCCCCGCGACGAGCTGTTCAAGATCGCCGAGATGATGGTGCTGGGCGTGGTCGCCGTGCTGGTCATCCTGCTGGTGATCCGCCCGCTCTTGACGCGCGTCCTGGAAGGCAGCCGCGCCGGACCGGAGGCCGAGGAATACGGCGGGCTCTTGTCGGATGCCGGCGCCCTGCAGCGGGCCCTGGCCGCACCGGCGCCCAGCGACCTCGCCGCGCCGGAGATCGCGGGTCCGAGCGACCGGGACGACGAGGAACTCGATGCCCTGATCGACATCAACCAGGTCGAGGGGCGTGTCCGCGCCTCGTCGCTGCGCAAGATCGGCGAGATCGTCGACAAGCATCCGGAAGAGGCGGTCTCGATCATCCGTGCCTGGATGTACCAGGAAACCTAACCGGCATCGCGTGAGAGCAGGCAGGGGCACCCGATGGCATCGATCCGTATCCGCGAAGATTATCGCAGCCTGACCGGCCCGGAGAAGGCGGGCGTACTGATGCTGTCGCTCGGCGAAGAGCATGCCGCGCGGCTGTTCAGCTTCATGGATGAGGAAGAGATCAAGGAACTGTCCCAGACCATGGCCAATCTGGGAACCATCAGCGCCACGCTGGTGGAGCGGCTGTGCGTGGAGTTCGCCGAGCAGATCTCCTCCACCGGCTCGCTGGTGGGCAGTTACGAAAGCACCGAGCGGCTGCTGTTGAAGGTGATGGACCGCAACAAGGTCGAGTCCATCATGGAAGACATCCGCGGCCCCGCCGGCCGGACCATGTGGGAGAAGCTCGCCAACGTCAACGAGCAGGTCCTGGCCAACTATCTGAAGAACGAATATCCGCAGACCGTCGCCGTGGTGCTGTCCAAGATCAAAGCCGACAACGCCGCGCGGGTGCTCGCCCTTCTGCCCGAGAGCTTCGCCATGGAAGTGGTCATGCGCATGCTGCGCATGGAAGCCGTGCAGAAAGAGGTGCTGGACGACGTCGAACGGACGCTGAGGAACGAATTCATGTCCAACCTGGCGCGCACCAACCGCCGCGATGCGCACGAGATGATGGCGGAGATCTTCAACAACCTGGACCGCCAGACGGAGAACAAGTTCCTGGCCTCGCTGGAAGAGCGCAACCGCGACAGCGCCGAGCGCATCAAGGCGCTGATGTTCACCTTCGAGGACCTGGCCCAGCTGGACCCGTCCGGCATCCAGACGCTGCTGAGGACGGTGGAGAAGGACAAGCTGTCGATCGCCCTGAAGGGTGCGTCGGAGAGCCTGCGCCAACTCTTCTTCTCAAACATGGCCGAGCGCGCCGGCAAGTTCCTGAAGGAAGAGATGGCCGCCATGGGCCCGGTGCGCCTGAAAGAGGTCGACGAGGCGCAGATGCACATGGTGCAGGTCGCCAAGGATCTCGCCGCCAAGGGCGAGCTCGTCATCTCCGAGGGCAAGGGCGAAGACGAGCTGGTCTACTGATCGCAGATGCAAACGCAGGACGCCATGCAAGCCGTACGCCGGTACACCTTCGACCGAAGCTTCGACCCGGTGAATCCGCCGCCGGAGGCGGAGTGTGGCGACGAAGATGCCCTGTTCGAGCCCGTCGAGCCGCCGGAGCCACCGCCCCCGACCTTCAGCGAGGAAGAGCTGATGGAGGCCCGCGCCCGCGGCTATGCCGAGGGCGAAGAGGCCGGCCGCAGCGCCGCGATGGCCAGTGCGGAAAACCGCGCCTGCGACCTGCTGAGCGACGTCAGCGGCCAGCTTGCCGGCTTGATTGACGCGCAACGCCGGTCCGACGCGGATCTCCAGTCCCAAGCCGCTGATCTTTCGATCGCCGTGGTCAGGCGCCTGTTCCCGCAGCTCAGCCGGCGGCACGGCCTCGACGAGATCGAAGCCGTGATGCGTGACTGCCTCGCCGGGCTGCTGAGCGAGCCGAAGATCACCGTGCGCGTGGCGCCGGAGAACGAATCCGTGCTTGCCCCCCGACTAGCCGAAATGGCGGAGGAGCTGGGCTTCGATGGACATGTCGTGGTCCGGCCCCAGGACGGTCTGGGTCCGACCGACTGCCGCATCATTTGGGCCGAAGGTGGCGCGGAGAGGCTATGCGACGGCCTCTGGCAGCGTATCGATACCGCCGTCGCCGGGCTCTTCAGCGAGCCGGCGGGCGAAGGACCGGCCACCGAGCCGGAACAAACGGTCGAGCCGGCGCCGCTGGCCGATGCCATAGCAGGAGCCTGATCGATGGCCGAGGACAATCAGCTCGATCTCGACAATCTGGATGCCGGACTGCCCCCTGCCCCGCTGGACGAGTTGGCGCCCGCACAGATCACCAAAGAATTGGAGGCGATCTACGACATCCCCGTCCAGATCTCGGCCGTGCTGGGAAAGACCACGATGCAGGTCAACCAGCTGCTGAAGCTGGGCCGTGGCGCAGTGGTGGAGCTGGACCGCCGGGTGGGCGAGGCGATCGACATCTACGTCAACAACCGCCTCGTCGCGCGTGGCGAAGTCGTCGTGGTGGAGGATCGGCTCGGCGTGACGATGACGGAGATCATCAAGTCCGAGCGCGTGTGACGACTGGCGGTCGGGCGGATTGACGAAAGGGCGGGTAGACCCATGCGGCTGATGATCGTCGGAACCCTGTCGGGGCACATAACCGCGGCCGGCAAGATCGCCATGGATCGCGGGGCCAAGGTGTTTCACGCCGAAACGCTGGACATGGCGCTGACCGCGCTCCGCGGCGGGCGGGGCGCCGACCTGTTGATGGTCGACGTCGCCCTGGATATCGCCCAACTCTGCGAAAGCCTCACCGCCGAGCGCATCCACCTTCCGGTCGTCGCCTGCGGTGTGGGCACGGATGCACGGGCCGCGGTGCGCGCCATCCGCGGCGGCGCCCGGGAATATCTGCCGCTGCCCCCGGATGCGGAGCTGATCGCCGCGGTGCTGGAAGCCGTGACCGAAGAAAGCCACGCGATCCTGACGCAAGATCCTCGCATGCAGCGCGTGATGCGGCTGGCAGACCAGGTGGCCGCATCCGACGCCTCGGTCTTGATCACTGGGGACAGCGGCACCGGCAAAGAGCTGATGGCCCGGCATCTGCACCGCAAGAGCCGGCGGTCCGACAAGCCGTTCGTATCCGTGAACTGCGCCGCCATCCCCGAGACGCTGCTGGAAAGCGAGCTGTTCGGCCACGAAAAAGGCGCGTTTACCGGCGCGGTCGCGCGCCGCCTCGGCAAATTCGAAGAGGCCAATGGCGGCACGCTGTTGCTGGACGAGATCAGCGAGATGGACCCGCGCCTGCAGGCCAAGCTGCTGCGTGCCGTGCAGGAACGCGAGATCGACCGCCTGGGCGGCCGCAAGCCGGTGAAGATCGACATTCGCCTGATCACCACGGCCAACCGCGACATGGAAGAGCAGGTTCGCAAAGGGCTGTTCCGCGAAGACCTCTATTTCCGACTAAACGTCGTGAACATCCATCTGCCGTCGCTGCGCCAGCGCCCCCAGGACATCCCCCTTCTGGCCGAGCATTTCGTGCGCAAGTTCTGCGAACAGAACGGGATGCCGCAAAAGGCGCTGGCCCCGGACGCGCTGGCGGCCCTGGCCCGCCACCATTGGCGGGGCAATGTCCGCGAGATGGAGAACACCATGCATCGCGCCGTGCTGTTCAGCGGCGAGACGGTGGTGACGGCGGACGACATCATGCTGTCCGGAGCCAAGCTGGAACCGCAGCGGCCATCGGCGGACATTCCTCAGACTGAAGAGCAACCCGAAGCCGAGGCCGCGAAATCCGCCACCGGCTTGGTCGGCCGCACGGTCGCGGAGGTCGAGCGGGATCTGATCCTGGAGACGCTTGACCATACGCTTGGCAACCGAACTCACGCGGCCAACATCCTTGGTATCTCGATCCGGACGCTGCGCAACAAGCTGAAGCAGTACAGCGACGAGGGCATTGCCGTGCCGATGCCGCGCGAACCCGTGCGCGCGTATCTCTAGGCCGGACCTCGACATGCCCGCCGCAGCCGCAAGACCATGACCGATCAGGCAAACGCCCCGGCCGTCGCGACGCCGAACCGGACCGCGGCATCGGCCGGCTCGGCGCTGCGTGGCCTCGGCAAGATGCTCAGGCGCGGCGACATCGCCATGGCGCTGGGCGTGGTGGCGATCCTGGTCGTGCTGATCCTGCCGATGCCGAAATGGCTGTTGGACATCAGCCTGGCCTTCTCCATCACGATCTCGGTCCTGATCCTGATGACCGTGATGTTCATCAGCAAGCCGCTGGAGCTGAATTCCTTCCCGACGATCCTCTTGATCGCAGCCCTCTTGCGGCTGTCGCTCAACCTGGCCTCAACGCGGCTGATCCTGTCGAACGGGCATGAAGGGCCCGATGCGGCCGGCCAGGTCATCCAGGCGTTCGGCAGCTTCGTCATGGGCGGCAACTTCATCATCGGGATCATCGTGTTCGGCATCCTGGTGATCGTGAACTTCGTGGTGATCACCAAGGGTTCGGGGCGCATCGCCGAAGTGTCCGCCAGGTTCAGCCTGGACAGCATGCCCGGCAAGCAGATGGCGATCGATGCCGACCTGTCCGCCGGCCTGATCGACGAGTCCGAAGCCCGCCGCCGCCGCACGGAACTGGAAGAGGAAAGCAGCTTCTTCGGCGCCATGGACGGCGCGGCGAAATTCGTGCGTGGCGACGCCATCGCCGGCCTCATGATCACCTTCATCAACGTCGTCGGCGGCATCATCATCGGCACGGCCCAGAAGGGCCTGACGATGGGCGAGGCCGCGGAGACCTATACCCTGCTGACCGTCGGCGACGGCCTGGTCAGCCAGATCCCGGCGCTGATCGTTTCGGTCTCGGCCGGCATGCTGGTCACCAAGGCCGGTGTCAGTGTGACGGCCGACAAGGCCGTTTTCGGTCAGCTGAGCCGTCAGCCAAAGTCGCTTGGCCTGGTATCGGTGCTGCTGGTCAGCCTGTCGCTTCTGCCCGGCATTCCGATGCTGCCGTTCCTCGGTCTGGCCGGTGCCACCGGCTATCTTGCCTGGTCGCTGACACGGCGCCAGGCTCGTGACAAAGCTGTCAAGGTCGCAGCCCAGCGCAAGGAAAGCCAGGCAACGCCCGCGGCGGAAGAGCCGATCTCCGCCGCGCTCGCGATCGACCAGGTGAGGCTGGAGTTGGGCTACGGCCTGTTGCCGCTGATCAACAGCGAAAGCGGCAGCCGCCTGACCGACCAGATCAAGGCCCTGCGCCGTCAGCTTGCCGGCGACATGGGCTTCGTCATGCCGTCGATCCGCATTCAGGACAATCTGCAGCTTCCCTCCAACACCTACGTCCTGCGCGTGAAGGAAATCGAGGCCGGACGCGGCGAGGTCCGCCCCAACATGCTGCTGGTCATGGACCCGCGCGGCGAGGCCTTGGCGCTGTCGGGCGAAGCGACGACGGAACCGACCTTCGGTCTGCCGGCCATGTGGGTCGACGCCAACAACCGCGAAGAGGCGATGTTCAAGGGCTACACGGTCGTCGACCCGCAGACCGTGATCACCACCCATCTGACCGAGATCATCAAAGAGAACATGCCGGAGCTTCTGTCCTATGCGGAAACGCAGAAACTGCTGGACGAGCTGGGCCGCGAACACCAGAAGCTGGTTGCCGACGTGATTCCGCAGCAGATCACCATCGGCGGCATCGAGCGCATTCTGCAGAACCTGCTGGGCGAGCGGATCTCGATCCGCGACCTGCCGACGATCTTGGAAGGCGTTGCGGAAGCCTGCGGCTATACCCGGAACATCGGCGCCATCACCGAGCATGTACGCGCGCGCCTTGCCCGCCAGATCTCCGACGCCAATACCGGCGAAGAAGGCTACATCCCGCTGCTGACGCTGTCGCCGCAATGGGAACAGGCGTTTGCCGAGGCGCTGGTCGGCGATGGTGAAGAACGCCACCTGGCGATGGCGCCGAGCCGGCTTCAGGAATTCATCACCTCGGTCCGGCAGAGCTTCGAACGCTTCGCCATGATGGGCACGAACCCGGTCCTGCTGACCAGCCCGGGCCTGCGCGCCTATGTGCGATCGATCATCGAGCGGTTCCGCCCCGCGACCACCGTGATGTCCCAGAACGAGATCCACCCCAAGGCCAAGATCAAGACGCTGGGGCAGATCTAGCCCCCACCCGGAACAAGGATCACGCCTCCCGTGCGCCTGAAATCCTTCACCGCAAAGACCTCCAGCGAAGCCATGGCGCTGGCGCGCGCCACGCTCGGCGGTGAAGCCATCATCGTTGCAACGCAGGAAACGGCGGGCGGCGGTGTGCGCGTCACGGTCGCGGTCGAAGACGAAGGCGACGGCGAAGACACGACCCTGCCCGCAGCCGCCGAACCGGAAGAGACAGAGCAAAGTGGCAAGGCCGGCGAAGCCACCGTCGACCGGGTCTACCGGGCCCTGCGCTCCAACGCCGTTCCGGCCTCCGTCGGCGAGGTGCTGCTGGAACGTGCCGGCCTTGCCGAGACGACGGATCCGCTGCTCGCGCTCTCCTGGGCCTTGCGCCAGGAATTCCGCTTCGCGCCGCTGGCGTCGGATCGCGGTGCACCCCGTCCGGTGATGCTGGTCGGCCCGCCTGGCGCCGGCAAGACCCAGACAGCGGCAAAGATGGCTGCCCGCGCCCTGATCGGCGGCCTGACGGTGGGATTGATCAGCATCGACACACAGCGCACCGGGGGACTGGCACGCCTGGAATCCTTCGCCACCGCTCTGGCGCTGGACGTGCTGGCCGCCGGATCTCCGGAGGCGCTTGCAGACCGGCTGCTGGACACGGCGGACCGGGATCTGGTGCTGGTCGACAGCGACGGACGCAGCCATCTGGACGGCATGGACCTGGCCGATCTTGGCCATTTCCTGAACGGAAATGCCATCGAGCCCGTACTGGTGATCCCCGATGGCGTCGACCCTGCCGAGGCGGCCGACATCGCCATCGCGTTTGCCGGTGTCGGGGCCACACGCATGATCCTGACGCGGGCGGATCTTGCCCGCCGACATGGCGGTGCCCTGGCCGCCGCCCACGCCGCCGGCGTCGCCTTCGGCAACCACAGTACCAGCCCGCGCATCAAGGACGGGCTGGCCCCTTTCGACCCAAGGTCGCTGGCCTCGCTGCTTCTCAGCGGCCGCGTTCCGACCGCCAATGCCAGCGGAGCTGAGCCCCTGCAATGATGCCATTTCCCGCAAACATCAATGTGAAATCCCCGATTTCACCGCCAATGGCCGCCAAATTCCTGGCGATCGCCAGCGGGAAGGGCGGCGTCGGCAAGACCTGGCTGGCCATCACGCTGTCCCATGCGATGGCGAAGCTGGGTGCCCGCCCGTTGCTCTTTGACGGCGATCTCGGCCTCGCCAATGTCGACATTCAACTGGGCCTGATGCCCAAACGGGATCTGGCGGCGGTCTTCGACGGCAACCTTGCGCTCGCCAGCGCCAAGCTGCATTTCGCCGCGGGAGGCTTCGACATTATCGCCGGCCGCTCGGGGACCGGGGCGCTGTCCATCCTGGCCCCGCAACGGATCGCAGATCTGCGCAGCGATCTGGCCGAGCTTGCGGACGCCTATGACCGGATCATCCTCGATCTTGGCGCCGGCATCGACCGCACCGTCCGTCAGCTTGCGAGCCTCGCCGGAACGGCGCTGGTGGTGACCAGCGAAGAGCCGACCGCCCTGACCGACGCGTACGCCCTGATCAAGGTGCTGCGCGGCGCCGATCCGACCGCCGACATCCGTGTGGTGGTCAACATGGCGCAGACCCTGCGCGATGGGCGCCGGACCTATCTGACCTTGGCCAAGGCGTGCGAATCCTTTCTCCGGTTCCGGCCGGCGTTGGCCGGCATCGTGCGCTCCGACCGTCATGTCAGAGAGACGATCCGGGCTCAGACATCCCTCCTCTCCCGGTCGCCGTCCAGCGACGCCGCACGCGATGTGGAGAAGATCGCCGCGGCGCTGCTGGTCGAACCGCATGAACCTTGACCCCTCCGTCGCCACGCTGCTGCTGGCCGCCAATTCCGGATCCGGCGGGGCGAAGGCGGAAGTGCAACTGCCCGGCACGGCGAGCCGGCTGCCGGATGCTCTGATCGACCGCCTGGCTGCCGCGGTCCGCACCCTGGTCGTGTCCGGAACGGTGACGCAGTCGCAGGCTGTGGGCACCGTCATGCTGCGCACCCAGTTCGGTCCCCTGCAGTTCCAAAGCAGCAGCCCGATCCCGGTCGGCGGGCAGGCGGTGCTGACGATCCCGCCACCCGGACCAGGGATGTCGGCGGCCGCCTTATCCGCACGGTCGATCCCGGCCACGCTGCTGCTGCCCGGCACGCCGACTGCAGCTGCCACGACACCGGCGGCGCCGGGAGCCGCCCCGATCGCCGGTAGCGCCCTGCCGTCCGCGCCGGTTCTGCCGGGCGGCCAGCTGGTGGCCGGCCTCGGCGGGATCGCGCAATCGGGCACCACCGCCTCGGCGCCTGCCGTATCGGCGGCCGGCCCGGCAACCGCGGCGCAACCGGGCTCCCCGCTGCTTTCAGCCTCAGCCTCTTCAGCCAGTGCGCCCTCGGCTCTTCCCGGCGGCACCCCGACAACCTCCGGCCAGGCGAGCGCGGCCGGCGCCCAGACTGCACCGCCGGCGGCTGGAGCCCAGCAGCCGTCGAACGCCCACAGCGGCCAATCTCCCTCTCAGGCGACACAGCTCTACGGTCGCACAGCCGCGTCCGCGGGTCCGATTTCCTCTCCTGGGCCAACTACCGCACCCACACCGGTGGCTGCCCACGGCCCATTCGGCGCACCTGCGGCAGGTCCGACCGGCCAGGCAGCCCTGCCGGATGCCGGCACCGGGTCCCTTGCGGGCCGGCCAGCGAAACCGCCGCACTCCCTGCCCCACCGTCCCACTTCCGCGCAACCCCAGGCCGCGGCTGGGGGCAACACGACAGCTGCTGCCGCTGCGTCGGGCGCGGCGGCCTTGCCGTCGGGCGAGGGCGTCACGCCCGCGCTGAGAGAGGCGCTTGCCGCCCTCGGCCAGCTTGATCCGGCCCTGGCCGGGCAAGCAGCCCAGAGATCGGTGCCCCAACCGGGGCCCCAGATGGGGGCGGCCCTGCTGTTGTTCGTGGCGGCGGCACGCGGCGGCGACGTGCGCGGCTGGCTGGGCGACAAGCCCATGCGTGTGTTGGAAGCCAAGGGCAAAGGCGACATCGCCAACCGTCTGACCAGCGATTTCACGGCACTGACGCGCCAGTTGACCGAAGCCCCCGCCAGCGACTGGCGCAGCATTCCGGTCCCGGTCTTCGACCGCGGCTCTTGGTCGGATCTGCAGCTGCATATCGGCCCCCCACCGCAGGATGACGGCACGGATCCCGCCCGGCCGCGCGGCAAGCGCTTCGTGATCGACGTGACCTTGAGCCAGCTGGGCCCGCTGCAACTCGACGGGACGCTGACAGCACGCCACCTGGACCTAGCAGTCCGCACTCATGATCCCTTCTCGCTTGCCGAACGACGGGAAATGTCGGCGACCTTCGCCAAGGTGTGCGAGGGCACCGGCCTGACCGGATCGCTGTCGTTCCAGCCAGACGGCCACAACTGGCTGCGCCTGACCGGTTCGAGCCGTGGGCAGCATGCCCGCTAGCAGATAGCGGAGTCGGCGTGCGGATCGCTCTCACGCCTGCGACCGGGAGACCTGATTAGCGAGCGGCCATAAAGGCGCGTCTGATTGCCGAAGCCATGGCTTGGCTGACCGGACCGCCCCCATTTCGTGCGGACTGGAGAACGAGCTTCGAGGAGGGGATCGGCCCGAAGCCCTCCCTGGCGCCGAGGGCGACCAGATCATCGGTCAAGGCCGATGCGTTCAGGACCCCGACAGCGATCCCCGCCCTGATGGCGGCCGCGACACCTGGCACGCTTTCGCTGGTATAGACGACACGAAAGGGGCGACCGCTTGCGCGCAGGGCTTTCAACGCGATCTCGCGCCACCAGCAGGCTCGGTCGAACACCGCCACGGGAAGCGGATCGCGCAGCTGCGCGTCGTGGCCCCGCGACGCGACCCACAGCATGTCATACTCACGCAGTAGATCCATGCCGGGCTCGAGATCCTCGACCTCATGGACCGCCAGATCCAGGCCCCCTGTCGCCAACGCCCTGGGAAACCCAGCGCTGAGGGCGCACTGGACGACAAGCTCGACCTTCGGGTGGTGCCGGCTGAACTCGGCAACGATACGTGACAGCGTGCCCCGGCTGTGATCGTCGGGGATCCCGATACGAAGTGTCCCTTCAAGGCCGCTTCCGCTGACGTCAGCCAGAGTAGAATCGAGCTCTCGGACGATCTTTCGTGCCGCCGGCTCCAGGGCCTCGCCGGCAGGACTCAGCACGACACCGCGGCCATGTCGCTCGAAGACCGGCTGTCCGACCAGGCCTTCCAGCTTCTTGATCTGAACGCTCACAGCCGACTGCGACCGCAGCGCCGTCACCGCACCCCCCGTGACGCTTCCGGCATCCACGACGGCTAGAAATGTGCGCAGCAGGTCGCTGTCCAGCGTGCCCATATCCTCACCCATCGATTTCATTAATGCTCAGTATAGGAATTATGCGTTTTTCGGGATACTCGCAAGCTGGCAACCTGCTTTGGCGATTGAGACGATCGGGAAAGCGCGATGTCAGAGATTGCCGAACGGTCGATGCCAAGCCCTTGGATGAGGGCATTGGCAACAGCGGGTGTCCTGGCAATCGTTGGCGCCCTGGTCTGGGCGCCGGATCAGCTATTAGCCACGGCGATCTTCGTCGGCCAAAGCCTGATCGCCGTGGCCCCCCTTGTCGTCCCGGGGATTCTGCTCGCCGCATGGCTAACCGCCAGTGGCGGCGGCGTTCGTGTCGCCGGGCTCTTCGACGGGCGGGTTGCCTATACCGTCGTCGCAGCGTCGCTGATCGGCGCCATTACGCCCGTGTGCGGGGTGACGGTACTACCGCTGATGGCGGGCCTGCTGGCCTCCGGCGTTCCGCTGGCGCCGGTGATGGCATTCTGGCTGTCGTCCCCGATCACGGATCCCGCCATGCTCGCGGCGACGGCGGCGACCCTTGGCGTCAGTTTCGCCTTGGGCAAGACGGTGGCAGCCTTCGGCCTCGGCCTGCTGGGTGGGTTCTCCACTGCGGCTCTGGCCAATCGCGATTGGACCAGACAAGCCTTGCGCAACAACCGCATCGTCGGTGATCTCGGGCGGCGAACCTGCTGCGGTCCGGCCGGGTTCGATCCGGCAGTCTGGGCAACGCCGGAGCGGTGGACGCATTTCCGGCAAGAGGCGAAAGCCATATCGCGGCTGATCCTGATCTGCCTGGTGCCGGCCTTCGCCGCAGAGCATGCGCTGAATGCGCTGCTCGAGCCGCAGGCGCTATCGGCCTATGTGGGACCCGACGCCTGGTGGGCGGTGCCGTTTGCGGTTTTCGTCGGTGCGCCGGCCTATCTGGACGGCTATGCGGCTTTGCCCCTGACCCGAGGGCTGATCGACCACGGGATGTCCCAGGGTGCCGCGATGGCCTTTCTCGTCTCGGGCGGTGTGGTCAGCATCTGGGGCGCAATGGCCATCTTTCCGGTGCTGAAGCCGAAGCCGTTCCTGCTCTATCTGGGGCTGGCCGTCGCCGGGTCTTTGACGGCAGGCTGGGTGTTCGAGGCGGTCGCTTAGCGGCGGCTGCGACGGATCGGTTGGCGGCTCACGAGGCTTCCCGCGCCGCTTGCTACGTCGACTTGCGGCGCTGATGCTGGGTCTGGCCGATTTCGTCCAATGTCGCGGTCTCTCGACGATTGCGGCGAAGCAGCGCTTTCTGCTGGCGATCGGACTGGACGATCTCGTAGCGCTTGAGTTCCTGGAACGCTTCGGCGATCTCGTCCCGCGCCGCGGCGATGCGATCCTGCACCTCCGCGATCGACTGGGTCAGGTGGGCCTGGCGTTCAAGCGACGCCCTGATATATGCGCCCAGCCCCGGTGCCGGTTCGGCCTGGGCTTCGGCAATCGCCTTTTCGCGCGCCAGTTCGTCCGTCAGCCGCACGGCTTCGGACTGCAGGTGTTCGGCCAGCGCCTCCAGCTCCGCAAGCGCCTTCCGCTTCTCGTCCACGCGCCATCGGCTGAGCCGGATCAGGCTCTCGATCTCGCTCATGACGGCACGTCCCCGGCATCAGCCTGAGGCTCAGGGTCGGTTGCCGGCATCCCCAGCAGCTCCGCCAGGCTCTGGTACCCGGCAGCGAGATCACTGATCTCGCGCCGATCCTGGCTCAGGAACGCTTCCAGGCCCGGATTGAAGCGGATCGCCTCGTCGACCTGCGGGTCGCTGCCCTTGCGGTAGGCGCCAAGGCGCACCAGCTCCGCCATGTTCTCAAAGGTCGCCATCAGCTGCCGGCTGCGGCGCACCAGGGCATTTTCCGCATCCGTGTTGCACCCCGGCAGTGTGCGGGAGACCGACCGCAGCACGTTCACAGCCGGATAACGGCCGCGCTCGGCGATCGACCGGTCCAGCACAATATGGCCGTCCACGATCCCGCGCACCGCGTCGGCAATAGGCTCGTTATGGTCGTCGCCTTCCACCAGCACGGTGAAAAGACCGGTGATCGCGCCTTCACCGGTTCCAGGGCCGGCGCGTTCCAACAGCCGCGGCAGTTCGCTGAAGGTGGTCGGCGGATAGCCCTTGCTGGTCGGCGGCTCCCCGGCCGAGAGACCGATTTCGCGTTGTGCCATGGCAAACCGCGTGATGCTGTCCATCATGCACAGCACATGGTCGCCGGCTTCGCGGAACCATTCCGCGATGCTGAGGGTGGTATAGGCCGCCTGCCGGCGCATCAGCGGCGATTCGTCGGACGTCGCAACCACGACGACGCTGCGCGCCAGTCCTTCGGGCCCGAGATCGTCCTCAAGAAACTCCTGAACCTCCCGTCCCCGCTCGCCGATCAGGCCGATCACGCTGACATCGGCATTGGTGTACCGCGCCAGCATCGACATCAGGATCGACTTGCCGACACCGGAGCCGGCGAAGATGCCCATGCGTTGGCCACGGCAGCAGGTGACGAAGGTGTTGAGCGCACGGATCCCCAGATCCACCTTGCTGCCGACCCGGCGGCGGCAATGGGCCGGCGGCGGCCGGTTGCGGAAGGGGACCGGCGTGTGACCGCGCCTGAGCGGCCCCTTGCCGTCGATCGGCTCACCCAGCGCGTTGACGACACGCCCCAGCCAGTCGCGGCAGGGCCACAGGCCCGGCGGGTCGGTCGCGACGAAGGCCGACGCGCCCAGCCCCACGCCGTCGAGGCTGCCGAATGGCATGGCCAGCGCCCGCCCCTGACGAAACCCCACGACCTCGCAGGGCACGACCCGGTTGTCGGCCGTAACGATCGTGCAACGCCCGCCCAATGGCAACTGTCCGGTCACGCCTCCGATCTCCACCAAGAGGCCGGAGATCGCGGTGACCCGGCCGTAGACGCGGTGACTCGGCAGGGCGTCTACGGTTTCCTTCAACGCAGCGAGCGGGGAAAACAAGGCGATGAACCTCAACAGACGCGGCTGACCGGTGCCGCCTGCGCGGCCTTGCACGGGCGTCCGGCTTCAACCACGGACCATGCCCCATTGGGGTTAAAGTCGCGTAAAGGCTGCTGCGGCCCTGAATTCCATCGCTTGGCAAGTCGTTTTGCTCATTTTGCCGCAAGAAGAACACTTCGGGACATTCGTTTCAGATCAAACTGTTGTGCCTAGTTATTGAGGGAATGAAGAAGATTCCTATTGTCCTGGCATTAAGTCACTGTTAACCGGAGTCCATTAACGTTTGTTAATGACGAAGGGTGAGCGGGGCCGGCCGGAAACACCCTGAGCCCAATAGAAGGGGAACCAGTCGATGCGTGTCTTATTGGTTGAAGACGATAGCGCGACTGCGAAGAGCATCCAGCTGATGCTGCAGTCTGAAGGATGTATTGTAGATACGACCGATCTTGGAGAAGACGGGCTGGAGATCGGCAAACTCTATGACTACGATATCATCATCCTTGACTTGTTGCTTCCCGATATAGACGGCTATGAAGTTTTGCGGCGTCTCCGCGCTGCCAGAGTAGATACTCCAATTCTCATTCTCTCGGGACTCACCGAGCTCGATCATAAAATCAAGGGCCTCGGCTTCGGCGCAGACGACTACCTGACGAAGCCATTCGACAAGCGTGAGCTGGTGGCGCGCATCCATGCCATCGTCCGCCGCTCGAAGGGCCATTCTGACAGCGTCATCCGCACTGGCAAGTTGAGCGTCAACCTCGACACCCGCACTGTGGAGGTCGAAGGCCACCCGCTGCACCTGACCGGCAAGGAATACGGCATCCTTGAGCTGCTCTCCCTGCGCAAGGGCACGACGCTGACCAAAGAGATGTTCCTGAATCATCTCTACGGCGGCATGGACGAGCCTGAGCTCAAGATCATCGACGTGTTCGTTTGCAAGCTGCGCAAGAAGCTGGCGCAGGCGACCGAAGGCGACAACTACATCGAAACGGTGTGGGGTCGCGGCTACGTGCTGCGCGACCCGCAGGTCGAGGCCACCGAACAGCGGGCTGTCGCCGTCTAGAGGGGACAGCCGCGAGGCGCGCGGTCGGAACATTCGATCGGACGTCCCAGGACACTCGGTCCTTGGGGCGCCAGGCGTTGAACCGCCTTGTCATCCGGCATGCCCGTCACCCGCGATATGGCGAAATAGTGTGAACTTCGCACGGCTGCCCACCGACTTGGGCGTCTGAACCTTGAGTGTCTGAACGGTGTTGCGGCGATCAGCCGGCGGCCGTGCTGTGCGAATTGCGTGACGCGCTTTCGTGAGTGCGCACGCACCCACGCTCGTCAACCGATCATCAGCGGCTCAGCGGCTGGCAACGCTGCGTAGGCCTGCGGAGAAGGTGGAACCCGGACGCGCGGCTGTTGGCGTTGCATCACCGGAGCCGCCGGCGCTGGCCAATTGGTAGACGCCCCGCTGGCCGTCCAGAGGCTTGAACTTGTCGGTGATGCCCAGCACCGTTTCCGCACCGCCAAGGAACAGGACGCCGTCGGCGTTGAGCAGGCGGCTCGTCCCCTCCAGCACCCGTGTCTTGGTCGGCTGATCGAAGTAGATCAGGACGTTGCGGCAGAACACCACGTCGAACTGGCCCAACGGTCGCAGATCGCCCAGCAGGTTGAACTCCCGGAAGGTCACCATGCTGCGGATGTCGGGTGTGAGTTCCCATTTGTCGCCGCGCTGGCGGAAGTACTTCACAAGATGGGTGATCGGAAGGCCACGCTGGACCTCGAACTGGGTGTAGATGCCGGCCTTAGCCTTCGCCAGGATCTCGCTGGAAATGTCCGTGGCAACGATCTCGATGTTCCAGCCGGCGAGCTTCGCGCCCTCTTCCTTCAGCACCATTGCCAGGGAGTAGGGTTCCTGCCCGCTTGAGCAAGCGGCACTCCAGATCCTGATCTTGCGCGCCGAGGCACGGCTCTTCAGCAGCCCAGGTAGGGTCAGCGTGCGGAACTGTTCGTAAGGCTTGGTATCGCGGAAGAATGAAGACTCGTTGGTCGTCATCGCCTCCGTGATGTCTTTCAGCAGACGCTCGTCCTTCTTGCTGCGCACGGACTGCGCCAGCTCGTCGAGACCGCGGAGGCTCCATTTGCGCGCCACGGGCATCAACCGGCTTTCCAGCAGGTAGGCCTTGTCGCGGGACAGCACCAAGCCGGAGCGCTGCTTCAGCAGCGATTGGAACATATTGAAGTCGTCGGCCTTCATCGACCCGCCCCCTTGACCTCGAATCACGCCGCCGCCCTGGTCGTCACCTTGCGGATGTACGGACCGATCTCCCGCAGCGGCAGGATCGCGTTGGCCGTACCATCGCCGGCGACAGCGCCAGGCATGCCCCAGACGACGCTGGTAGCCTCGTCCTGAGCGATGACCATGCCCCCGGCACTCGACACCGAGCGGCAGGCACGCATACCGTCTTGCCCCATGCCTGTCAGGATCACGGCCAGGACATTCGCCCCGTAGACCTTCACGACACTGTCGAGCATCGGATCCACTGCGGGACGGCAGAAATTCACCGGCGGCGACTGATCGAGGCGCAGAGTTGCCCCGCCGCCACCGCTCTGCACCAGCATGTGATAGTTGCCGGGGGCGACATAGCATCGCCCTGCGGCAAGAACGTCGCCCGCCTTGGCCTCAGCCGCACTGATCCCGCACTGCCGCGAGATGTGCTCGGCGAGGATCGTCGTGAAGGTAGCGGGCATATGCTGGGTTATGATGATCGGCACATTGATGCCGGTCGCAAGATGGCCGAGCACTTCGAACAGTGCCTGCGGCCCGCCGGTCGAACTGCCGATGGCGATGATTTGCGGACGGAAGTTGACCGGCATGGCGCGCGGCCCTTCCGACGCCGCCTGGCGTCCAGCCTGCGGCGCGCCGGCGCTGAAGCCGCGAAGACCTGGCCTTGCGACAGGCTGCGACACGGTATGGCGGCCGAATGCCGGCCGGGCCGGTGCGCCGGTTCGGCGCGCCGCTGCAGCCAGTGCCTTCACCTTGCTCAGCAGTTCGCGCTTGAAGTCGTCACCGCCGTGGATGTCCCGGGCCGATGTGGGCTTGGGAACATAGTCGGTCGCCCCGAGTTCCAGCGCACGCACACTGATCTCGGCATTGCGCTTGGTCAGGGTGGAGGCCATGACGATCTTGGCCGTCGGACAGGCCTTCAAGAGATGAGGCAAAGCCTCCAGGCCGTCCATTACCGGCATCTCGATGTCGAGGACGACGACGTCCACCGGTTGGCGGGTGATCGACTGCACCGCCATCTTGCCGTCACCGACGGAAGACACGACCTTGATTTCCGGATCGCTTTCCAGGATCCGCGTCAGCAGGCCGCGGATGACGGCGCTGTCATCGACGACCATCACATGGTGCGGCCGGTCACCCGACGGCGTTCTGCTCTGCGCAGGCGATCTCGAAGGCACCAGCATCGACCCCTGACTCCTCAGATTAGGCCGACCTGGGCGAACTTCGTCTGGATGATATCGCTGTCGAACGGCTTCATGATGTACTCGTTGGCACCTGCGCTCAGCGCCTCCTGGATGTGCGCCAAGTCGTTCTCCGTCGTGCAGAAGACGACCTTGGGCTGATCGCCGCCCGACATCTTGCGCAGGCGCCGCAGGAACTCGATGCCGGACAGGACAGGCATGTTCCAGTCCAGCAGCACGGCATCCGGCATCTGGCGTGCGCAGGCATGCATCGCTTCCTGGCCGTTTTCGGCCTCGTCGCAGGTGAAGTCGAGATCCTCAAGGATCTTGCGAGCCACCTTGCGAACAACCCTCGAATCGTCGACCACCAGACAGGTCTTCATCGCCACCGCCCCAGGTTCCTGTTACGCCTCAACCGGCGCTTCGCGGGAGCCGGCCGTCGCCGAAGCACGAGCCGGCGCGCCCCGCACCTGCATACTCGTGTGTCAGGCCGCGCTCTGCAGCTCCGACAACGTTCCGGACAAGCTCATCAGCAATGCGTCGCGGTCGAACTTGGCGACGTAATCCGTAAAGCCGGCTTCGCGTCCGCGATCGAGATCGCGCGGCGTCGTGTGCGACGACAAGGCGACGATCGGCACCGCGTTCCAGCGGCATTCCGCATCCTTCACCGCACGGGCAAAGTCGAAGCCGTTCATGCCGGGCATCTCTATGTCACTGACGATGACATCGTAGTCTTCACCGGCTTCGCAGAGCCCCAGCGCATCTTCCGCGCTCGCCACGGACGTGACGTCATAACCGGCCACCGACAGCATCGGCGTCAGCATGTTGCGGAAGAACGGGCTGTCGTCGACCAGCAGCACGCGCTGCTGTTGTTGCACTTCGCCGCCCAGGGCTTCGCCGCGTGAGGCGAACCAGTCCTGGTAGGCCTGCGTCAGATAGGTACCGGCGTCGATCACATCCGTGGCGCGCTCGGCGATGATGGCGCTGCCCAGCAGGCCCGGACGGTCGCCGGCCAGTTCCACGCTCAGATGCTCTTCGACGATGTCGACGATCTCGTCGACGATCAGCCCCATCGCGCGGTCGCCATCGGCGAACACCAGCACCGGCTTGCGCCCTTCGCCCGTCGGCAGGAAGCCAGGGTCGAACGGCACCAGCGGCATCAGCTTGCCACGATACTGCACCACCATCTGGCCGTTGGAGACCTCGATGTTCTTCTCTTCGATGTCTTCCAGACGCGCCACGAGTGCGAGCGGCACCGCCTTCGGCGCGCCTTCGCCCGCCCGGAACAGAAGCAACGCCACGTTTTCCTCGCTCGAAGACCGCTTTTTGGTGTCGGCTGCGGTGTCGAGACCCTCCGCGATCGTGACCTCGCCGGTCGCCGAGGCGATGCCGTTGGGGTCGAGGATCATGATGACGCTGCCGTCGCCGAGGATCGTGTTGCCTGAGAACATCTCGATGCCGCGCAGGATCGGCGCCACCGGCTTCACCACGATTTCCTCGGTGTCGAACACCCGGTCGACGATGATGCCGAACGAGTAGGGCCCCACCTGCGTAACGACGATGAAGTTCTGGGACTCGTCGTCGTCCCCTGTCGCTTCGAGGTTCAGGAGACTGCGCAGGCTGACCAGCGGCAGCAGGCGATTGCGCAGGCGCAAGACCGGCGTGCCGTTCAAGAGCTCGATCGAGTGCTCGCTGTGCCCGCCGGCGCGGACCAGTTCGACCACGCTGATCTGCGGAATGGCGAACCGCTCACCAGCGCATTCGACGACCAGAGCCGACACGATCGCCAGGGTCAGCGGGATCTTGATCATGAAGGTCGAGCCACGGCCTTCCTTGGACTTCAGCTCGATGGTGCCGCCGATCTTCTCGATATTGGTCCGCACGACATCCATGCCGACGCCGCGGCCAGAGACGCTGGTGACCTTCTCCGCGGTGGAAAGCCCGGCGCGGAAAATCAGCTGATGGATCTGCGAATCCGACATCGCCGTCGCCTCGGCCTCGGTGATGAGGCCGTTGGTGACCGCCTTGGTGCGGATCTTGTCGACCGACAGTCCTTTGCCGTCGTCGGTGATCTCAATGATGATGTGGCCGCCTTCATGATAGGCGTTGAGGCGAACCTTCCCGGTTTCCGGCTTGCCGGCCGCCACACGTTCAGCCGGCATCTCGATGCCGTGATCGGCGGAATTCCGCACCATATGGGTCAGCGGATCCTTGATCAGCTCCAGCACCTGGCGGTCGAGCTCGGTGTCCTGACCGAGCATCTGCAGCTCGATCTTCTTCGACAGTTCATGGCTCAGATCGCGGATCAGGCGCGGCAGCTTGGCCCAGGCATTGCCGATCGGCTGCATCCGGGTCTTCATCACCCCTTCCTGCAGCTCCGACGTGACATGGTTCAGCCGCTGCAGCGGAGAGGCGAACTCGCTTTCCTTGTGGCTGCGCAGGATCTGGAGCAGCTGGTTGCGGGTCAGCACCAGCTCCGACACCATTGTCATCAGGTTCTCAAGCAGATCCACGTTGACGCGGATCGACTGGGCGGCGACCTGGGATTCCTTGGCTTCAGTCTGCTGTACCGCGGCCTGCGGTTTCGCCTTGGGCGCTTCCGGCAGCGGCGCGGCCGGCGGCGGTGCGGCCACGGGGGCAGCTGCGGCGGCAGGGGCGACCGCCGGCTCGGGTTCCGGCGAGACCTCCGGTTCCGGTGCGGCTTCGGCTGTCGGCTCCTCCTCAGCGGGGTCGCCACCGGCCGTGTCGGAATTGAGCAGCGGGTCGTTGTCCAGATCGTCCATTTCCGCAGCGACCGGGGCCGTCATGCCTTCGTCGGCGGCAGCCTCGTCGACCGCGGGCGGCGCGGCAGCCGGGGCCGACTGCCCATCGGCCATGGCGTTGATTCGCGTGATCAGATCGGTGTCGTCGCCCTCTGGCTCAGCCTCGGTCGCTTCGAGCTGGGCCACAATCGTCTTGATTCGGTCAAGGGACTCAAGAATGAGGCTGACGGCCTCGGGCGTTACTTCGAGTTCACCGTCCCGGAACTTGCCGAGGATATTCTCGCCTGCATGCGCAACCCTCTCCAGCCTCGGCAGTCCAAGGAAGCCGCAGGTGCCTTTGATCGTGTGCACCAGCCGGAAAATGTTGCCCAAGAGATTGGGGTCATTTGGGTTCTGTTCGAGTTGAACGAGTTCCACGTCGAGAACCGAGAGGTTTTCCGCGGTTTCGGTCAGGAATTCGCTGAGCAGATCATCCATTGGTGCACCCCATCCCCATGTACGAACAAGCGAAAATTGAAGCGATTCCTCGCTCCGGCCGCCGTCGATCCGGTTCAAGCTGGCAGAAAGTAATTAAGAAGCCGCTAAAGGGCGCTATTCCCGGCCATTGCCGGCGTTAGTGCGGATTTCTAACGGTCTGCGCCCTTAACAACGCCAAATGCCGCGCTGCCGAGAGCGGACGGTCGACAACAACGGCAATGATGGCGTGACCGGGAATGGTGGATCAGCCCCTGGGCATGTGCAGCAGCAGCACCAGCACAGCGTGACCATCTACAGGGTCAGGGTTCAGGACCTCGATCCGCATACCATACAGCTGGGCGAGAACGCCGGTCACATAGGCATGGACCGTCCGCGCGGAGAGGTCGCTCACGTCGGTCTGGCCGTTCAACGCCGCCAGAGCCGCTTCGTTCAGTGCAGCGGCCCGACCGGTTGCGATCACCTGCGCCGGGCCGGACCCTGGCCCCGCCGACGCATCGACCTCGATCTTCCCCCCGTAGCTCAACGCCTCCTCGGCCAAGAGTATCAGGTTGAGAAGCATCTTGACGGTTCCAGCGGGTGGCGTTGACACGACCCCTGAGCCTGCCGGTGGCCACGCCAGCGCGATCTTGCTCCCGACCAGATAGTCGGTCGCCGCTTGTCGGCCGTCTTCCAGAGGCACGCCCTGCTGTCCACCGGCAGCACCATAGGCAAGGCGGAAGCAACGCAGCCGGGCGGCCGCCTTTTGCCCACTTTCCGCCACCAGACCGACAGCCTCGCCGGCCATGTCGCCTTCCAGTTCCTCCATCAACTCGACCCCGTTGTTGATGGCGCCGACGGGGCTGACAAGGTCGTGGCACAGACGTGAGCACAGAAGTTCAAGAACCCGAGGGTCGACCGAAAGTGGCATGGCCGCTGTAGTTCCGGATGGCGATGATTGCTCGACAGACAACTAAGCGTTTGTCCATCGACGTTTTGCCCCTATAGCATACGACAGACAGATAGGACACAAATGCTTCGCTGCCAGTCGGCGGTGGCGAGTGTGCGTAGAAGCAGATTCAGCATGCTGGAAACTCTGATCCCAGGCGCCATTGTCCGCCATCCGCGGCATCCGGAATGGGGCCTGGGCCAGGTTCAGTCGGTGATCGGCAACCGCCTGACGGCAAACTTCGAGCACCATGGCAAGGTTGTCATCAACATAAATATCGTGACTCTGGACGTGGTGGAGGATGGTGGCGACTTTTGAGTCATACATTCTATTACTTGTGCATATGTCGAAGCGCCCATTTGATTTCTGCTCTTCGCCAGGTGCTGTGATCTAATCGCGGACGTTGGTCGACTGCTTCGCCCCCTGCGCGGACGTTTGTTTGTTCGCTGCAGATGTCAGCTTGGAGCATCACCGACCACCATGCATCTGGAAGACGGCGTGCATCGCCTCAACGGCCAGCGCGATCTGAGATCATCGAGGAATGTGTAGATCTGCTTCTAGCGCGATACGCAACATAGCTTGTGCAGCATACGCGACCCTACGCGTAGTGCGGACGTGACGTTCGCCGACGCCGATGCCTGTCCGACGCCCGCTTTACCCGCTTCACCGGACAGTGCGGCCGCTCGGTCGTCCTCAAGGGCCACGCCGGAAGCGATCATCGCTATCCATCGTCCATGGCGCCTACAGCCGGTCCCGTAGGCGGTACCACAGCATCGCCAGCACCAGAGACGGTGTGCGCAACGCACGCCCTCCCGGAAACGGTCGGTGAGGGAGGCGCGCGAAGACGTCGAAGCGTTCGGCCGTCGTGGTGATAGCCTCAGCCATCAGGGCTCCGGCCAGCCCGGTCAGCGCCACCCCGTGACCGGAAAATCCCTGCGCAAAGAACACGTTGCCCGCGATGCGCCCGAACTGCGGCAGCCTGTTCCTGGTGATCGCCACGTTGCCCCCCCAGGCGAAGTCGACAGCGAGATCGGCAAGGCCGGGGAAGTAGCGCAGCATCGTGCGCCTGAGCAGCGGGCCGTGATTGCCCCGATCAACGCCCGAATAGTTGACGCCTCCACCGAACAGCATCCGATGGTCATGCGAGAGGCGATAGTAGTTGATGACGAAGTTGGCATCGGCCACGGCCACGCCGCCCGGGATCAGACTGGCGGCCCGTTGCGGCCCCATCGGCTCTGTCGCGATCATGTAGGTGCCGACGGGCATGATCCGGCTGCGCATCGTTCGCCAAGCGCCGGCCGCCAGTGGCCGGACATAGGCATTGCCGGCGATGACCGCGTATAGTGCGCGCACCTGCCCCCTGGCGGTCACCGCCACCGGCCGGTCGCCGACCTCCAACCGGTCCACCGGTGACATTTCGTGGATGACGACCCCGGCATCGGCCGCAGCGGCGGCAAGCCCAAGAGCATAGTTCAGCGGATGGAGTTGGCCTGCACCGTCGTCCAGCATCCCGCCGACATAGGCGGGGCAATCGACGACAGCGGCCGTGTCGCCTCCCTCCACCAGTCGTACCGACGCATAGCCGTATCGGTCTCGATACTCGTCCACCGTTTCAGCAAGCTCGCGCAGGTGCCGCGGCTTCAGAGCGGCGGTGAAGTACCCCCAGCGAAGATCGCAGTCGATCCCATGCCTGGCGACCCGATCGCGCAGAAGCGCCTTGGCCTCCTCACCCATCGCCCAAAGCCGTCTGGCATCACCTTCGCCCACCAGCGCCGCGATCGACGACGGTGACTGGTTGAACCCTGTGGCGATGTGTCCGCCATTGCGCCCTGACGCCCCCCATCCGACACGGTGGGCCTCAAGCAGCACCACGCGAAAGCCATGCCCGGCCAGCTCGAGCGCCGCAGACAGGCCGGTGTATCCTCCGCCGACGACCACAATGTCGCAGTCTTCGGATCCATCGAGTTCCGGGTACCGGGGATGCGGGTTGGCGGTCGCCGCGTACCATGAGCGGGGAAATTGGGCCGCCCCTTCACTCAGAACGGCAGACCCACGCGCCACTCGTCGACACCCTTGCTGCCTCCCTCAAGCCGCACTCGCGGTCGATATCCGCATCCCGCCAGTGTGAGGGCCATGGCTGCGGCTACTTGCCTCAGAACCGACCGACGTCCGCGAACCGCACGGCCCCGACGGCGCTTGCCCTTGCTCACTGCGCATAATCGGTCTGCATGCGTCGCCATAGCCGGTATCCCTCATTGAAGTCGTCGAGGTCGAACGGGAAGTCTACGGACTGGCCCTGTCCATCGACCCCCGTCACGACCAGTTGGGCCCCCATGCCCGCCGCCGCAACGACCAGGCCGGCGCTGACACCTTCGATTTGGCAGACCCGCCCATCGCACCGGATATCCGCAGACGGTTCGGCCAGGCTCACGATTTCCCGTCCATCGACGCTGATGCCGGACGGCGGCAGATCGAAACCCAGCTCGGCCGCCACGATTGCGACCGTCTGGCCGGGTCCGTTTTCGCTCGGGCTGAGCTGAAGGATCACGTCCCGTTGGCCGCGTTCCGCCTCGACCGACACGATGGCGAACATCTCACAGATGCCGGCGGGAACGTCCGCACGGACGCATTCGATCCGCCATTTACCGACATCCGCCCATGCCAGCACCTCGATCGCGCTCGCCCAGGCGATTCCCGGCATGACCGCCAGGCCCGCCGCGACCACACCGCTGAATATCGCCCGCGCCTGCATCCCTAGACCTTGTCGAGATACCACTGATACTCAAGCGGCGTTACGCGACCGGTGAACTTGTCCCGCTCGCCCCGTTTCAGTGCCAGGTAGACGTGAAGATACCGGCGGCCGAACGCCTCTGCATAGAACGCCGACTGATCCAGCCTGTCCAGCGCCACCGCCCATGAATTGCTAAGGGTTCCGGGGATCTCTTTGCTGGCATTGCCGATCACCGGTGGTCCTGGATCCAGCTTGTTGACAATGCCGTGGCGCGCGCCGGCCAGAACGGCCGCCATGACGACATAGGGGTTGGCATCCGCCCCGGCCATGCGATGCTCCACCCGCCGCGATGCGGGCGGACCGTTCGGGATCCTCAGGGCGCAGGTCCGATTATTGACGGCCCAACATGGGGCATGCGGGACATAGGTGTCCGGCCTCAGTCGCCGGTACGAGTTCTGGTTCTGAAGGAAAAGGGCGAGGCCGTCTTCCATCGTCGCTGCCATACCGGCCAGCGCCTGGCGCAAGAGCGGAGCCCCGGCAGCGTCCTCAGCGGCGAACAGGTTCGTGCCCCCAGCATCGGTGAGGCTCAGATGGATGTGCAGACCATTGCCCGAGAAATCAGCGTACGGCTTGGCCATGAACGTCGCCTGCAAACCGTGACGCTCGGCCGCCTTACGGACCACACGTTTGAACAGCACGGCATCGTCGCAGGCCGCCACCGGGTCGGGTCGGTGGCGCAGATTGATCTCATACTGGCCGGGCGCGTATTCGGAAATCGCGCTGTCCACAGGGATACCCAGGCCGGCGCAGTCGACCTCTATCTCAGACAGCAGGTCATCGATGTCGTCGAGCTCGTCCACCCCGTAGACCTGGCTGGTCCGTTGACGCCGGCCGGATGCCGGCGAAGCCGGCGGCTGCGGCGCTCCGTCCGGCAGCCGCTCGCGGTCGATCAGATAGAATTCCAGCTCTATGGCAACGACGGGGGTCAGCCCATCCGCCCGCAGATCTGCCGTCAGTCGCTCGACCAAGGCACGGGGGTCGGCGAAGAACGGACCGCCATCGACCTCACGCATTGCCATCAAGACCTGGGCAGCTGGGCGTCCTTGCCCCGGTGCGCGATGGAGCCGACCCGGCACAGGCAGGCAGATGCGGTCCGCGTCACCGTCGGCGAAACCGAGGCCGGTGGCTTCGATCGTCTCACCACTGATATCGATGGCGTAGAGCGAGCCGGGAAGGCCGATGCCTTGGGCGTATAGGGCGCCCAGCCCACCGACGGGGATCTTCTTGCCCCGAAGGATACCGTTGTGGTCCGCGATCAAGGCGTCGACCACGGCGATATCTGGGTTGGCGGACAGGAAGGCTGCTATGTCGTCTTGATGCGGAACGGGTGGCCTGTGGGCTGCTGTCATCGGCTGCGGAGACGGACATTCATCGACGGACGACCGCATCGTCGGCCGGCACGCCCGAACGGTCAAGCCGTGTGCTGCAGTCGCAGGGTTTCCTTCCATGCGGCTTTGATGGATGCTTCGGGCATGCCGTGAGCAAGATCGGCCCCACAAATTCGCAGTCGCATGACGAAACTTAAGGCCTTTATCGATCAGCACCGAGTCACCGAGGTGGAATGCCTGGTGCCGGACGTCAACGGCATTGCCCGCGGCAAGATCCTGCCGGACGACAAGTTCCTCAGAGGCATGGCAACGCGGGGGCTGCGCGTTCCTGAGTCGATCTTCATCCAGACCGTCACCGGCGGCTATCCGCGCGACGAGACGGTGACGGATACGGCAGTGATCGACACGACCATGGTGCCGGACGAAGACACCGTGCGGATCGTGCCCTGGTACGAAGAACCGACCGCCCAGGTGATCTGCGACAGCCAGTATTCCGACGGCCGCGAGGTGGAGTTCTCATCCCGCTATGTGCTGCGCCGCGTCTTGGATCTCTATGCCGGACGCGGCTGGCGCCCGATCGTGGCGCCGGAGCTGGAATTCTTCCTGGTCAAGATCAACACCGACCCCGACTATCCGCTGGAGCCGCCGATCGGCCGCTCCGGCAGGCCCGAGACCGGACGCCAGGCTTTCGGCATCGACGCGGTCAACGAATTCGATCCGATCTTTGAAGACGTCTACGACTACTGCGAAACGATGGGCCTCGACATCGATACGCTGAGCCATGAGGCCGGGGCCGGCCAGATCGAGATCAACTTCAACCACGGCGACGCGCTGGCGCTTGCCGACCAGGTCCTGCTGTTCAAGCGCACGGTTCGCGAGGCGGCGCTCAGGCACAATGTCTACGCCACTTTCATGGCCAAGCCGATGCAATACGAACCCGGCAGCGCCATGCACCTTCACCAGAGCGTTGTCGACGCCGCAACCGGCCGCAACCTGTTCAGCGAGCCCGACGGGAACGACACGGCGCTGCTGCGCGCCTTCATCGCCGGGCAGCAGCAGTTCGTGCCGGCCGCGATGGCGCTGTTTGCGCCGAACGTCAATTCGTATCGCCGGCTGGACCCGGACAGCGACGCGCCGATCAATGTGCAGTGGGGCTATGACAACCGTACCGTGGGCTTCCGCGTGCCGGCAGACGAGCCGGAGGCGCGGCGAGTCGAAAACCGCGTCGCGGGGGCCGACTGCAATCCATACCTGATGATTGCAGGCTCGCTGGCCTGCGGCTATCTGGGCATGACCGACGCCCTCGCGCCAACGGAACCCGTGGCCGGCAGCGCCAAACGGCTGCCATTCACGCTGCCGCGGCACCTGTGGGACAGCCTGAACAGGCTGAATGAATCGCAGCCGCTGCGGCAGGTGCTCGGTGACCGTTTCGTGGATGCCATCTGGTACATTAAGCGCGCCGAATATGACGCCTACCAACGCGTGATCAGTTCGTGGGAGCGCGAAAACCTTCTGCTGAACGTCTAGACCGGCACAGCGCACGAAACAGTTGGCAATCTGTAAGGTTCGGTTCGTGCACAAGCTGGGTTACGGTATCCACCACCCGAGGGCGAGCATACCGATTTTCAATGTACGATCAGCGAAGGCCCGCCCCACCGAAGCGGCGAACAATCACCGATCGCAGCTTCCTTAGAACCTGCCCGGACGGCATCGCCGCGATCTTCCGCTATTGGGACGGCAAGCGCGGGCAGAGGGCGATGCCAAGACGGCGCGACATCGACCCTCTGGATATTCCCGGCCATCTGCCTGGCGTCCTGATTATCGACGTGGAAGGGGAGGATGATCGCGGCAGAGGCATCTACCGCTACCGGCTTGTGGGAACCGGCAAGGTGGAGGCGCGCGGCGGGGATCCCACGGGTTCAACGGTCGAAGAGGGCTTTTGCGGGCCGAACCTGGAAGATGTCCTGGCATGCTATGAGATGGTGCGGCAACGGCGGAGCTTCCTTTACGATCCGGTGGCCTACTGGACGCGCGATGGTCGATGGAGAGATGATCTGACGCTGTTCCTCCCGCTTTCCGAAGATGATCGGACCGTCAGTCAGATCTTTGTGTATACGGAACCGCGCACTCCATGAGGGCACTGTCGGCAGACGGGTGGTAAGCCAGTCCATATCGTCGTGCTACGGCGCAGGTCCACTGATACACTGCACAGCATGCATTTGATCGGCTGGCTGACTGACGTACAGGACGGATCCAATGGCGGCCCCCTCAGGCGCTAGCGGGCGCACCCAGCATGCCGAGTTGCTGATCCTGTGTGCGCGGATCGGCTTCAACCCTCCATGCCGTGCCTGAGACCTCTTCCGACAGCTTCCACCGTCACCGTCCAGACACGACCGAGAGCCATCCGATGACGACGCTTGAACCGGCAGACGCCGATTGGCGCGCGCTCGACACGCGCCACCACCTGCACCCGTTCACCGACTATCGTGCCCTGGCGGAGGAGGGCGGCAGCCGCATCATCACCCGTGGCGAAGGCGTATGGCTGTGGGATGCCGACGGCAACCGCATCCTGGACGGCATGTCAGGGCTGTGGAACGTCAATGTCGGCCACGGACGGCAAGAGCTGGCCGACGCTGCTTACCGGCAGATGCGTGAACTCGCCTACTACAACACCTTCTTCAAGACGGCGACGCCACCTGCGATCGCATTGGCGGCCAAGCTGTCGGCGCTGGCGCCGGACGGTCTCCGGCATGCCTTCTTCGCCAATTCCGGCTCAGAGGCGAACGACACGATGGTGCGCCTGGTGCGGCATTTCTGGAACCTGGAAGGCCGCCCGCGCAAGAAGACAATCATTTCCCGCATCTACGGGTATCACGGTTCCACCATGGCGGCGGCCAGCCTGAGCGGCATGGGGCCCATGCACCGCCAGGCGGACCTGCCGCTGCCCGGCATCGTCCATATCATGCCGCCCTACAGCTTCGACTACGCCCGCGACGGCGAGAGCTCCGAGGCCTTCGCAGCACGCGCGGCCGCGGCGCTGGAGGACCGGATCCTCGAGCTCGGCGCCGACAGCGTCGCCGCCTTCGTCGCGGAACCGATCCAGGGGGCCGGGGGCGTGATCATACCGCCCGACGGCTATTGGCCGGAGATCCAGCGCATCTGCGCCAAACACGACGTGCTGCTGGTGGTCGACGAGGTGATCTGCGGCTTCGGGCGCACCGGACACTGGTTCGGCTCGGACCTTTACGGCCTCAAGCCCGATCTGATGCCCCTGGCGAAGGGCGTAACGTCGGGCTATCAGCCGCTCGCCGCCCTGATGATCGGCGACCGGGTCGCAACGACCCTGATCGACAAGGGGGAGGAGTTCTTTCACGGATTCACCTATTCCGGTCATCCGGTCGCCGCCGCCGTGGCACTCGCCAATATCGAGGTGATCGAGCGCGAAGGGCTGGTCGCGCGCGTCGCCGACGAAATCGGCCCCTATTTCCAGACCCGCCTGCATGAGACCTTCGCAGACCATCCGCTGGTCGGCGAGGTGCGCGGCGTCGGCCTGATCGCGGCGATCGAGTTGGTTGAGGACAAGGCTGCCCGCCGCCACTTCCCGAAGCCCGGCGAGGTCGGCACCCGCTGCCGCGACCATTCCTTCCGCCAGGGCCTGGTCATGCGCGCCGTGCGCGACGCCATGGTGTTGGCCCCGCCGCTGGTGATCACGAAAGACGAGGTGGACACGCTGATGGACCGCGCGAGGCAGGCGGTCGACGCAACGGCGCTAGATCTCGGTCGGGATTAGGAAGGGCTGCAAGCGACGGCCATCCCCTTTGCCGCTGCCTTGAAGGTCAATCGTCGCCGACGGCTTTGCTCAAGCCCTGCAGGGCTTGCATGACGTCGGGGGGATCGCCCTGTTGATGCGCGTCCTGCACGCAGACCGTCAACGGCAGCCTTATCGTCACCGTGGTTCCCACGTCCAGCGTGCTGTCGAGGCTGATCTCTCCGCCATGCAGTTCGACCAGTCCTTTGGCCAAAGGCAGGCCCAGGCCGGTTCCCTTCTCCGCCGATGGATCGAAGCTGTTGTCCGCCCGCTCGAAGGGTCGGAACACCAGGTTGATCTTGTCCGGCGGGATACCACACCCCGTGTCCCTGACCGTGAGATCGACGCGCGAACGGTCGACGTCGCATGTCGCACCGACGGTCACACGCCCGCCGGGCTCAGTGAACTTGATCGCATTGGCCAGTAGGTTGAACAACACCTGCTTGATGGCGCGCGGGTCAGCCAGCAGGATCGGGATCCGGTCCGAGACCTCCGTCTCCAGCGAGATGCGGGCCCGCTCCGCCCTTTCGCCGACCAGCCGCAGAGCTGCGCTGATGAGGTCTCTGAGGTCGGTCGGCTCCGGCGTGATGACCAGCTTGCCGGCCTCGATCTTGGCGATGTCGAGGATGTCGTTGATCAGATCCAGAAGATAGCTGCCGCTGGCAAAGATGTCCCCGGCATATTCGGAATAGCGCACGTCCCCGAGTGGACCGTAGTACCGGTCCCGGATCATCTCCGAAAAGCCCAGGACGGCGTTCAGCGGCGTCCTCAGCTCGTGGCTCATGGCAGCAAGGAACGTCGACTTCGCCTTGTTCGCCTGTTCCGCCTCGAACTTGGCTTGGCGTAGCGCGATCTCGGCATGACGGCGCTGGTCCACGAAACTGGTCAGCGCCCTGGCCATGTCCCCGATCTCGTCCGCTCCGTCTACGGGTATCGGCGCGTCCTGGCCTTGCGCATGACTCTCCATGGCGGAGCGCAGGATCTGGAGCCGCCCCATCACCCGCTGGCCGACATACCGCCAACCCACCAACAGCGCGACAACAACGGCAAGCGCGGCGGCGATCGTCTGAATCGCCAATGCGCGCGAAAGGCGGTCTGCGAGATCGTCTGATGCGACCGTGACCGTCTCGCTGGCGCGTTCCAGCAACATGCCGACCTGTCGGCCCAGATCGGTGGCAAGCTGTTGGCTATGCCCCGCGACAGCGGACAGAACCGTCTCCGCCCCGATCTGATTAAGCCGCAACTCGAAGATACCGCCAGACTCTTCCCCGTACCCCAGGATGGTTTCAGCCTGGTCGAGCATCGGCAAGCCCTGGTCGCCGGAAGGGTCGAGATCAAGCCGCAGACGCCGTATCGACTCCCGCACGGCCGTAAACTGAGCTTGCAGTTCGCGCACACGGTCCACGTCCGGGGCGTTGGCACCTTCATTCAGCAGCCCGACGACGAGGTGGGTTGCGGCCAGCGCCTCAAGATCGGACCGCATCGCGCCCGCCAGACCGTTGACCAGCGTATCCAGGCCAACACGTGAGACCGTATCGGCAACGAAATCGCCGACCTGAATTGGGCCGTCCAATTGGACAAGCTCCGCCATGATGCGGTTGCCCTGGTCGATGAAGGCCCGATAGCCGGCCTCGATGCGCGGCTGAGCCATTTCGATGAAGGCACGGTGTTCGTCCCGCAGTACCGAAACGGCTTCCGCCAGTTCGTCGCCGGCCGCAATCAAGGCGACGGACAGCTGGCTCTCAACATCAAGATTGACCGACAGCCCATCGATCCGCGAGCGCAATGCGGCGATGGAAATCGAGTCGAAGCCCAGCTCCTCAAGCCTGTCGATGCGGCGAGACATGGCCGTAAGCTGGATGTTGAGGGTCGCTACCAGGTCAGATCGTTCCCAGTCCGTGCTGACATGGGCAAATCTCCGCGTCATCGCGGCGAATGCTTCGACGTCGCTAGCGAGAGCCTGCGCGGCGGTGGCGGACCCCAGGTCCTCTTCCACCACGCTCTCCAGTCGCTCCGTACTGTCGTAGACGAACAACCAAGCGACGGCGGCCGATCCCACCGACATCCCCGCGACCAGCAGAAACGCCGCCATCAGGCGCCATTGGATGCTCGGCAGGGCGAACCGCCTGCGTTCGACCGTTCGCTTCGAAGCCGGTTCGCCCGAGGCGCCGGGCCTATCAGCAGGTCTCATCACCGCGAGACCCCGCCGGATCCGGGGGTGACCAAGTCCGGGACTGCGCGGTCAGTTTGGTGGATCGGCACGGTAGGCAGCTATCCGGCGCAGAAACTCGCAACATGAGTGAGGTGTAGTCGTCCGTCACTACCGTTGCGTAAAATGGTTAACATGCCGTCAAGGTCCTTGGCCGGACCTTGCATTCAGGCGATATGACGGCGTCCAGCCGCGATATGGAGAGCGACGGCCCGCTGTCGGATGGCAGCGATCAGGCGTGACCGTCAGGCCGGTGAGCAATCACCAGAACCGTCAGATCGTCACGGCAGATCCAGCCGATCTGGTCGAGTCTGTCGACAAGCGTGCGGAGCTGACTGCCGGGGGCCGAGCCGGCCACGCTCTGCAGCAACTCCACCAGCCCTTCCAGGCCAAGCTCATCGCTGGTTTCGTCGTCCTTGCGGCATTCAATCAGTCCGTCGGTGAAGACGTAGAAGGAGCCGCCGTCCAGAAGGATCTCTTCGGTGGCGTACATCATGTCCGGCAGAATACCCAACGGCGGCGACGGCGCCTCGAACGTCCGGTGACCGCTGTCCGATTGCACCCAGACAGGCGGCACGTGGCCGGCATTGGCGAACCGCACGCTGCCCGTCTTCGGATCGTAAAGGCCGACGACCGCGGTTACGAACCGGCCATAGCTCGACGTCTCATGGAACTCCCGATTGAGGATCTCCAGCATCTCGGCCGGATCGTCCCGCGTCTTGCCGAGATAGCGGAACAGGCTGGCAATGCGCGCCATCAAGAGCGCGGCGTCCACGCCCTTGCCCGAGACATCGCCCAGCGCAAACGGAACAAGCCCGTCCGGCCGCGAGAAGAAGTCGAAGAAATCCCCGGAAACATGGCGGTATGGCCGGTTGACCCCGTCGATCGGGGAGTCCGGTGGCGGCGATGGCGGAAACAGGCTGCGCTGGATGATGGCTGCCATTTCCAGTTCGCGGCGCATCATCTGCTGTTCCTGCTCGCGCAGACGCTTCTTCTCCAGCGAAGAGCCGATGCGGGCACGCAGCAAGATCGGATCGAACGGCTTAGTCAAATAGTCTTCCGCACCGACCTCGATACAGCGAATGATGCTGTCGGACTCACTGAGCGCGGAGATCATGATCACGGGGATGTCGCGAAACCGGGCATCCCGCTTCATTCGCGACAACACCTGGAATCCGTTGAGGTCCGGCATCAGAAGGTCGAGCAACACCAAGTCATAGGTCTCACGCTCGAGCATCGACAGGGCTTCATGGCCGCCGGCGGCAGGCGTTGCATGATGGCCCTCCCGATCGAGACGACGCATCAGCACTTCCCGGTTGTCGGGATTGTCGTCGACCACCAGGATCGACGCCGGCGTGCTGACATGGGGCTGCGCGTCTGCATCCAGGGCCTGAATGCTGTCGACCAGGGCCTGCGCAAGATCGGCCGCCTGGGTCTGTGCCGCGTCCTCGCCATCGGATGAGCCTGAGAACCGAACTATCGTATCGATCTGGCCGAGCAAATGATCGGCGGCGGACAGAATGCCGCCGAATTCGCCGACCAGCTTGTCCAGGCCGCGGTCCTCGGCGTCATCGCGGAGCATTTCCGTATAGCCTTTGACCGCGTTCAGCGGCGTCCTCAGGTCGTGCCGCAGCCTACGCTGCAGATCCGCCAGTTCGTCGGCCGAGAGGCCTGCGGCTTCGTCGCCCACCCGGCCCATATCGCCGACCAGCTTGCGCAGCTGACGTGCGGCATCGAGCACGCGGTCGAGATCCTCGCTAAGATCCGACGCGCCGTGCTGGTCGAGGTCTTCGCGCAGGAATTTCGTGAGCTCGATCAGCGCAACGACCGGGGTTTCGAACTGCTGCCTGATCTCCGTGACCAGGGCACGCATCACCCGCTGCTGCCGCTCGGCCGCGTCCGTCGACGCCATGTGCCTTCCCCGATCACCGCCGCTCCGTTGACGGGGGACGATAGGAGGTTCCCGGCGGCGGCTCAACGGCAACGCCAACATCGCTGGCTAGGGAAGAGCGGCAGATGGCAGTATGCAACGCTTCCTGCCGATCCCCCGCATCGGCATCGCGATGGATCCGAGATCATGTCCTTGCGACAGTGTCCCGCAATCGAACGGCCCCGCCAGTACTGCTGGCAAAGCCCGGCCGTCGCTCCCGTATCGGCCCGGGACCTTGCCCGGACCGGGGGTCGCCTCTACGGGTGACGGATCCTGCGATGCCCGAATCGCGGATAGGCCGGCTCCGGCGACGGACGATCGAGGATTGGAAGATCATCCTCGGCAGCACTGTCAAGCTGCCTCCGGTGACGATCGCCGTCGCCATCGGGCTGCTGGGCACCGCCTTCCTGCTACCGTTCTTCACCAAGTTCTTCGTCGATCGCTTCCTTGTGGCGGACCAGTCGGATTGGCTGGTGCCGCTAACCCTGGGCATGGTGGCGACAGCCGTCTTGCGCAGCTGCCTGACCTGGTGGCAGCGATCCATTCTGCTGAGGGTCCAGGTCGTCCGCTCTAAGCGAAACTCACGCGACGTCTTCCAGCACATGTTGTCGGCAAGTCGGGATCACCTCCAAGGCTATACGGCCGGAGATATCGCCAGCATCCTGCGTGGGCAGGACAGGGCTGCACGGGTGATCTACGGCGATGTCGTTCACAGCATCATCGAGCTGCCGGCAGTCCCGCTGCTGTTCCTCGTCATGGCGGCATTCGACGCGACGATCGCTACGGCGGCCGTGGCCCTTACCCTCGGCAATGCGATCGCGCTGCGTGCCATCGCCCGCAAGCGGGCCGGCATCAGCGAGAGATTGGCAGCGGCGCGCGGCGCGCTCGCTGGCACTCTGACGCGCTATCTCAGGGTCATGCCCGCGATCAAGGCCGGGACGCTCGAAGAGACCGTGTTCGCCGATTGGGATCGCGGCCATCGCGATCAGACCGAGAACCTGGCGCAGCTTGGCCGTCTGAGCGAACGACTGTCGCTGATCCCCGGCTTGGTGGGCGGCCTCTCCCTTTCCGTCATTCTGGGCATCGGTGCGCTCGCCATCATGCGCGGAAGCATGACCGTCGGGGACCTGGTGGCGTGTCAGGCGCTGTTCTTCAGCATCAACGATCCGATCCGCCGCTTCATCGAGGCGAGCGGACAGCTGCAGGACGTCAATGCCGACTTCCGCCGTCGCCAGACCATCAAGGCCATGCCGCGGGATCCATGGCTGGCAGATCGCGATGCGGCGCCGGCCGAAGTCGGTCCCCGGCCGCAAGTGTCCCCTATGCCCGCATTGGTCCTGCGCGATCTCGATTTCGGGCAGCGCCGCTTCGAAGCAGGATCATCCGCCACCGTCAGCGTCACTCTCGAAAGGGGCCGCTGCCTAGCGGTGGTAGGCCGCAGCGGAAGCGGCAAGACGGCGCTCGCGCGCGTCATCGCCGGTCTTGATCCGCCCGCCGGCGGCGACGTTCTGATAGGCGGACAGCCTGTCATCGGGCTGAGCCGAGCCCAGCTTCCCGGCAATGTCGCCATGGTCAGCCACGAATTGACGCTGTTCGACGGGCCGATCCGGGACAGTCTCACCCTTTGGAATCCGGAGATCCCCGAAGACGCGGTTTGGCGCGCCTGCGCCACTGCCTGTATCGACAGCGTCATCGCGGCGACACCCGGGGGGTTGGACACTGTGCTCGGTCCGGGCGGCATCGGCCTCAGCGGCGGCCAGATGCAGCGCCTCAACCTGGCCCGTGCGCTGGTGCGCGATCCCGGCGTCGTCGTGTTGGACGAGGCGTTGGAAGCCCTGGACCCGGTGCTGGCCCGCGCCATTCTTCGGCGCCTCAGCGACCGCGGCTGCGCCACCGTGCTGGTCACCCACCGACAGGAGATACTTCGGATCTGCGATCAGGTGTTGAGCCTCGACGATGAGCGCCCGACGGCAAGCGATGCCACAGGTAATTCGGACAGACAGGATCCGCATCCCGATGGCTAAGGCTCGCACCGTCGAAACCGCGAGACCCAGGCGCCGGCTCTGGCACCGGGCCGTGCGCGTGCAGGGCCCCCAACATTTCCGCGGCGGCACCCAATTCAGAGGGCTGCCACCCCCGCCGATCCACCCGATGGCCTTGGTCCGGCTGACCGGGAGCGGCCTGGTGCGCGACAGCGCGCTGATCGTCGCACTGTCTGTCGGCGGCGCCATGCTGGGCCTCTTTCTTCCTGCCGCCACGGCTCTCTTGTTCGGCGAGGTCATCCCCGCGGCGGATCGCGGGCAGGCGTTCTTTGTTCTGCTGGGGATGTTCGCGGCGGCCTGCGGTGTGTCGGCATTCGAATTCGGACGGTCGCTGGTGCTCCTGCGGCTGATGCTACGGTTCGATCGCGCTGTTCATCTGGCGGTGTTCGACCGGCTGCTGCGGGCGAGGCCCCGCCTTTTCGGCCATATCGGCGCGGCCGATGCCGCGACCCGCATCCTGGACATCGCGCTGATCCATCGCGTGCTCGGGCCGATCGTCGGGACCACCATCCTCAGCCTCGGCTTCGCGGTGGCCAATCTCGCCTTCATGGTGTGGATCTCGCCGATGCTGACCGTCGTCGGCGTGATTCTGGTGGTTATGATCGCCGGCCTCACCCGCCTTTGCATCCGCCGCCAGATTGCCCACGAATTGGCGGCCGCCGAAATGGATGCCCGCATCGCAGAATTTGCGACGCAGGTCCAGCGGCGGCTGGAGACGATCCGCGCCGCTGACGCCGAAGCCGGCGTGATGGGCCGGTGGCAGCATCTGTTCGACCGGCTGCAGCGGGACAATGTCGGCGCGCAGCGGGCCGCCAATCTGGGCGCGGCACTGAACGCGGCCTTTGCGCTGCTTGCGCCGGCCATGCTGTTCGTGGCCGTGGCGCTCGTGCCCGACAGCCCGTCCACGGCGAGTTTCCTGGCCTTCTATGCCGCCTTCGGACAACTGCTGTTCGCCGTTCTGGGCCTGTCGACGGCCGCGGCTTCGGCGTCGCGCCTGGTCGCGCCATATCGCCGGCTGCAGCCTTTGATCGATGCGCGTGAGGAGAGAACCGAGGATGCGATCCAACCGGCCGACGCGTTTGCGGGCCTGACCGTCGCCGATGTCACCTTCCGCTATGCCGACGATGCGCCGCCGGCGCTAGACGGCGTGTCGCTGCAAGTTGGGCCGGGCGAGATCGTCGTGCTTACGGGGCCGTCAGGTTCCGGCAAGTCGACACTGGTGAAGCTGCTGCTGCGCCTTGAGGCAGAGCAGCACGGCCGGATCAAGGTCGGCGACCAGCCGATCGGCGGCCTTGACCCCGTTGCCTGGCGGCGCCGGATCGGTGCCGTGCTGCAGGACAGCCCCATCTTTCCCGGTACGGTGGCCAGCAACATCGCCGGCCTGGGCGGCGCGGCCGATGTCGATGTCCGCGAGGCGGCTGCGATCGTCGGCCTGTTGGGCGGTGCATCGGAGCTGCCCTCGGGCCTGGATACGCCGATAAGGCGCACAGCTGCGCTGCCCGGATCGCTGCGCCAGCAGATCATCCTGGCACGCGCGCTTCTGCGCCGGCCCCAGCTGCTGCTGCTGGACGAGGCGACGAACGTCATGGACACCGATCTGCAGCGCCGAGTGCTGGCGAACATCCGCTCGTTGGAGATTGCCTGCCTTTCGATCACCCACAGGCTGACCGGCATGGCGATGAGCGACCGCATCTACATGCTGGAACAGGGTCGCGTCGTCGATCAGGGGGACTTCGGCGAGCTCTTGTTCGGCACCGGCCCCTTTGCGCGGGCCTTCGGCGGCGGCTCCGACGCCGCCTGACCGGCAGGCTGTAGCACCAGAGTTCCATATCCATCCAACACGAGGTCTAGAGTTCCGGTGGGATGGCTGGAGAATTCCGCGCGATCGACAGCCAGTGCCGACCATCCTGACGTCGCAGTCAAGACCGCCCGCGCCCGATCCGGCAGATGGATCGCCGCCGCGGCCAGGTCGATACAGTGATGCTGCGGCCCATCCGGCGAGAGGTTGGCGGCTACCAGCACCAGATCGCCCGCCGCCTCCTCCGACCACATGATCCAGGCCAATACGGCCGGATCATCGCCGATCACCGTATAGCGATCGCCGCTTCGGATGGCCGGCCGCTCGGCCCGCAGCCGCGCGAGTTCCCGGATCGCGGCGAAGGTGGGGTTCGTGCGGTCGTAGGGCTGGTGCAGCGGTGCGTTGATCGGCCCGAAGATCCATTGGCAGTCAGGATTGGGAAACATGTCCTCACGGACATGGGCGTCGTGGCCGACCCATTGCCCGTCGTCCGTCCGGTGCATGCCCAGTGCACCTGAGAACTCTTGCTCGGTGCCGTAATAGATGCAGGGCATGGCAGGGCCGAGCACCAGTACAGTCAGCACCGCGCGATGGGCGTGGCGTGCCCGATCCAGTCCGCCGAAACGGTCGCCCCAACGGTGCAGGAACCGGCTTGTGTCCTGATTGTCGATGAAGGCCAGGTTCCATCGCGAATCCCGGTAGGAAAAGGCATCGTGCTCCAGGTAGCGGCTGACGGCGGCGGCCGTCCCGCCATTCTCGAACACTTCTCTCAGGCAATAGTGCAAGGGGTAGTCGATCATGCCGGAGAATGCCGCATCCCGGCTGTAGGGGCCGACCTCGGCCGCCGTGTGGCCGGCATGCTCGCCCAGCATCAAGAAATCGGCCTTGCCGATCGCGCGACAGTATCGGTCGACTTCCGCCACGCATTGCGTCCAGAACGGCAGATCCACATGGCGCACGGCATCGAAGCGGAAGCCGTCGATATCAGCCTCGGCAATCCAATAGGTCAGATGGCGGATCAGGTGTTCGCGCACATAAGCATGTTCCGTCCGCCAGTCGGCCAGGAAGCCGAACAGCGGCGTCCCTACCAGCTCGTCCCCACCGGGTGAGTGAAAAAACCCCGGATGGCGCAGGTCTTCGGGATAGGGCAGCGGCACCTGCAGGTCGCCGCAATCGTATTTGAACCGGGCTTCATGGCCGTTGTCGGTGGCAACCCAGTCCAGACAGTCGGCGAGGTGGTTGACGATCACGTCGATCAGAACGGCGATGCCCCTGGCATGGGCGGCCGCGACCAGCGACCTGAGGTCGTCCATCCCCCCCAGCCGGGGATTGACGGCCAGCAGGTGCAGCGGGTGATAGCCGTGATAGCCGGCGGCATCGTTGACGTAGACCGGACTGAGAATGATGGCCCCGACACCGAGATCAGCCAGATAGTCGAGACGGTCTTCGATGCCGTCCAGCGTGCCACCGTGGCTGCCCCGTGCGTCTTCGGGGCGAAACGGCACCAAACCCGCATGACGCCTGTCCGACCGGCCCCTGGCAAACCGGTCTATGACGATGCTGTAGAAGAGACGATGCCGCCAGTCCGCCGGCGATGGTGTTGCTGGCGCGACCGGCGGCGGCCCATAGATCGGCCGGCCATCCACATGGCCGAGATAAGATCGCTCAATATCCGCTGACAACCGCGGCGCTGTGGTGACGATCAGTCGCCGCCAGTCGGCCACCCAGTGCCAGGCACCGTCCATGGCGCGATAGCCGAGCCGATAGGCGACACCGCCTTCGCACCCCGCCGGCGGAAGCACGACCCGGAACATCCGATATCCGGACAGGTCCGACGCCGTGTCGGGTTGTTCTTCCTCAGCCTCCACAGTCTCCGGCGCGACATCGTCCGCCATGCCGGCCCCGACAACCGACACGCCGGCCGCCAGGCAAGGCAGTGCGCGCAACACGCCGAACCGTATCGGAATGGGCTCATCGGGGCGGAAGGCCCATCGATACGGCGCCGATGTCGACTCATGGTCGACTTCAAGGAATGGAGTGCTGGGGTGCATGCAACCTGCCGATCGCGGCGCGTGCCGACTTGGATTGGGTCAGAGCGGCGCGCCCGTACCGGGGCCCGATCAGCCCTTGGCGCCCAGCAGTTGCTCGATCTTCTGCAAGAGACGGGGAAGCTCGACGGGCTTGGTGTCGAAATCGTCGCATCCGGCCTCCAGGGCCTTGTCGCGGTCCGTCGACATGGCGTGCGCCGTCAGGGCGATCACAGGGATCTGCTGTGTTTCTGCGGCCGCCTTCAGCCGTCGCGTCGCCTCCCAGCCGTCGACCACGGGCAGGCTCATATCCATCAGGATGATATCCGGCGTCTCGGTCCCGGCCATGGCAATGCCTTCACCGCCGTCGACGGCCACCACAACCTCATAACCCTTGCGTGAGAGGCGCCGAGAGAGCATGTCGCGGTTCATCTCGTTGTCTTCCACGATCAGTACTTTCGCCACAGTCACGTCCCCATCGATTGGCAGATCGGCGCCGCTTCGGCGCGAACAGTCACGCACGTTACCTCAGGCCCTGCAGGTCGCGAAGCGATCGTCTTCACAAAGAGGCGAGGCTCGGCGTCACTCCACCGCCGCAGCCACTTCAGCGCCTTCTCCGGTCACGGACCTGATGGTCGCCAGAAGGTCGGACCGGTCGAACTCTCCCTTTTGGACGATCTGCTCGGTCGTACCCTTCAGATAGGCCCGTTCTTCTGCCGAGAGATCCTTCGCCGTGATCACCAGGACGGGGATCGAGGCCCATTCCGGCGTCTTGCGCAGCTGCGAGACGAACTGGAACCCGTCCATCTCGGGCATCATCAGATCCAACAGCACGGCCGAAGGCCGCGACTGGCGGACCCGCTGCAGCCCCTCGTTGCCATTCGCCGCCTCGACGATCGGCCATTCGGTCTTTTCCAACACGCGGCGCAGCATGGCGCGGGTGCCTGGGTCGTCGTCCACGATCAAGATATGCGCGCCGGCATCGGTCTCACGAATGCGGTCCAGCCGCTGGATCAGCTCTCTGGAGTCGAAGGGCTTGGTCACGAAATCGGCCGCCCCAAGCGCGAAGGCGAAGCTGCGCTCCCGCGTCTTGGTCAGGATGATGACGGGGATCTGCTTGATCTCGGCATCGGCCTTGATCGCCCGCAGAACGGCCCAGCCATCGACGCTGGGCATCAGAATATCCAAGAGGATGATGTCGGGCTTGCGCTCACGCGCCAGCTTGATGCCCTGCTCGCCGTTGAACGCACGCAGCACACCGTAGCCGCTTTCCTTCAGCTGCCCCTCCAGCGCGTCGTGCACGCTGGGATCGTCGTCGATCACAAGAACCGTCGACAAGGATGCTGCCGGCTCTTCCGTCTTCGACTCCTCCGCGGCCTCTTCGGCCATGGTGCGGAAGTACGTCGGCAGGATCACGGTGAAGGTGGTGCCCTTACCGTACTCGCTCTCCACAGTCACTTCGCCGCCCAGCATCTCGGCGAAATTGCGCGTGATGGCCAAGCCCAGCCCCGTCCCGCCGTACCGCCGCGTGGTAGACGCATCGGCCTGCGTGAAGGCCGAGAAGATCTTCTGCAGCTGCTCTTCCGTCATGCCGATGCCGGTGTCCGCGATGGCGAAATGCAGCATGTCGCGGCCGTCGTCCGACACCTTATGCACCGAGCACCGGATCTCGCCGTTCTCGGTGAATTTACTGGCGTTGCTCATCAGATTGACCAGGCATTGACGTACCTTGGTCAGATCGGAGTGCATGTCTCCGACATCCGGCGGGTAGTCGACGAACAGCGCGTTGCCGTTCTTCTCCACCAGCGGCAGCATCATCTGCCGCACCTCCTCCAGCACTTTGGACACCGAGAAGGTCTCGGCGAAGACATCCATCTTGCCGGATTCGATCTTGGAGATGTCGAGGATGTTGTTGATCAGGCGCAGCAGGTGCTTGCCAGCGCTTTGGATGCGGTCGAGATCCGGCAGGAAGTCTTCATTGCCGGCGTCCTCGGCATCTTCGTACAGCATCTCGCTGTAGTTGATGATGGCGTTCAGCGGCGTCCTCAGTTCGTGGCTCATATTGGCCAGGAACTCCGACTTGGCACGGTTAGCCGCCTCGGCCTTGTCGTTGGCGTCGACCAGTTCGGCCGTCCGCTCCGCCACCATCCGCTCAAGGTTGTCGCGATGGCTGGCCAGCTCGCGGTCGCGGGCTTCGATGCGCTCCAGCATCAGGTTGAAGTCGTCGATCAGATGGCCGACCTCGTCCTCCGTCGTCTTCTCGACACGGACCTGATAGTCCTGGGTGGCCGTGATCTCTTTCGCCGAATTCGCCAGCCCGGTGATCTGTCCGATCACCCCGCGCTGAAGCCAGCGGGACATGGCATAGGCGACTGCCAGCAGCACCAGTACCAAGACGAATAGATAGGTCGCAAGATCGGGGATCTGCTCCCACAGCTCCCGCCGGTCGGCATTGACCACGGCAAAGGCAACCAGCCCACCTTCGTAGACGACCGGCCTCAGTACATAGAGCTCGCCATCGGCCCAGAACTCGCCATTGCCGTCTTCCCAGAAGGCATCGTCCGCTCTGACGCGGACAACAGGCTCGCCGTCGACGCCCAGGCTTTCGATCCAGGATTCGGTGCCCTCGCCCTCAGCGTCTTCTTCGGCCCATTCCGCAATCTTGCTCGCCGCCCTTTCCGCCAGCAGGCTCTCCCGTTCGATGGTTTCCCCATCGCGCAAGAGAACGGCAAAGGCGTCGCCGGTCTCCCGGTAGAGAAGCGACCCGTTGGGCCGCAACAGCCCAAGAGCCACGATGCTGGGATCGGCTTTCAGGTCCAGAAGGTACCTGTTGGCGTACTGGGCATCCCCCGCGGCGATTGCGAGCGGCATTCCATTGGCCAGCGTGCTGGCGACCGAGATGATGGAGCCTTCGAGCCTGACGTGAAAATCCTGGATTTCTTTGACCGCCGAAAGGCAGACGATCAGCGCAATGATCAGAGCATTACTGAGAAGGATGCTGATCTGATATTTGGTCTTGATCGAAAAGCTTGAGAGCCGCTCTTTCATGCTGGCGAGACCTTCTTAGAGGGCCGTGAGTCTTGGAACGGCGGTTCTTGGATTATTGCCGGATGCGCGGCAGAGCCGCCAGTACTGAATCGCAAAGGGCCGACAGCGCGCCACTAAATGCATCGACCGCCGCCTCCGGCGATGCATTCGCCGCATTTGCCGATACCGCTACCAGTTCGCTCCACACCAGCTCGCGCGACCGGCGGGCAGACAAGCGCAGATCCACGGCGATTTCGACCGTTGCGCTGTCCGGGCCGGTGACCTGCTGCTCGAAGCTGCGGATCTCACCACCGAGGATATAGTCGGCCTCAGCCCGATCGGTCGGCAGCACCACGGTTGGCGCGGCGTTTCCCGACGCGAGACAGGACGCCAGGTGGCTCTGCAGCAGCCGGGGCGGCGACTGGCTCCATTCGTGGTAGGGATAGCTGCGGATCTGCAGGGCCTGGGGCTGCTCCCTCCAGGCGATCCGGCGGCTGCCCAGCACGGTGTCGGTGGCGAAGGTGTCGACCATGACCACGCCATCCAGCGCCGCAGCCGGAAGGGGCGCCCCCGCGCTAGTCAGCTCCAGCGAATAGACGGATTGCCGCGGCACCTCGCCGCCGCAGCCGGCCAGCGCCGCGGCGGCAACGGCAAGCACGATCGTCGATCGACGGCAGAAACTCGCCGTCCACGACAGCCGTCCCCGGCCCGAGCCGGCAAGGCGACCATCAGTCGGCATCAGAGGCGAAGGGCTGTCCAATGGTCACTCCGCTTCACGGCCGGTCAGAAGGACGGAGGGGTTGTTGCGAATATCGGTGATGAGGTCCGCCAGTTCCTGGCTCGCCCGCTCGAGATTCAACAGCGTGAGGTTGAGACTTGAGGAAAGCTGTTGAAGCACGAAGGCGGCATCGGTCGTTACGGTCGCCAGGTCGGGCCCGACATCGTCGACCAGGCCATTGAGATTGCCGGCCACAGAGTCAAAATTCGCGAGCGCGGAATTTGCCAGGGCGACCGTGCTGCCCGTGTCTTCGACTGCGCCCGCGAGCGTGTCGATGTTGATGCTGCCCACCAGCGCTTCCAGTGTCTGGGTCGTGTTGTCCAAGCTGCCCAAGACCCGATCGAGATCCTGCTCAAGCTCCAGAGTGGAGCGGTCAAGCGTGTCGGCAGCGGTGCGCAAATCGCGCATCATCGGATCGAGATCTCGCGCAAGGACATCGTCGATCAGCTCCGCGCCTTCTTCCAAAGATGCCACGATCCGGGGGAAATCCTCATCGAAGACTTCGGCGATGCTGTCGACCGTCCGCTCGATTTCTGTCACGACGTCGTCCAGGCGTTCGCCCAGGCTTGCATCGAATGATGTCGGCACTGTGGTGCCGGGATCGAGAAAGGCGTCGCCGTCGCCGAGATCGAGCGCGATGACAGGGGCAGCCAACAGCCCGGGGCTCGCCAACAGTGCCGTGGTTCCATCAGGCAGCGGCCAGTCGCTGCCGACCAGAAGCTGCACACGAAACTGCACATCCCCGCCGTCGACCATCGGCTCAATGGCCCGAACGGAGCCGACGCTGTAGCCGGCCACCTGTACGTCCGTGCCCGTCCGCAGCCCGGTGACGTCGGGAAACTCGGCATAGAAGGTCTGGCCGGCCGCGATCTCGCCAACGCGCAGCAGCACCCAGACACCCGCCAGCCCGATCCCGGCAGCGACGAACAATCCGGCCAGGACGACTGCACGCCGGTCGCGCGAGATGCCGATCAGCGCCATCAGGGCGCCTCGCCAAACAGCCGTATCCACTCGCTCAGGTCGGCATCCTCCTCAATCGCCTCGCCGTGAACCAGATACCGGACGCTGGGCAGCGTGCTGGATCGGATTTCGTCCGGCGTGCCGACGGCCACGATCTCGCCCTTGTAGAGGACACCGATACGATCGGCGAGGGCCAGAGCAACGTCGGGGTTCGGCGTCAGCACTACGATGGTCAACTGGAAAGCCTGTCTGAGGTCGCGGATCAGTGTCTCGATCTCCATGATCGAGCCGAGATCAAGGCCGGAGAAGATGTCGTCGCACAAGAGCAGCTTGGGATCGAGCGCAAGTGCACGGGCGATCGCAGTTCTTCGGACCATCGCGGCGGAGAGCTGGGCCGGCATCAGGTCTTCGAACTCCATCAACTGGACCTGCTGCAGCTTCATCCGCGAAATGATGCCCACCGTCTCGCGGTCCAGATCGGCGAGTTCCACCAGCGGCAGCATCACGTTCTCTAGCACGTTGAGGGATGAGAACAGCGCACCCTGCTGATGCGCCGCACCCACCTTGGAACGGAGATCGCGCAGCGCCCGCCCGCGCAGCCGGGCGATGTCCTCGCCGAACAGCCAGATGCACCCGGCCGGCACCTGTTCCAGCGCCAGCAGGTGGCGGAACAGCGTGCTCTTGCCGCCGCCGCCCTGCGCCAACACGGCGAACAGTTCGCCCGACCGGACCGTCATGTTGACGCCGTTCAGCACCTCATGGGGGCCATAGGCCACGGTGAGGCCCTTGACCTCGACGATCACCTCGGGGGCATCGGCGCCGGTGGCGCCAAGTTCAGGACGGGAAGACAAGGGTGATGGCCGTGTTCGTGAGCAAGACAGTCGTGATGGCAGACACCACGGCGCGGGTCACATTGGTGCCGATCGACTCGGCGCTGCCGCGGGTAGCGAGGCCCGCCGCCGACCCGATGGCCGCAATCTGAACGGCGAAGACGAAACATTTGCCGATACCGACCGCCATGTCACCTTCCGTAATCCCCTCCAGCGTCTGCACGATCACGGGGACAAAAGGCGCGCCAACCGTTGCGCTCAGGTAGAACGCAACGGCGATGACCGTGAACCCGACCATGAAGACCATCAATATGGGAACGGCGATCGCCATGCCCACGGCGGCCGGGACCACCAGAAGCGGCACCGGGTTCAGGCCCATGGCCTCAAGGGCGTCGATCTCTTTGTTCACCTGCATGCCGCCGAGACCGGCGGTCAGCGAGGTTCCGCTGCGGGCCGCCACCAGGATGCCGATCAACGGCGGCGTGACCTCGCGCGTCAATGCGGTGCCGAGACCAGCAAGAAGCGGCTCAAGAAGATCCGCGAATCCGAGCGCGGTTTCGATCTGCAGGGCAATAACCAGCCCGATCGCGATGGCAAACAGCGCCGCCAGCCGCAGGCCCTTCAGCCCCACCTCGACCACTTGGCCGAGCACAGCGCCGAACCGCAGGGGCGTGCCATAGGCCCAGCCCAGTGTGCTCCAGAACAGGATCTCGATAACGAGCGTGAATACGGAGACCGACGCGAGGACAGGTCGCCCGAGGACAAGCAGAAAGTCACCGAGGGATCGCGCCATCCCGGGGGTCAGGCCAGCAGGATCGCCTCAAGACGAGCGATCTTCAGAACCATGCGCACGGAATCGCTGACGTCGCTGACCTTGAAGGACTTCTTGGCACTGCGGGCCCGCTGGAAGCCTTCGATCAGGTTGGCGATGCCGGAGCTGTCCATGTAGCTCACGCCCGAGAGATCGACCGACAGGCTCGCCGTCTTCTCCAGAGCGCCGAGGATCACGCCGCGGACATCCTTGGAGTTGGACATGTCGATCTCGCCGTCGAAGATCAGAACGACGCCGTCGCCGCTTTCTTCCAGGCGATGTGAGAGACTAGCCAAGCCGCTTCCTCATCGTCAGCACGTTGCCGCGGCCGTCGTCGGCGTGACCGTACGCAACTTCATCCATCACGGTTCGGATCAGATGGGTGCCGAGCCCACCGGGCCGCACATCGTCCAGCGGTCGCGGCCGGATCTTCGCCAGATCCACCGGCGCGGCATAATCCCTGATTCTGATCCACAGGTCATGATCGTCGATCCAGGCGCTAAAGTCGACACGGCCCGGAACGACGTCGCGATAGGCGTGACGGATGATGTTCTGGAAGGCTTCGTCCACCGCCAGAACCAGCGCATCGGGCTGGTCGTCGACCGCCCCATGCCGGTTGGCGATGTCGCGGACGGTCTGCCGGACTTCGGCCAGCATCGACGGCTCGATGTTTAACTCGAGCTGACAGACGACCTGCTGCCCTGGCGGCACCATCGGATACCGGCTCCCGTCAAATCCTCAATCCGATATATCAAAGGTTTATCCGCTTAGTGTGAAAGAACGAAGAAGAAAAACCATCCGGCTCGCCGTCGTCGGCCGCGGATCCTTCCGCATCTCGATGCTCACCACTTCGATCCGTCTTGGCTCAGCCCATATTGCACAGCCGTGTCGAAACGCGTTGGCGACGGTCCGACCCTGTGTCTGCAACTGCAGAGGAAACCTGGCAAGTTCGAGGGGCTACGTCACCGACATATGGGAGTGTTAACGCTTGCGTTACCGCTTTCTTAACGAAGGATTGCCTAAGTTAACCGCCTCTTGCGTTATGTGCGAGAACGATGCGCGGTCTGAGAGCTTTTCGCACACATCGCCAGTCAGCGCTGGTGCTCGCCGGCGGCTTGGCGGTGATTGTCCTTGCAGCGGTCGCCCTGATTGTCCAGATCGGCGACCTGCAGCCGCGGGAGAATGCGCGACGGCTCGACCTTTCCAACCAGCTCGACCAGGTGGTGACGGCCCATGTGAGCGGCAGCCTGCTGGGTGTGTCCGGCATCCTCGATCAGCTGAGCGAGCGGATGCTGTCCGATCCGGGCCTCTGGTTCGCCCCCCACGACTATGCCTTTGAGAGGCTTCTGGAGCGCACCGCCGAGCAGCCCGTCACGCAGGAAGTCCTTGTGGTCGATACTCAGGGACGTGTCGTTCACGGATCCCGCAACGGCGACAGGGAGTTCATCGCGGACGCGACCCTGATCCAGTCGCTTGGCGAAAGCGAGGATGTCGTTTTCTCTGAAGGCAGGTCGGGCCTGAGAGACGACATCGCGCCCTACATTGGCGTGACCCGCGCCGTCGTTCAGGATGGCGAACAGCGCGGGGCCGTCATCGTCACTCTCGATCTCGCCTATTTCGATCAGGTCTACGGCACCCTGCCGCTAACGGTGGACGGCACTGCCGTCTTCATGCTGTCGGACGACGGGTACGTTCACGCGCACTGGATGGACGGCGCGTTCAGCCGCGGCCAGATGCTGGCGCATCGGATCAACGCAATCACGGATTTCTACCAGGGGCCGCTGGCAAGCCCCGTCGACGGATCGGACCGCCTCGCCACTGCACGCCGGATCCCCGGAACGCCGCTGTTCGCCGTCGTCTCGCTGCCGCCGCTGGGGCTGACGGAGGCTCTGGGTGCCGCCTTGGGCACGCCTGGCGTCGTCCTGACCGCTTGTGTCCTCGGCATGGCCTTCCTCCTCACCTGGACGGGGATCGCCGGCATTCGCCAGATGCAGCAAGCACGGTTCCATGCCGAGGCCGCCAACCGGGCGAAATCGGAGTTCCTGGCCCTGATGAGCCACGAGCTGCGGACGCCGTTGAATGCGATCATCGGCTTTTCCGAGATGATGGAGAACGAAGTCTACGGGCCGCTGGGCGACGCCCGGTACAAAGACTACATGGGCGACATTCGCGGCAGCGGCGAGCGCCTTCTCTCGGTGATCAACACCATCCTCGATCTGTCGAAGATCGAAGCGGGCAAGATGGAGCTTGCCAATGAGCAGGTCAGCGTTGCCGATGCCGTGGCCGGCAGTGTGCGGATGGTGTCCAAAGCGGCGCAGTCGGCAGGCATTCAGCTTCTCACGCGCGTGCCACGCGATCTTCCCTACCTGATCGGAGATGCCCGCCTGATTGAGCAGGTGATCACCAATCTCTTGACCAATGCCATCAAGTACACCGATGCCAACGGCATCGTCAGCGTCGAGGCCCATACCAACCGTCAAGGCGGCCTGGTAGTCGCCGTGCGGGACACCGGGATCGGCATGGCGCCGGACGACATCGCCGTTGCGCTATCGCCCTTCGGGCAGGTGGATCACGGGCACGACCGCCGCCGCCCCGGCACGGGCCTTGGTCTTCCGCTGAGCATGCGGATCGTGGAAAAGCACGAGGGCCGGCTGGAGATCGCCAGCGAGCGTTTCACCGGAACCACCGTCACCGTCTGCTTTCCGCCGTCACGGACGGCGCAGAGGGCGCGCCCGGGATCGGCCTCAGGGGCGCTCAAGAGGCCGCTTGCGACACAGATCACGGGCACCGCGGAGTAGGCTCCGCAGACGGGTTCGCGGGCCCCGTGTGACGATTGCGTCAAATGGCCTCCTGCGAATCGCCGTTGCCAGCCGGATCACGCGGCAGCAGCCAGATGGATATGGCTTGCTGACGTCCGCGTATGGCCACAGCCGGCTTGGGGATCAAGCCGCGCAGTTCGTCGGCCGCGCCGCAAGCCCTGGCGGCTTCGACGGCAGCGTCTGAGGCGACCAATGCGGCATCCAACTCGCGGGTCAGTGCCTCCAGCCGGCTGGCGACGTTGACCGCATCGCCGACAACCGTGAACTCTGCCGCCCGGGCGGTGCCGACGTCACCGACCAGCACCGGTCCGTAATGGACGCCGATCCCGAGTACCAGGGGCTGCTCACCCTCATGCTGCCGAACACGGTTCCAGTCCTCGATATCCGTGATCAGCAGCCGTGCGGCCAGCATCGCCTGGCGTGGCGCCTCGACCGTCGGCGCCAGAGTGCCGAAGCACGCCATGGCCCCATCACCGAGGTATTTGTCGATGGTGCCACCGGCCGCCGCCACGGCCCGATCGATGCGCGTGTGCACCTGCTGCAGCAGCGTATGGGTGTCAGACGCCGAGAGCCTCTCGGCGATCGCCGTGAAGTCGGCGATGTCGGCAAACAGGATCGCGGCCTGCCGTGTCTGTGGCCCTTGCTCTAGACCTTTGCCGCCGGACAGGCGCGCCGCCACCTGCGGATCGAAGTAGTGGGAAAGCCTGCGGGCGCTCCGATCGGCGGCGCGCCGGCGGCGACGCTCGTGGATTAGTGCGCCTACGCTCTGAACGGCGCCTACCGAGATCACGCTCAGCACCGGCCCGACAGCCCCGATCCAGACGCCCAGCCGGGCGAATGCGAGGGCGCACACCGCACCCCACCCCGCAACCAAGAAGCCGAGCGCAAGCGCGCACGCTATAGCCGGCGCCCGCATTGCCGCGAAGGCAAGCCCGCCCAAGACGACGATCGCGCCCAGTTCGACGGTCGCCAACCAGGCGGGCCGCGAAAGCGTCTCACCCCGCAGCACATTCTCGACCACGGTGGCCAGGTACTCCGCCCCAGGCAGGGTTCGCGAGAAGGGGGTCGAGAAGGTATCCCCCAACCCCAGCACGCTCGCCCCGATCAGAACGACGCGCCCCGCAAACGCGCCGGGCGGCACCGTTCCGTCGAGCACATCGGCCAATCGGTATGTCTCGAACGTCCCCTCGGGGCCGTAATAGTTGACCGTCAAACCCATGACCGGATCGACGCGAAGGGTGCGATCGCCAAGCGAGATCGTCTCACCCATCGTCACTACGACGGCCTGCCGGGGAATGCCCAGATGCAGCCGCGCGGCCTCAAGCGGCAGGGACGGAAAGTAGAGCCCGTCGAACGGCACGACAGAAAGGTCCCGGCGCAACGAACCATCGGCATCAAGCAGAACCGAGACATGGCCCAGCGTCGCTGCCGCGGCTGCCAGGCGTTCCGCCGGCACAATCAGCCCCGCCGGGACCGGCAAGTCGACGCTGCGGCCCGGCGCCGTCCGGACGATCCCGAAGGCCTGCCCGGCGATGACATCGGGCAGGCCGGCAACATTCGCGCGATCCGAACTGAAGACAAACGCGTAAGGCACGATGACGCGGCCCGACCGCTCCATCGCGTCCGCCAGACGGCCGTTCCGGTCATCCTGCAAAAGATAGCGGTCGATCGTAGCGGTATCCGGCGATCGGCCTGCCGTGGAGTCCCGAACTTGGCGGCCGGGCTCGGAAAACAAGAGATCGAAGGCAATCACGGAAGCATCGGCGTCAATCAGCCGGTCAACCAGATCCCCCAGCAACTGTCTTGGGATGGGCCATCCGCCAAAGGCATCGACCGTGGTTTCGTCGATCATGACGAGCGCAATCGCCTCTGTCGGCGCAACTGGCCCCCGCAGGTGGTACCAGAGATCAAGGGCCGCAAGCTCTGCGCGCCGCCACCACGTGGTATCGGACGCCACGACCCAGAGCACCGCGACCGTCACCAACGCAGCGAGGCTTGCTATCCGCTGCAGGGTCGCCGACACCCTGCCGGCATCAGCGGCGCCGGCGTCTCGCCTAATCGATCCGCGTGCGCGCCAAAGCATCGGCCACCCGCGTTGCCCCCCATTGACTGGGTTCCGGCAACGGCCCGCCGCCCTCTACGTCCACCCCGTCACCGGCGAGCAGCACCGCCTGTGCGCCGCCGGCCCGCACGTCCACCTCGCCCTCTACGGACAACACCGACATCCGGTTTTCGACGACTTCCACCACCAGTTCGGTGGACCGGACCGAGGCCACCGCCAACCGCCCTTCGACAGAGAATCCGCCGCCCATGCCGGAGGGGGAGACCAGGGCCCGCAGGATGCCGGAGAGCATGGACAAGGTCCCGTTCGATCGGCCGCCGATGTCGTCCGCGGCAAACGCGGCGACCGCCACGTCGGTTCCGGGGCCCAGCACGACCAGCGTCCCGTCGGAAAGCGTGACCTCCACCCGCGATGCGGCATGGGTCACAACGCGATCCGCGACCTGGACCTCGACGCCCACTGCCAAGCCCGACGCCTCACCGCCGCGGACAAGCACCGCCGTCCCGCGCAGCCTGGTCACGCGGCCCGCGGGATCCGCCGGCTGGGCCCCTACGGTGTGCATTGCCCCAGCAGAGGCAAGGGCGATGGCCGTCATGCCTGCCAAGACCTGTCGGCGCACTGCCATGTGACGGCTCCCCATCTGCAACCGACAGTTAGAAAGCAGATGCAGCCTCGCTTGGCAATCGAAAGCCCCGACCTACTCCGGCAGGCCCTGCAGCGCGTACATGGCACGCAGCATGTCGCTCGGATCCGCATCGCCGAAAGCTGCCCGGAAGATCCCCCCGATATCGCCACTGCGATAGAGCGTGGCCAGCGTCCGGTCGACGAGCAACCTGAAGTCGTCATCGCCCCGGCGCATTACCAGGGCGTAGGGTTCGTAGGAAAGCCACTCGTTGGCGACGCCCAGACTGGTCGGGTCAGCAGCGGACGCCGTCAGGGCCAGCAGGATAACCCGGTCGCCGAAATAGGCATCGATCTCTCCCGCCTCGAGCGCCTGCAGTCCTTCCGGGTGGCTGGCGACCGTCACCACCTCCGCCTCGATGGCGCGCGCTTCGAGGGTCAGGCGCAGTCCCTCCTCCGTCGTCGTGGCGCCGAGCACGCCGATGGCCTTGCCGGCGACATCATCGAACTCCTCCACCGGTGAGTCGCGGCGCACCAGCACACTTGTGCCGGTCACGAAAGTCAGCAGCGAGAAGTCGAACTCGGCCCGCCGCGATAGCGTGACCGTCGTGGCACCGCAGAGGATGTCGATCCTTCCGGTCTCCAGCGCATCGAACCGGTCTTCGGCAGTCACCGGCACGTGGTCGACAGCCAGGTCATCGACCTCCGCCGCCACGGCGTCGGCGATGCGGGCGCACAGATCCAAGGAATAGCCCGCAGGTTCCCCGGCGTCCGTCTGGAAGGAGAACGGCGAGGCATCGGTGCGATAGCCGATGGCCAGCGTTCCGGTTTCGGCGATTGCCTCCAGCGACTGGGCGGTCGCCTGGCTGACAAGCGAACTGAGACTCGTAACGAGCACGACGAACCTGATCCACATCGGTTGCGCTCCCCTTTTTGGGCCTGAGTGCCGCGCCCGCATCTTGACCGCCCTGGCCGGTCCTGGCCACTGCATCATATTGGCCCGCATGGACCGCCTGCCCGGGCGCCGCCTATCGATTGGGCCGTCCCCCCATCAGACCTTGGGGCCGGAAGATCAGCACACCGACCAGGATCGCGAAGACCGCGACGTCGCGATAGGCGATCGAGAGGTAGCCGGACCAGAAGGTTTCGATCAGCCCGATCATCAGTCCGCCGAGCATGGCTCCGCCGACCGAGCCGATGCCCCCGAGCACCGCGGCCGTCAGCGCCTTGAACCCCAGCACCACGCCCATGTGGAAATTGGCCACGCCGTAGTGCTGGGCGACGATGAAGCCGGCGACACCGGCCGCAGCGGCGCCGATGACGAAGGTGGCCGCGACGGTACGCCTGACGTTCACACCCAAGAGCGCCGCCATGCGGCTGTCGTCCGCGCAGGCCCGCTGCATGCGCCCGAACGGTGTGGCACGCAGCAGCAATACCAGTGCGCCGTAGGTCAAGCCGGTCAGCACCAGGATCAGGCCCTGTGACAGGGTGACCGTCACGGGAAATGCCGTGTTCCCGGCCAGCGTGATCACGTCGGGAAAGGGTGGCCTTAGCCAATAGTTGCCGGCCCCGTGCAATAGGCGTGTGCCCTCGCGCAGGAACAGCGACAGACCGATGGCGGCTATGAGCGGCGCCTGCGTCACCGAGGCATGCAAGGGCCGGAAGACCGCGCGGTGGGTCATCCAGCCGTAGCCGGCGGTCGTCACCATGGCGATGGACAGGATGGCAAACAGCCCGAGCGCCAGCCCGCCGGCGCCCGCAGCGACGAAGATCTTCGTCCAGATCATCGTCACCATGGCGCCGATCATGTACATCTCGCCGAAGGCGAGGTTGATCTTGCCGATGATGCCGTAGACCAGCGTAAAGCCGACCGCGAGCAAACCGTAGACGCAGCTGACGGTGATCGCGTTGCTGAACTGCTGCAGCAGGTAGAGCCAGGGCAGCGCCTCCGGCATCCGGGCGTCGTCGCCCGCGCGCGGCTGAAACGGCTGGCGCATTTCCAGCACGCGCCGCAGCCAGAACAGCTGCATCTCGCTCAGACGCCCGTCCAAGGTCTCCACACGGACCAGGTCGAAGCGGCCCCGCCCGAAGCCACTGCCGGCGAATTCGCAGGTGATCTCGGCACCGGAGGCCCTGGCAAAATCCGTCGTGCGGTAGCCCAGCCGGACGCCATGCTGTGGTCTCGGCAGGGGAGATGCGATGACGTTTTGGGCGGCCGGATCAACCACACCCAACACCTGACGGCACAGGCGCGCCTGGTCGTCGTCCAGTCCGCATGCCGCCAGGGGCAAGGCAAGGACAAGGACGAACAGCGCGGCCTTCATCGGCCACGCCCGCCGCCACGCCGGCGGCACCTTAGAACGTGGCGACCTGGCTGGATCCGAAATAGAGGCGGAAGCCGTCGGCGCCGGCCGGCACGGCGAAATAGAGCGTTTCCTCGCGTGGCGGCTCCTCCGGGTCCAGCCGATAGGCATTCGTCGTGTTGCGTATCAGCGACCGACCGAGATACTGCCCCAGCTGCGGCGCGATCTGGCCGTCGCCATAGACGAGTTGCAGGCTCGCCGTGCGCCAGATGAACTGGCGCGGATCCCTCAGGTCGTTGCCGGCTATCGGATCGACCGCCAGCGTAACCTCAAGAATCGCGCCGTCTGCATAGCGTATGACGGACGCGATCTCCTGGTCGCCGACGCGGTCGACTGAGGGGATGGCATCGATGCGCTCAGCGCTCCGCACCGTGACCGAGACGATGTCACCGGGCGCCGGATGGGGCCCAACTGGTGGCATCGGGACGCGGGCCATGGCCAGCCCGCCGAAGTCGAGCGTGAATGCCTCAGCCCCTTCCGGCACCGCAAAAACGGCATTGAAAAAGACGGGCGGGTCGCGCTCCGGCCAGACACCGGGGCGGGTCGCGGCAAGATGCGGCGTTCGCACCTCGAAGAAGCCGTAGAGGTCGTATGTGCCGATGATCGGCAGTGGCTCGTCCGTGCCGGCAACCTGCAGGACGACATCGCGATGGCTGACGCGGACGGTTTCCACCTCTTCCGTCCACGGTGGCGAGAAGGTGGCCCTGACCCAAACGAAGACTTGCCCCTCCCGCGTCACCGTCTGCGGTGCGCAGCACGCCAGCAGGTGGTCGTTGTCGACCGGCACGCTGCGGAAAGCCTGCACGGTAAGCCGCTCGACCGTGAGTGAATCGGGCGTCACCTCGTCGGGGCCGTTCTGGGCGATGGCCGTCGCGGGCACCGCCAGCACCCACAATCCGGCGATGATCCGGCCAAGACGTCCCTTCATTCGGTTTCCCTCAGGCGGGCGTATCGCTGCATGCCAGCAGCTTTGCCCCGCCGGGCACGCAGCCGTCAACGCTTCCCGCGCATAGCCGCCCTGCCGTTTCGGCCCCTTCCCTTTCGCCGCCAAACATGCATGTCATATTCAGTGTCGGGAACGAATGTCTCAAAGGAATGCGGCGGTGAGCCAGGAAAACACCGGGCAGGTGATCAATCTGAAGACAGGCCTTGCGGAAATGCTGAAGGGCGGCGTGATCATGGACGTGGTCACGGCCGAGCATGCCAGGGTCGCAGAAGACGCGGGTGCGGTCGCCGTCATGGCGCTGGAACGCGTACCGGCCGATATCCGCAAGAGCGGCGGTGTGGCGCGCATGTCCGCGCCCGAGCTGATCCAGGAGATCATGGAGACCGTCAGCATCCCGGTGATGGCCAAATGCCGCATCGGCCATTTCGCCGAGGCGCAAGTGCTGGAGGCCATGGGCGTCGACTATATCGACGAAAGCGAAGTGCTGACCCCGGCGGATGAGGAATTCCACGTCAACAAGCACGCCTTTCGCGTCCCCTTTGTTTGCGGCGCGACCTGCCTGGCCGAGGCGCTGCGCCGCATCGGCGAGGGTGCAGCCCTGATCCGCAGCAAGGGCGAGGCCGGCACCGGCAATATCGTTGAGGCCGTGCGCCATCTGCGTCGCATCCGCCAGCAGATCCGCAGGGTCATCAGCCTGGAAGATGAAGAGCTGATGACCGAAGCGAAGACCATGGGCGCGCCGCATGCGCTGCTGGCCCTGGTCAAGCAGACGGGCGGTCTGCCCGTGCCTAATTTCGCAGCCGGCGGCGTTGCCACACCGGCCGATGCGGCGCTGTGCATGCAGTTGGGCGCGGAAAGCGTGTTCGTCGGTTCCGGCATCTTCAAGTCTGAGAGCCCGCCGACCTATGCCAAGGCGATCGTCAAGGCCGTCGCGCATTGGGACGACCCCAGGATGGTGCTGGAGGCCTCCAAGGGCCTGACCGGCGCGCCGATGCCGGGCCTGGACGTCCACGGCATCGAAGAGGACATGCGGATGGCCGGCCGCGGCTGGTGACGTTGGTGCGGCCGCATCGGCCGCGCCGCCCCATGCCGAAGGCTGAAGGCGCATGACGGACGCCGGGCCGATGCCGACCATCGCGGTGCTCGCGCTGCAGGGCTGTGTGGAACGCCACCGGCCGCATGTCGAAGCGGCCGGCGCCCGTTTCCTGACCGCCAAGACGCCTGCGGATTTCGAGCAGGCCGACGCCTTCATCCTGCCGGGCGGCGAGAGCACGACCATGCTCAAGCTGATCGCCGCCTTCGACTTGGAGGCGCCGCTGGCGCGCGCCTTCGCGGCCAAACCGGTATGGGGTATCTGCGCGGGCACGATCCTGATGGCCGAAACCGTGCTGAGCCCGCCGCAACGGTCGTTTGGCGTGCTTCCCATCAAGGTGCTGCGCAACGGCTACGGCCGCCAGCTGGACAGCGCGCAGAGCGAGGTGGACGGCTATGCCGTTTCCTACATCCGCGCCCCGGTGATTGAGGATGTTCATGGGGACGTTGACATCCGGGCGACGCGCGACGGCAAGCCTGTGTGGATCGTCGCTGCACCCCACATGGCGACGACGTTCCACGCCGAACTGACCCTCGACTTCCCATCGCCGATGCATCGGACCTTCGTGGACTTGGTCCGGGCGCACTATAAGCCTTAGACATCTCACGACTTGCGGTAGTGCGCGGGCTGCCATCGCGCAATTGACCCTGCCGCGCGGAAGGCTCACGATCTGGAACGAGCCGCGACCGACTGCCGCAGCCCGTGCAGTCGCATGGCCGAATGCCGCGCGGTCTTCACCCCTGCCCGTCGCTGGAGAAACGAGCGCCATGGAGAAGGTCACACGCGAGGCGGTGCTGCGCTATCACTCGCAGGGCCGCAAGGGCAAGGTCGAGGTCGTCCCCTCAAAGCCCAGCCTGACGCAGTACGACCTGAGCCTTGCCTATTCGCCCGGTGTCGCCATCCCGGTGCGCGAGATCGCGGACACGCCTGAGAACGCATACGAGTTCACCGCCAAGGGCAACCTGGTGGGCGTGGTCAGCAACGGCACCGCGATCCTCGGGCTCGGCAATCTAGGGCCCCTGGCCAGCAAGCCGGTGATGGAAGGCAAGGGCCTTCTGTTCAAGCGCTTCGCCGATATCGACGTGTTCGACATCGAGATCGACGCCACCGATACTGACGAGATCGTCCAGGTGGTGAAGGCGCTGGCCCCCACCTTCGGCGGTATCAACCTGGAAGACATCAAGGCGCCGGAATGCTTCGCGATCGAGGAACGGTTGCGGGAGCTGTTGGACATCCCGGTCTTCCATGACGACCAGCACGGCACCGCCATCATCGCCATGGCCGGCCTGATGAACGCGCTGGAGATCACCGGCCGGAAGATGCACGAGATCAAGATCGTGTTCTGCGGCGCCGGCGCCGCGGGCATCGGCTGTGCTGAGCTTTTGGTGCGCGCCGGCGCGCCACGCGAGAACATCACCCTCTGCGACAAGCTGGGCGTCGTCTACAAGGGCCGTACCGAAGACATGAACCCGTATATGGAGCGGTTCGCGAAGGAGACGGAGGCCCGGACACTTGGCGAAGTGGTCAAGGGAGCAGACGTGTTCTTCGGCGTCTCAGCCGCCAATGTGCTGACCAAGGACATGGTGCGGTCCATGGCCGACCGGCCGATCATCTTCGCCATGGCCAATCCGGACCCGGAAATCAGCTATGAGGATGCCAAGGCCGCCCGCCCGGACGCCATCATGGCCACGGGGCGCAGCGACTATCCCAACCAGGTCAACAACGTCCTGTGCTTTCCGTTCGTCTTCCGTGGCGCGCTGGATGTCCGCGCCCGGCAGATCACGGATGGCATGAAGCTGGCAGCGGCGCGCGCCCTTGCGGCCCTGGCCCATGCCGATGTGCCGGATTCGGTGCTTAAGGCCTACAACACGGAAAGCCTGCTGTTCGGCCCCGACTACATCATCCCCAAGCCGGTCGACCCGCGCGTGCTGCTTTGGGTGGCGCCAGCCGTGGCACAGGCGGCCATGGCCGAAGGTATGGCACGGCGGCCGATCGATGCCACGACCTACCGCGAAGAGCTGGAAAGCCGCCTGGGCAAAGACTGGGCGCTGATGCGCACCATCTTCAACAAGGCGCGGATGGCGCCCAAGCGCCTGGTTTTCGCCGAGGGCGAAGAAGCGCGCATCATTCGCGCTGCAGCGGAGGTGCAGGCCCAGGGCTTCGCCGAGCCCATCCTGATCGGCCGAGAGAGCACGATCATGGAGACAATCGCGGAACTTGGGCTGGAGTATGAGCCGCGAGTGATCAACCCGCGCAGCTCCGACCGGGCGGAAAGCTATGCCAAGGTCCTGTTCAAGCGCCGCCAGCGCAAGGGCATCACCCTGCCGGAAGCGCGCGAGATGGCGCGGCGGCCGAACTATTACGGGCTGTTGATGGTGCAGTGCGGCGATGCCGACGCGTTCATTTCAGGCCTGACGACCAATTATGTCGAAGCCCTGCGCCCCGCCTTCCAGGTGATCGGCATGCGGCCCGAGGTGCGCCGCGCGGCCGGGCTGTTCATCATGATCGTGCGCGACCGCGTCTTTTTCTTTGCCGACTGCGCGGTGAATATCCAGCCAACAGCGGAAGAGCTGGCGGACATCGCCGAACTGTCGGCAGAAGTGGCGACGAATTTCGACATCCCGCCGCGCATCGCCATGCTGTCGTTCTCAAACTTCGGCAGTGTGGCGCATCCGGTGCCGCAGACGGTGGCGAGAGCCGTGGATATCCTGAAGAAGCGCCAGCCCCACCTGCAGGTGGACGGCGAGATGATGGCCGATGCCGCCATCGTGCCGGAGCTGTTCGACCGGCTCTATTTCTTCAGCCGCGTGCGCGACGCAAACGTGTTGATCTTCCCCGACCTGAACGCCGCAAACGCATCCTATCAGCTGATGCAGCGCCTCGGCGGGGCTGAGGCGATCGGGCCTGTGCTGATGGGGATGTCGCGGCCGGTGCACATTCTGCTGCCCAGCGACGACGTTCGCGACATCGTCAACATGTCCGCCATCGCCGTGGTCGACGCGCAAATGCGAGCGCTGGCGTAGCGGCGGGTGCCCGCCACGCGGTCGCTGTGCGAATGGAGCGTACGGCGACCGTAGGACCCGGGACGTGAGAACCCGCCCGCAGCGTCCGACACTGCCGCTGTCGACACCGTCTGATTGGTGTCGGCGCCCGCACTCAACCACCGCTCTGCCATTTCCCGCCAGAAGCTGCCCATCTCTGCCACTCCCGGTCTCGCACGAACGCTCGGCTCGCGCGACCTGCCGGCAGCAGACCTGCGACGGGGGACTATCGGATCACGTCTTCGAAACGCGAGACAATCCCCCGCCGCTGATCTGGCTGCGTCTCCTCCTGATGGCGGTGCCATTGTGACCAGCACCGCTTGTTTGCCGTTCCTGCTGCAGCACAACCTCAAGGGCCGCATGGCTGCCCGCGACCTCCGACATGCGCCGGACAATTACGCATTCCAGGCGCATATCCACGGTGTCGCGATGGCGCCGCACCCTTTCCCGCACCTCGGAGAGCATGGGGCCCAGCTCTTCCAGCGTGCCAGGCAGATCGGCTTCACCGTCCGCAGCGCAGAGCGATCGTGCCAAGGCTGGAGACATCATGATGCCCTTCCCGTCTACCCGCGACTACCTAGGTAGTTACTTGCAAATTTAGAGGAATTCATTGTTAATCTTCAGTCACCATCTGCCAAACAAGCAGTCACTGACTGAAGTTCCTTAGTAGCATAATATGAAGCTGACGGCAATTTGTGAATTAGGGGCTCTACGTATAGATATGACCGATTGCTAGTGCAGTGCAGCATTATGGCAATATTGTGCGCCTGTCACTCAGATAAACAGCCACTAAACTAAAGTACATCACTATACCTGCAGAGTCTGCATCATCACCCGCGATATGAGGCGTCGTTCAAGATCTGGGGGTCGCGCCGGAATTCGTCCTCAATATAGTCGACGAAGGCAGCCACCTTCGGCGGCGCAAACCGGCGCGGCGGGGATAGGGCGTGGATCGGCAGCGGCGGCGGCTCGAGGCGCTCGAGAATGCGGACCAGCCGTCCGGCCCGCAGATCTTCGCCGGCCAACCAAAGCGGCAGCAGGCCAATGCCCAAACCCGCAACGACGGCACCAAGCACTGCGGCTGAACTATCCGCCCGGACACGGCCGCGGACGCGAACCGACACTGGCTCGGAAGCCGTTGCATAGGTCCACTCGGGCCCTGACACGAGCCTTGTGTAGAGAACGCAGTCGAGCTTCTCGAGATCCTCAGGCCGCGCGGGCGTACCGACCCGGTCGAGAAAGGCCGGGCTCGCGACGGTGACGCGCTGCGCGAACCCGATGCGACGTGACCGGAGCGCAGAATCCTTAAGTTCGCCTATGCGAACCACCACATCGACGCCCTGCTCCACCGGATCGAGCCAGGCATCAGACATCACAAGGTCGACGGAGACCGCGGGGTGCCGCGACAGGAAGGCGGGGAGCCTCGGTACGATCTGAACCTGTCCGAACGATGCTGGACACCCGACCCTCAACAGCCCTTCGGCGTGCCCGGACCCGCGGGCTGCAGCCTCCGCCGCGTCGAAGCTCTCCAGCGCTGCCTTGGCAGCCTCGTAGAAGCGTGCCCCCTCGCCCGTCACGGACAGCGACCGCGTCGTGCGCACCAACAGCTGAACGCCCAGATGGTCCTCTAGCGCGGCCACCTGCTTCGATATCGTCGGCTGCGTCGTGTTCAATTCGCGCGCGACCTCGGTGAAGCTGCCGATATCGACAGCCCGCAGAAAGCTGCGCATGGCGGCAATCCGATCCACGATTGATGCCAATTCCGAATGAGTAATAGTCCAATATCATCTCTTATATCACGAACTGCCGCGAAATACATGCCATGGCAACAGGAACGCCGGTGTCCGCCAAGACCGCGGGGACGCTCGGCATCGCAACGGACACCTCAGACAAAGGAAGCCAAGAAGATGTCGCCATCACCATCGGAGCCCCGCCACGGCATCGTGATCGGCGGGTCGCTGGGAGGCCTGTTCGCAGGCGCCATGCTTCGCCAAGCGGGGTGGACCGTCGATCTCTATGAACGGTCACCGCACGATCTCGACAGCCGGGGCGGCGGCATCGTTCTGCAGCCGGAGGTCGTCGAGGTTCTGAGGCGCATCGGCATCCAGGTCGGGCGCATGGATCTGGGCGTGCAATCGCGGAACCGCTCGGTCTTCCGGCCGGACGGCATGATCGAGAGCAGGCAGTTCGCGCCGCAGACGCAGACATCCTGGTCGCTGATCTACACGACGATGCTGCAGGCTTTCGGCCAGGATCACTACCACCGCGGCAAGACTCTCGTCGACGTGCGGCAGCACGAGACCCGCAACTCGGTCACGGCACGCTTCGCTGATGGAACCGAGGTGAGCGGCGATCTCCTGATCGGGGCGGACGGCAACGGTTCGACCGTCCGCCGGCTGCTCTGGCCTGATGCGGAGCCCACTTACGCTGGCTATCTCGCCTGGCGCGGCCTCTTGCCAGAGACCGCAATGCCTGCCTCCGCACGGGCAGAGCTGCACGGCGATTTCGGCTTCGCCAACACAGACGGCTCGCACATTCTCGGCTATCTCGTTCCCGGCGACCAGAACGACACACGGGCCGGTCATCGGCTCTACAACTGGGTATGGTATCGCGTTGTCGACGAAGTCGCCCTTCGCGACGTGATGACAGATATTGACGGTCGCGACCGAGGGTTCTCGATGCCCGAAGGCAAGCTGGCGCCGAAATGGCGCCGACATGTCGGCCAGGAGGCTGACGCTCTGCTTCCGCCTGCATTCCGGGACGCGGTCAAAGCAACGGAGCAGCCGTTCGCCCAGGCCATTCGCGATCTGGCCATCGACCGGATGGTCAAGGGACGGGTGATCCTGCTGGGCGATGCGGCCTTCATCCCACGGCCCCATACGGCTGCCAGCACCTCGAAGGCAGCGGCGAATGCCCTGGCCCTTGCCGACGCGCTCGCAGGCAATCCGGACGACATCGATCGCGCCCTTGCCCAGTGGGAACCTGCCCAGTTAGCGCTGGGGCGCCACCTGCACAGGCAGGGAACGCGTGCGGGGGATCACCTGCTGTTTCACAGGCCGACCGGCGCCCGTGTCGGATAGGCGGAGGCCGATGCCAATCATCGCCATGGTCGCAGCCACAGACAAAACTTAGGCGATCACCTAATTTTCCATTGCGCCGCCGATCGGCAAGCAATAAGTTAGGCACATGCCTAACCAACAAATCGAACTCGACAATATCTTCCGCGCCCTCGCCGATCCGACGCGCCGCGCGGTCCTGCACCAGCTCAGTCAGGGCCCGGCCTCGGTCAGCGAATTGGCGCAGCCTTTCGGGATGGCGCTGCCGTCGTTCCTCCAGCATCTCCAGGTGCTGGAGGATGGCGGCCTGATCCGGTCCCGAAAGACCGGACGGGTGCGCACCTGCGAGATCCAGCCGGATCCACTGGCGACAGCCCAAGACTGGATCGCTGAGCAGCGCGCCATCTGGGAAGGGCGCCTGGACCGTTTGGACGCTTACCTGAAAAGCCTGCAAGAGACGGAGAATGGCGATGGTGGAAACGCCTGAGGCGTCACGCGAGATCACCGTCACCCGCGTGTTCGACGCCCCGCGGGCGCTGGTCTGGCGGGCGTGGACAGAAGCGGAGCATGTCGCCCGATGGTGGGGGCCGAAGGGCTTCACCACCCGGGTCGTGGAGCTCGATTTCCGCCCGGGCGGCCGCTCGCGTTACGTGATGACCGGCCCGGACGGCACCGAGTACCCGGTCGCCGGAACCTTCCTGGAAATCGTGCCGATGGAGCGCATCGTCACGACGGATGAGTTCGAAGAGGGCTTCGAGGCCCCTGCCGGCGGCGACCTGCCGAGCGGCATGGTGATGACCTGCCTGTTCGAGGATCTCGGCGACAAGACGCGGCTGACCCTGCGGATCGCGCATCCCACGGTCGAAGAGCGGCGCAAGCATGAAGAGATGGGCGTTGTCGGTGGCTGGCAATCGACCTTCGACTGCCTCGCCGAGCATCTGAACGGCCTGGCCGCCTGACGGGAGCCTTCGGATGGATCAGACCATGGACAGCGTGTCGTCAGTGCCGAACGATCGGCAGATCGTCATCACCCGGGTCTTCGACGCGCCGCGCCTGCTCGTCTGGAAGGCGTGGACGCAGCCGGAGCACCTTGTGCGCTGGTGGGGGCCGGAGGGCTTCCAAAGCTATGACTGCACGATCGACCTCAGGGTCGGGGGCGCCTTCCGCCTGAAGATGCGAGCCCCTGACGGCACGGTCTATCCCTGCGACGGCACTTTCATTGAGATCGTCCCGCCGGAGCGGCTCGTCTACGAGGGCGACCGCGATATGGCGCATCCCTGCGGCGCGGGCCTGCCGCCACGGTCCCGCGTGACCATCACCTTCGCAGAAACCGACGGCCGCACGACGCTGACGATCGACACCCAGTTCGAAACGGCCGACGGCCAGATCGCGGCGCGAGAGGCCGGCTACGCCACCAGCTGGCCTGGATGCCTCGACCGTCTGGCCGGCGAACTCGCCGCCATGTAGCCCGAATACCGAACGAGGAGGACGACAATGCACCCCGAGATCGTATCCCGCGAAGAGTGGCTGGCCGCCCGCAAAGCCCTGCTGGCTGAGGAGCGTGACGTCACGCATCTGCGTGATCGCGTGAATGCGTCGCGGCGCGCCCTTCCATGGGTCAAGGTCGAGACTGGTTATATCTTCCAGTCGCCCAATGGCCCGATGTCGCTCGGCGACCTGTTCCAAGGCCGCAGTCAGCTGTTCGTCCAGCACTTCATGCTCGCGCCGGACTCAGACCACATCTGTCCGGGCTGTGCGGCCATGGCCGATCATGTGGACGTGTCGCGCAAGCATTTCGAGCATGCGGATTTGTCCTTCGTCGCCATCTCGCGCGTTCCGCTGGACCAGATCGAACAGGTCAGGGCCCGGATGGGCTGGACGTTCCTTTGGGTTTCGTCCGCCGGCACCAGCTTCAACTACGATTTCGGGGCGTCGTTCACGCCCGAGCAGATCGCCAGCGGCGCGCCGGTCTACAACTACGGCACCTCGCCCCTGATGGCCGAAGACATGCCGGCCAACAGCATCTTCGCCAAGAACGAGGCCGGCGAGGTGTTCCACACCTATTCGGCCTATGCGCGCGGCAACGACAGCCTGTTCGTGCCGTTCAACTTCCTGGACCTGGCACCCAAGGGCCGCAACGAAGCCGCCGGCGTCATGAGCTGGGTCCGCCTGCACGACGAATACGACCGCGAACCCGCGGGCGGCAGCTGCTGCTAGCCCCGGCGCGACGAGAAGGACCAGCGCCATGTCGGCCATCGACATAAAGCCGGAGACGACGCCCAGCGATCGCGACCTGCTGATCACCCATACCTTCGATGCGCCGCTGCATCTGGTGTGGGCGGCCTGGACCGATCCAGAGCGGCTGAAGCTCTGGTTCTTCCCGGACAGGTGCGCGCTTTCCGATCCGCATTTCGACGTGCGGCCAGGCGGCGCCTACCGATGCACTTATCATGGCGAGAACGGCATGACGTTCCGGCTGCGCGGTGTCTTTCGCGAGATCGCACCTGAGCGGCGCCTGGTGTTCACCCATGGCTGGGCCAACGACGACGGCGTCGTGGAGAACGACACCGAGATCACCGCCACGTTCGAAGACTTGGGCGGCCGGACCCGCGTCAGCATCCGCCAAGTCGGCCTGTCGTCGGAGGAGAGCATCCTCTCCCACGGCGAAGGCTGGAGCGAGGCGTTCGACCATCTGGCCGCAATCCTACGGCCCGACATGGATCAGGCGTCGTGACCGATCGCACGACGCAGCACGCCACGTTCGCGATCGAGCGCACCTACACCGCCTCGCCCCGGCAGGTGTTCGCTGCCTGGGCGGAGCCGGCGGCAAAGCGGCACTGGTTCGCCGAAGGGGACGGCTTCACCGAGGTCCAACATGCCCTCGATTTCCGCGTCGGCGGCACGGAGACCTGCAGCGGCCGCGAACCGAAGGGGAGACTGTTCGCAAACGAGACCGTCTACCACGACATTGTCGAGGATCACCGCATCATCTTTTCGTACCGCATGGCGATAGACGATGCCCCGATCTCGGTCTCGCTCGCGACCGTCACACTCGCACCCGTCGACGGCGGCACACACCTGACCTTCATCGAACAATCCGTCTTCCTGGAAGGCGGCGATGGTCCGCAGATGCGGGAGGGCGGCTGGACTTGGCTGCTGGACCGCTTGGGAACAGCGCTGTCAGCCGAACAACCGAAACTCTGACAGGGACACATCGATGCCCACTGTCCAAACAATCACACCCTGCCTCTGGTTCGACGACAATGCAGAGGCGGCGGTCGATTTCTATCTCTCGATCTTCCCCAACGCGCGGATCACGGCGGTGACGCGGTATGGCGAGGCCGGGCAGGAGATCCACCGCAGACCGCCCGGATCGGTCCTGACCATCGGCTTTGAGCTGGACGGCCAAGCCTTCACCGCGCTGAACGCCGGGCCGGGTCACGCCTTCAGCCCCGCGATCTCGTTCCAGGTCAACTGCGACACGCAGGACGAGATCGACCACTTCTGGGACCGTTTGTCAGAGAGTGGGGACGAGGCGGAGCAGCGCTGCGGCTGGCTGAAGGACAAATTCGGCCTCTCCTGGCAAATCGTCCCGACCGCCGTGATGCGCATGCTCCAAGGCGACGATTCCGAGAAGGCCGGGCGGATGATGACGGCCCTGATGCAGATGACCAAGCTCGACATCCGGACCTTGGAAGAAGCCTACAACGGCTGACCGAACGCGAAGGGACCCTCCCATGGCCTATGTGGACGGATTTGTACTCGCAGTTCCGACGGCGAACCGTGACGCATACGTCAAGCTGGCAACGCAAGCGGCACCGGTGTTCAAAGAAAACGGCGCCCTGCACTTCGTCGAATGCTGGGGCGACGACGTGCCGGACGGCGAGGTCACGTCGTTCCCCATGGCGGTCAAATGCGAGGACGATGAGACCGTCGTCCTAGCCTGGATCGTCTGGCCGTCGCGGGAGGCGCGCAATGCCGGCAACACGGCCGTGATGGCCGACCCCCGCATGCAGAAAGCGATGCAGGACATGCCCTTCGACGGCAAGCGGATGATCTTCGGCGGCTTCGAAACGATCGTGGAGAGCTGAGCGCCCCTGCGACCAGCGCCACGCTTCCGTAAGCCAGGCGAGGGCGTTAGCATCGGCGGATGCCCGATGCGTCCACACTGCTTGTGGTTGTCCTGACCTTCCTGATCGCCGGCTCGGTAAAGGGAGTGATCGGTCTCGGTCTGCCGACGGTCAGCCTGGCGCTCTTGACGGTTGCGCTGGACCTGCCGAGCGCCATGGCGCTGTTGCTGGTGCCGTCGTTCGTCACCAACGTCTGGCAGGCCTCGGTAGGCGGAAATGCTCGGGCCATTCTGATCCGAATCTGGCCGTTTCTGTTGATGGCCACGGTTACCGTCTGGTTCGGGGCCAAGGCCTTGACGAGCCTGGATCTTGCCCTGCTCTCGGCCTTGCTTGGCGTGCTGCTGGTGGTCTACGCCTCGGTGAGCCTTGCCGGCATCCGGCTTACTGTCACAACACGCCACGAAGCTTGGGTTGGCCCGCTGGTCGGCTCGGCCAACGGCATCCTGACCGGCATGACGGGGTCGTTCGTGGTGCCGGGGGTGATGTTCCTGCAGGCGATCGGCCTTTCGCGCGACATGCTGATCCAGTCCATGGGGATGCTGTTCACGACGTCCACCGTTGCGCTCGCGGTCGCGTTGCAGGGCAACAACCTGCTGACGGCTGAGCTGGGGGGCCTGTCGGCCATGGCCCTGATCCCGGCCATGCTCGGCATGGTGTTCGGCCAGCGCATCCGCCAGCGCCTGTCCGAGACGCTGTTCCGGCGGGTCTTCTTCATCGCGCTCTTGATGCTGGGCGCCTACATCATCGCCAACGCCGTCAACGCATAAAACGCCCTCCCCACGCCCTTCCAGCCACCGACCGATGTAATCGTCATCTGGATATGACGACCATCACTGCTTGCAAGCGGGCACTCGCACTACAAAATGAGTGAATGCTCGCTTATTGGAGGCTGTGATGCCCAGCTACCGCACCGTGCGGCGCATCAAGTTCCGCAACGGCAACGACCGCGCATTCCACGACGATGTCCGGCGCCGCGCCGCGAAGTGGTTCGCCAGCAGCGGGCGGCCGCGCACCGCGACGCCCGAGATCTACACCAAGGCGCTGATGTTCGCCGGATTTGCCGTCACCGCCTATGCGGCGCTGCTGTCCGGACACCCGGGGCCGCTGGCGGCGCTGGGCCTGGCTGTGGCCTGCCAGGTCTCGCTGCTGTTCCTGGTGCTGAACATGTCGCATGACGCGGCCCACCACGCACTCACCGGCAGCCGCCGGGCCGACGACCTGATCCACACCTGCCTGTTCAACCTGTTGGGCGTGAACGGCTATCTGTGGCAGCTGCGCCATGTGAAGTCGCATCACGTCTTTCCGAATGTCGACGGCTGCGATGCCGACATCGACCACAACGGGCTGATCCGCCTGTCGCCGGAAAAGCCGCGGCGCTGGTGGCATCGCTGGCAGCATCTCTATGCGCTGCCGGCTTATGCGCTTGTGGCTGTCCACTCCATCCTGGTGCAGGACACGATCTATCTCTTCAAGCGCCAGCTGGCCAATCTCTGCGACATCCGCCATGGCGCGGGACAGATCATCGGTTTCTTCCTGGGCAAGGCGGCCTTTGTGGCGCTGGCCTTCGTCGCGCCTGCGCTGGTGACGGACTATGCCCTTTGGCAGATCGCGCTCGGCTATCTGGTGGCGGCCGCGGTTGCGTCGCTGGTGTTCATCCTGCCGCTGATCCCGACTCACTTCACCGACATGGCTGCGTTCGGCCATGTCAGCGACGACGGGCGCCTGGCCGACAGCTTCGCCGTGCATGCCATGCGCTCGTCCCTGGACTGGGCGCCGCAGAACCGGTTCTGGACCTGGCTCTATGGCGGGCTGAACTGCCATGCCGCCCACCACCTGTTCCCCGATGTCAGCCACGCGCACTACCGCACCCTGTCGCGGCTGATCGCAAGGTCGGCCAAGGCCCATGGCGTGCCCTACAACCGGACCGATCTGATCGGCGCCATTGCATCGCATTTCCGGTTCCTCTACCGAATGGGCCGGCAGGACCATCCCCGCTTCGGCACCCAAGCGGCGATGGCCACCTGACAGCCTGTTTCGATATCAGAATGATTGAGACCACCGCATGCTCGCGGACGACACCCTGCATCAGCAGAAGCACCGCGTGCTGCGCGACGTCTTCGGCTTCGACGGCTTCCGGCCGGGGCAGGAGGCGGTGGTCGACACGCTGCTGGGTGGGCGCAGCATCCTGGCCGTGATGCCCACCGGCTCCGGCAAGTCGCTGTGCTTCCAGGTGCCGGCCCTGGTGCTGGGCGGGCTGACGGTCGTGGTCAGCCCGCTGGTCGCTCTGATGCAGGATCAGGTGGCGGCCCTGCGCGTGGCCGGCGTGGCGGCGGAGGCGATCAATTCGTCCCGGTCCCGCAATGAGAATGTGGACACGTGGCGCCGTGTGGCGGCCGGCGAGACACGCCTGCTCTATCTGGCGCCGGAGCGGCTGATGACGGACCGCATGCTGGCAGCACTGGCCCGCCTGCCCGTCCGACTGATCGCGGTGGACGAGGCGCACTGCATCTCGCAATGGGGCCCGGCGTTCCGGCCGGAATACGAGGACTTGGCCCGCTTGCGCCACCTGTTCCCCGAGGTCCCCATCGCCGCGCTGACGGCCACGGCCGACCAAGTCACCCGCGAAGACATCGCGCAAAAACTGTTCGACGGCGATGCGCACACCTTCGTCACCGGCTTCGACCGTCCCAACATCAACCTGTCGGTGGAGATGAAGCGGGACTGGAAGCGCCAGCTCCTGACCTTCCTGAAGGCGCATGAGGGCGAGAGCGGCATCGTCTATTGCCTGTCGCGCAAGAAGACGGAAGAAGCCGCGGCGTTCCTGGCGGAACAGGGTATTCCCGCCCTGCCCTATCACGCCGGCATGGACAAGTCGGATCGCACGGCCAATCAGGACACCTTCCTGACCGCGCCGCAGACCGTGATCGTGGCCACGATCGCCTTCGGCATGGGCATCGACAAGCCCGACGTCCGCTTCGTCTTCCACACCGACATCCCCGGCAGCCTGGAGGCCTATTACCAGGAAATCGGGCGTGCCGGCCGCGACGGCCTGCCGGCGGAGGCCTGCCTGCTCTACGGGCTAGACGACATCCGCATGCGCCGGATGTTCATCGACCAGGAAGACAGCGACGACGACCGCAGGCGGCGCGAGCACAAGCGCCTGGACGCGCTGATCGGCTTCTGCGAGGCGCCGGAATGCCGGCGCCGCCCGCTGCTGGCCTATTTCGGCGAACGGACGGACCCGTGCGGCAACTGCGACACCTGCAGAACGCCGCCGGAGCTGGTGGACGGCACCGAGGATGCTCGCAAGGCGCTGTCGGCGGTGGTGCGGACCGGGGAACGGTACGGTGCCGCCCACATCATCGACGTCCTGCGGGGCTCTCATACGGAGAAGGTGGCGACGGCCGGCCACGACCGCCTGCCCACCTTCGGTGTCGGCCATGAACACGGCAAGGATGTCTGGCGGTCGATCGTCCGCCAGATGGTAGCCGCCGACCTGCTGTCGCTGGATATCGGCGGCTATGGCGGCCTGAAGACGACCGAGGCCGGCCGAGGCATGCTGAAAGGCGGCGGATCGTTCCGCTATCGCAATGATACGGTCAAGGCCAAGCCGGCCAAGGTGCCGCGCACTCAGCGTGCCGAAACCGACTTGAGCGACGACGACGCGGGCCTGCTGGGCAAGCTGAAGGCCCTCAGGCGGGAACTGGCGGAACAGCGCGGCGTGCCGGCCTATGTCATCTTCGCGGACCGCTCGCTGATCGAAATGGCCCACCAGCGTCCGCGCACGACGCTGGAATTTGCCAGGATCCACGGCGTGGGCGAGGCCAAGCTACGGGATCTGGCCGAGTCCTTTCTGCAGGCCATCGCGGCCGCAGACGCATAGCTACGGCCTTCGTTGCGCCTACACCTTGGCGCTCGGGCGCGCGCTCACGGCTTCGTACCAACGGCGAGCGTTCGCGGCATCCTCCGGCAGCCGGATCTTCAGCCAGCCGGCGAAGTCGACCACCACCAGGGCCATGATATCGGCGGCGCTGTAATGGTCGCCCGCGATGAACGCGCGATCGCCCAGCCGGTCGTCGAGGCTTTCCAGGAAGCGCTGCGCCCGCAGCTTGCCGCGGTCGCCCAGCGCCGGGATCTGGGCGTAGTTCTCGGGGCCTGTCAGCGCTCTGTCCTTCAATCCAGGCGCCGAGTTGCGCAGGCCCTCGGTCATCGCCTGCCAGCCATCGATTTCGATATGCCAGACGTGATCGGCGACGACCGCCCGCTCCACCGGCGTTGCGCCCAACAGTGGCGGCTCCGGCACCGCTTCTTCCAGATACCGCCAGCAGCCTTGTGTCGACGTGATCCGCGTGCCGTCGTCCAGTTCCAGCACAGGGACGGTGCAATAGGGATTGATCGCGCGAAATTCCCGCGACAGGTGCTCACCGTTGCGCAGATCCACCTGCTGCGTCGGGATATCCAGCCCCTTTTCGGCAATGAAGATGCGTACCATCCGGGGGCTTGGGGCGGTGCTACAGTCATAGAACTTCATCGGCGCGATCTCCCGTCGCTGGGGCCCACCTCAGACAACCATTCGGCGAACCTCGGATCAAGGCAATGCAACGGTTGCCAGCAGCACGGGATGGCGGTCGGTCAGTCCGTCCTTGCCGCCGCCGCAACCTCCACCACCACCGGCATCCACCGGTCGCGGCGGCGCTCCACGCGCTCGGTGCGGGTCTCGGCGTCATAGGTCACCGACAACGGCGCCCGGGCGAAAAGCTGGCGGTGGTCCATCGCGTTGACAATCGCGATTGCGCGCGGGCTTTCCTCGCCCACGGTGGCGGCCGCGACATAGACGCCACAGTCGCGGCAGATCAGGTATTCGGCCGTTCGATAGCCGAAGACGTACCGGTTCAATCGGCTTTCATCGGCAACGCGCACCGTCAGCAGGCCTTTGGGGTCGGCCATCGCTCGCGCCGCGTGCTTGCGGCAGAACCCGCATTGGCACGCCCGCACCTCGATCTCCGACGGGTCCAACGCGCTGTCAAACTCCAAGCGAAGATTGCCGCAATGGCAGCTGCCGGTGTGCTTCATTGCCGTCTCCTATTCAGCTGATCGCAGAGTGACAATACCCTTGTGGGAAGTCGACCGGGTGGAACGCTCTTAGCGTCGAATGTCGGTCGCGTGCCGGGCTGCCGCGGGTCTTCCGACAGCATGAAAGCGCGTCAAAGCACCTCGGTCCGGAACCGGTCAGCCATCCGTCTGGTCCGACAGCAGCGGCTGACCGCGAAGAACCTTTTGCAGCGCATGGATGAAGTCCGTGACCTTCCTTGGCGCCGTGGCGGCGAAGTTGTGCACGGCGTGGACGGCCGAGGCATCGACACGGGCCAGTGGGAGAAGGCGGCCGTCGACAACCGCCTGCCTGGCCACCAGGTCGGGCAACAGGGCCACGCCAAGGCCATGATCGGCCAGGCCGAGACTATCCAGCACGGTATCGCATCGGATGCGTGGGGATACACGAAGGGCTCCGGCCCCGCCAAGATGGTAGGTCACAGGATCACCCTGCCACCCGTTCGCGATGTGATCCCAGGTGACAAACGCGGCAGCGTCGGCCGGCACGCCGCCGCAGCGCCGGATGTAGTCCGGGCTCGCGTAGAGACTTTCGGTCAGCGAGCCCAGGGTAACGATCCGCGCCGCTTGCCCCGCCTGTGCGCCCACTCTCACGGCAAGGTCGATCCGCGGCTCGACCAGATCGATCGGCCGATCGGCGGTCACAAGGCGCACCCGCATCTTCGGGTGCCGACGAAGAAACAAAGACGTTGCCGGCGCCACCAGAGGGGCGCTGAGCGCGTGCGGCATGGTCACGAACAGGGTTCCGGACAGCTCTGCCGCGTTGGCCGAGATATCGGCGATCGCGCTGTCGTATGCGCGCTGCAGATCATTGCAGTGGGCAAAGAAGCGCGCACCAGACTCCGTCAGCGAAAGCGCGCGTGTCGTCCGGTGCAACAGCCGGCAGTTCAGATCCGCCTCAAGACGGGACACGATCTGGCTGACCGCTGACTTCGCCCGCCCGAGACGCTCGGCGGCCAGGGTGAAGGACCGAGCGTCCACGACCGATCGGAAGACGATCATATCGTCCAGGCTGGGCCTCATTGTTCATTTTCCTGAACAGATATTCAGAACAATTGCCGCTTATCAGATCCCTTGGCGCCGCGCAAATACCATTGAGTGCAGCCAAGCCATGCCGGGAGAAGAAGATGCAGACGGATATCGAGCAGGCCATAGTCGCGGCCAGCGAGCAGTGGAAAGCGGCGTTCAACGCGGGCAACGCCAGGGCGTGCGCGGCCTGTTACGAGGACGAGGCCACCATGGTTGCGGCCCCGTTCGGGGAGTATCGCGGACGGCCGGCGATCGAGGCCTTCTGGGCAAAGCTGATCGCAGACGGCTATCGCAACGTCGCCTATACCGACACGCGGATCGAGCCGGTCGACGAGAGCTCGGGCGTGCTGACGGCGAGATGGAGCATGGATGGCGCGCACGGCGTCATCACGCGCGAGCTTTGGGTGCTTCAGTCGGACGGGACTGCCCGTCTTCGGGAAGACCATTTCGAAGCCGCTGCCTGAGCGGCGGGAAACGGGGCCGGCCATGGCCAGCGGCCGACCCCCATCCCATCAGCGTCCGGTCGGCCTATTCGGCGGCCAGAAGCTCCGGCACGTGCAGCAGAATGAACTCGTTCATGTCCGCCTCACCGATCGTGCGGCCGGTGGAGAACGGCAGGTTGTTGTCGTTGGCGACGATGATGTGCTCCGCATCCACCATGTCGACGTCTTCGATCGTCACGAACGGGAAGGTGAAGATGCCGTCGATGGTGCCGTGCAGGGCCACGCCATCGGGATCGGCGATGTCCATCAGGTCGACATAGCCGACCTTCTCGACAAAGCCGTCATCGGTGGCACCGGCGAAATCGATCAGATAGACGCGCTTGAAGGTGGCCGGGGCGTTGAAGCAGTCAGGCGTGGGCTCGCCCTCGCAGGCCATGCGCGGGTCGCCTTCGTTGCCGTCGCGCTCGATCACCAGGCCGCGCGTCTCGTCGATCATGTTGAAGTCGCCGATATTGTGGCTCGGATCCTCCAGCCGGTACTGCCACGACCGGTCCGTGAATTCGCGCGCCGCCACATCGAATTCGATAATGCGCAGGAAGGCGTTGCCGTCGGCATCGGTCTCGAACGCACCGGCCTCGGCATCCCACAGCGGCCCCTCGAACATCGGGTAGAGGAAGGCACCGTCGACGCTGGCCGCCATGCCCTCGAAGCCGCGCGAGCGGCGGACCGGGAAGGTGACCTCACCTGGAACCGACGGCATGCGCACGCCGTGATGATCCGGCGACTGCACCACTTCGCCGTCGACGTAGGTCTCGGTGATGTACACGACCTCGCCATCGGTGTTGGTGGCGAAGACATACGGCCCGAACTCGTCGCCGAACCAGATCTCATCGCCGATCGGCTGCATGCCTTCCAGGTCGAAATCCGCACCCGTCAGATAGCGGGTTTCGGTGGCCTCGGTTGTCAGCCGGAACTGCAGCACACCGTCCGGATCGGACAGGAACGTGCTTTCCAGGATCTCAACACGGCCGGTTTCCCAATCGGGGCGGACGCGATGGACCTGCAGCATGGCGTCGGGCGAGTTCACCTTGCTGCCGAAGCCGTTGTCCACCAGCATCATGTACTCGCCGTCGCCCATCGCCTTGATGCCGGAAAAGCCCTGAACGGGCTGGCCCACGAAGGGGAAGTACAGGCCCGTGCCGCGGGTGGCTTCGGGTGCGGAGATCCACGTCGTGCCCTCGACCTGGTTCAGCGTGTCGATGCGCAGGTTGCCGGGGCCGGCGAAGTTGCCCGAGGTGGTGAACATGGCCGGGGCATCGGCCGGAGGGGCCACGAAGGTCATGGCCGGCAGGGCGGCATGGCCGGCCAGTGTCGCCGGAAACGGCTCGGCGGCAGAGACGGAACCGGCCGCCAGCGCAGTTACGCCAAGGGCGGCGATGCGGATAAGCCTCATTACTTCATCTCCCTGTCATGGATCGGACGGCCGGACGGCCTCGTGGCGTCACGGATACCGCCCGTCGATGACGGGGGCATTGCAGGCTGATGAAACAACGATGGCGGAGGGTGCGGCTTTCTGTCAGCCCGCCTGACGGATCCTGCCTTGGAATTCGCCAATTCGGTGCTGCAGCGATTCGGCCTGGCCAGAGAGAGCCGTGGCAGACGAAGACACTCCCTCGGTGCTCGCCGTGGTCTCGCGCGTCGCGGCATCGACGGCCGAGATCGCATCGGACACAGCAATTGTTGCGCTGCTCGCCTCCGCCACATTCCGTGCGATCTCCTGAGTCACGGAAAGCTGCTCTTGCACCGCTGCAGCGACGGCAGAAGAGACCTCGTCGATGCTTCGCACAGTGGCGCCCACCTCTTGGACGGCGCCGGTCGCCTGCCCGACGACCTCCTGCACCCGCTCGACCTGGGCGACAATGTCTTGCGTGGCCTTGCTGGTCTGGTTCGCCAGGCTCTTCACCTCGCCCGCCACGACCGCGAATCCCTTGCCCGCACTTCCGGCACGGGCCGCCTCGATCGTCGCGTTGAGGGCAAGAAGATTTGTCTGGGAGGCAATATCGCCGATCAGCTCGACAACGGAGCCGATCTTTCCGGCCGCCTCGTTGAGGCCGTGCACCAGCGTATCCGTGCGCTCCACCGACTCCACCGCATTCGTCGAGATGTCGGCAACGCGATGCACCTGGGCGGTGACCTCATGAATGGATGCGGCGAACTCTTCAACAGCAGCCGCAACGGCCTGGACATTCTCGCTCGCCGTATAAGCACCGCCAGCCGCTGTTTCCGATTGGTGGCTTGTATCTTCCGACAGCTTGGCCAGCGTCCCCGCGTGCGACATCAGCTCGGCCGCTGCGGTCGACACGGTGCCCGAAACGGGGACGACATTGACGTTCAGGAAGTCGGCGAACTCCCTGTCACGCTGGGCCATGAGATCAAGTGAGGCGTTGATCGTGTCGGCATAGTAGATGAACGCCCCCTTCAGCCCAGTCGGCACGATCTTGCGGTAGTACTTGCGGTCGTTGGCGCACCGCATGGCCGCATCGGCCTCCTTCGTGAAGGCTTCCGTCAGATCGAGCAGTCGATTGAGGCTCATTGCGAGCTGACCGACCTCGCCCCTTTCGGCTTGCAGTCCGGTGATGCGCGTATCGAGTTCGCCGGCAGCGGCAGCTTGGACGACACCGACGCAATGGTCGATCTTCGCCAGCGTGCGCTGAAGAAAGATGTACGCGAAGCCGAGAGCACCGGCGGCAGCGGCCGCTATCGCGATGCCCGCCATGTCGAACGACACGATCCCGAGGCCCAGCTGTACGACGAGGGCCACTGCGATCGCGGCGAACGCAAACCATACCTTAGAGAGCGTGGACGAGCGCATCGTAGGTCGTGTCCTGCTTGGCTAAAAAGTCGTGCAACATGGCCGTCGACGCCCGCAGGCCGGCCTTGCGGTCCGCGTTCTGCCGCTCGACCCGCAACAGCTGATCGTAGACCGGGCAGATGGCATTGATTGCTTCACGCCTGGGAGAGCGCCGGTTGGAGTGGTAGCCGATGATGCCATGAGTCCTGTCGAATGTCGGGGTGACATGGGCGAAGACCCAATAGTGGTCACCGTTCTTCGCCCGGTTGTTGACATAGGCGAAGATCTCCTGGCCGGCCTCGATCGTGTCCCAAAGCAGCTTGAACACACAGCGTGGCATGTCGGGATGCCGGATAATCGAATGCGGCTGGCCGAGTGCTTCCGCTTCGCTGTAGCCGCTGATACTCACGAACACCTCATTGGCATACGTGATCCGGCCGCGCGTGTCGGTCTTGGTGACGATGATCTCGGACTCTGGAAACGTGCGCTCGACGCCTGTTAAGCCGTTGTCTTGGCGTGTCACATTCCGATCCTCGTATTCTCGCGGCCAGCCGGGCCGGCTCACTGCACAGACTGAGATTGCGACCGGCTTGTCTGCCGGCGGACGATGGTCACTGACACGAAGTCCGAGTGCCGCACCTGACGGTTGCCTCGGCGCGATCTCAATTCCACCGATTTTTACGCAAAGCGCTTAATGACTGGTTACAGTCGTATGTCTTGATCAAAATGAGTCGAACACACTCCGGCTCCGCAATATGGGGTGTTGACCCCATGCCGCCCGAAGCGGGCGCCGCCTACCTTCGCATCATCCTGAACGGCCGCAGATGACGGCGGTTCACAACCCGAAGGAGGATGCGATGTTCGGACGGTCTCTGCGTATCAACCTGAACCATGGCAAGAGCCTGGCCGCGGCGGCCGCGATCGCGTCGATCGCGCTGGGCGCCTGCGTGCCGATGGCCCCGATCTACGGCCCGAACCCGGGCGGAGGCGGTCAGCCCGGCGCCAACCCGATACCGGCCACCTACGTCACCGCCAGCGAATGCACCCAGCGCACCGGCAATAATGGCGGCCGCGGTTTCTGGGACATCGGCCTGAGCCAGTGCTACTCCTGCCCAACGGACTCAGCGCGTACGGTCTTCGACGTGCGCAGTGGCCAAGCCTGCCAGTCGGGCGGCGTGTTCGGCCCCATGACGTCCGCGGAGAATCTTGGCGGCTCGGGTTGCCCGACGGGCAGCTTTCAATCCGGCGGTTCCTGCTATTCCTGCCCCGGCGGCACCCGGCTGGACACCAGCAGCGGCGCGCCGGTTTGCATCTGATACGCTCCACGAGCCGGTTCAGCGGGCAATACGACCGGACCGGCTCGCACAGAGCCTCGGCGAAGAAGGAAAGCCAGGCATGACCCAGGCAGGACGAGAGGCCAGCCGGCGAGACGTCGGTCAGGAGAACGGATCCGGGCGCGCGGACTTAGAGCTCGCGCGCCGGGTCGATCAGCCCTTCCTTCAGCGCCAGGGCGACCAGTTGCGCGACAGACGAGACCTCAAGCTTTTGCATCAGGCTGGTGCGGTGCTTGTCGACCGTCTTGATGCTGATGCCCAAGCTGGCCGCAATCTCCTTGTTCGACCGGCCGGCAATGATCAGGTTCAGCGTCTGCCGTTCGCGGTCCGTCAGACCGCCGCGCGAGGGCCGCATCTCAAGCTTGTCGACGAAGGCGCTGGCGATATGGCGGCCGCCATGCAGGATCAGCGGCAGCTTGGCGAACATTTCCCCATTGTCGGCCGCCTTGGAAAACAGGCCGTCGACGCCGGCATCGATCAGGTCGCCGATCAGCCCTGGCGCCGAGATGCCGGTGAAAACGACGACCTTGGTCTCCGGGCTCCAGCGCCGCACCTCCAGCATCACCTCAACGCCACCGGCATGCGGCATCGAGACGTCCAGGATCAGCAGATCCGGCTGGTGGCGTTTGACGGCGGCAATGGCGGCCAGGCCGTCGCCCGCCTCTCCAACCACCCGGATGGCGGACGCTGCAGCGACAACCCCCGGTGCCTCCAGCGCCGCCCGCAATCCGGCACGGACGATCTGGTGGTCGTCTGCCAGCACGGCCCGATAGGCGAACGGGTCGGCGTCGGTCACGGCGGTTTCCTGTTACGGCGTTGCGCTGCACTGCCATCATGGCGGCCAAGATGACCGGATCAAGCCCGATATCGCGCCTTTGGGCAATGCTTGGCGCCGCGCTGTCAGCACTGCCGCTCGTGCTCGTCCTGGTGTCGGCTGCCCTGGCGTTCGATCTGACGCCTGGCGAGCGGGCCCAGGTGCCGGGCGTGGAAATCCGCTATTTGGAGGATTCCGGCGCCGCCATGACACTGGAGCAAGCGCTGGCGGCCGACCGTTCCGGAGAGGCGACGCCGATCCCCGGCGACTCTGTGGATTTCGGGCTGGTCTTCGGCAGCTATTGGCTGTTCGTCACGATCGCCAACGACACCAACGACGCCGGCACTTGGTATGTTGCCACCCGTGCCCCCTTCGTGCCGGACTTGCACATCCACTTGCAGTCCGACGACGGTCGCCAGTCAACCTTGCTCGAGTCGAGTTACGACACGCCGCATGCCGATCGGCCCATCGATCACCGCTTCCTGGTCAGCGCGCCGTTCCAACTGACGCCCGGGGAACGGGCGGATCTGGCGATCCAACTCAGAACCGGCGGCGTCAGTACCCTGCCCTTCACGATCGAAACCGTAGAGAGCCTGCGGGGCCTCTTGACCTTCGATGCGGCGCTGACCGGCATCTTCTATGCATTCAGCGCCGCAGCGATTCTCTTCTTCGTTCTGTTCAGCATCGCCGTGCGGCAGTCGTTGGGCCTACTCCATGCCGGTCTGCTGGCCATGGCGCTGGTGCTGCTGGCCCAGATCGACGGGCTGACCTTCCAGTTCCTGTGGCCCGCGTTTCCCGTCTGGAACGCGTATGCGGCCCTGCCGATCTGGCTCGCCATCTGCGCCTTCGGCTTTTACGTCGCCGGCGTTCACAGGGACACATTCACCCCTAGCCCACGGTTTCGGCGCCTCACGACCGTCATGACCGCCGTCAGCTTGGGCATGATCGTGCTGGTGCCGTTCGCCCCCCTCGGTCCCCTTGCGCTTGCCGCCTATGCGATGCTGGCCCTGATGCTGGTCTGCCAGGCATGGGGCGCTCTGGCCATGGTTCGGCAGACGGGCGGGGTCGGGCGCACCGGCATGTCCGGCGCGGCCATCATGGCACTCGGCGTCACGACGATGATCGGACTCTCGCTGGCCGGCGTGCAGATGCCGCCGCTTCTGGTCAACAACGCCCACCGTATCTTCTATCTGTTCATCAGCCTCACCACGATGCTGACCTTCGTTGGCTTCGTCATGCGGTTGCGCCGCGATCACGAAGGCGCGCTGGAGCGCGAAGTGGAGGCTGCCCGTCGCGACGCGGAACTGAACCGCGAGCTGTTCGAGAGCGAGAAGAAGTATGCCCGGGCCCGTGACTTGGCCGATACACGCCAGCGGCGGCTGGCCGCCGCATCGCACGACATCAAACAACCGCTGGCGTCGCTGCGCCTGTCGCTGGACGCGCTGGTCGCCGACGGCGACCCCGGCGTGCGGAAGGGGCTGAAAGAGGCGTTCGACTATCTTGAAGGCCTGACCGGCACCTACATGGCCGAAGCGCGCGAGGGCCCCGAGAGCGAACGCGACGCGGCCCAGGGCGAGGCGACGCCGGATGCCCCCGACCAATCGGAGCCCTATCCCCTGTCGCTGGTCACGGACACCGTCGACCAGATGTTCCGTGACGAAGCTGCCGGCAAGGGCCTGGCCTTCCGCAGCCGCGGCTCTGGCCAGCTGATCACCGTGCCCGTCCTGCCGCTGATGCGTCTGGTCAACAACTTGGTCGCCAACGCGGTGAAACACACGGCAGCTGGCACGATCTCCGTTCTGTCCGGCGAGGCTGAGGGGCACGTCTACCTGGAGGTGACGGACACCGGACCGGGGATGACGCCCGAGGCGCTGGCGGAATTCCGACAGGCCGGACGTAAGGGCGTGGACTCAGCTGGCGAAGGCTTGGGCTTGGCGATCGCCGATGAAGTCACCCGCGGCCTTGGCCTGTCGCTCGAAATCGACACCGAGCCCGGCCGCGGGACCCGGATGCGCATCCTCGTGCCGGCCCACTTCGTGCACACCGACCGATCGGCCAGCGCATAGATGCAAAGCGCCGACTGTCGGGCATAGGCGCTCAGTCGTACTCCACCACAAGGCTCTTTGCGAATGCGCCGTTATGGACCAGCCGCCCATCGTCGCCCCGGGCGCGGCGCAGATTGGAGCGCTTCAACACCGCCTTGCAGATCGCAGGCGTCATCTGCCGATTGACGAACACCCCGAAACAGAGATGCGGCCCCCAGCCGAAATGCATGTAGTGCTGCCACGGTCGGTCGACGCGGAACGCCGCAGGACGATCCAGCACGCGATCGTCGTACATGGCTGACCGAGTCAGCGCGAAAACCGTGGCCCCCTTAGGGATCACCTTCTCCCGGCGCGTTCCTTTTGCGATCGTGTAGGGACGCGCACAGGTGCGAAAGAGACCGGGTGTCAGCGGGAAGAAACGCAACGCCTCGAAGACGTAGTTGGCGACGCGGTCGTCGTCGCCGTCCTTCGCGGCCCTGCAGGCGATTGCAAGCTGCACCGGCCGATCCAGCAAGACATCGAACAGCTGCGGAATGATCATGGGCGGCTGGGGAAAGCCACCGACGATGAAGGCGATCAGATTGTTGCGGATTTGTTCATCCGTGAGGGGCCGGCCCGCGGCCTGGAACTGCAGGCAGCGTTCCAGCAGGTCGTCGTGCTCGCCCATCGCCGTCTTGCGCGCGGCGATCGCTCCGTCGACATAGTCGCGCATTGTGGCCGCGACGGCGTCGACGCGTTGACGCAGCGCCGGATCGTTGCCGCGATCGACGAACTGGAACTCGAACAGAAGACGCGCCCAATCGGAATAGGTCTCGGTGCTCGTGTCGTCCGGACCAGGCAGGCCGAAGTAGCGGCCGAAGAAGCGTGTGGTCACGTCCTGCGTCAGCTGCATGGCGATATCGAGCCGGCCGCCGGCCGCTTCGACCACCTCATCGGCCAGCGCCTCGACCTCAGGCTTGGCGCGGTCGATAGCCTCTTCCTTCGGCATGATCTCATAGAACAGGGACTTCTCGTCCGCGCGTTCGGGATCGTCATCCTTGCCAAGGAAGACGTTTCCGCCCCCCATCATGACCTTGATCTTCTCCGCATAGGGCACGCGGAATGTAGTGAGTTCGTGCAAGACCTCCTGCACGTCGTCTAAGCGCGTGACGACAGCGGTGGTCTTACCACCCAATGCGAAGATGGGGATCGGCCAGAAACAACGCAGCTGGCGATAGAAGAAATCCGTTCGGTTGACGGCCCACCGTGCCAGTCGAGCGACAAAGCCGCTCTTTTGCCGCTTACTCTCGGTCATTTCTCTACTATCCCGAACAGGTGTCGCACAATCACAGGGTAGACGGCATTGACGATCGAAACCACAATATATAGTGGCAGTCTGCGAAAGTAATTGACGATGATACGATAATAAAAAGTATTGGTAATTGCTACCGCCTGTGGCTACCATCCGCCGATAATTGCTACCGCCTGCTGGCGGCCGCCCGCGGAGACAACAGCCGGCTCAGATCGGCGCAAACAGGGATGGCGGGTCAATGAGTCAGACGATTTTTACCGTTGTCTCGCCCGTACGGCCCGGCGAGCAGGGCAAGCTTAACGATCTGCTGGTCGATCTTGGCTATATCGGCCCGCTCCCTGAACAGGACCCCTTCGGCTTCGGCAAGGTGCGCACGCTGCACTTCGCCAGCGTCTTCCTCTACGACGACGCAGAGGATGGCTGGTCGCTTGTCTTCGAAAGCAATATCGACGGCGAAATCGAGGCCTATATCGACAGTCTGTTCGCGGTTGCGACGGATCAGGACGGCGGGAAGTTCCTGATCGACCTCTACGCCCGTTGCCAAGGTTTTGTCGGCAAGACACTGCCCGATCTGAAACGCTACATGCTGGACCGGGTGCACCGCCCGCAGGCGGGGTACGTCTCCGCCGTCAATATGACGCGCGATCGCATTCTGCAGGATGCCGCAGTCTACCGCGTGGTCGACGAGGTTCTCGGCTCGGGCGCGGAGGTGATGGCGCCGGCAGAGGCGCAGGCCAAGGTCTTCGAGGCGCTGGACGCCGATCCTGAGACGAAGGACACGTGGAAGGTGGCCGATGAGGGCACCTCCCCCGGCCTGATCCGCGGGATCGGCGCGGTCGCCGAGGCGGTGGTGAATGCGATCGGCTTTGCCGTGACGGCTCTGATCAACCTGATCCCGGAACGCGTCGCTCGGCAGGACAGCCTGCGGCCGGATCTCGATCTCGTCGACTCACAGAAGCAGTACGAAGACTTCCTGCCCACCAACCACATGGTGAGCGTCGTCCACCTGCATTCGGATTTCGGCCGGCTGACGGCCAAGCGCTGTGCCTACGGCCTGCTGCGAGCCCTTGTGACTTTGCTGTATCACAAGGGCAAGCTGGGCGTGATCGAGACGATCCACTTCGCCCATTGGGTCATCTTGAATCGCGGCAGGCGGCTGTTGTTCGTCAGCAACTTCGGCGGCAGCTGGGACAGCTATCTCGACGACTTCACCTTGAAGTCGGCCCGCGGTCTGACCCTCGCCTGGGCGCACGGCATCGGCTTTCCGAAATCGCGGTTCATGCTGCTCGGCGGCGCAGCGAAAGGGCCTGAGTTCATCGACTGGGCGCGCCGATCGATGGTGCCCACACAGGTTTGGTACAAGGCCTACCCCGGCGTGAGTGCCAGGAACATCAACCGCAATCGGAAGCTGCGGGACGGATTGACGAAGGCCAAGGCGAACCCAAGCAAGACCGAATGGCTGGAGCTCGTTTAACGCCATGGGAAGCGAAGAATTCACGCGGCATCCCGATATCCAGGGCCTCCTGTTCCGCGGGTATGCGAATCTCTACCATGCGGGCTACGGCTTCTTTCGCATTGTGGATCGAACGGCCTGCAAGTTCTGGCTGACTGGCCTGCTGGATAGCGAACGCATTTCCACGGCCAAGGACGGCCCGCCTGAGCTCGGCACACAGCGGCTGAACATCGCCTTTGCTGCGTCGGGGCTTGAGGCGTTGTTGGGTGCTGGCTGGATACCGGACAGCTACGAGCCTCCGTTCGTGGAGGGGATGGTGACCGCGCACCGCTGCCGGCTGCTGGGGGACGTGGAAGACAACGATCCGGAGCATTGGCGCTGGGGTAAAGAGCAAGATTTCGACGGCCTTTTCATGGCGTTTGGCAACTCAGGCGATGAGGCCGAACAGCTTCTGGCCGATCACCTCTGCAGCGACAATGGTGTCGTTCGCGTACAGACCGTCTATGGGCACCTGAACGGCCACGAGAAGGACGGCGAAAGGGAGGCGTTCGGCTTCAGGGACGGCATCTCGCAACCCATCATCGAAGGTACGAGTCGATATAGAGATTTGCCAAAGGAGGCCGCCCTGCACGGCGTTCCGGCGGGGGAGATGATCCTTGGCTATCCCGACGGCACCGGCAAGCTGCCGCGCACGCCGGCCGTTAGCGCAGCAAGCGATCCCCGAGGATGGCTCAAGCCGCATTGGGAGTGGCCCGAACGCCGCGACCTGGGCATGAACGGCAGCTACCTGGTCTTCCGGCAGCTGGCCCAGGATACGGAGGGGTTCTGGCGATACGTCAACGAGGCGGCTGCCGGTGGTCAGGAGACGCCTTTGGAGCTGGCCGAAAAGATGGTCGGACGGCGGAAAGACGGTACTTCGATGGAGAAGTATCCCAAGTCGGACAAAGAGAACAACAACCTCTTCAACTTTGCGAAGGATGATGCCCAAGGGAAGTTCTGCCCTGTCGGCTCTCACATCCGGCGCAGCAATCCGCGTGCAACTGGGTCCAAGACGGAAAAAGCGTCGCTGAAGGTGACCCTGCGCCACCGGATTCTCCGTCGTGGCCGCGTCTACGAGGACGCAGAGCTGGGCGAGGTCGGATTGCAGTTCATCTGCTTCAACGCGTCTATCGCCCGGCAGTTCGAGTTCATCCAGGGGTCCTGGTGCAACAATCAGTTCTTTGACGGACTGCAGCGAGAGGTCGATCCGATCATCGGCACGGTGCGAAAGCCTGGAAACGGTCTCGACGCTGTTGACCGATTCACCATACCCCGGGATCCCTACCGGCGGCGCCTGGACGGCATACCCACTTTCGTGACCATGAAAGGCGGCGGCTACTTCTTCATGCCCGGCATGGCCGCCCTTCGGTGCATTGCTACCGCGCCCTGACTTGACCGGTACGGTTCCGCAACAACAAGGCAGGTGAACGGTTCGGCCGCGCTAACGGTGCTTTCACGCCGCTTGGCGGTCGTCACCCCCAGCGGTTCCCAGCGTCGTCATCCGGCCGTCATCACCCACCACAAGGCATCGATCGGCAGCGTCGAAGTAGCGGTCGTCATGCGATACGGCGACGACCGTGGCCCCGCGGCGCTTCAGCTCCGGCAGCAGTTCCCGATAGAAGACGCGGCGGAAGATCGGATCCTGCTCGGCCGCCCATTCGTCGAACACGATTACCGGACGGCGGTCTAGGTACACCTGCAACAGTGCCAGGCGCCGCCGCTGGCCGGCCGAAAGATGGGTGGTCGACAGCCGGCCGTCGGTCACCGTCACTTTGTCGGCCAGCTTCAGCCGCTCAAGCAGGCCTTCGATCTCGCCAGGCTGCAGGTCCTCCGGCAGGATCAGATCGTCAAACAGGTGGAAATCGTAGAAGACTGTGGAGAACAGCTCGCGATAACTCTCCCCCTCACCATCCGCGACCGCACGGCCGTCCAGTTCTACCGACCCCGTCTTCGGCTGATAGAGGCCCGTCAGCAGCTTCAACAGCGTGCTCTTGCCCGCCCCGTTCTCACCGGTGATGAAGACGATCTCGCCGCGGTCCACCGTCAGGTCCACAGGGCCGAGGGCAAAGCCGGCCGTACCGTCTTTGCCCGGATAGGCGTACTCCACGCCGTTCAACGCAATGCGTTCGAAAGCGGGCACCTGCGGTTGCCCATGCGCTGGGTCGTTCGCCGGGCGGTCCGCGCCGAGGCTCTTCGACAAGGCCGTGATGCGACGCAGAGCCACCTGGCCGCGGCTCAACAGCGGCAGGGCGTTGACGAGCTGTTCCATCGGCCCGCGCACGAACAAGAGCGCCAGGATGAACGCCCCCGCCGTCGACCGGCCGACCCAGTCCTCCAGCGCCAGCACGAGCACCACAGTGGCGAACAACAGCCCCGACGCAATGGCATCGGCCACGCCGAACTGGCGGCGCATGCGGATCTGAAGCCCGGCAATCCTGTCGATGGCGCCGGCGAGACGAGTGTTCAGCAGCATATCGCGGCGGGCACGGTTCATGCGCACCTCCTTTCCGCCATCGATCACGCCGCGGAAGTTCTTCAACAGGTCTTCATGTGCGTCGCGCGCTGCCTCCATGCGCTTGATGCCGGCCCGCCGGGCACGGGCGTTGGCGAGCACGCCGATGCCAACGGCGATCGCAACGGCAGCAAACAGGGCCGGTGAGAGCCAGGCGAGGTAGCCGAACACGGCCATCGTCGTGGCCGCCGCTACGATCAGGGGCGCGATGGCCAGCGTGATGCCACTCAGCGCCTCAAGGTCGCTGGTCAGCACCGCCATCAGGCGCTGCGGCGTCAGAGCCTCGATCCGCTCCAGAGGTGCCGCGACGATCCGCTGGCAAAGACTGCGGCGAAGCGCTGCGACCACCCGCTGACCGACGACCGTGTTGCAGATTTCCGAGCAGAAGGACATGGCAAGCGCCACAGCGACCAAGCCGCCGAGGCCAAGCAGAACCCCGTCGGCCGCCCCGCCGTCGGCATTGAGCGCGCGGTTAACCGATGCCAGCAGCGCGGCAATGGTCGCCCCGCCGGCAAGCCCCAACACCAGGGCCAACGCGGCCAGCGGCCAGACCGGCTTCAACAGTCGCAAGGTCTCGCGGACGAGGTCTGCCAGGCTGATGGGATGGGACAACGGTTCGGGAGCTTGGCGGGGATCTGCGGGCCGGGTCATCGCTCAAGGGTCCTCTGGTCACGGGGTCGGTGTGTCGTCCCGCCAAGAGAATATGGATTGCCATCGGATGGTGAGTTGTCAAACATAGTCAAAGTCGCTCCACGCGATCGGGCCGGCCAGCAATTGAGGCGTAGGCTGGGCCGGTGTCAGACGCTTCCGGTCGACGACGCCCCTGTCGGCGATCGGCATACCCCACAACCGCGGCAGCCTTGGCAGCGCAGGGATCAACCTTGCCTGTCGAGGAAATCAGGCCGTATCGCGAGCACGCGCCGCTCCACTAGGGACGGCACTCGAAAGTAAGAGAGGAAGGAGGCTGAAGATGGTTGAGAAGACGGAACCTCAAATCGTCGATGTCGAGACTGTTGAGCGGGACGCCGGTGAGTCCGCCTATCGCAGCCCAGAGCTGCGCTCCGCCGGCCGCGCGGTGAAGCTGATCCAAGGCGTCGGGGAGTACAACAGTTACGACCAGTGCGGCCACGCGTCCTGGGGCTGCTAGCGCGCTGACCGGCGCGGCCGGGGCCGGCCAGGGGTTCCGACCGGCCGCGACCGGCAAGCAGACGGCGCTGTCCCTGCCGCGATGAACGGGTGCGGGACAGCGCCCTTTTTTATGTGCGCATGCTGCACCTCGATGTCTGCCGACTTTGGGGAGAGTGGTGCCCGGTGACGGCCTCCGGCCCTTCCGCCAAAACGACCCAGACTTCGTCGCCCGCGATTGAACAGTCCTGACAACTGCCGGCGCGTCCGCCCGACCCCTACCTTGGGGTCATCGAGGCGACGCGAGCCTCACGGACAAATGACACAACCGCTGACGACGAAGGAGACCCAGACCATGTTCCAGACGATCCAGGCCCAGGCCACCGCCATCGAGACCGCCGACCAGGACACCGGTGAGACCGGCTACCGGACGCCCGAGCTGCGCTCGGCCGGTTCCGCGGTGCAGCTGGTCCAGGGCTACAGCTGGATGTCCGGCTACGACATGTGCGGCCACGGCATCTACGAGTGCGAGTAACCGTCACGCCGGCGGAAGCGGTCCCGTACCGCTTTCGCCGGTGATGCTCCCGGGATCTCAGGCTGCCCCGACCGTCCGCCAGGCACGGCTTGGGCGGCCTTTACCTGTCTCCGACGGTCCGCACGGCCTAGGGGCAGTAATCGGGCCTGCTCTCAGATCATAGATGTCCTTACCCATCACCATCCGCCCATTGGAAGAAACCGGCGCGCTCTCGCCGGCAGCCCCGGCGGCGCATGGTCTCCATACATCCGTGTGCAGCCGCAAAGGCGCGGTCGTCGGGTTCAGATCTCGGATCGGCGAAGGTGACTGAAGTCACCGCGTTTGAACATCTCTGACAACTGCCGCGATCCGCCGTCCGTCAATACCTTCCAGGTCGTCGGGACGGAAATGCAAGACACTGACCCGGCATCAACCATCATCTTGCAAGAGAAAGGAAGACGTCGACATGGTTGACATCATGGAAGCTAACGCCAACGGCCTTCACCTGGACGAGAAGGTCGGTGAAGATCATGGCTATCGTGCCCCGGAACTTCGCTCGGCCGGCTCGGCCGTTCAGATCGTCCAGGGTGTTGGCGAGTACAACAGCTACGACCAGTGCGGCCACGCCTCTTGGGGCTGCTGACGCGTGAGCTAGCCGGCGGGAGGTGAGACGATCTCCCTCCCGCTGACTGGCGGTAGGTGTTGGGGGCTGTCCTTCCCGCCGATCACCGGCGGTGGGGGCGGCCCTTTCGGCGCGTCAGAGTTCCTGAGAGCTAGGCCGCAGTTTGTTTCACACGAAGTTGCGTGCGGAATGTGCAAAGCAGATCCCGGCGTCGACCTCGCAGGACGGAGGGGCGTCGACCAGACGCCCCGGATCACACATCGGCGGTACGCGCTATCGGGCGATGCGCCGAGAAGTCGCACCGTCTTCATCGTCGACCATCGTGTTGTCATCCACGATGCGCAGGACAAAGCTGGACTGACCGCCCCCGAGCACCGTCTCATTGCTCAACAGTGTGAAGCGGTTCTCGTCGACCGCCTGGACCTGCCAGGTGCCGCCCACCTGGGTCGGCGGCTGCGGTGGTGCACCGCCCTGCGTCTGAGCGGTCAACATGCCTTGGAAGCGGCCATCCGGCGTGTACTGGACAACCAGCCGGTACTGAACATTCTCGATCTGAAGCTGCTCTTCCCAGGTGCCGAGCAGGAACTGACTGAAGTACTCGGCCGACCTGGGCTGTTCCGGGCCTGCCGCCTGCCAGTAGGGTTCGAGTTCCGAGAATGCGGACGCCGCCTGCCAGTCCTCGGTGCCCGACTTCCACACCAGCGTGTCGGGCGCAACGTTGCCGCCGCGGATCATCTGCTCCACCTCGGACAGCGACAGAGGGCCCACCGGCTGACCGTCCTGCGCGACGTAATACTCCACGGCCGGCTGCTGCGGCAGCGGCGGCGGGCCGCCCGGATCCTGTACGAGCGGCGGCGGAGTGTTCTGCTTGATCAGCCCGGATGGACTCGCGTCATGATCATGAGCCAGAGCACCGGACCCGACCGCTGCCAATGGCAGGGCGAGGGCCAGAGCGGCGATCAGCGACGGCGTGACAGATTTGTTCAACATTGTGAGCCCCCCTTATTGTTGGTAGTGCCAACGGAACCGATACGTTCGCCGGATACTAGCGAGAGGTTCTTGTCTGGAATACGGCATCCCGTCCAGCTGGCAGCAGCAGACCGCGCTGGCACGCCGCCCGCAACCCAACGCACTGCGTGATCGCCTACCCGCCAACCGGCGTCATTAACGGTCCGCGATCCCCCGGGGTTCGCCACCGGTCGAAGAGCGTGATTGAACAGTCCTGACAACTGCCGCCGTTCCATGCAGGATCTTACTGTCCTTCCAGACCAACAGGACCCCGCCCCTAATGGCGGATCGGAAGGAAGACGAACGATGGCAACCGAGATCATCACCCAGGAGACCGCCCCATCCACCGACGCGCCGGATGCCGTCCGCCTGAGCCCGCACGCGGCCCTGATCCTGGTGGACGACGGCTCGCCCGTTCTCTTGGACATGAACGGCGATTTCTACGGCATCTCCGATATCGGCGCCCTGATGCTGAAGCAAAGCCTGAGCCAAGGGCAGAAGTCCGCAGCGTCGGCGATCGCCGCCCGGTTCGGGGTCGATGTCGGCCGCGTCGCCGCCGACCTGGAGGCGCTGTTGAGCGACCTGGAGACCCGCGGCGTGATCCTGCGCCAGGGCGCCTGCAAGCCGCGGCGCTTCGCGACGCTGGCCGCGGGCATGATGGCCGGCCTGCTGAAGACCGGGTTCAGGGTCACGCGTCGGCCGCGGTCCCGTGCCGCCCTGGCGCTTCTGCTCTCGCGCATCTCGTTCGCGCTGTTCGGCTGGAACGCCACAGTCGATGCCTGGCGCGCCCGCTTTCCGGAGCATCACGCGGGTCCGTCGCGGACGGCGATCGACCCTGCCATCGACGAGAGCGTGCGCGAGATGGCGGCCAGCAACTGGCTGGGCGTGGACTGCAAGGAACGGGCATTGTCCTGCTTCGCCATGGCCAGGTCCGAAGGCCGGCCAGCCGCGCTGAACATCGGCATTGCACTCTATCCGCTGGGCGGGCACTGCTGGTGCACCACCGGTGACGCCGTCATTGGCGACGACCAGAACCGCTATCGCACGTTCATCCCCGTCTTTCAGTTCAGCTGATCACCGGCGGACTCAAACACCAGCTCAATGAGAGACCCGGACGCATGTCGAACGGATTCGCCCTGACGCTGACCGGCGGTGTCGCCGAAATGCGGGTACATGGACCCGAGGCAGGGCGGGGCTTGATCTCAAACGCCCAGGATGCGGGCATCGGCGTGGCACTCTACGGCCGGCTCTACTATCGCGACGAGTTGGCGGCGGCCATCGGGGCGGATGCAGAGGCCGCGGCCGACGATGCGGCGCTAGCGCTGGTCAGCTACCGCAAGTTCGGGGTCGCCGGCATCGAACGGCTGGAGGGCGACTTCGCCCTGGTCGTCGTCGACGCTGGAGAACAGCGGATCATTGCCAGCCGGGACCCGATGGGCGGCTATCCCCTCTATTGGACCCAGGCCGGCGGCACACTGGGCATCGCGACAAGCCCGCGCCCGCTCGACGACCTGCGCGGCGGTGCTGCGCCCGACATCGCCTTTCTGGGCGAAATCCAGATGATGCCGTTCTTCGAGATCGATCATCTCGACCGCACCGCCTTCGAAGGCGTGCACCGGCTGGTGCCGGGTTCCCGGCTGGTCGCCGGCATGCAGACCGGCGCCGTGGAGGTTAGGCGCTTCTGGGACTGGGCGGACCGCATTGCCGATCACGGCAGCGACGACCTCGACAGCGCTGCCGAACACTATCGGGAACTCTTGGACCGGGCCGTGGCGGAACGGTCGCGCGGCACCGTCGCGTCCCACCTTTCCGGCGGCATGGATTCGACCTCGGTCGCGCTGCTCGCCCACCAGCACCTCGTCGGCCGTGATCAGCCCCTGCACGCGGTCACGATCGTCTACGACCGGCTGTTCGGCTTGGCGAGCGAAGCGCCCTATATAGCCGCCGTTGCCGATCGACCGGGCCTGGTCAGCCACCGCTTTCCGGGCGACGAGATCCTGGACTTCGACCATTTCGGTGCATCGCCGCTTTATGACGAGCCTTATTCCGGGTTCTTCCGCCTGCCCCTCAGTCAGGCTCTGGTCGACGTCGCGCTGGACGCCGGAGCCGACACCGCGCTGACCGGCCTGGGCGCAGACGAACTGGCCGGCGACATGCCCTTCTACATCGCCGACGAGTTGCGGCGCGGCCGCGTGCTGACGGCCTGGCGGGAGGCTGCGCGCTGGGCCAAGGCGGGCAGCCGCAGCCCGTGGCACACCTTCCGCCCCTTCGCACTGGACCCGCTGATGCCCGCATGGCTGCGCCCGGGCCTGCGCGCAGCGCTCAACGGCGGCCGCGCCAGCTTCGCGCGACGGACCGCATGGACGATCCCGTCCTGGGTGCTGGACGACTTCGCCCGCCGCGGTCGGCTGAGGGACTGCGTGCTGAACAAATGGCGGCGCATGACGCGCTCCGCCGACAGCGTGGTCCTGTCCAACTCGCTGGCGACGATCGCCAACACCAGCGGCGACTGGGTGCGCGCCACCCTCGCCGCGCCGCGGGGCTTGCACATCGCCCACCCGTTCCGCGACCCGCGGTTGATGGTCCACGCGCTCGGCGCGCGCTTGAGGGTGCGCCCGGTTCCCGGCGAGCAGAAGGCGCTGCTCGGCCGCGCCATGCGCGACGTGCTGCCCGAGGCCATCGTCAAGCGGCGGGACAAGGGCAATTTCAACGCCGTCTATTTCCAGGGCCTGTCGCGCAATCTGCCGCGGCTGGAACGGCTGGTGGAGGCGTCCGAGGCCGAGGCCATGGGGCTGTTCAAAAAGGCCCAACTGATCGACTGCATGCGCCAGGGTGCCTTGGGCGTGGACGGCGTGCAGCGGGTCCACGGCCTGAACAACTCGCTCGCCATCCTGCACTGGCTTGGCCAGCTCCCGGCATGGCGGGCGGAGCCTGACCCGTCTGAGCCTCTGTTTGAAGCCAACGCCGGGGACGGTGTCCGGGCGGCCGTCGCCGCTCAAGTCCCCGTATAGGTGAACGCCGCCCAATACATGGGCTGGCGCTGATCGTGCACGGGGATCGCCTTGGCTTCTCCGGCAGCAGGGGCCGATCGGCGGATGCCAAGCGCCGCCGGTGCTTCGGCATCCATCATCGCGAACCGGGCGTCGGACCTAACCGGCTGGTCGCCGGCCGCATCCCGGCAGGCAAGCTGGGCCCGGCGCAAGGCGACCGCGGGCGTCAGGCCGGCATTCAGATGCGCGCGGAAGAAATGCTCCAGCAGCGCATCGGCGGCACGGTTGAAAACCGGCCAAAGCGTCGCCAGTACGCCGGGCACGCCCGCCTGGATCAGACAGGCCGGCATGCCCTGAAACTCGTCTGGGGCAGCGCCCAGGCCCGGAACCCCACTCTCGCAGGCGCCGAGCACGACCATGCGGCACCGGTGCAGCGCCAGCTCGGCGAAATCGCGCGCCTCGATCCGGTCGTCCCCGGCCAGCCGGATGCACGACCGTTCGGGCCGGTCTGCGTCCCATTCGGCATGGGTGAAGAAGCTGACATAGGTGGCGTCCGGCAAAGCCGTCACGACCGCTGCACGACGGGCCTCAGCCCCATAGAACGTATCCGTGTGCTCCGGCGGGAAGAAGCCGGAGGCGGGATTGACGGGCCAGCCGAGATCCTGCGCCGGGTCCGTCACGGCGAGCAGACGGGGTGAGCCACCCCCACGCCCTTGGCTCCGGCGCCAGCACGCCGCGCGTGCGGACAGGCTCGGTGCGTAGCTCACGGCCCATCGGTCCAGAAAGCAGACATCTGCTTCGCCCGCGGCATGCAACGGCAGGGTGGACAATCGGCCGTCCGGTATCAGCACGATCTCCGCCTCCTCAGCCATGCCCCGCGCCCGCAGATGCGCATCGAGCGGCCCCATCAGCAGCCGCCAGGTCGCGGTGCGCATCCGCTCCACCGCGCCATGGAAGGCCGTGAGGCTGTCACCGCTTGCCGTGCCGCCGGTGCCAGCGAGCGCATCGCGGAATTGTGCGTAAGCCGGAAGCCAGCCCACCGGGGCTCGGCCCCTTAGCAGGTTGTCGATCGCTGTCGTAGTCAGATCCGGCAGCATCAGTACGTCGATCCCGGCCGCCAGACCCGACGCATCGATCACCAGCGCCGCACCGCCGGGGGGCGCCGTCACCGGCACAACGACGGCGCCGCCTCGTGCGCTGTCTGAAACCGTCTCGACATCAGGGGTCGACGGCGCATCGGCCAGGCCGTACCGGCGGAACTGATCCATCAAGGCGGCATGCTGCCGGGTCAGGCTTTCCGACAGCCGCGCAATCGCAGCAGCGGGCCGGTCCTGGTCCAGGGCGGCGGCAAGCGCCCGCCGGGCCGTCTCCAGCCGCTGTCTGCGAACCTCCAGCTTGTGTTGCCGGGCCTCGCTCAGCCCCGCCTCGGCAAGCCGCAGCCGCTCCCGCAGCCGGTGTGCTCGGCCACGCTCATGCGCCGCGATCGCCGCCTCCGGCTGCCCCAATCTGCAGCGCGCATAGGCAGCAACGTCACCGATACCGGTAAGAGCCTCGGCCAGCCGTAGCCGCGCATGGTCGGCCGGTTCCGCGGTCAGCAGAGCCGCCGCGTCGGTTAACAGGCCGTCTGCATCTGCCGCCGCCCGCTCCAGGTCGCCGGCCCACAAGACCGCGATGATTTCACCCTTGCGGGCCTGCACCATCGCGATGGGATCGAGATCGGCTCTCAGCGCACCCTTGGCAGTACGGAAATCGTCGACCACCGCGGTGGGATCCATACCCGCATCTTCGATCTGCAACAGGGCAAGACCGGCCTGCCCCCGCAGCAAGTGCGCTTCGGCACGGTCCAGACCGGCCTCTGCATGCGCCAGCATGCCGAGCACCTCTGTGCAGTCTTGCATCGCGTCGGCAAGCAAGTCCGACCGCCCCAGGCGCTCGCCCAGCAGCCGCCGCGCCTCAGCGCGCGCCAGGGCGGTCTTGGTCCAGTGCGCTGGCGACGCCTCGCGCGACCGCACCGTGAAGGCCAGGTCGAAGTCGGCAATGGCGCTTTCCAATGCGTCCGTGTCGTCCCGCCGCCTGGCCAGCTCCATCCGCGCGCGGCCCCTGAGTTGGGCAGCAACCCCGCGATCGCGAGGCACGACACCGGGCGACTCCAGCACGACCGTGGCCCCGTCAATGGCCAGGTTGAGCTGGGACGGATCGCCGAGGCGTTCTCCAAGACGGAAGCGCGCGTCGGCGGCAACCGTCGTGAGGGATGTCCAATAGCTCGGAAGGTCGGTCTCTGTTGCGACCTCAAGCGCGGCTGTCGCCGTCTCTGCAGCCAACACAAGGCCACTCGGGTCGCTACGCAGTTCCGCAAGACGGACGGAATAGGCGCAGTAGTTGGTACTGGCCATCGACCACCAGGCCGGATAGGCCTCGCGGGTCATGACCGTTCGGATCGATGCGAAGCCGGCAACGGCCTCCTCAATCTCCGCCGGATCGCCAAGCAGCAGACCAAGGTTGGCGCGGGCGATGGCGGTGGAGTTGGTGATGTTCGCCCAGTCCCGAGGCCTAGTTGCCGGATCGTAGAGACCCTCAAGCTCCCCGAAGGTCGCAATCGACCGCTCAAAACAGTCCGGATCGCCTGTCAACTCGCCCAGCGCGGACAGCGCGAAGCCGAGATTGTAGACGCTGAGGCCGGCCTGATCGGGCTCGTCCGACTGTCGCCAGACCGGGATAGCCTCTTCGTAGCATTCCATGGCCTTGCGGATCAGCGATACGTCGGCGAGATCGATCCCCAGCCGCAGCTGGGCGGAGCCGAGCGAGTTGAGGCTCGACGCCCAATCGGCGGGCTTGGCCTCACGGTCGATTTGGTTCAGCCCCTCACGAAAGGCCGCAATCGCCTCGCGCACCGTCGCAGGGTCGTCGCTGTACTGACCGAGATAGGAAAGGGCCAGCGCCTTGTTGTGCTGGGCGCTGGACCAGCGTTCAATGTCCGCACCGTCGCCATAGATAGTCTGCGCCGCCTCGCACGCCGCAACCGCACGCCGGAAGAGATCCAGCTGCGAGGTGTCGATGCCGACCGTCAGAGCATAGCGGCCGAGCAGGAACTGCAGGCGCGCCCATCTCTCGGGATCGGCCTCTTTCGAGTGCAGCGTCAGCGCCTCTTCCGACAGACGCAGCCCATCGCTGGCGACCGCGGCGACATTCGCCGCCGCGTCCAGCGCGTCGAGCTCTTCCCCGATTTCCTCAAGCCGCCGGCGATCCGCCTCGTCCACCCGTCGCCCCCGCGCCCGGTGACACCGAACGCAAGGGTAGCGGGCACCGCGGTCAACTCAAGTGCGCCATCGTCTCAGGCAGCGTCCACACCGAGAAGACGCTGGCGCCCCAACGCTCGGCCGGGCGTTCGAACAGGCCGCGGAAGAGATCGGCGCAAGTCTCACGGTTGACCGTGTCGCCGGGCCCGCTGTCGCGCGGCCAGTCGCCTTGGAAGGCGTCCGCCGAGGCGAGGCCGACGAACACCGTCTCACCATAGTATCCGGCCTCGACGTCGATGCGGGTGTCGAGCGTGACCGGCGCGCCGGCCTTGAACCGCCGATGCGACAGGTTCAGGTGCGCGTCGAGCGAGAAGAACTCCGCCCCCTCGCGGCAGATGATCTTGACGAAGCCGTCGACCGGCGGGTTCAGCGTGATCTCCAGGCTCTGGCCCGGATAGACGGCGACGCCGGGCGTGCGCGGCGGCTCGCCGGAGCGCACGGGCCGCACCCCCATGAATGCCCCGGCTGCGGCAACGCCGAAGAACGGCGCCTTGGCATTGGCAAGCGCCAGTTCCACCGGGTCGCCACGCCGCCGATCCTTGATCAGCCGGCCCAAGAGCGACGGATCGTCGGCCCCGTCGTCCCAGGCTGAGAGCTCCAGGCCCAACGCATCGAGCTTCAGCGCCCGATGCAGTCGCTTCAGGCCGTTCCAGGTCATGGCACGCCGCAGCGATAGTGCGCTGGCAAGGTTCGGCGGCGTGACGCCCGCATCGTCCGCAAGTTGGCCTAGCGTCCGCGGTGCACCGGGATATCCCTCCAGCGCATCCATCGCGGCCATGACGCGGCTCTTGAATTCCACCTGCTTCGGCCTGTTCGGTTCCGTCACCGTCGCCTCCTTCCTTTCTGCCGCCCATGCGGGCGTTGGGATGTCCGTTCGGGAGGGCAAAGCTGCCAAATCCGAAGATCCGCGCGGACCTGTCAAGAGTGTTCAATTGGGCACCCCGGCATACCATCTCTCAAGCGTCGCGGGCACACGCCCGCCAATCAAATCGCACAAGGGAAGGCAGATGAAAGCGTTCGTTCTGGCAGGTGTCGCCGTGGTTGCGGCGGGATGCGAAGCTGTCACCCCGAACCGGGGGCCCAGCTATTCGGAGATCCTGGAGGCCTGGGTCGGCACGCCGGAGCAGGAGCTTCTCGACCGGTGGGGCGCCCCCGACGAGACCGCGAGCCTGGCCGGCGGTGGCCGGGAAATTACCTTCATCGACCGCCGCGTGGAGGGCCAGCGGACGCTCGAGTGCTTCACCACCTTCGCCGTCGACGCCGCCGGCACGCTGGTCGACTACGACTTTGAAGGTAACGACTGCTAGGGAGCGCCCGTCAGAATGTGGTCGAACTCGTCCCGCATCGCGATCTGCGCGCGGGCCGAGCGGCCGAACTTATTCGGCGTGGCAAGCAGGCAGCGGCAAGCAGCCGCCCGCATGGCCGCCTTCTTGATCGCGATCTTGCTAAGGTCGAAGTCCATCACTGCACCGCCGGGTTCGACCCCTGAACAGCCGATCAGCGCGAAGTCGAGCCGCAGACCCGACAGCATCGTCACCGCCTCCTCCCCGACCAGCGATCCGTCGCTGCCGGCGAGCCGGCCGCCCAGCACGTGGACGTCATGCCGGTCGGG
>JANQIX010000015.1 GCA_028281925.1 Alphaproteobacteria bacterium
CAGATCAGGTCGGCAGGTCGACGCTCGCCGAGCAGGCTCTGCGCACACGCCGCGCCGAAGAAGGCCACATGGGTCGGCACACCAGCCTCGGCGGCCACCTTGGCCACGTTCACTGCCGGCTCCACGCCTAAGCACGGTATGCCGCGCGCCACGAAGTTGCGTAGCAGATAGCCGTCGTTGCTGGCCAGCTCCACTACGAAACTGTCCGGGCCCAGCGCGAACCGGTCGATCATCTGCTCGGCATAAAGCCGCGCGTGTTCGAGCCAGGAGCTGGAGTAGGAAGAGAAGTACGCATACTCCGTAAAGATCTCCTCCGCCCCGACATAGTCGCGAAGCTGCACCAGGAAGCACGAGGGGCAGACGCGTACGGCCAGCGGATAGAAGCGCTCTACCTGATCGAGTTGATCGGCCGTCAGGAAGCTTTCGCACAGCGGCGACATGCCGAGATCGACGAACGGCTTCAGGTCGGTGGCGCCGCAAAAGCGGCAAGCGTCGGGCGAGGTGGGGGCAGGGGCCGTCATTCCCGCGCCTCCCGATGTGGACTGCAGGCCATCACGTCGTCACCAGGTCGGCGTCCACGCCCAGATCGTGCAGGGCATTGCCGACCTCGTCGCGGTAGTTCGGGTTCATCAGCAGGACGATCTCCGGCTTGAAGTCGCTGAAGACTGCGGGGGGATGGATGGCGTGCCCCGTGCCCGGCAGATGGGCGCCGTGCTTGCGTGGATTGATGTCGACCACGGCACCGACCGCGTCGGGCACCTCGACCATGTTCATGAACATCGCCGATCGTGCGCCGGCGCCCCACAGGCCGATCCGCCGGCCAGCGGATTGCCAGTCCTTCAATCGCGCCGTCCAGTCGGCAATGCGCCCTGCGGCCTGTCCGCCAAAGGCTTCGATCCGCGCGGCGACCTGCGCCGCCTCTGCCGTCAGGTCGGCGGGTCGCGTCCGGCCCCGCCCGGCCGTGGGGGTTGCCTCGATGGTGAGGTTCAGCCCGCCGAACCCCTCGCGCACATCACGCACATCGAACCCGGCCCGGGAGAAGAGGGTCTGCAGCGCCGGGCCCGTGAAATACGTGCAGTGCTCATAGATCAGGTCCCACACCGACAGCCTGCCGATCAGATAGTCGGCATTGGGGACCTCGAACGCGAGAACCGTTTGCGCCCCGTCGCCCAACCCGTCCCGGATCCTGCGCAGGAATCCGATCGGATCGGGGATATGCTCCAGCACCTGACGGCAGAGAATCAGATCGGGCGGCGGGCCGGCGTCCGCGTCGGTGTAGTACCGTGGCTCGATCCGCACACCCTTATGCAGCGGCGGCGCGTGGTCGTCGGCGACGAAGCTGGGGTCGTAGCCGACCGCCGTGTTCCCGCCGAGCCGGCAAAGCGTCGACAGAAACTGTCCGTCGCCGCAGCCGATCTCGACGATATGCTTGCCTCTCAGATCGTATCGATCGATCAGCAGCCGGGCCTCACGGTCGGCGTAGTCCCGGAAAACAGCCGAAAAGTGCAGCGCATTCTCGTAAGCCGCATCGTAGTCCGTCAGGGCCGGGTCGAATTCGGCATTGGCGATGAAGCCGCAAGTTCTGCAGCCGGATAGCGCAATGCTTCCGCGCGGACAGGCCCTTGCGGCCTCCGCCGTCGGCCAAAGTGCACAGGACAGTGAAGGTAGCGAGCCCACCCGGAAGAACGGAGCGAAGCCCTGAGCACCGCAGACCGGGCATCGGTGTTCCGCAGCCCGTTCGCCACTCATGCTTACTGTCTTATTCTTGTCCCGCGGCATTCCTCGTGCTTTCCGAAACGCCGCTGATTGCAGTGACGGCCGTAATCTCCGGCGTAAGGCCAAGTGACGCCAACTGGGTGGCGATTTCATCGACATAGACGGGGTTCATGACGACAACGCGGTCAGGGCGAACCTCTCTCAGCGCCTCCGGTGATACGATGGGATGCCCGATGCCAGGCATGTACTTGCCATGGCGATGCGGGTTGATATCGACCACGCAGGCCACTTCGTGCGTGACGCCGAGGGCCGTCAGAAATGCCACGGCCTTCGACCCCGATCCCCAAACGGCGACGCGCTGGTCGGCGGCAGACCATTTCGCAAACAGTTTTCGCCAATGCCGGACCGCGTCTTCCGCCTGTGCGGCAAATCCATCGACCAGCCGCGATACGGAGGCGACCGCCTTCGGTTGAGGAGGTGGCGGTACGGCGCCAGTCTCTTGCGGGCGGGCCTCGATCATCAGGTATTGATCACCGTAATCGGTCCACAGATCCAACAGCTCAAACCCGTTGCGCGCGAACAGGCTCGCCAGCGAGGTCGGCGTGAAATAGGAACAGTGTTCATAGTACACGTCCCAGAATTCGGCGTGCCTGAGGATCAGCGACGTGTCGGGGACCTGAAAGAACACGACCGGCTGCTCGCCAGACGCGATGGTGCGTCGCACCATACCCGTGAATTCGTTGACATCGGGTATATGTTCCAGCGTCATCTTGCAGCAGATGCAGTCGCCGCCATGCCCGGCCTGGCGTTCGGTGAACAGATCCCGGACGAAAGCGACCCTCCCACCATCGTCCCCTTCGCCGCGCCTGGGGTCGTAGGAGGGGTCGAAGCCGAGACCTCGGCAGTCGCCCATCCGGCAGATCAGCCTCAAGAACTCGCCCTTGCCGCATCCGATCTCGACGATCGTCTTGCCGCGCAGTCCGTGCCGTTCGATCAGGCGTTCCGCAAGGGCGGCCTGGAAGCGGTTGAACGTCGGCGAAAAACCCTGCGTTTCCTCATAGCGGGCGGAATACTCCGTTAGCGCCGGGTCGAACGCCGCGTTGAAAATGAAGCCGCAATCGCTACACAACGTCAGGCGGATGTCCCCGCGTGGAAATGCCAGGGCTTCGGCGGCTGTGTCCAGCAGCACGCAGCTGCTAGCCGGCACATTCGGTACCTGATGGAAGATCTGCGTCGACCGCGAGCCACAACTGGGGCAGCCATTTTCTGGCGGACGCTTCGGCATTGTCAGGCCCCCGAAAGCGGACCGGGGCAGGCCGGCTCACCCTTCTCTGAGCTTGGACCTCGTCCTATCATGATCGCCCCGAGTGAGCCAGTCGCCAACGGTCGCGTTCGCTTCCATCATTATGACCGATGCCATTCGCCGAAAGATGCCGGCCGGCCTCTGTGACATCGTCGATAAGGCCGTCGCAATGTTCTTGTGCGATGATCGGGATCGAATTTCGGCAACGCTCGGAGTTGACCGCAGGATGTCAGTCCGCATAGGCGTTTTGGGACGGCGCGGGATCATCGCCATGGCCGCGTCCATTGCCCTTGGCAGAACGACCGCACTCAGCCAGCCGCTCGAAACCGACGGCCTTGCGCCCGAGCCGACCTTTCCGCTCGACCAGGGCCTCACGCTGCAGGACCAGCTCTGGCTGATGGCCGACGATCGCCGCCGGGTGACGTTGGAGAACCGTCATACCGGCGAAGTGTTCGAGGCCGCACATACAGGGTTGGGGCTCTTCGAGCCGGCTGCAATGGACCGTTTCGACCGGTTCATGCGCGACTGGCGAGAGAATGCCGTGATTTCCATGGACCGGGATCTGCTGGCGCTCTTGCACGCCATCCATCAGGCTGTCGGCCGCCGGCCACTGCACATCCTGTCGGGCTACAGAACGGCCCGGACCAACGCCATGCTGGCCGCGAACGGCGAAGGGGTCGCGCCGAACAGCCTGCATGTGCGGGGCCAGGCTGCCGACTTTTTCGTACCCGGCTACGACCTGGGCGCGCTACGCGATCTGGCCCTGGGCATGCAGGCCGGCGGGGTCGGCTATTACCCGCAGTCCGGCTTTCTGCATGTCGATGCCGGTCCCGTTCGGTCGTGGACCGGGTGACGGACGATGCCAAGACCGGCCCTCGGCCGGACGTGACCATTTTCCTGCGCGACCTGAACGGCGGCGGCGCAGAGCGGATGATGATCAACCTCGCCTCCGGCATGCGGGCTCAAGGGGCCGGAGTGGAACTGGTCGTCGCCGTGGCGGAAGGGGCGCTGCGTGAGATCGTGCCGGTGGGCGTGCCTCTGGTGACATTCGATTGCCGGCGCACCCTGCGCAGCGTTCTGCCGCTGGCCCGCTATCTGAGACGCCGGCGCCCGCGCGCTCTGCTCGCTGCCCAAGTCCATGTCAACATCGCCGCCGTGCTGGCGGGCCTGCTGGCGCGGGCCCGGACGCGCATCGCCGTCAGCGAACGCAATACCACCAGCATCGACCGACATGCCTCGGCCGATCTCTCCGTCACACTGGCCCATCGTCTGGTGCCGCTGCTCTATCGCCGTGCCGATGCGATCATCGCCGTCTCCGATGGCGTGGCCGACGACTGCGCCGCCTTTGCGCGGGTCAGCCGCTCTCGGATCGATGTCATCAACAACCCGGTCGTCACGGCCGACTTTGGCCGGCGCTGGGATGCGCCGGTCGACCATCCCTGGTTCGTCGCGGATGCGCCACCCGTCGTGCTTGGGGTCGGTCGGCTCAGTCCGCAGAAGCACTTCCCGCTGTTGATCGACGCCTTCGCGCGGGTACGCCGGCACCGGGCGGCCAAGCTCGTCATTCTGGGGGAAGGTCCTGATCGGGCGGAGCTGGAAGCGTTGGTGCAGTCTCTCGATATCGCGACGGATGTCAGTCTGCCCGGCTTCGTCATCGATGCGCTGCCGTATATGCGCCGTGCCGCCGTGATGGCGCTGTCATCGCGGTGGGAAGGGAGCCCAAACGTGCTGGTCGAAGCGCTGGCCTGCGGTACGCCCGTGGTCGCGACCGATTGCCCGCATGGGCCCCGCGAAACGCTGAACGGTGGGGCCTATGGCGGCCTCGTGCCGGTGGACGACCCGGATGCGCTGGCCGCTGCGATTGCGCGCGCCCTCGATGCGCCGCCAGCGCACGCGCTGTTACAGGCAAGGGCGCAAGACTTCACCATGGAAGCCGCCAGCGCTCGGTACCTCGATGTGCTGCTTCCCGACCGCCGCACCGCTGAGACGAACGGGGGTTAGCATGCCGGCAACATTGCCAGCCCTACGGTGCTATCCTGGATGCGTCCTGCGGGCGAGGGGGCGGAACATCGGCGAAGCTCCCTTTCACCGCAGCGGGCCTTGAGACGAGAGATCATGGTAACGTCCGTTTATCGAGCTGCCGATGTCGCGCCTCCGGCCGAGACCGTTGGCGAGTCCTTCTATGCCCCGCGGCCGCAGAGCCTGGGCGTTCGCGAGCTGTTTGGCGTGTTATGGCGCCGCAAGATCGTGGTGGTCCTGATCACGATCGCCTGCATGGGGCTGGCGCTCGCTGCGATCACCGGCATCACGCCCCAGTACGAAGCCAGGACGACACTGATGTTCGACCCGCAGCAAGCGGGCGCCACATCGAACGATCCGGTCATCCAGTTGCTGCGGTCCAATGCGCCGGCAACGGAGAGCCAGATCCAGGTCATTGGCTCGCGCGGCGTCGCCGAACGGGTGGTCGATGACCTCGACCTGGAAGCAGTGCCGGAATTCAACTCCGCCCTGCGGGAGCCGAGCGGCCTGTCCGTCGTCATCGGTGAAACTAGAGAGGCGCTGAAGGGGCTGCTGGTCTGGCTAGGGCTCTCCGAAGAAGAGGTGGCGGGGGAAGCGCCGTCGCCGGAGGCGGCTGCCCAGCGTCGGCACGACCGGGTGGTCGACGCCGTGCTTCGGGAACTGGATGTCTCTCAGGTCGGCCGTTCGCAGGTGATCCGCGTCGGCTTCGTGTCGGAGGACCCGGAGCTGGCGGCGACGGTCGCCAACGCCTTTGCCGAGAAATACATCACCCAGCAGCTTCAAGCCCGCTTCAATGCCATGCGGGAGACGCAGGAGTGGCTGACGGAGAGCCTGGCGCGCATGCGCGAGCAGACCGAGGCCGCCGAAGACCGGCTTGAAGCCTATCGCAGAGAACTGTCGGCGCTGGGCGACCGGGATCCCGCCCGGATCGATGAAGAGTTGTCGATCGTCAACGAGCAGGTGGCGCTGACGCGCGCCGAATTGCAATCCGCCCAGGCGCTCTATGGTCGCGTGTTCGAGATCTACAGCACGCGGGGCGCCGATGCGGTCACCGGAATGCTGGATTCGTCGGTGGTCGGCGCATTGCAGGAGAACCTTGCGGTCCTGCTGCAGCAGCGAGCCGAATTGGCCGGCCAGTATGATTCCAGGCATCCCCTGGTTCAGACCATCAATGCCGAGATCGCCTCACTGCAGGGCCAGTTGGGCAACGCCGTGCGCAGCGAGGTGGAGTCGTTGCGGGTCACGGCCGATGCAGCCGCCCAGGAACTGTCGCTGCTGCAGGCGCGCCTGCAGGAGCTGGAGGATCTCTATCAGCAGGTGAATGCCGGGGCCGCCGACCTGAGGCTGCTGGAGCAGGAGGCCGATGCCAGCCGCTCGATGTACGAGACGTTCCTCAACCGCACGCGCACGGCCGAACAGCTGGTGATCGACGAGCCCGATGCCTGGATCATCTCGTCGGCCAGTGTTCCGATCAGTCCCATCGGCCCCAGCAAGGCGGTGATGATGGCCGGCGCGACCCTTTTCGCCGCCTTCCTTGCGGTGGCCGTCGCCGTGGCGCTGGAGCTGCTGTCGACCACGTTCCGGACGCCGTTTGAGATCCAGGAATATGTGGGTGTCGGCATCTTCGGGACAGTCCCGCGCCTGACGAAGGGGTGGTCGCCGTGGCGGTTCCGGGCGGCCTTGACGTCGCCCAATGCCGGCGAGGTCGACAACGCGATGCGCGATCTCTTCATCAGCGTGTCTCTGGCGACCAAGCAGCGCCGCGATGGGCTGGTGATTCTGGTGACCTCGCCACGGCGTCGCGAGGGCAAGACGACACTGGCCGTGCTGCTCGCCCGCGCGCTCTCCCGCGCAGACCACCGGACCGTGCTGGTCGACTGTGATGTCCGCAACTCCAAGCTCGCCCGGACGATGCGGCTGCGCGACCACGGCAGCCTGACCGACCTGTTGGCCAGCCAGAGCACGACAGAGGCCGCGGTCACGGAGGATGCCGCAAGCGGAGCGATGGTGGTTCCGGCCGGGCACAGCAGCTCAAGCAGCGCCGAATTGCTCGGCGGGCCGGCCATGGCAGAACTGATCCGCAGGCTCCGGCTTGAATACGAGGTCATCATCCTCGACTCGCCGGGTCTGCTGACTGCTCCGGACGGGTTGTTGCTCGCACGGCTCGTCGACGCGGTGATGATGGTCTCCCGGTGGCGCAGCACCCCGCGTCAGCAGCTGGCGCGGGCCCTGGAGAAGCTGCGGGCCGCAACCTCAGCGGCCGTCGGTGCCGTGCTGGCCCAGGTGCCGCAGCGGGCTTCGCGGTAGGCAGCAAGCCCCCGATGACGTCGGAGCGCGATTTGGCCGGAGATGTGACCGGCGACGCAGGCAGTGCGCAGCGCCTGCTGATCGGCGGGATGAAGATCGACTGCCTGTCGCGGCGATCGCTTGCCGATCGGATGGTGGCCGACTGGCGCCGCAATGTCGCGGCTGGCCGGCAGTTGGCCCCGCGGCTCGTCTTCGACGCGAACGGCCAGGCTCTCTCGCTCTATGCCCGCAAGGCCGGCTTCCGCACGCTCTCAGACCGCGCCGATATCATGGTGGCCGATGGGATGTCGCTGGTCTTCGCCAGCCGCTGGCTGACGCGGACCCCGCTGCCGGAACGCGTGGCGTTGACGGATGCGTTCCACGACCTGGCCGCTGCGGCAGAGGCCGCTGGCATCTCGTTCTACTTCCTCGGGGCGAAGCCGGAGGCGAATGCCGCGGCCGTTGCCAGAGTTCGCACGCTCTACCCCGACCTGAAAATCGCCGGCAGCCGGGACGGATATTTCCAACCCGAAGAGACGGAGGCGATCGTTGCAGACGTCGTCGCCAGCGGTGCCGATGTCCTATGGGTGGCGATGGGGCGGGAACGGCAGGAGCAGTTCGCCGTCGACCAGGCTCGGCACCTCACCGGCGTTACCTGGATCAAGACCTGCGGCGGCATGTTCGACTTTCTGACCGGCACCGTGAAGCGGGCACCGGACTGGATGCAGCGTGCGGGCCTGGAATGGCTCTACCGCCTGTGGCAGGAGCCGAGGCGCTTGTTCATGCGCTATCTGATCACAAACCCCCACGCCATCTACCGGATGCTGGTGGCCACCCGCAGCCTGCCCGACGGCGGCCGCCCGTCAGCCGATATCCGATCCGGCGGGATCGAATAGTCCATACCTCAAGCTCTGCCGCATCACCACGTAGGGCCGCATCAGCTCGCTGCGGAAGCCGAAGCTGACCTCTTGCAGGCTGCTGGTATGCCGTTCCAGCACGCCCTCCTCGTCGGCAAGACCGTCGAAGACGCGCGCTATGACGGCTTCCGGCACCGCCTTGCGGCCGTCGCCCAGGCGGATGGCAGCGGCGTCGCGGATGGTGAACCGGCCGTGCTCGTCCATCCTGGCGGCGGCGGCGGCGAACAGAATGTCGACCATGAAGGTATGGGATTCCGCGCGCGTCACCCGGCGATAGGCATCGATGACGCGCGGGTCGATCTGGTCGACGAGCCGGCGCATCGCATAGGCGAATTCCTCCGAACCAATCTCATCACGCTCGGCGCGCACGGCAGCACAGCCGGCGTGTAGGCACAGCGAGCTGACAACAAACGGAAGCCCGCGCGACAGCATCACCGCCAGCTTCTTGACCTCCGGATCGATCGTCAGGCCCGAGACATCCAGCCCCCAATCGATGATCGAAGAGAGCTCCCGCTGCGTCATATGCGGCAGGTGGACGGTCACGATGTTCCGTTCGATCCGCCCGTCTTCGCCGAAGAACGCTTCCAGGTCGTGAGCCACGCCCAGCACCAGGAAGGTCAGCGGTGCACCGACATCCGAGATCCCCTTCATCGTCTCCACCAGCGAGCGGTGGAAGGTGGCATCCCGGATCGCATCCAGATCGTCGATGATGATCAGGATACGGCCCTTGGAAATGCGGCTGCAGAAATCGATGGCCTCGCTCGGCACAAGCCGTGCCGGCAGACCGCGGCGCCCCGTCGTGCCCGCCCCTTCGATGCGGTCGGGGGGGATCTTGTCCACGAGGCTGCGGAACAGGGCGCTGAAATCGGTCTCGGCACTGCAGGCATACCGGATGACATGGTACCCGCTGCGCTTCGCTTCCGAGCCGACGACATTGGCCAGCGACGTCTTGCCAAGCCCGCGATGGGCGAACAGAACGACATGCGAGCGCTGGTCTTCGATGGCGCCGACGATGGTGGCGAGCTGTCTGCCACGGCCGGCGAAATCCGAACGAACCCGCTTCGGCTGGCTGGGCGTGAATGCCCTGGAGACCCGTTCCAGCTTCCTGCCTTGTGCGGTGGCAGCGACGCGCTCGGTGCCGACCGGCGTCAGGGATATGGGGTGCTCGACCTCGGGAGCCGTTTCCTCATCCTCGAACAGGTCGATCAGCGCGTCGGCAGAGAGGCGGCCATCGACGGGCTGCGTCCACACGGCGTCCGCCATGTCGGATTCGGCTTCCTGCCCCTCGCTTCCGGCTGCGCCGTTTCCGGGCGCGGTGTCCGCCTGATCCGACGGTGATACGCCACGGTGGTCGCCCCCGGTCGGGCCGATCGAGCCGAGCAGTCGCTTCACCGAAGCCGCAATCCAATCCATCGTGGCCAATCCCGCTGGGCTGCGGCTATCTCAGCACCGGCATGCCCCATTTCACTTGCGGCAGGGCCGGATCTGCGACCGTTGGACGAACGCGCAGCCGGTTGCCGCCACCTCTCATCCGGCGTTTCGACGGACCCGGTGCCGAACCGATGCCGTCGCCCAGCCGAAGGCTCTCACCTCAGGGTAGCAGCCAAACCCTGTGGCTCAAGCCTGGCCGCTTGGCAACCGCCAAAACGATCTCCATCCCTATTGTGACCGCGGTCGCCTCAACATCCCGATCCGGACCTACCCGCATCAAGGTTTCCAGTCGGTTGACGCCGCCAACGGAACATCGCCCGCAGCGCGCGCGCAAACCCGGACCGCGGCAGGCCGGGCCACATCCAAAAGCACAGGATCAATCCGAATTGCAGCGGGCCGGTCAGTACGTAAAAGCGGCGGAAGACAACCGGCGAGGGACGCCGCACCCGAGCGATCAGCTTGGCATATCCCAGCGTTTCCATGTTCGCCACACGCTTCAAGAGGCGGCGGATGGAAGGGCGCCGCTCTTCCGCAAGCAGGTCGCGGACGGTGGCGCAGATGCAGTGTTCGCGATCGGCCGGCATCGCCCGTGCTACGCGGTTTTCGGCATCCCGGTGATAGAGGGCGCCGATCTCGCCGACATAGATCGCTTGCGACCGCGAGAGCACCTTGAGCCACGCATCCTTGTCACCGCCACGAACGCATCGGCCGGCGGGAAACCCGCCCGTAGCGCGCAGGATGTCGGCCCGCACCACGGTCGAAGACGTCCAGATCGGACTGTCTTTGAACTGAAGCCAGCTCTCCAGATAGGCGCTCAGGTCCAGTCGCCTCGGCTCGCCATCGCCGTGCATCCGGGAATAGGGATCACGCCAGGGTTTGCCGTTTTCCAGATTGTCGTAGCCGGCGAACAGGCATCCGACATCGTCGTCGGATTGCGTCCGGACGGCTTCGATGCGCGCCAGGTGGTCCGGCAGCCATTCATCGTCGGCGTCGAGAAAGGCGATCCAAGGCGCTCGCGCTTCCTCCACGGCCAGGTTGCGGGCAGCATAACCGCCGGGGCCGGGCGTCGTGCGGCGGAACACACGCAGCCGCGGCTCGCCGCCGAACTGCGTCAGCACATCGGCGCTCTCATCGGTCGAGGCATCGTCGACCGCCACCACCTCAAGCCGCCGTTCCGTCTGGGCGAAGACCGAGGCGAGACAGCGCGCGAGGTGAGGGGCCTTGTTGTGCACCGGAATGGCGACGGCATAGATCGGGCCCTCGCCGGTATCCGTGTCGCGATGGGTCATGGACGACAAGCCGATGGGCATCTGCGGCCCAAGACGGTCAGTTCCCACCCATATCGTGGTTCCTGTGCGAGCGGTGGGTTAAGGCGCGTTACGCGTTGCTGCGGCCGCTGAGAACGACCCCGAAGGTGCGGAACAGGATCCGGATATCCAGCGCCGGCGACCAGTTTTCGACATAGTGCAGGTCGTACCTGAGCCGTGCCTGAAACTGTCCCTCGTCCAGCACGGGTCCGGCATGGCCGTTGACCTGGGCCCAGCCAGTGATGCCGGGCTTGACGTGCCGGCGCAGCGCATACTCCAGAAGGATATCCTTGGCGAAGCGGCTGCCGACATTCATGCGCAACGCATAGGGGCGCGGCCCGATCAGCGACATCTCGCCGCGCACGACGTTGATCAGCTGCGGCAGCTCGTCAAGGCTATAGCGGCGAAGGAACCGGCCGATGCGCGTGACGCGCTCGTCGTTCGGATCGGTCTGCTTTACGGCAAGCGGGTCCCGGGCCTCATGGCGCATGGTCCGGAACTTCAAGACGCGGATGACCCGGTTGTGCACGCCGAAACGCGATTGTGCGAAGAAGATGGGGCCGGGCGTGTCGAACTTGATCAGCGCGGCGACGATCAGCATCAGGGGCGCTGCGCCGAACAGCAGCAGCAATCCCAAGAGACGGTCCTCGAACGCCTTGAACAGCCAGTAAGTGCCGGTCACCGGGCGCTGCAGCAGGGCCGCCGGCTCCAGTTCGTACCGCGTCTGGCACAGGTAGCCGGCAAGGTCGGGCGCCAGGGCGATGTCCGGCGATGCATTGCGCAGCTGTTTCAGGATGCTGAGGATCCGCGCTTCGGCGGACCAGGGCAGAGCGATGATGATCCTGTCGACCTGGTCGACCTTGCGGCTCGTCATCAGGTCCTTGACCGTCCCCAGGATCGGGCATCCGAGGACTTCCGGCGGCAGCCGATCCTTGCGGTCGTCATAGACGCCGACGATCTTCACCGAGCCGTCGCCGGCCTCAAGGGCAGCGCGGATGACGCGATGGCCGACCTCTGTTGCACCGACGACGACGATGCGGGTCGCGAGACTGTCCGCCGTCTGCCAACGGCGGATGAACCACATAAGGCACCCGCGGGCAATCAGGGCCACGCCCAGAAGGCCCAACAGCCAGATCAGGGCGGTCAACGCCAGTAGCACGGGTTGCCCTATGGCTAGACTGACGATAGCGACCGTCGCGGCCGACAGGCCGACGGCCGGCACCAGCGGCCGGAAGACGTTGTGGCCCTGCGCAAGCTCCGCCTTGTCGTACTGCCGGCATTTGCGAAGCGTCTGCAGGAACACAGCGGAACCGAGGATAAGCAGCAGGAACGCTTCGCGAAAGCCAACGGCATCCCCGGCGAAACTGACATATTCACTGGCGTACAGGAGCCCGATGCCGATCGCAGCGACGAAATCGGTAAGCTTCACGAGGACGATGGCGATGGGCAGTGGGGACCGCCGTGGATGCCCCCAATTCGAAAGACGCCGACGCGGCGCCGGATCGTTGGCCGCATCCTCGGGGATCGGAACGGCGACATTTTCGCCGACATAGGCGAAGGAGTCAGGCGCCGGCTCCGGGCGGACCCGCATGGATGATGCCGTCAATACACCCTCCTTGCCAAACTCGCCACCATGCAACCCTCCGGCCCCAGTCCTTGGGCCAGGCGGAAACCCCGGAATATCGGATTACGGTGCGAGCCGCTTTCGCTCATATGCACGCTCCCGATCCGACCAACCGCGCCACTTCTTGAGCTACGGAGAGTCTGTCTCTGCCCCCCTTTGTTGCGACGAGCGACCGTGCCGCCGCACCCTCTGCCCCGTTGTTGCCGCATCTGACGGCATTTCCCGCAGTCGCACACTGCGGAAGCGTTGTCCAACACGCTGAATTACAAACAATCCTAGAGTCATCGGTTGTTTCGGTCAAAAACAATATCGGTCAGACCTATACACCAGAGTGTGATACGGCATTCCGACGCAGCGGTTCGTTTTCCCCCGGAAGTTGCAGTGCAACAGATCGCGATCGGCTTGCCAAGCCGATTCGCTCGTGTTCAGTTGGCATCGTCTGGCCGGCATTGGCCGGAGGTGGCATTGCGATCGCTCGGATGATGCCGCCTGACCCGTTCCGGCATGCTGCGCGGCACGATGGTGATCGGCAGCGCCCTGGGGAACCGGATGCCCGGCCAGTCATTCGTCTTCCTTGGCACGAAGCTCGATCCCGGTGGTGCTCAGCTGTTGCAGCTGCAGCTGGCGCGCGAGATGCGGGCCCGTGGCCACCGGGCCGTCTCGTGGTTCCTCTATCTTCAGCAGCCGGCCTACAAGGGCGATCCCGACGCGCAGGTGCTGTTGGACCGTCCGGCCCGCGGGCCGCTGGCCTATGCGATCATCTTCTGGCGCCTTGTGGTCCTGCTGCGGCGGCTGCGGCCCGACGCCGTCTGCTGCTCACTGCCGCTCGCCAACCTGCTGGGCAGCCTGGCGGCCTGGCTGGCAGGGGTGCCGGTCCGCGCCGTCTCTCACCACTACCCGATCGAGACGATTTCCCGCCCCAAGCGCATGGCCGACGGGCTCTGGGCGCGGCTCGGCCTCTACACCCGCGTCGTGGCAGTTTCCCGTGCCGTCGCCGAGAGCTTCGGCAGACAGGGCGCCCGCTACCGCAGGATCCTGACCGTTATCCCGAACGGTGTCGCCCTGCCACCCCGCCGCCTGGATCGGCTGGCGGCGCGCCGCTGTCTGGAGCTGCCGGCGGACGGGTTCGTCGTCGGGACCATCGGTCGCCTGGCGGATCAGAAGAACCAACGCGTATTGCTGGCAGCCATGGCCTCGGTGCCGGATTTGCACCTGGCCATTGCCGGATCCGGCCCCCTGGAGGCCGAACTTCGGGCGCAGGCCCAACCGATGGGCCAGCGGATGCACTGGCTGGGCGCACGCCCGCCAGAGGAGATTACCGACATCCTCGGCGCGTTCGACCTGTTCGCGATGCCCTCGCTGTACGAAGGTATGCCGCTGGCCGTCGTCGAGGCGCTGCATGCGGGTCTGCCGGTTGTCGCAAGCGATATCCCGACGATCAGCGAGGTGGTGCGGCCGGACGATGGACCCGATGGTGCGGTCCTGCTGCCTCACGACGACCCGAGGGTCTGGGCTGAGGCGATTGTGGCGCTTGCCGCGGACCCCGATCGTCGAGCGGCGCTGGTAAGGGCCGCCGACCGCATCGCAGCCCTGTTCACGCTGGAGCGCATGGCCGCTGGCTATGAGCGTCTTCTGACGACGGGGCGGCCATAGGCCGACCCTTTTACGCTCGGCGGCGTCAGCTGTGGCGAACCGCCGACAGCGACCAGGTGACCTGGGGGATCGCCAGCTCTTCCTGCGCGGCATTCAACAGGGTCAGCGTCACTTCCCCCTCGCCGGTCACCTGGGCGGAGATGAGCGTTCCGCTCAGATCATGGTCGGCCGCCCACCGGATGCCGTCGCCAGGCCGCGCATGGGGCAGGGTGAGACGCAGCCGCGCTTTGCCCCATCCGGCGATGGTGAAGGCTTCGGACCTGACCTCGGTCGATAGCCAGCCGTGATTGTCATGGGCGACAAGCCCAGCGACTGTGGCGCCAAGGTCCACCGGTGTTGACGCGCCGGTCAGGTGGTTGCCGACGATCGTCACGCGCTCGCAAGTCATGCCACGCAGATGGATGCCGCAGTCCAGACCTGAGGCCAGCATGTTGCTGCCGATCACGACATCGCGGAATTCCGCCTCATGGGCCCATACCTGCAGCCCGACCGTGCGGCGGTCCGGGCGCGCGGTCAGGCGTCTCACCTGGTTCTCGGAGATAAGAACGTCGGACATGTCCACGCCCTCGGCGCGCGTGCGCAAGAGGATGCCGACCGTGTCGCGGTCGTTGTTCTGTCCCGCACCGTCCAGGCCGTCGATGATGTTGCCCCTTATCGTCCGGCCGCTGCCGCCGCAGCGAAGCGCGATGCCGTGGATGAAGCGGCTGTCGCGGATGATGTTGTCGGTGATGACGATATTGTCGCGCGCACCCTGGTCCGGTTCATAGATCGGCGCATAGTCGGAATGCGGGTGCGCATAGCCGGAGATGAAGTTGTTCGACACGATGTGGTGGTCGCCGCCAAGGCGGATTGCCGTCACCTCGCGCGCCCAGGTCGGGTGGTCCCAGATCAGAGTGTTGTGGTGGATGAAGATATGGGTTCCGGCGCCGGTCTGCTTGATCTCGCCGCGGCTGTCGTAGGTGCTGCCTTTGATGTTGATCGACGCTTCGCCCCGCCCGCAATTGATCAGGTCGTTGTGTGCGATCTTGCCGTGAACGGCCTTCAGGTAGATGCCTTCGCAATCCATCACCGTGGCCGGCGGAACGTCGGGCGGGTCGCTGTACACGTTTTCCAGGTGGTTGCCGATGATCTCGAAATAGGTGGCGCCGACGATATTGATCGCCTGCACCTCCGGGAACCGGCCGGTCGACGCCGCATGACGGCGGTCCAGGATGTTCCGGAAGACGTTGCTGCGGATGTAGAACCGGCCGGTCGTGCGTTCGTAGAGCCCGCGGTCCCGGCCCAGTTCGACGGCCTGGCCAGCGCAGCCGAACAGCGGCGCACGGCCTGACTCGTTGTATCCGGCCTCCGTCGCGTCGATGTCGAAGAACTCGTTGCCCTCGATCCAGACGTCGTTGAGGTTCAGCACGGCCATGTAGAAGCCGCCCCAGGCCCGTTCGACGATGTTATGCGTCAGGACGATGCGGTGGATCGTCGGCTCGGTTTCGGTGTTGATGGTCGGTTCGTGATAGGGCCCGCCGGACCAGAAATAGACGGGCTGGGTGGTGCCGCGGAAGGCGCAGCTGGTGAGCCGGAACTCGCCGATATCCTCAGTCCACTGAAAGTGCTCCGGGAAGGCGCGGTGCCCCGTATCGGCGTCGGATCCGTCGGAGATCACAAAGACGCGGCGCCAATTGGCGAAGGTCACGCCGTCGACGGACACGCTGTGGCGCAGATTGAAGATGTTGTTGGGCGCACTGCCCTCGCCGTCCAGCACGGCAAGATCGCGTCCAGCCCCCTGGATGACCAGCGATCCCGTGGTCGAAATCGGCGTGATGGCAGGCACGCGGTAGCGCCCGGCCGGAATGTTGCCCGGCCGACCGCGTTGCTGCAGTGCTGCAAGCCAGCGGTCGAAAGCGGCACTGTCATCGGCTTGCCCGTCACCGACGGCACCGAATTCGGGGTCCCGCAGGCTTAGGCACTCGCCATTGTCCCCGGCGGCCGTCGCCGGGGATGGAGCGGACACGGCGACGCCCGCCGCCGCAGCGGCCGGGACCGCAATCGCCCGATGCAGCAGGTCACGTCGGCCGGCCATGTCACCTCTCCTTGCGCCATGCATTGCCGACGCCGCTGAGGGCCGTGTGATCGGCCGGTCAGCCCCGTGCCGTGACGAGAACGGGGCCGGAGCCCGCCGTTCTGTTGCCGAATGTCGTCTGTCGGTCGCCCGGGATCCGCCGCCGGAAACAGTCCGGATAGGGCAGGCTGGTATAGGCCAGGCCCGCCACCAGCAGGACCCAGACGATGCTGCTGTGTTCCGGGAACGACCGGGCAACCGTGTTGTGCACCAGGATCATTGCGACGAAAAGCGGAAAGAACGCGATCTCCGGCCCACGATAGCGTGTGGCCTCCCGGATCAGCCGTACGACGAGCAGCACCAAGTTGGGCAGGAACACGGCAACGCCGACGAAGCCGAGATACAGCCAGAGGTCGATATAGCCGTTGTGGGCGTGACCGATGCTGCTGAACAGCTCGGCGATGATAAGGCCGGCATCGCCTTGCCAGAACGCCCCGAAGCCATAGCCTAAGAAGGGCCGCTGCATGCCCAGATCGAACACCAGGTCCCAGATGATCGTGCGATCGGTCAAGGTCGCGTCCCGCCCGATGGCGGTGAGCGCGACACCGAAGAAACTGCTGAGCACGAGCAAGAGGCCGCCCAGGCCGAAGACCGTGAGCAGAAGAAGCCGGGCGGGGACCGATAGGCGGCCGGTCTGCAGGACCGCGAAGAACGGCATGCCGATGACGAACACGCCGAACGCCATGAGCCAGGCCGTCCGCGAACCGGACAGATAGACCATCAGCAGCGCCACCACGGTCATTGCCAGGTAGATGAAGCCCCGCAACCCGCCGCGTCGCTGCTGTACCACGAAGACGAGGGCCGCCAAGGCCATCGTGGTGCCGAATGCGTTCTTGTGCTGCAGCACGCCACGCCAGTCGCCGCCGCGGTTGAAGTCGATACCGACACCGGGAAGCGCGATGATGAAGGCCAGATTGATGGCGACCATGGCGACGAAGGCCATCGCGATCAACTCGATGAACTCGTCCCGCGGCCGGCGCATGACCAGGTGCAGGGCGAAGGCTGTCGTGCCGAACAGCGCGATGCCGCGCCGTATCGTCAGCGCACGCTCGTCGGACCAGAGGACGGAGAGCAGGACGAAGCCGATGAAAGCGACCAGCCACCCGTTGCGGCGGAGCAGGGCGGCGGCCTTTTGGGCGTTTACGGCGAGATAGACGATCGCCGTCCCGTAGAAGACGCCTGCGAACAGCTGGAACCGCCGGTTGCCTTCGATCGCGCCTTCAACCGTGTAGGCGCCGAGGGAGCCCAGGTCGCTGAGCAGAAACGACAGCGATCCCGCCATCAGCAAGATGCCGACCGCGAAATAGAGTTGCTCGACCTGATGGAGCAGCCGCCGCTGGAACGCGCTCACGGGACGCTCCGGCCTTCCCAGATGTCACTCGGCGACCGCGGTGGCCGTCGCGGGCCGTTGCGGCGAACCCTTCCAGCGCAGCCCCACATCGAGCGCGCCGCTGTCGAGCAGAGCCCGGATCTGCGCGATGCGCTGATAGCGTACGCCCTCGAAATCCTCCTGCCGCAGGTCCGTACCTCTGTACGCTTGATAAAGCTGCTCGGCCCCGGACCGCGCTGTCCATTGCGGCTGAAAGCCTGGCACAAGGCGCGAAATCTTGGAACAATCCACGCGGTAGCACCGCTTGTCCGGACCGGCGTCCTCCGCGTAGGTGACGCGGCTTCCGGGCACGACATCGGCCACGATGTCCGCCAGCTCGCTCATCCGGTAGTTCTCGGCCGTGCTGCCGACATTGAAGGCCTGCGCCTGCACGACGTCGCCCGGCGCCTCCAGCATTGCCAGGAAAGCGCGCGAAATATCTTCGATATGGACGATGGGGCGCCAGGGCGTCCCGTCGCTCTTCAGGAAGACCTCTCCGGTCGCATAGGCGTACGCCACGAGGTTGTTCAGAACCAAGTCGAACCGTAGCCGCGGCGATACCCCGTACGCCGTGGCGCTGCGCAGGTTGACGACGCAGAACTCACGGTCGGCCAGTTCCACAAGGTCGCGCTCGGCCATCACCTTCGACTCGCCATAGGGCGTGATGGGATTGAGCGCACCGGTCTCGTCGATCATGTCGTCGCCGGCCGCGCCGTAATTGCTGCAGGATGACGAGAAAACGAACCGCGGCACCCCGACAGCTTTGGCGCAGCGCGCGGCATGGACGGCCGCTTCGTGATTGATCGCAAAGGTCAGCGCGGGGTTCAGGTTGCCGAGCGGATCGTTCGACAGCGCCGCCAAGTGGACGACGCCGTCGAAGCCGCGGAAGTCTTTCGCGACAGCATCACGCACATCCTTGTCGATGCTGTCGATGCGCCCGGCGGGCCCGATATCGTCGCCGAAGGTGCAATTGCGGTAGAGGTCGCTGTCCATGCCGACGACCTCGTGCCCCGCGTTCTGGAACAGCGGAACCGCGACGGCTCCGATATAGCCGCGATGCCCGGTCATCAAGATGCGCATGGTGCCCCCTTCCGATCCGACAAGGTGTCTGCCCGATGATCAACGACGGCTGTGCCGCCGGTCAGGCGGGTATTTCGGGCATCGCCGCCAGCTTGCGCTCCCAGTCGAGGGCCGTGGCGACGATGGTGTCGATGCTATCGTATTTCGGCTGCCAATCGAGCGCCTCTTTGATCCGCTCCGCACGGGCGAAGATGGCCGGCGGATCGCCCGGCCGCCGCTCGGTCCGGCGCACCGGCAGCGTCATCCCGGCGACCCGTTCCAGCGCCTCGACCACTTCCAGCACGGAAAACCCGTGGCCATAGCCGCAATTCAGTGTCAGCCGGCCGCCTTGGTCGACGAGACGCGACAGTGCCTTCAGGTGCGCTTCGGCCAAGTCCATGGGGTGCACATAATCGCGAATCCCGGTCCCGTCGGGCGTCGGATAGTCGTCGCCATAGATCAGCAGCTCGCCACGTTGGCCGAGCGCCGTCTGACAGGCCTTCTTCACCAGGTGGGTCGCGTGGGGGTTGGTTTCGCCGGTGCGCCCCTTCGGATCGGCGCCCGCCACATTGAAGTATCGCAGGGTCACATAGTTCAGGTCATAGGCATTGGCGGCGTCATCGAGGATCCGTTCGACCACGAATTTCGACCAGCCGTAAGGGCTGATCGGGAAGGTGGGCGCATCCTCGCCGACCGGCAGTTCTTCCGGCACGCCATAGACGGCAGAGGTGGACGAGTAGATGTAGTTGCGGATGCCCGCGTCGATGCATCGCTGCAGCAGCTCGGCGGAGTTGGTGACGTTGTTGCGATAGTACTCCAGCGGCCGTTCGACCGATTCGGGCACGAAGGTGCTGGCGGCAAAGTGCATCACGGCGGTGACCCCGTGATCGCCGACGGCACGGTCCAGCACCGCCGGATCGGCCATATCGCCTTCGACCAGCGGTACCTCCGGCGGCAGTAGGAAGCGATATCCGGTCGTGAAATCGTCCACGACGACCAGGGGGACGCCCGCGTCCATGAGATGGCGGACGACATGGCTGCCGACATAGCCGGCGCCGCCGGTGACAAGGACGGTGTCTTGCTGGCTCATGATCCCGGCTTCCGTTCTGATTGACGCCAATCCTTTTGGCACTGCAGCATCGTATACTCCCCACGCGACGCGCCGGTCTTGCGGAAAAGGCGATCGGGCCGTCGGCCGCGGACGAGATGCCGCGGTACGTTCTGGCCGTTGGGAGCGTGGCGCGGGGCCGCGACGCAAGGTCCGCCCTGCACGTTTCGGGCATCCACTCTTGTTCGCCCCGGCCTTCCACCGGGCGATGCATGACGTCGTGCAGTACTGCCGAACGCAGTTAGCACAAACGAATTAACGTGAGATTTCCGAACAATCGGCTATTCTGCTGCCCCGGTGGCCTACCTCTTTCCAGGATTAGGAGCTCATGACGGGCCAGCGCATCAAGATCGTTCTCTTACTTGTCTTCCTTGCCGCCTGTTCCCCCGGATCGTCTCTGCCGCCGCTGCAGGAAGGCGGCGACGGGGCGTACCGGCTGGATACCGGCGACAGCATCAACGTCATCGTGTTCGGTCAGGAGTCGCTGAGCGGCGTGTTTGCCGTGAGCGACGGCGGCGACGTGTCGATGCCGCTGATCGGCCTGGTTCCGGCCCGCGGGCTTACGCTGGAGGCGTTCAGAGGCGAAGTCGAACAGCGCCTTGCCGACGGCTTCCTGGTGAACCCGGATGTCAGCGCCCAGGTCGAGACCTACCGCCCGATCTTCGTGCTGGGCGAGGTCTCGGCTCCGGGACAGTTCCCCTATCAGCCGGGCATGACGGTGCTGACGGCGGTCTCCATCGCCGGCGGCTTCACCTACCGCGCCGAGCAGGACTATGTGTCGATCACCCGCCAGCGCATCGGCGAGCTACCGTCAGAGGCCAGGGCCCCCCGTGATGCCGTGGTACAGCCCGGTGACGTCATCAACGTCTTCGAGCGGTTCTTCTGATCACCGCCGCAGGCGCCGCCAGGACGGCGGTGCCGGGCGATGACCGGACCCGGCCCGATGGGGAACCGTGCGCTTGGCAGGGCAATGCCCTTCGGCCTGATCATGGCTGTGACGGCCCTGCTGTTCGCGATGCCGGGAGCCGCCCCCGCCGTTGCGCAGGACGAGCCGGCGCGCGCCGAGACCATCCGCGAAAGGGCCCGGCCCCTGTTCGATCCGATCGGGCTGCCGGCAGGCCCCTGGCGGTTCTTCCCGTCGTTGTCTACGGAACTGCAGCTGGACGACAACATCTTCGCCGATGACGAGATCGTGCGGGCCGACATCGCCTTCGTCGTCGAGCCGCTGGTGCGCGTCCGCGAGGAACTGGAGGGCATTGAGGTCCGGGCTGAGGCGTTCGGCCGGTTCACGCAGTACGTCGACAACAGATCGGAGAGCAATGAAGAGTTCGGCTTCGACGCCAGCGTCGACTACGAGATCGATTCGTCTCTGCAGGTCGGGGCGGCGGCCGGATTCCAGCGCGAGACCGTCTCTCGATCCGATCCGGAAGATGCCGATCTGGACGAGCCTCTGCAGCGCAACCTCTTCGAGGCCGACCTGAGCACAGACTATACCCTGAACCGCGTATCCTTCACGCTGACAGGTGAGGTCCGGCTGGAAGACTTCCTGCCGGAAGAGGAAGACGACGAAGACCGCCAGAGGTATCGCGGCATTGCCCGTGTCTCTTACGAGATCTCACCCAAGGTCGACGCCTTCGTCGAAGGGCAGTTCTCGGCTCTGCGCTTCACTTCTCGTGAGAGCGATGACAGCGAGTCCAACACGTTCACGGCCTTGACCGGCAGCGCATTCGACTTCAACGGGATCGTCTTCGGAGAGGTCGGCGTCGGTGTGTTCCATCAGGATTTTCTGGATCCGGCGGAAGATGACTTTACGGGGCTTGCCCTCAACGCCGGGATCGACTGGAACGTCACGGCCCTGACTGGTTTGCGCGCATCGATCATCCGCCGCGACGAGGCGACGCGCGTCGGCGGGGCGTCCAGTCGCGTGCGCACGGAGTTGCGCATTGGCGCTACGCACGAGCTGCTGCGCAACCTGCTGATCGACGTCGATGGATCGTATCGGATCGATGAATTCGAGGGCATAGACCGCACCGACGAGACATTCCGAGCCACCGCTGGCGTCGAATACATCGTCAACCGGGTGCTGGCCACTTTCGCCCGCTATGAGTTCACGACGCGCACGTCGGACGATCCTGAAAGCGAGTTCGATCGCAATCTCGCCATAATCGGCGTCTCGGCGCGTCTCTAGGTCGCAGCCATGCCCTGGTACGCGGCCTCTCGCGGATCCGGCGGCACGTCGTGATGCGGCTGGACTTTATGGACTATGTCTCGGTGTGGCATGGTCCGCTGTACCCATCTGGCGCATGCGCCTTGCGGACCCAGACCACGGCATCGATGAAACGATGCGACAACCCGGATTGAGATGCAGTATTTCGGCCGCACAAGGGCAGGCTGTGCGATCCTGACAGCATTCCCCTTACGCCTCCCACCACAGGTCCGTAGCCACTGGAATGCCGGTGGCGAACGGAAGTTCCGCGCCGGGTAGGTGACGGCGTGCGCGTGGCCTTCTTCGTCCACAGGTTTCCGGCCATGTCGGAGACGTTCGTCATCAACCTTGCCGTTCAGCTGATCGAACGCGGGCATGAACTGAGTATCATGCCGTTCGTCAGAGAGCAGGGCGTTGGCGCACAGATGCATGCCGACATCCGCGCCTACGCCCTCGACGAACGGGTTCTCGATCTTGAGATGCCGAGAACCGCCATGGGCCGCCTCTTCCATGCGCCGGTCATGGTGGCGCGGGGCTTGACCGGCGCGCTTCCCGCGCAGGCATTGAACCCGTTTCGTTTCGGACGCCGCGCGGCCAGTCTGCGTCTTCTCTATGAAAGCCGGACGCTGCGCCGTCAGCCGCCATTCGACATCATCCATTGCCAGTTCGGAACGCTCGCCAAGCCGGCCTTGCAGCTCCGTCGCGTGGCCGGTCTGAACGGCAAGATCGTCGTGCATTTCCGCGGCTTCGACATCAGCAAGCACGTGAAGGAAAACGGCCGGCACGTTTATGATCAAGTGTTTCGCGAAGCCGATTTCTTCGTCGCGAACTGCCGATACTTCAGGCAGAAAGCGGTTTCCCTCGGCTGCCCGGAAGACCGCATCGACGTGCTGCACTCCGGCATCGACGGCGCGCGGTTTCCGTTCCGCGAGCGGACGATGGAGAACGGCCGGCCAATCCGGATCGCGACCGTTGGACGGCTTGTGGAGAAGAAAGGCATACGCTACGCGATCGAAGCAATGGACGCGCTTCGTCGCCATGGGCACGACGTCGAATACACGATCGCCGGGGACGGGCCCTTGCACGACGATCTGGTCGACCGGATCGGGCAGCTGCAATTGGGTGATTGCGTCCGGTTGGTGGGCGAGTTGACGCAAGCCGGCGTCACGGACCTGCTGGCACAATCGGACCTTTTCGTTGCCCCGAGCGTGACGTCGCGGCAAGGGGACGAAGACGCCCCCATCAACACGTTGAAAGAGGCGATGTCCATGGGGCTGCCGGTGGTCAGCACGCTCCATGGCGGCATTCCGGAACTGGTGGAGGACGGCATAAGCGGCCACTTGGTGCCGGAGCACGACGCCGAGGCGCTGGCCGACGCGCTGCTTGGGCTGCTGAAGGCGCCGGAAACCTGGCCGTCGCTGGGGCGGGCCGGTCGTACGAAAGTGATCCGGGACTATGATCTCTCCGCCGCGGGCGACAAGCTGGTTTCCATTTACGAGCGCGTGATGTCCCAGTGACCCGGACGCCCGCCCAATTTATGAATACGACAGGTTCTCGCTTGTAGAATTGGATGCCCACGGGCGAGCCGGGCGAAGGCAGTCCGCCCGCCGCATGAAGACGATAGAGGCCGGCATGGCAGCGCCAATCGTAACGATCGTCATCTCCCCCAGGGACAGGTTCAGCATGACCGATGAGTCCCTGGAGAGTCTTTATGCCCGAACGACCACACCGTTCGACCTTGTCTACGTGGACGGGTTCTCGCCTCCTGAAACGGCAGCCTATCTGCGGGGGCAGGCCGCCGAGCGCGGATTCCGGCTGATCCGGGTGGAGCATTACCTGTCGCCGAACCAGGCTCGCAACATCGGCCTGCAGCACGTGACCACCCCTTACGTCGTGTTCGCCGACAACGACGTGATCTACACGGACGGTTGGCTCGATGCTCTGCTCGGCTGTGCCGAAGAAACCGGTGCCAGCGTCGTCACGCCGCTGACCTGCGAAGGCTATCCGGTCCATGACGTGATCCACCATGCCGGGGGCGCCTTCACCGATCTGCCGTCGGCTGAAGACTTCTTCTCCGCCGTCGACACGCCGGCCGGGCGCAAGATCCTGGAAATCCAGAACCTGCATCTGGATCGGCTGCACGACTGGAAGGACAAGCTGTCACGGGCGGAGACCGGCACTTGTGAGTTCCATTGCGTGCTGGTGCGGCGCGAGATCTTCGACACGATCGGGCCGCTGGACGAGCGGCTCAAGGCCAGCAAGGAGCATCTCGACCTGTCGCTCAGCGTCTATCAAGCCGGCGGCAAGATCGTTTTCGAACCCGGCGCCGTGATCACCTTTGTGCTGCCTTGCCCGGGGCGGCCGCTTCGGTCCTACGATTGGGAGTTCTTCCTGCTGCGGTGGAGCGACGCCTGGGGCGGCCTCAGCCTTGAGGCCTTCCAGCGCAAGTGGAAGCTTCAGGAAACCGACTTCTTCGAAGCGAAGCGCCGCATCTATAGTTGGCGCAGGATACAGAGCGTCGTGATACCCCAACTGCAGCGCATTCCGCTCTTGGGCCGAAGCCGGCGCTTCACCCATCGCCTGGGCCGCACGCTGCAGCCCATCGAGAGGATGGTCGGCCGACGCATTGTCCGCCGGCATGAGCGCCGCCTGGCGCAGGTCTCCGGCTCTGCTGCTCCACCGGCGGCCATGGAGACCACTCACTGACCCCGTCGGAACCTCCGCGATCGGCTGCGATCCAGCCGTTGGGGACCAGGCTGGGGCGGGCGATCCTGTGGTCTGCAGCTTCGACCTGGTTCCGGCTGATCGCCACCCTTGTGATCTTCTCAATCCTGGCTCGTCTTCTGGGGCCGGAAGCCTACGGCCTGCTGGGTATGGTGATGGTCGCGCTGACGCTGGGCGAGGTCCTGGTGGGCGGTGCCGTGCTCGAGTCCATTATCCAGAAGCGCGATCTGGATGCCGGCCACAAGGACACGATGTTCTGGACCCTGGCCGGCGCCGGTCTGGCGATGACCGGGCTGATGGCGGCCTCAGCGCCGCTACTGGCATTCCTCTTCGATCAGGATCGCCTGACGGCGCTCGTAATCGCCGCATCGCCCATTTTGGTATTGCGCGCGCTGTTCTCCCTGCCGGAAGCGCTGCTGCGCCGCAGCCTTCGATACAAGACGCTGGCCGCGGCGTCGTCCGCCGCCGTGGTCTCGGGCGGGGCGCTGGGTGTCGGCCTGGCGCTCGCAGGCTACGGCGTGTGGAGCCTGATCGCCTCGCAGCTGGTTCAGGCTGCGGTGCAGCTTGCGATCGCCTGGCCGCTCAGCCGGTACTGGCCCAACGGCCGGCAGACGCGCGGGCACTTCCGTGACCTCTGGAAGTTCAATCTGAGCGTCCTGGCCATCCGCCTGGTGGGGTATGTCGACCAGATGGTGCCGCGGATCGCCATTGCGCTGATGATGGGCCCCCTGGCGCTCGGCCATTTCAATGCCGCCCGGCGCCTGATCGACATGATCAAGACGGGCGTGACCCAGCCGCTGACGGCGGTGGCGCTGCCGACCTTCTCCGGTCTGCAGGCGGAGCGCAAATCGTTGGGCGATCTGCTACGCGCCACGATCCTCTTGTCCAGTACCCTCGGCTTCCCGTGCTTCGCCGGGTTTGCCGTCGTCGCGCCCGACCTCGTGCCGCTGCTGCTGGGTGAGCAGTGGGTCGATACCGTCCCTCTGGTCCAGATCCTGGCGCTGATCGGCTTCCGGGCCTCCGCCATGTCGTTCAATGCCATCCTGCTGCGCAGCCTGGGGTGCCCGCACTGGCACCTGGCCATGCTCAGCTTCGGTTCGACCCTCGGCATCGTCCTCGTCTTCCTGGCCGTGGGGCATGGCGTCGTCGCGGTGGCCATTGCGGTCGTCATCCGCAGCCTGTCGACATGGCCGATCGGCAGCCATCTGGTTGCCCGTCTGACGGATGTCAGCATGGGGCAACAGATCGCCCAGATCGCACGCCCCTTGGCCGCGACGCTGATGATGGTCGCCGCGGTCACCCTGTGGCGGGACACGGCAGCCGTCGACATGGCGAGCGCATGGCGCCTCTGTTCGTCCATCGCCGTCGGCGTCGTCGCCTATGCCGCGGTAGCGCTGTTGATCGCCGCAGGGCCGCTGCGCGCAGCGTTGACCTGCGCACGGCGGATCGGCGGCCGGACCGACCCGGGCACAACGGCCGCAGCGGACGCCAGCGCCTAGCACCGCTGCGGGACCGAACGCAGTGCGGCACGGTGTTCGCCGCGTGTGGGGAGAGGCATGGGACGCATCGACGATGGGGTGGGCGGTCTGGCCGGAGGCTCCGGCGATGACGGGGTCAAGCTGCACCGTCGACAGTTCCTTCTGGCGCCAAAGGCTTTCGCGGTGGCGCCGGACTGGATCTGTGAGCCCTTTGGTCCGACGCACGTGCTCAGCCATTGCCCCGACCTGATCGTCACCAAGACCCGGGATGCCGACGGCGTGCCCTGGGTCCTGCTGGGCCGGGCAGTACCGATCGATGCGAGACTGCCCGACCCGAAGACGGCCATCGAACGGGCGTCAACCGATACCGTCCCCGATCTTTCCTACGACTGGGCCGGCCGCTGGCTGCTGCTGACACCGGCCCATGCCTATCCCGACGCCTCCGCACTTTTCGGCTGCGTGTACTGCACGGACCATCAGGGCGCGGTGTGGCTTTCCAGCAGCCCCACGCTGCTTGCCGGGGCAGCTCTGCCGAAGGAACCGGACCTGATCGATCCGCGTGTCCTGGTCTACGAGCATGGCATCTCTTGGTTCCCGCCGCCTCTGACACGCTATGGCGGGATCCGGCGCCTGCTGCCGAGCCAGGTGCTGCGAATTGGCGATGGCGGCATCCGGCCGCGCCCGATGATGCTGCCGATCGAACCGATCGACGATGTCGCCGCGGCAACGCAGTGGCTGGCCGCCGCGCTCACGGACACGATGACCCGTGTGCGACAGGCGACAGGGCTGCCGCTGTGGCTCGGCCTGACCGCGGGCTTCGACTCCCGTCTGATGCTGGCGATTGCCAAGAGCGCGGATTTGGATGTGCGAACTTTCACGCGCCTGACCGCGCGCATGACGATTGCCGACCGGGTTCTTCCCCCGCGCCTTGCCCGCATGGCCGGCTATCCGCATCGGGCGATGTCGGACACGGGCCGGCACGACGACCGTAACAGGATGCTGCGCCACCATGCGCCGGGGCAGATTTCCCGTGGCGACGCCGAGCCATTCTTGCGCGGGGTTCGCGATGCCATGACCGGCATCAGCATCGGCGGGCACGGATTCGCCATCGCCAGCGGATTCTCCAACTGGCGGTCGATGCCCGAAAGCATGCCGGATCCGGCAGAGGCGACGGCGATGTTCCTGAAATGGCGGGGCGAGCCGCCGGACAGTCCGGCCGCGCTCGGCCTTGAGGAGTGGTTCCGGTGGGTGCAGCAGACACCTCAGGCACGGCTGGACTGGCGCGATCGGCTGTTCCTGGAGCAGAGGCAGGCAGGATGGCTGGCGGCCAAGGAACAGGTCCACGATATGGACTGCCTCGAGCGGTTCCCGATTCTGAACGCCGCGAGCCTATACGCCCGCATTCTGGGGATCGACGCGCGTTCGCGTCTGGGTTCGCGCCTGCAGCGAGACCTGATCGAAACGCTTCGGCCTGAATTTCTGGATCTGCCGTTCAATCCGCGTGACCGAGCTTTCCTGGCTCGGTCGCCCCACCGGGTCCTCTTCCGACGTCTCTACTTTCTCTCGCGCAGTTTGAACCGGCGTCTGACGCAGCCGCGGTCGATGTGACCTGAAGCCGAGTACCGTCGCCGATTGCCGGCGCTGACCTGTCAGGCACCGTAGGCTTGCAGCGCTCGGGGCATGAGCTGTTCCAACTGGGCGATGCGGTTGCCCGGTGCTGGATGCGTGGACGCGAATTCTGGCGGCCGAGGGCCACCGCCCTGCTCCATCTGGCTCCAGAATCCAAGAGACGCCCGGGGATCGTACCCAGCGCGGGCCATCAGCAACAATCCGCCCTCGTCGGCCTCCAGTTCCTGCTCCCGCGAATAGGGTAGCAGCACACCGAACTGTGCGCCCAGCCCCAGAATCGCGGCGATCTGTTGCGCGGCCTCCGGGTCGCCGCCGCTCATGGCGCGGCCGATTGCGGAGATGCCCATATTGGTGGCCTGGGCCGTGGCGACACGCTCGGCCGGATGGTTCTCCAGATTGTGCGCGACCTCGTGGCCGACGACAGTCGCCAGGTGCGCATCGTCCGGCGCATAGTCAAAGATGCCCTCATAGCAGCCGATATGGTTGCCGGGCAGCGCGAAGGCGTTGGCTTCGTCTCCGGCAAAGACCAGCATCTGCCATTGGCTTGGGTTGCCGCCGGACGCCCTGACCAGGCGGGAGCCGACCCGCTCCAGCGTCGCCTGCTTACGGCCGTCACGGGATGCCGGCTCAGTCCGCAGCAACTCCGCCCAGAGCTGCTGGCCCATCTCTGCGGCCGTGTCAGGCGGCACCAACAGCGGGGCAGCCGCCTCGCCGAAAGAACCAAAGCCGCCGCCGCCTTTGGCACACCCCGCCAAGCCTATGCTGGCGCCAAGACCGGCAACCACGTGCCGCCGTCCAACAGTCGGACGTAGGCGTTCAACGCCGTGCGGTTTGTGACAAAGGCACATCGCGACTCTCCTTGGCCCCAGCGGCCGTAATTCACGGCTAAGGAACTGTGGTGGCGAGAGAATGGCAGGACGCGCAGTGTGGCATCCAACGGCGCAAGCCGAGATGCCGCCGTCATGCAGACATACCGATTGCGCGTCTGACCATGGAAGGAGACAATCACGTCAATAAAAGACACTGAAATGTGCAGACCCTTATTCTAAGGGCGCCGGAATCCTCTTGGCGTCAGGATCCCACTACGCCGCGCCAGTTCCGGAACCATAAACAGGGAGATGAATGATGGCCGTAGGTGATGTCTTGAAAGCGGACCTGAAGAAGGGTCTCAATATCTCCGGCCCAAGCGGTGGCAGCAACGCGCCGGCAAGCAGACAGGTCAAATGCGGTCACGTGTCCAAGAACGTGACGATCGTCGATCAGGTCAGTCGTAGCAGCTGTGCGGTGACCAGTCCGGGCATGGCTCATGGAATGACCGTGACCGCCGCCACGGACGGAAATTGCTATTGGCTGCCATGGGGCAGTTGGAAAGCCTATTATGGTCGGCTCGGCGCCAACTGTGATTACTTCCTGACGGCCAATCTGACCGGGTGTGCGTTTTTCGTGTCCGGTCCGGCGACTGCCCCGACCGTCGTCCACGCGAATTGCTCTGCTGCCGAGGTTGTCGATTACGTAGATGTCAGGAAACGAGAGAACGGCCCCGTTGACGTTGCCGCCTCGATGAAAGTCTACAACGACAACTTGGACGCGGCACGGCTGCAGTATTACGGCCAGGTCGCCGGGCAAATGGTCGAAGGCAACTTCATACCGTCGGCAAACCTGCAGATGCTTCTGCCATCTGACTATGGAGCCAAGATATCGGAAGGGTACGCCCAGCCGACGTCCGTTTTCGGCAAGAAGAATGGTGCGAACTGGGAATTCTTCTACAATGTCGGCAAGAGCGGGGGCGCACAGGCGCTGACCCGGATGCTCTATCCGAGGTTCGAGAAGCTCTGACAAGCTCGATCAAGCGCAGGCAGACGCACGTCCCGAAGAGCCGTCGATCGTCACCTCGACGCATGCGACCTACGACGCGGCTGTCCATCAGCCGCGCATGCGGTTGCCCTGCGGGTCGAACAGAGGCTCGGCCAGAACGATGGCAGGCCTGAGATCGCCCAGGATCTCGACCGCCAGCGGTATCTCCGGCGTGACAAGGTCGGCCGGGACATAGCCGAGCGCAACCGATCGGCCGGCATGGTGGGCGTAGCCGCCGGACGTCACCCAGCCAATGACCTTGTCGCCTTGCCAGATCGGCTCGTCACCCATGACATCGACGCCCGCATCCTCGACGGTCATGGTGACCAGGCGGCGTTCGGGTCCCTCTTCCCGCTCCCTAAGCGCTGCGTCGCGGCCGATAAAGTCGTTCTTGCGCAGGTCGACGAAGCGCGACATCCCCGCTTCGGCCGGCCCGTAGATCGGCCGGTACTCCCGCGCCCAGGTGCCGAAATTCTTCTCAAGCCTGAGGGAGTTCAGAGCCCGGCCGCCGAACAGCTTGAGCCCCAGGTCGCGGCCAGCCTCGTGCAACGCGTTGTAGAGCGCGACCAGATAGTCGCTGCGCACCCAGATCTCGTACCCCAGATCACCGGTGAAGGTGATGCGCCCGACCTTCGCCGGGATCAGGCCCAGCTCCATCTCGCGGAAAGTGAGGAACGGGAACGCCTCGGTTGATAGATCCTCATCCGTCAGCCGGCTGAGAAGTTCCCGCGACCGCGGTCCTGCCACGGACATGCCTAAGAGCTCTGTTCCGATCGGCCGGATCTGCACGCCGCGCTCGGGCAGATGCTCCGTGAACCACCGCATGTGATAGGCCTCGGCAACGCCCGAGCCGAAGATGTAGAACCGCTCCGGCCCCGCCTTGGCCACTGTGAAATCACCGATCAGCTTGCCGTTGGGATTCAGCATCGGCGACAGCAGAATGCGACCTTGGGCGGGCATCCGGTTGGCCAGGATGTGCGCCAGCCAGATTTCGGCTTGCGCGCCGGTCACCTCGTACTTGGCGAAATTCGAGATCTCGATCATTCCGACCGCTTCGCGGACGGCACGGCATTCATCCGCAACCGGGCCGTGCGCGTTGGAGCGTTTGAAGGTCACCGTTTCCACGGGCTCTGTGCCCTTAGGCGCGAACCAGAGCGCGTGCTCCAGCCCCCAGCTATCGCCGAACACGGCGTTCTCTGCCTTCAGGCGATCGTAGATCGGCGTTGTGCGCAGCGGCCGTGCCGCCGGCAGCTCTTCGTTCGGGAACCGGATCTGGAAACGGCGGGAGTAATTCTCACGCACCTTGGCATTGGTGTAGGCCCGGCCGGCCCAGTCGCCGAAGCGGCTGGCATCCATCGCCCAGACGTCGAACCCAGGGTCCCCACCCGTCATCCAGTTGGCCAACGCCAGGCCCACGCCGCCGCCCTGGCTGAAGCCGGCCATCACGCCGCAGGCCAGCCAATAGCCCGGCAGGCCCCGCACGGGACCGACCAGCGGGTTGCCGTCCGGCGCGAAGGTGAAGGGGCCGTTGATGATCTGCTTGATGCCCGCCTGCTCGATCGGCGGGAAATGGGCGAACCCGACCTCAAGATTGGCGGCGATGCGGTCAAGGTCGGGCGGCAGAAGCTGACGGCTGAAATCCCAAGGCGTGTCCTTCGGCGCCCAGGGCACGCCCGCCTTTTCATAGGTGCCCATCAGCATGCCCTTGCGCTCTTGGCGCATGTAGATCTCGCCTTCGAAATCGATGACGTGGATCAGCTCTTTGTCGCGCTCTGCCACCTCCGGCAGGTCTTCGGTCAAGAGATACATGTGCTCCATGGCCAGCACGGGCAGCTCCAGCCCGACCATGCGGCCGACCTCGCGCGCCCACAGCCCGCCGGCGTTGACGACATGTTCCGCTTCGATCGTGCCGGCATTGGTGACCACATCCCAGCCGCCGCCGGGACGCGCTTTGATCTCCTCCACACGGGTGCTGCGATAGACCTCCGCACCGCCCAATCGGGCGGCCTTGGCGTAGGCATGGGTCACGCCGTAGGGGTCGACATGCCCTTCCATCGGGTCGAACAGCGCGCCGATGAAGTGGCGCTTGTCCATCAGCGGGTACATCTCCGCCGCTTCGTCGGCGGAGATCAGTTCGGTATGCATGCCGAGATAGCGCCCGGTCGCATGCATGGCCTTCAGGTAGTCCATGCGGTCGGGCGTACCGGCCAGCATCAGGCCGCCGGTGAGGTGAATGCCGCAGGACTGGCCGGAGATCTCTTCGATCTCTTTGTAGAGGCGGATGGTGTAGTCCTGCAGCTTCGCCACGTTTGGGTCGCTGTTCAGCGTGTGCATGCCGCCGGCCGCATGCCAGGTGGACCCGCAGGTCAGCTCGTCCTTTTCGATCAGGACGACGTCGCTCCAGCCCGCCTTCGTCAGGTGGTAGAGCACGCTGCATCCAACGACACCGCCGCCGATCACGGCGACCCTCACAGGCGACTTCATGGGGTGCTGTCTCCCTCTTGTGCAGCCAGGCGGCTGGCCGCGGCCGCCGTCCTGCCGATCCTCCACCGAAGCACAGGCGCGACCTTGGTCTGTGCCGCACGTCCGACCGTTTCGGCATTCGCAGCGACACCGCCCCCGCCGGCCATGTGATAACCTTCAATTCAGCGAGAGTTAACAGATGCGTCAGACAACTTGTCGCCTGTGTATCGATTAGGTTATTCACTTTACCATGTGGTGTTACAGTAACCATGGCACTCCAGTACGGACAGTCGCGGGTCTAGCCGATGGGTGAACTGGGCCCAGGAACGGGCAGCGGGCGTGTCGAGGGCGGCGGGACGCCTGAGACGCCCACGGCATCGAAGCCGACGATACGGCCCCTGTCGGACCCGCTGACGCAGCGGCGGCGGGACCGCCGCGACTTGGCCGTCGCGATCGCTGTTTCTGTTCTGTTCTATTGCGTGGCCGCCGCCACCGACCTTTACGAAAGCTTGCAGGCCCTGTTTGTGAGGTTTGAGCAGTACGAGTTGGACGAACTGTTCCTGATGCTGCCGGTCCTAACCCTCATGCTGGCTTGGCTGGCATGGCGCCGGTGGCGAGACATGCGGGAAAGCGAGGCGCGCTACCGCGACATCGCAGAGTGCACATCCGACTGGGTGTATGCCACCGACGCCGATCTCCGCTACACCTTCGTGACCGGACGTTTCACCGATGTGACCGGCTTCACGGAAAAGGACTGGCTAGGCAAGCCCATAGGAACATTCGCCGATCCGGCCTATGGGCCGGAGATGGTCGTGCGGGCGCAAGACGCCATCGCGCACCGTGAACCGGTGAAGGATCTGGTGGCGCTGATCCGCGGCGCCGACGGATCGCCTCACTGGGTCAACATCAATGCCAAGCCGATCTTCGACCAAGACGGGAAGTTCCTCGGCTATCGCGGCGCGACACGGGACATCACCGAGCTGAAGCGGATCGAGGCCACGCTGATGGAAAGCCGCGAACGGGAGCGGCTGATTCTGGAGTCGGCGGCGGAGGGGATCATCGGTGTCGACCGGGACGGCCGCTGCACCTTCGCCAATGCCAGCGCGCTTCGCCTCCTGTGCTACAGCTCGCATCGCCAGCTTGTCCGGACTGAGATCCGCAAGCTCTTCGACACGCTTCCCGCAGGCAGCGGCCCGCAAGATCCGATCCAAAGGGCTTGCACGCTGGGCCTGTCGACCCCGATGACCGAAGCGACGTTTCGGCGCGCCGACGGGTCGACTCTGCCAGTGGAGTTCCGATGCTCGCCCATGGTTCACGACGGCGAGATCCGTGGCGCGGTCGTCAGCTTCATCGATACCGTTTCCCGGAAGGCCGCTGAGGAAGCGAGGCTCAGGGCCGAACAGAGGCTGACCGACGCGATTGCTTCTATGGATCATGCCTTCGTTCTTTGGGACGCGGACGACCGGCTGGTCCTGTGCAACGATCGGTACCGCGAATTCAACAGGGAGATCGCCGACCACATCGTTCCGGGTGTCCGGTTCGAGGATCTGGCCCGTGCGAGCGTAGCCGTCGGCCAGTGCCCATTGGATGAGCCGCCGGAAGACTGGATCCAGCGGCGACTGAGAGCCCATCAGTCCTGCGCAACGACGCTGGAACAAGAACTGACCGACGGGCGGTGGCTGCGCATCTCCGAGAGCCCCACGGCCGATGGCGGACGCGTCGGCATCCGTGTCGACATCACCGAGGTGAAGCGGACGGAGGAGGCGCTGCGCCAGAGCGAGCAAAGGCTGAACCTGGCCATCGAAGCCACAAGGGGCGGCATGTGGGACGTCGACATGAAATCCCGTGACCGTTGGTGGTCGCCCGCCTACAAGCGACTTCTTGGCTACGACGCTGATTCACCGACGCCGAGCTTCGATCAGTTCGTTGAAATGGTGCACCCCGATGACCGCGATCGTGTCCACAGGCGCAGAGAGCGAGCCGTCACCGGCACCGATCCCGATTATCTGGAAACTTTCCGATGCCGACGACGCGACGGCTCGTACATCTGGCTGGAAAGCTATGGCCGGCTGATCCGTGACGCGTCCGGGGCGGCTGCCCGGTTCGTCGGCTTCAACATCGACGCCACACCCCACAAAGAGCGCGAGCGCGAGTTGATCGAGGCGCAGGAGCGCATCCAGCGCCAGGCCGACACACTGGCCAGGCTGGCGGAGGATCTGCACCTCGCCAAGGCGAAAGCGGAAGAGGCCAGTCGGGCTAAGTCGAACTTCCTGGCGATGATGAGCCATGAGCTGCGGACGCCGCTTACGGGCATCCTGAGCGTCGCTGAAATTCTGTTGCGCGACCGGATCACGCCATCGCAGCGGCAGTCCATGGAGATGCTCAGGCAATCCGGGCGCACGCTCCTGACATTGCTCAACGACATCCTGGACTTCTCCAAGATCGAAGCCGGCGAGATCCAGCTGGAGCCGACCGATTTCGATCTGCTGGATGTGCTGGATTCGGTGCAATGGCTGTTCCGGAGCCACGCCGCGGAAAAGGGGCTGACGCTGGATCTGCAGCTGCCGGATGAGATCTGCCGCTGGCTGCACGGCGATGCCACCCGCCTGCGCTGTGTGCTGGGGAATCTGCTGAGTAACGCCGTGAAGTTCACGGCCCGCGGCCAAGTGCGCCTGACCCTCGAGTCAACGCGCCGCAGCCAGGGCGATGTGCACCTGCGGTTCGAGGTGGCCGATACCGGCATCGGCATTCCTAAGGAAACTCTGCCCCGGTTGTTCCAGCCTTTCGTGCAGGCCGACCCGTCGACCGCGCGCCACTACGGTGGCACGGGCCTTGGTCTGGCGATCAGCAAGAGGCTGGTCACGGCGATGGGCGGCGAAATGGGCGTGGCCAGCACCCTCGGAGAGGGCAGCACCTTCTGGTTCACGGTGACGATGCGGCCTGCGAGCGCGGTACCGGTGCCCTCGCTCACGTCGGCGCGGTCCAGCAATACGGAGCCGGTACCGGCAGTTTCGATCCTGCTTGTCGATGACAACGCGCTGAACCGGGAGCTGCTGGCTCAGATTCTGGAATCGGCGGGCCATCGGGTATCGATGGCACCCGATGGCGAGGTCGCGATCGAGATGATGCAGAAACGCAGCTTCGACGTGGTCTTCATGGACATGCACATGCCCGGCATGGACGGGTTCGCCGCCACGCGAGCGCTGCGGGCGCTGCCGGGCGACAAGGGCGCCATTCCCATCGTGGCGCTGACTGCCGACGCCATGCCCGCCATGCGCAACCGTGCGATGGATGCGGGCTTCGACGACTTCCTGACAAAGCCGGTCGGTCTGGACGATCTGGCGGCCTGCCTGCGCCGGGTGATGCCGGTATCGTCGCCTGACGCAGCTGGGGGACCGCCGGCGCCACCGCCTGAGGCCGAGGCTGCCGCGCCCGAAGCTCTGCTGCCGCCGGCCGCGGATTTGGCCACGCCACTGCTGGACGAAGGGCGGCTCTTGACCCTCAACCGCGATGTCGGCGGCGACAAGCTGCATCAGATGCTCAATCGCCTGTGTGCGCGGCTGCCCTCCGACATCCAGGCGATCGTGGCCGCGCACGGCGCGGGGGACTTCGAAACGCTGGCGGCAACGGCCCATACGGTGAAGGGCAGTGTCGGCCTGTTCGGATGCGCGCGCCTGATGAACGCAGCAGCCGACGTGCAGAAGGCGGCCGAGGACCGCCGGTCGGCTGCCGATCTGGTCGCAGCACTGGAAGCGATTGCGGGGGATACGGGCGAGGCCCTAAAACGGCTGCAGGTGCCCGAACGACAGGCGTCGTGACCATCGCCGGCCTGCCCGTCGAAGACGGGGAAATCGGCGTGCGGTAACGGCAGACGGGCACGATCCGCAAAGCCGGAGATGCCTTCCATGCCGTCGATGCGTGCGATGTCCGCCGACCGATCCCTGAAGATCGGCCACTTCGTGGCCGAGTTCGCAACGCCGGGAATCGGGCAGATCCTGAAAGCCGCGGGATGCGACTTCGTCCTGTTCGATACCGAGCATAGCGGCTTCGGCCTTGAGACGGTGAAGAGCGCGCTGCGGTACTTCCAGGCGGCCGATCTGCCGGCGATCGTGCGCGTCCCGTCACGGGACTACCACCACATTGCGCGCGCCGCCGATATGGGTGCGGAAGGCATCATGCTGCCCATGGTGGGATCGGCGGAGGAGGCGCGTCACGTCGTGGACTGTGCCAAATATACACCGCTGGGCCATCGCGGCGTCGCCCTGCAGATCGCCCATGACCGGTACGCCCCCGGCCCCACCCTGGACAAGCTGGCAAATGCCAACCGGTTCACCACGCTGTTTGCCCAGATCGAGACGCGCGAGGGGGTGGAGAACGCAGAAGCCATCGCCGCGGTGGACGGCATCGACTGCCTCTGGGTCGGGCATTTCGACCTGTCCGCCTCTCTCGGCATTCCGGGCGAGTTCGATCACGCCGCGTTCGCCGATGCCTGCCGGCGCGTGCGCGATGCTGCGCGGGCCCATGGCAAGGCCTTCGGGCGATTGGTTCCCAACGTCGATCAGGCTGTCGACGCCTTCGCCTTCGGTTACGAATTTGTCTGCTACAGCGGCGACATCTGGGCCCTCTATGGCGCGGTGCGGGAGGGAGTGGACGCCATCCGCGACCGCTGCGCGACCGTGCAGCCGGAGTGACCACCATGGACCGGTTCCGCGTTGCACTCAGCGGCGATTTCCGCAATCCGGACGGCAGCCTCGCCTATCCCGATTTCGACCTGTCGCCGCTGGAGCAGGATCCTGATATCGAACTGGCCTTCGTGCCGGCGGACGGCGCGATCCGGGCCGAAGACATGGCGGGGTTCGATGCCCTGATCCTGCTGGCGGCACGGTTCAAGCGCGCAAGCGTGCCGGCGAACGGCCGTCTCGCGATGGTCGCCCGTTTCGGCGTCGGCTATGACTCGGTGGATGTCGGCGCTTGCAGCGACGGTGCCGTCGCCCTTGTGATCACACCCGATGGCGTACGGCGCCCGGTCGCCGTGTCGATCCTGACGCTGATTTTCGCGTTGGCGGGCCGGCTGATGGACAAAGACCGGATCACCAGGGCGGGTCCGGCTGGGTGGGCGACCAAGTCCGAGTTCATGGGCATGGGCCTCGTAGGCTGCACGCTTGGCTCCGTCGGTATCGGCAATATCGGGGCGGAGATGTTCCGGCTCGCCCGCCCGTTCGACCTGCGGTTCATCGCCCATGACCCCTACGCAGACCCCAAAGCGGCGGCAGCGTTGGGGGTGGAACTCGTGCCATTGGACGAGGTGTTCCGACGCGCCGACTTCGTCACCATCAACTGCCCGCTCAACGACAGCACGTGCGGCCTGGTGGATGCCAGGCTGCTGTCGCTGATGAAACCGACCGCCTTCCTGGTGAATACGGCGCGGGGGCCGATCGTCGACCAGGCCGCTCTTGTGGCGGCGCTGGCCGACCGGCGTATTGCCGGGGCGGGGCTGGACGTCTTTGCCGTAGAGCCGGTGCCGGCCGACGATCCGGTTCTGGCGCTGGACAACGTCATCCTGGCGCCGCACGCGCTGTGCTGGACGGATCAGCTTTTCGCAGGCAACGGTGCGGCAGACACAACGGCGGTGCTGGATCTGATGCACGGCTACCTGCCCACGGGCATCGTCAACCGTGACATCGTCGACAACCCGGCATGGCGTGCCAAGCTGGACCGGTACCGGAGCACATTCGGCAGCTGAGATGCCGAGCGCGCGCCGGTGCTCTTGACCGCATGCGATTAGCGCGCTAATCATATGTCATGTTTTTGTTGCGCAAGGTTCCCAAGCCGGCAGCGATCGAACGGCTGGATCGGCCGTTCGGCAAGATCGATGCGGATGCGGCCCATCTGTTCCTGACCGTGCTGAAGACCGGGTCAGATCTCTTGAACGCGCTGGACGACTTCCTGTCCGTCTATGGCTTGCGGCACGGCCGGTGGGTCACGCTTGTCCTGCTGATGCGCGAGAAAGAGATGACGGCAAAGCCGTCCGACCTGGCCGACAAGCAGGGCGTGACCCGGGCGACCATGACCGGTCTGCTGCATGGCCTGACGAAGGACGAATTGGTCGAGCGCCTGCCCGATCCGTCGGACGGCCGCGGCGCCCTTGTCCGAATGACCGGCAAGGGGCGGGCCGTCATGGCCTCGGTCATGCCAGCCTATTATGCGAAGATCGGGCAGTTGCTGCAGGGCGTGAAGCACAAGCGGCTGGTGCGGACGACGGAGGTGCTGGCGGCCATGCAGGAACGCTCGGCGATGCTGTCCGGCAATGGGGTTACGACCAAGGCCGCGGAACCGGATTCCGATTAGCGGGCTAATCAGTTTCCCTCGCGACTCTGGGCCGACATTAGGCGACTGCGGGGCGCAAGGCGGTCAGCCTGCCGTCGTCCGTCAGCACCACCAGGGTGCGCGACACGGCCGCCAAACCCGTGATCCGTGCCGGCGCGGCCCAGATCTGGACGGGCCGGCCCGTGATGCCCGATGGCGCCATGAAGATCCGTTCATTCATATCGGCGAACAGGATGTGGTGATCGCCGACAGGCAGGCAGTTCCACCCATGGGTCCGCGTCGGTCCATCGGGACGGGCGTCGAACCGGGTTTCCTCGACCACGGTGCCGGTCACCAGATCGATGGTGGCGACGGCCAGGCCGGTGCATACGATCAGGCGCCCGCGCGCGTCGACCACGCCCACCGGATGGCGCGCGACTGCCAGCGCTAGATTGCCTGTGATCTCACCGCTTTCGGGATCCAGTGCCGAGAGCCCGCCATCGGCATCGCGCAGCCACACGCGCTGGCGCACAAAAGCAAAGGCCTCTTCGATCGGTATTGGGGTATCGCGCTGCCACACCGTCTCGCCGGTCTCTGCATCCAGTCGGGATACTGCACGGCCGCTGCTGCCAATGGCTATCAGACCGCCCGGGATTGGAAGCAGCCCCCGGACGCGGCCCGGGCGGGCCCATAACAACCGGCCGGCCGCCGGATCGACGGCCTCGAGCGCCCAGTCGCCCGGCCCTGGGTCAGGCATGGCGAGCGCCCGAGTCTGAACGATGCGCCCGCCGGACAGGCCGATGGGGTTCAGCGCGGCGCCCGGCGAGCCACTTGCCCATCTCGGGCCGCCCCCGTGATCAGGATGCCAGTGCCGGAGCCCGCCGCCCCGGTCGACCAGCACGGCCGCGCCCCCGATGCCTGAGCAAACCTGCAACAGCGGCTCACCACCTAGCGCGGACGCCGGCCCCGGCGGTTCGGCGCCGCGTATCTCCGCGATGCCATCGGGCGGCGCCATCAGGAACAGACGGCGGCCAAAGGCTTTCAACCGAACCGCAGCGCTGTTGCCGGCGATGTCCGCCTGCCACACGGTTTGCCAAGGCTCCGCCACCGGCGGCAGATCGGCATCCGCGGGTCCCCAGTCCAACCGGTCGGGGTGGTGCGCGATTACCAAGGTCTCATTGCTCGTCATCCATGCCAGGTGTCGACGGCACCGGCATGGGCGGCTGGGGCACCGGCATAGGTTTGTGCACCTTGGTGCGGTCGATCTTCGGGGCTTCGACAATGCCCAGATGGTCGCCAAAGGCATCGCGCAACGCCTGGGCCTGATCGGCGTTGATCGATCCGGCGTCCAGCTTTTCCTTGATGAAGGTTTCCAGATTGCCCTTCATGCGCGCCCGGATGGTGGCCAGGTCGGCCGGTGGCGGGAAGCGGAACATCCAGCGGATCTTCTTGATGCCGCTGGCATCGGTTCCGCCCCGTGTCTCGGATTCAAGATCGACCTTGAACTGATCGTCCAGCTTGCCTCTCAGTCCCTTCCAGTCGGACCAGTCCTTCATCTCGATCTTGGTGCCGTCTTTCAGGACGATATCCACCTCGCGGCCCTTGGTGCCGGCCCTCAGCGGGAACTCGAACCTGGCGATGTTCTCAAGCCCGATGATCAGGCGCGCCGCCTCCATCTGCCATACGCTGCCCTGCCATTTGTTGGGGCTGGCGGTTGCGTCGCGCAGCACCTGATAGCCGCCTTCGATCCCGGCCTCGCGGATCGCCGCGAAGCTCTCCAATGCGAAGGTCAGCTCTTCGGCTGAACGGGCATAGCGGACGGCCTTCTCCAGCGGGATCGCGCTCTTCACCGTCGATCCTTCCGGCGGCGCCATCGAGGCGTAGAGAGCCCCCTTCAAGGCTTGCGGCGTCAGCTTTTCTGTGGCGCCTCGGATGCCGCGCATGGCGTCGCCCACCTGGATGTCCGACATCTCCGCCAGCGAGCCGGTGCGGGCCGCATCGACGGCGGCTTTGCCGTGCAGCGCCACGCCTGCCTCCAGTTCGGCGAGCGCGCGCTTGTCGAGCTTAGCCTCCGCCGCCTCCAGGCGCTGTTCGGCGGCACGCAGGGTTTCCAGCTTCGACGAGCTGCCCAGGCCCTTCAACGCTTTCTTGATATAGCCGCTGCCGGATGACCCGTAGACCTTGGCGCGGCGCTTCAGCTCCGTCTGGCGTGCTTTCAGTCGGGCGCGGAGTTCCGGGACGGTGGGCTGCGGCTGCAACTGCAGCCGGGTGCTTTGCGCCGAATCCCGAGTGGTGCGGGCCTGCTCGACGACATCCTGTCCCTGCTTGATCAGGTCCGCGTGCTTCTCCAGCGTAGCGACCTTCAAGTCTCTCTTGCCGCCGGTCCTCAGGCGGCTGACCATCTCGATCATGGGGTTGGTTTCGAGGCCGAGAAGCTTGGCTTGAGCCTTCACGTGGTCCCGCACGGACACCAGGTGATCCTGCCAAGCCCTGGGTTCGCGGCCGGCACGCTCGACGGTCAGATCCGGCGCTCCGTGTTTCGCGATGGCCCGGTTGAGCTTGGTGTCCGCACGGTCCAGAAGGCGTTCGTGCGACCTGAGCTGCGTCTCGGACATGGTGTAGGGATCGGATTTCGCGATCTTGTTGAGCTCGGTGTTCGAGACCGCCTGATCGTGGGCCCTTTGCAGCACTTCCAGGTTGCGGGCCGCAAGGGAGCGACGCCAGGCCTCCAGTACATCGGCCTTGCGACCGCCGCCGGGCTGTAGCGTCGGGTCCAACTTCGCCGACGGGCGGAAGGTCATCGTGCGGCCCTCCGCGCCGCCGATTTTGACTTCCAGCACGCCGTTGCCGGTGTCCGTTACCTTCATGCCCTGCTTTTCGTAGAATTCACGGATCTTCGCCTCGGATCCGCGCTTGTAGAAGAATTCGCCCGTCTCCTTCGACGTCCCAGCCACGCGGATTTCCGCGTTCGCAAAGAACTCAACCGCTTTCAGGCCGTTCAGCTGGGTCTGTAGCTGCTCCAGCACGGGGTCGAGCTGTTTTGCGTAGCGCTCTCCGGTCTTGCGCGTGCGGAAAGACTTCTGCATGTCCTTCACCAGCGCCGTGTACTCCGCAAGCAGTTGCTGCTGGCTGCCGAGTATCTCCATGCCCCGGTCTTTGGCGCCGTGCGGACGGACCGCGAATTCCGCCACCTCCCGGTTGAGCGCGATGGCTTTCAGCTGCAGGGCGTCCATCCGCGGTGCGAGTTCGCCGAGCCTCTTTCCGCGCGACCATTTGCCGATCCGCAGCATGGTGCCGCGCGTCATGAACGCACCGACTTCCAAGAGCACCAGCGACAGGGCGGTCTCGAAGATCAGCTCGTTCATCGCCTCGCCCTGAGGCACTTCCCCTTTCTGGATCAGGCTGGAGAGCACGCCGATGCCGAAGAAGGCGGCCCCGCTGGTGCCGACGCGCAGGCCCGTCTCCGCGGCGCGCCAGCCGCGGCTTGCCATGAACGCCTGTTCCCCGCCCGCCCCGGCGATGGCGATCGACCGCGTGGCCATCCCCAATCCCTTGAAGAAGCCGAAGGTGGCGAGGTTGACGACGAACTGGGTGCCGAGATTGTCGTACGCGGCCGAATAGTCCTCCGCCGTGGCAGAACCCATGCTGCCGACGAAGGTCTGCGTCGCCGGCCCCAGTGCCGTGACGATCGTGGCAGAGACCACCACCTCGGTAATGATAAACCCGGCCGTGCCCGCTTCGAACAGCAGGCCCGCCAGCGCTGCGCCGGCGGCATTGGCGACGAGCACCAAGACGACCGTCGCGACGACCACGGCGGCGATGATCAGATATTTCTTCAGCCGTTCGTCGCTGGCCCGGCGGGCAGCGGCGTCGGCGTAAAGATAGGCGGCTTCTGTTCCGAAGGCCGATGAGGTCCCATAACGCCGGCCCTGGACCTTGCGCACCAGGGAACTGCCGGAATGGGGGTAGTCGTTGGGGCTCAGATTGAACCCCATGGATTTGTAGACCTTGCGGCGGATCTCGACGCCGAAGTCCCCTTCCATGTGCAGCGGTTCGACCTGACCGTAGAAGACGGCTTGGTTGAACTTTTTCAGCTCCTGGATCTGCGACCGCGCCACGGCGGCGATGTGGCCGGTGGTCACTCCGGCAAAATTCTCGCCCATCCAGACACGCAGGGCCAAATCCGGGTCGCCGAGCACGACGGCGTAAAGGGGCACGTGCATCGGTTGCAGGCCGACGTAAACGAGGGAATCCCGCCTCTCCTTCGCGGTCATGCCGGGCAGTTGCAGGATCAGTCGGCGCGCACCATCCATGCTGGAATAGCGTTCCAGCCCCTGGATTGAGGCATCGATGGCGTCCATTGCGAAATTCCTGGCCTTTCGCTCGACTCGGCTCAGGATCCGGTCGCCGACGGCGTCCGCCAGCCCGGGGGTGTCGTCGAGAAGGTCCCGAAGATCTTGTGGAATTGCGCTTTCGTCGCGGTCGACAGCGATGCGGAGATAGCGCTCAGCACTGTAGTCTTCGCCGAGGATCTCGTCCCAGCTCGGCGGACCGTCGATCAGAGCCCAAGCGGAGTCGAGGAGGTCGCGACCCTCTTCCTCTTTCCGGCGTCGCTCGGCACGGAGAACTATGTCTTCGCGGGCATAGATGTAGTCCATGTCGACGCTGTGGAGGTTGCCGCTCGCCCCGCGCACGCGCAACTCAACGAAAGGATAGCCGTCGACCGGAGCCACCTTGTCAGAGCCGACGACATCCAGATACCACCAGTAATCGAGCGCCTCATGGTGGTTCAGGGTGACGCGCCCGAACGATTTCTCTCCGTGGCTGTAGATCAGGCACTCGTCGTGATCGCCGATCACGCCGTCCTGGGCGCTGTAGATGCTCGAATAGAACATCTCATACATCCGCTCCGGATCTTGCGGCTTGCCACCGATGAAGATCCGGGTCGGCTGGAACCCGATGCCCTCGCGATAGGCCTCAGCGAAGGTCTGCATTGCGTCTTCGTCGAGTGCGACGGCGCTCGGGCGCTTGTCGTCGAATGCCTCCTCGATCCAGTAATGGTTCGCCCACACCGCAGCAAAGCCCTCAAGCTGCTCGGTCGTGTCGAACTGCCAGTAGAAATGGGTTATCTGCTCAGGCTTCTTCTCGCGCGGTAGCGCAGGACCCAACTCGACCTCCAGCCCCCGCTCGATCGTCAGCGAACGCACCGGCGGCTGGTTGCCGGGATAAATCTCCGCGTCATCGAAGACCTCGCCGAAGTGGAAAGTGAACTCGGCCTCCACATGCTCGTTCACGGTGACCGTGTTGCCGCCGGCCTCGTACCGGTGAGCGAACGCCGTCTCGCCGAGAAGCGGGGCCTGATAGAGCTGCTCGGCCTGGCGGTTGATGGTCACGCGGATGGGGAAGGTCGTCTTCACGTGGACGGCGTAGTGCCGCGGATTGTCGCCGCGCGAGATCGTGTACGTGAAGTCGCCGGTTACCGCCGGGTCCCAGCGCACCTGGACCCATGGCTGTCCGCTGAGATCGATGCCGAGCTGGCCGAGCTCCTGCCAGAGATAGACCGTCGCATCGCCATGTTTGTCACCGGCCGGGATTGGGGCGGCCTGCAACGTCGGCGCGCGGCCGCGCTGCTGTATGGTGTGGGCCAGTTCATGGCCCAACAGCCGGCTGCCCAGCGGCGACCAGGGGGCGTAGCGCCCTTCGCCGAAAACGACATTCTGGCCAAAGGTGAAGGCCTCGGCAGCCCGCTGTCTCGCTTGCGCCGCTGCAGCCGATCCGGTGTGCACGCGCACGCCGCCGAGATCGGTTCCATAATGCGCCTCCGCGCGCTCAAGCAGATCCGGCGGAAGCGGCTGCCCATGGCCGAGGCCGGGCAGCGCCAAGGGTGCCGCGCCGGTGCCCTGCTGACCTTCGGCCACGCCCTCCGACAGGATATCCAGGTCATCGGCCGGTAGCGGCTCGCGCATGAACCGTTCACCGCTGCCGCGCGCCTCGCGCTCGGCGCTGCGGGAAGAGGTCGGGGATGCGGAGGGGCGCTGGTTAGCACCGGCCCGGTCGCGCGCTTTGCGGGACGTCTGCTCGGCTGCCGTGGGTTGACGATTGACCGGTGAAAGATCCGAAGCCGGTGCCCTTCCACTTGCCGTCGGTGTCGCCATGGGGCCGTGCGGCGAGCCACGACCGCCGGACTGGGACACGTCCGGTCGGGTCTTTGGCCTTGCCATCACGGGTGACGGTCGGGGCGGCATGCGTCAGCGTCTCCAGAGCCTGATCTGTGGGGCTGCCTTTACGGTCACCCGATCAGTCCAGAGAGAAGGTGTCACGGATGATCGTCATCACCTGCCGGGTCCTCTCCTCGTCCTGAAACAGAAAGAAGAAGCGGTAATCCATGTTGAGCGCCGGATGGCGGACGATCACGCGGGTTGAGACCGCTTCGGTTCCCCGATTGCCCGACGCATGGACGTTGCACTGCACGTTGTCCCATGGACTTGCCCGATCCACCTCAATGCCGAAGGACCAGCGGCGTCTCCAGATCTGCTCCGCCCTCAGACCGGGGAATACGCGCAACGTCGCGTCGGAAAATCGGGCGAAGGTCGCTGCCACCTCCGCAGCGGCTGCTGGCAGGTCGCCGCCCTCGTATTCGGTTCCAATGCTGCCGGGCGCGCCTTCCTCGCTTAGGGGGACCAACGTATAGGCGGTTGTCATGGCCGCATGCCCGGATCCAGCGCCGCCTCCTCATGGACTGATCGTCAAAGAGAACTCGTGGTAATGCATTAGCCGCGACGCAGGGGGCGGTGGATATCGCGTGACTGCCAGGATGCTGAGGTCCACCGGCTCGCTCGGTTCCCCGACCAGGAAACCCTCGCCTTCGTGGAAGCGCAGTCCCACGCTGGTAAGGCTGGGATAGGCGGAGGCAAGCCATGTCACCGGCGTGTAGTATGGTGATGGCTGGTTCTGGGCGACGTAAAGCGGTACGACCGGTATGAAATCGGCACCGGTGATGTATCGGTTGTAGTGGTTGAACACCATGTCGACCGTGTGCATCCGGCGCGGAATGCGCTCGAGATAGAGCTCACCGACGGTCGCTGGCGGCAGTGTGCCGGCCAGTTCGACGAAATAGACCTGAAGCCCCTGATGGAGAGCTTGCCCCGTCGGCGGACCCCCGCGATCGAGCGCCGCGTCCTGCAACACGCCTTCGATCTGCGCAATCGCATGGTAGTTGAAGGGCCAGCCGCCCGGCGAGAGGTCCGGAAAACTGCCGGGCGGCGGGTTGAAGCCCGGATGCGGCGAGCTGACATCGATGAGGTTGATACCCCTGTACGGATGTCCCAACGCCACCCAGATGTCGTGGCCAAGCGAACGGAACCCGCCGTAGAACATCACCGTGTGTGCCGCGAGACCGACCGATCTCGCCAGCAACATCAAGAGGTTGGCATAGTCGGTGCAGATGCCCACCCTCAAGGTATAGACATCCAGCGGGTCGTCATCGATGGGATCCGCCGGGTTGTAAGCCATACCGTCGACGATCCGCGGCCCGGCCCTGACGGCATTGGCGACCGCCTGAGCATCCGTCAGTCCGGCGGCATAGCGGGTGGCGCGCTTCACCGCCGCCGTGTAGAGCGGGGCCTGTGCGGGCGGCGCGGCGTAGAGCCAGAACAGCGGATGCTTGCCGCTGGTCCCCAGCGGCACCCAGGTGGTGCCGTTATTCGACCACTGCCATTCCAGCGAATACTCGTTCTGCCCGACGGCGTCGGACCCGGTGAGACCGGTCATCGGCATGTCGAAGACCCGGACGATGGTGCCCGTCTTGATGACGGACTGCGTCTCGCCTCGCACTTCGCCGCCTTCCAGCACGCGCACCGTCGTTGGCACCGGGATCGGATCGGTCGCATCGGCCGGCAGCTCGAAGATTGCGTCGGCCTTCGCCGGCTTATTGTGGGTATAGGCGTGAGCGTGGATCGTTGTGCCCTGAATCCAGGCGCGGCGATAGCGGGCATCCTGGGGGTGGGCTTCCAGGCCGTGCCCTTCCTTGAAACGGACCCAAAGCGGCGTGCCGGGGCGCAACGGCTGCTTGTCGGGCGGTTCGCCGTCGTCGCCGTCTGGCAGCTCCGGCAAGTCGGGTAAGCCCGGCAGCCCCGGCCAAGGAATCCAAGAGAGGCAGGCCAGCGGGTACATGAGGCAGAACACCAACAGGGCGAACAGCCCCGCACCAGCGCCGATGGCCAGGCAGATCAGCGGATAGCGCAGGCAGAACCAGGTGTCGTCACCGCCCTCCGGCGGCGGCAGCACCGTTTCATCCGGGATCGGCGGCGGTCCGGTCAGTGCGATGCGGATGTCCACGCGCCGGTTGCGGCTGCGCCCGGCGACCGAGCTGTTGTCGCCGACCGGCCGCGTCTCGCCGTGCCAGTCGATCTCCAGATTGGCGACGCCGGCGGCCGACAGAAGGGTCAGCACCTCCACGGCCCGGCGATGCGACAGGTCTTCGTTCAGAACGTCGCCGCCCGGCGCGCTTGCGTGGCCGACGATCTTGACCGACAGGACGTTTGGATTGGTTTCGTCGATCAGCTCCGCCAGCTCCAGCAGAAAGGCCACGTGCTCCAGCTTCAGCGACGCCTGGTTGATGCCGAAGTTATAGAGGCTGAAGGCCGGCGGCCGGGCCCGCCCCGTGATCTGACCGGGGCTCGTAAGAGACAGCCGCTTTTCCTCATCGCGGCCGATCTCACGGCGCACCAAGGTGTCCGCGCCCTGCTGATGCACATGGGCGACCTCGTGCGCCAGCAAGCGCCTGCCGTCGGCCGTTCCGGGCGCGTACTGACCCTGGTCGAAGACGATATCGCTGCCCTTGGTGAAGGCGCGCGCGTCGATGGACTGTGCCGCCTCTGCGGCACGAGGCCCGGAGTGGATGCGCACACCACCGAGGTCGCTGCCCAACTGGCCTTCGAACTCGCTGCGCAGCGTGGGCGGCAGCGGCTGCCCGCCGCCCAGCGGCGCCATCATCTGTTCCGACAGCTCCGGGGATGCCTCGGGCATCTGCCCGGCCGGCAGGCGCTGGACCGGCGCCTTGGACGATCCCTGGCATTTCGGGCATCCGCTGCCGCAATCGCAGGCGGGCTTGCGCTGCACGGCGGTGTCGGCGAAGCGGTCGGCTTGTTGTTCGAATTGGTCGTCCGGCGGGCCGACGCGCAGCTTGGGCTGCACGCGGGGCGTGGCCGGCTGAGGCTTCGTTTCTTTCGATGGGGGCGCAGAGACCGCAGCGTGGGGTGCATAGAGCGATCCGGCCATCGATGGCGGCGACGGTGTCTCGCCTCTCTGTACGGCCGCTCGGACCGCCGGCGTCGATGCCGAGGCCCGGGTCCCCTGGGTGATCGGCGAGCGCACTTGGGCGGCCTGCATCATCGTCCGCCCTCCGGCTGCGAACGTGTGACCGTTGCCGGCTGCCCGTCCACCAGAATGGTCGCGTCAATTCGGGCCGGCAACGTCAATACGATGGCCCCCTCGCCATCGGTCAGATGGTCGGCACCATCGATCGACACGGGGGAGGCTCGGCCCGGCAGGTCCGCTTGATCGCGCAGCGTCAGGGTCAAGCGGTCAGCCGACAGTGTGACGATGGGTCGGCGGACCTGCACGTCATGCGATGTGGTCACCACCGCGCGCTTGCCGTCGGCCCGGCCGATCACCCGAACGCGGGCACGTGATATCGGCCGCCCACCGGCAGCCAGCGGAATGATGGACAAGGCAGCCTGCCGGCCTTCCTCTGACGGTTTGGCGTCGCCGCTCCAGTCCGCCTCCCAATCGTCCTCCAGGCCTAAGAGAGCGAGGCCGAGCGTGACGGTTCGCGCCTCGTCGGCAACCCAGATCTCATCCGGCCCCAGAATGGCGGCTGCCGGCTCCAGCTCGACCGCATCAATGCGGCCCCATCGCTCCAGCAGAAGATCGGCCATCCAGGCTGCCTCCTCCGGCGCCATGGCGGCGGCCCCTGCAGCCAGAGCCGCGGGGTCGGCAAGGCGGCCGACCGCTTCGCGGCCATCGGCAAAGGACTCGGCCGCCAGAAGGGTCGCGAACCGGTCTGGCAGCCGACGCACCAGACAGGCAGCGACATGGGCCAGCTTCTGTCGGGGCGGAAAGGCGGTCATGTCAGGCGCCTGAGCGTCCGGTCGAGAAAGCGTACCTTGATCCGCCGATCCACGCGCGCCAAAGCCGCCGCACGCAGAGATCCGATGGTACGCCCGCGCAAGGTGAACCCGCGCCAGTCGACGGGCTCGGCATCGTCGGCGACCCACACCTCGCTCTCGTTGTCTTCCTCCTCCTCTGCCACATCCAAGTCAGGTGGACTGGTGGCCGCGATCGTGCTCCGGGATGGTCCGGCCAGATCGGATGGATCGATCGTGATATCGATCTGCCCCGATCCCGCTGGCACTTCGCCGCTCACCGGCGGCCGTCCTTCGAAAGCGGTGAGCCGTTCCCCTTGCGGTGCGTCCGGCAGGGTGGGGGTGCGCGAACGCGGCAGATTCGGCGTCGCTGCGTCCGGCCGCGCAGGCGGGGGAACGCGAATGGCGGCCGGAGCGTTCGGCTCAGGGCGGGCCCGGCTCAGCGGTGCTTCGGCCGAGGGCAAATCCGGTTCAGGCGGGCGGGAACGATCGGATGAGACGCGGCCTGGCGGAGTCTCTGGGCGATGTGGCTGCTCGGCATGGGTGTCGCCGGATGAAGCCGCAGCTGACGTGTCGGGACCGCCGCGTTTCTGCGGCCTATGGGGTGTTGGCGGCCCCGCGACCCGATCGTGCCGGTCTCGCGTCTCGGTAATCGTGGGCGGGGGACGCCTACTAGAGGCAGGGGGCGTCTCGAAACCTGCCCGATCAACATCGCGTCCACGGGCAGCAACATCGCGCCCAGGGGCAGCGACCCGCGTCCCCTCGGCCGGATTGTCCTGCCCACGCATCTGCGAATGCGGTGCGTCTTCTGCTGAGCGATCGGATCGCTGACGGGTGCGGCGCGGGGAATCGGGTCGTCCATCGGTCGCGGTCGGCACAGTCTCAGGCGCCGAGGTCTCCCGGTCAGGTCGGGACGGGTGAGCGCGGGTCTGCGCAGGCAATCCGTCCTTCGTCTCCCCCGGTAACTCCGACGCGCGCGCTGGGGGCTCCTTCTCTGGTGGCGCTTGCCAACCGGACGTTGGGGCCTCGGAAGCCTGCGGCCTGTCCACACGGTCTTCGACGGGCGGCGGTTCGATCCACGGTCGATCGGCTGACCGGCGGCGGTCCACGCCGGGAGACGCCGGATCGCGGCCGTCGTGCCGCGCAGCAGACTGCCGCGGGTACGCACCCGACGCGTTGCCCCGTGTCAGCCTGCCTGGCTCAGCCGACGATCGACCACCGCCCACAGCACCTCCGGCCGCACCGGTCGGTGGCAGCGGTGGCGGGATGGAGGGTTGAATGCGGGCGCCACCCAGGCCCGCGCGATCGAGCGGATGCAGCACACGGTCGATCTCGGCAAGCAATGTCGCCAGGCAATAGAGGTCGTCGCGTCGATCCTTGCTCATTGTCGCGCGTACTGCATCCAGGCCGAGAAGACGTCCATCGCGGCGCGGAATTCGTCGTGTCGGTCGATACCGTTGTCAGAAATCGGAGCGTCCGGATCGAGAACCTGTTCCACGAAATCGACCGGCAGCAGCTTGCCCGTCGCCAGGTTGGGCAGGTCAAAGCCGGAGAAATCACGGCGCAGCGTGATGTCGGACACCAGCTTGCTGCGCTGCCATGACCGGCGCAGCACGACCATGATGATGTCTTCCTCCGGCCCGCAGACCAGCATGCAGGCACCCGTTTCGTCCTGCGGCGGCGGTGTGGTGGCCAGCTTGCCGGACTGGCTGGTGTCGACACGCGCCAGCATGGCGCCGGTGGTGCGGAACGCCATTTCCACCTCCACCGCCGCCTGCACCATCGGTCCCTGGGCCTGGCCTTCCTTCGGTTCCGCGCGGCCGCGCAGCAGAATGATCTCGCCCGGCCGGGCGACCAGCGGTTCCGGCGGCTGGATATCGCGGTCCCAATAGGCATCCGGCGCCCCCTGGATCACCAGGCTGGTCGCCAGCGTCGGAACTTCGCCGTGGAGCGCCAGGTTGCGCAGCGGGGCGTTGGACGGGTCGGGCAGCAGCCGGTTTGAGAAGGCGCTGGCGGTCAGCGCGGCGTCGTTGCGCAGGGACTGTTCCACCGCAAGCCAGCCGAACAGCAGGCTCAGCTTCGACCAGAGGGCGACCGTCTCTTGCACCAAGCCTTCGCCGGCCGGGCCTTCGTCCGGCTCGCCACGCCGCAGCTCCGCCTGCGTCAGGCCGGCCGCCTCCGTCAAAACCGGCTGGCCGCCGGCCACGATGCCGGGCGATCCCGGCACCTCGGGCTCCGATGCCACAGACACGCGTAACGGCGAAACCTTCAGCTCCAGCGCCTGTGCGCCTGCCTGTACACCCAGCACGATGGCCGCAACTGGCCGTTCGGCTGCCAGGATGCCCACATGGCCTGCCTCGATCGGCGCCAGCGCGGGCAGCAGAGATGCCGGCTGCGCGGTCGCCAGCGTCTCGCCGCCTACCGGGGCCTGCACGGCCACGCTCAGCCCCTCCACCGGAAGGCCGGTGTCGCCGCCCTTGATCAGGGCCTCAAGCCCGGCCAGGAAGGGTGCGCGAAAGCGGGCGAACAATGGCGCCAGGAAGAACCTGTGGCGGGCCCGAAACCAGCGCACGCGTATCGGCCAGGTTGCTTGCAGCGCCAGCTCAAGCGCCCGCACGACCCGCAGTGTTCCATCGGGATAGGCCAGGCGCACCTGCATGGCATCGCCGAGATCCGTCGCAAGAACGCCGTCTTCGACCCGCTGGGAAAACAGCGTCGGTGTCGCGAGGACGCTCGGCAGGGCGTTCAGTCGCTGTTCCAGAAGGTCGGCCAGCGCCAGCCGCTGGGACATCTGCGCTGCCGTGACCAGCACGCCAAGAGGGGGCGAGAGAACTTGCGCCAACAGGGCCCCAGCTGCGGAGGCCAGGCCGGCGAAGGCGCCGGGGGCGGCGCCCAGCGTGTCGGCTGCCGCCGAGAGCTGCCCCGGCAGGTCGCTGGCGGTTGCCCCTTCCTCCTCGATCACCTCAGCTGCTATGCGCAGGTCTGCGGCATCGTCGCCGACCGTCGTCGCGGCCGCCGCCGCCGCCTGCTGGATCTCCGACAGCCGGGTGACCGGCACGGTCGGCACCGTATTCGCCCGGACATGGGCGATGATGTGCCGCGCTTCGGGATCGTACGACGCCTTCCAGGTGATCTCCCCCTCGGGGCCGACGAATTGCACTTCGGCCGGCGTTGCCGTCGCCAGTGCCCGCCGGTTGGTGCAAAGCGCCGACCAGGACAGGATCGCCTCGTCATGGTCGATCTCGTCCAGCGTCGCCATCTTGCGGCGAACCCGCGGGAAGGCACTGGCCGTCGCCGCCTCGCCGCCACCAGAGTTCACCGGGTCTTCCTCATGAACTTCAACCGTGAAAGCGATCGGCGATCCGTTGATCGGGCTGCCGGCATCGGCGCCCGGATAGCTGGGCACCTGCAGGGTCACGAGACCGTCGGCGGACATGGCGAAACGTGGGTCGCTCTCCTCAACACGGATCTGGAAGAGGTCGGTGAGGGGCGGCAGTCGGATCGTATCGGTCAGCGGCTTGTCTTCGTTGGCGCTGTCCATCAGCAGATTACCCGCCGCCAGCTCGCATTCGTCCATGCCTGGCAGCCGCCATTGCCGATAGCCGATAGACCAGGCATCGGAGGTTGACAGCCCCGTCGGCAGAGCGTCGATAACCGGGTCGCTGAGCGGCACCGTCTCGTTGCGCAACGTGCGCTGGTGCTCAACGGCGCGCGCGGCGCGCAATAGCGCGTCGAGCTTGCGAAGCGGGGCGGCATCCTGATCCTTCGCGCCCTCGACGCGGTCGACGAAAGTCTCGATCTGCTGCCATGCGAGCTTCCAGAGATCGATCTCGCCGGCCAGGTTGCGGGCATTCCTCATTGCGTGCCGCCCGAAGGCTTGGGCTTCCGGCCATAGGCCATGGCGAGGGACCGGCTGCCACGCCGTCGCGCACGCCGCGTCGCCTCGATCTGGCCCAGCACGCGCGGATCCAGCGGCGTCCCCTCCGCCGCCGCTTGCTCCAGGCCAGAGATCAGCGTGTTGCGGCCGGACCGCGCCTTCTCGTCCGCCTCTTCCTCAGTGATCCCCAGTGCCTGCAGGGTGGCGTCCTTCTGCTCATTGTAGGTGTCGCTGAATTCGCCCCACAGCCCCTTGATGCCGAGATCGACGGGCGTGCCGGTCCCCAGCTGCTCACCTTCGAAGGATTCGACAGCCAGGGCCTTGGTGTCCTTCAGCGCCTGCAGGCCCTGTTCGCCCAGCGCCTTCCAGTCATCATAGGCGCCCTGATACGCATCTTCGAACGACTTGCCCTCGGCCAGCAGCGCCCAGACCGGTAGGATGTTGGTGGTGCCTTGCAGCAGGCAGACGCCGACGATGGCATTCGCCGTCAGCACATTGCCCTGGTCGTCTGTGTTGGGACGGTTCTTGGCCTCCAGAAAGGCCTTCTTCAACCCCTTCACGCCTTCGTCCGTGGTCACGCCAAGCGCGTGCAGGCCCGTGGCGGACAGCGCCTTGATCAGATCGATCACGGCCTCGATGATCTTCACCAGCTCCAGCAGCAGCTCAACCTTGCTCTGGATCGCCTCTACAAGTTTCTTGATCAGCCCGATGATGTTGTCGACCGCCAACAGCAGGGTCTTCAGGTATTCGGGGATCTTCTCCAGCTTCCGCAGAGGGTAGTCAGGCGGCCCGATATCCCTGAGGCGCCGCGCCGTCCAGTCGGGGGCGACGGGGTCCCCCCGCAGTTGCGCGCGATCCTTGTCGTCGGCGAGGAGTTCGAAGTTCTCGAACGCCTTCTTGAAGGCTGTCAGGTCGAACAGCTTTTCTAGGATCGGCAGGATCTTGAGGATGTTCACGAGCTGCGGCGCGGTGGCGACGATGAACAGCGCCTGCACCGGCGCGCCGTCGGAGAAGACGGGCCGCTGATCGTCGCCCGGATCGTCGAACGACTGCTCGAACCGGTGGGCCCAGTGCTGGAAGCCGTCGGTGGGCGGTTTTGGCGGGGGCGGAGCGTCACCGGCCACCCATTTCAGCGGTGGCGGGATCTCGACTCCCATCTCCTCCAGCGTGGCGAAGTTGGAGGTGAGGCCCGGTGCGTCATAGTAGACATAGCCACCGGAGTTCAGGAAATCGTCGACGATCTCTTTCAAGAGCGTGTAGGCGGCCAGGATCAGCGCCCGGAACGGGTCCGGGAACGCCAGCAGGAACTTGGATATGACATCCAGAATGCCAGCGACGATTTTCAGCACCGCCGCGATCACTTCCAGCGGGGCCTTGGCGATCGTGACGAATTCGTTGACGCCTGGAATGTCGCCCAGCACAAGGGGGTGCCAGCGGGGCTCTGACGCCGCGAGTGCGGCCAGCACCTCTTCAACGGTCACGGCGCCGGGCGGCAACGGGCCCCCGTCGCCGGCGCCATCCCCCGTTCCCACGCCACCGCCATCGCCGCTGGCCAGAACCCTGGCCAGGCCTTCGGCGTCTAGCAGCTTGGCCGCAACCTCCGGGCAGCGTTCCGCCAATAGGGCGTAGAGGTCACCGATAGCGTTGGCGCTGCGGGTCGCCACGTTGATCCTCCGCGATCTGCCGGTGAAGATCCGCCAGGGCCGACACCCGGTCGCCGTCGCGCGTGGCGGCCAGAAGGGCGGCCTGTTCCAAAAGCCGTTTCGCCTGTTCCAGGCGGTCCTGCAGGTTGGAGAGATCCAGCTGCTGCCAGCGAGTCTCGGTGGTCATGGGTCCTTCTTCCTCCGCCCCCTAGCCGACAGGGAACCGTTTTACGAAGCCGAAATAGGACAGGTCCAAGGCCGGCGTCATTGCCGCCCAGACATCCAGCGCCGGCCCATAGCCCGCCACGGTCAGCGGGTTCACGGCCTTCAGGATCAGCGCCAGCATGGTGAAGTGGATGGCAAGCCCGTCGCCAAGCACAAGGGGGGAAACCGCAGACAACCCGCCCAACTGCATCAATCCAAGCTTGGTGTTCATCGACAGATTGCCGGCCAGCGCATCGACGGAAAAGGCGCTGAGCGACAGGTCCGGCAGGCCGGCGGCGATCTTGACCGCACTGGCCGACGAGACGTTGACGCCGCCGCCGCTGCTGAGCCCGTATCCGCCGGCGTATGTGTCCTGACCCGCGCCGTCGACCGTGCGGGTGCTGGCCCCTCGGATCGTCTCGGTCATCGCCCCCGTCATCGTCAGGGTGACGCCGCTATGGTCGATGGTGCGGGTGAAGCTGCCGCTTACGGATTCCGTCAGGTTGCCGCCGATGGTCACGGTGGCATCGCCGCCGACCGTCCGCGTCGCGGCGCCGCCCACCGTCTCGGTCTGGCGGCCGGCCACATCCTGTTTGTCGTCGCCGCGCACTTGGGCCGAACGGGCGCCTTTGTTCAAGGTCCGCTCATTGCTCATGATGCGGTCCAGGCCCTCGGCACTCAGGATCAGCCGATTGCCCTTGCTGTCGTGGATCTCGATGCGTTCGTAGTCGGGTCGGTCGTCCAGCACGATGTGGTGGCCGGACGCCGATTTCAGGATGCGCACCTTCGGCGCGGGCGATTGCCGCGGATACTCGTGCTGAGGCGTTTCCGGCGTGCGGTCGGGCGCGGTCCAGCCCTGGGCGCCGTCGGGGGCCACCTGCTCCGCCGGTGGGGCTGCCTCGATCGCCGTGCTGTCCGGCGTGCCGACATCCGCCGCCTGGGGCGATCCCCACCACATGCCGCTCCAGATCGGCTTGGAAAGATCGCCTTCCTCGAACTCGATCCACACGCCGGCGCCGAGGTCGGGCACGGTGAACAGGCCCTGGTCCGGGCCGGCATAGGGTGAGGAGGGCATGGCCCAGCCGGTCGGCGTGTCTTCGCCCAACAGCCGCGGCACGATGGCCCGGATGCGGCCCCGGTTCTCCGGATCGATCACGTCGTGCACATAGCCGCGGTACTTGCCGTAATACCGGTGCTGCATGCGTTCCAGCAGTTGCTGCAGCATGTCTTCGATCACGGCCGCACCTCCGACTCTTCGATGTACTCCCGCACGCCAGAAACGTCGTTCAGGTTCAGCACGATGGTTGCCGAGCCGTCGTAACGGGCAAGGCTCAGGGCCTCCTCCTGAATATCGGCGATGGTGCCGACATAGACATGCCCGAGCGTGGTGAACACCAGCAACTGCGTGTCGGGCGGAAACGCTTCGAGCTGGCTGCGCAGGCTCATGTGTCGAGGCCGGTGCGGATGTGTTGCAGCAGATCCCGCCGGATCTGCAACTCGTTCGTATCCAGCGTCACGCGGTCGTTGCGCAGGCGGCGGCGGGCGGCCTGAACCAGTTCCTGCAGGGTCTGCGGCTGTTCAGGCTCCGGTTCCACGCGGAAGCGGCCGGCCCAAAGCTCGGAGATCCTGACAGCGTCGTCGACCCGCTCGATCGAGCGCTGATAGTGCACCTTCGCATCGACCACCCGGTCCGGCGTGTCATCCGGCAATGCGGCGCGGAACAGATGGGCCGCGGTGAAATCGGTCGGTGTCAGGGCCATGGCGGTTCCCTCTCGGGCTTTACGGATTGAGCTCGACGATCGCCGGGCCCGGATGGATGTACACACCCGCCGTCGTGGTATTGCCGACGGCACCGACCTTGCTGCCGCCGATCACGACAAGCGAATGGTCGCGCGGATCCGGCGGCGGCAGCGGACGGGGGCGTGGGCGCACTTCGTCGGGGATCAGGCTGCCCTTCCCGGCGAGGGCAACGCTGACGATCTCTTCCAGCACGTTGGGCTGTTTGGCCGCCGCGGCAGCGACCGTTGGCTGGTCGGCCTTCACACCTGTCAGCGCATCGATGCCCCGCACCAGGGCAACCTGCTCGTCCCCACTGCTGGAGACGAGCTGCGACTGCACGATGGTCTTGGCCTGGTTCTCGCTAAGGCCGGTGAGCCGCGCGATGCCGTAGAGCTTCGCAGAGCCCGTAAGGTCCGGATGGGTCAGGATCTTGTTGGAGCTGTCGAGCGCCAGCGCGATCGCTTCCGTGGAAAGGTCGACAGACACGCCCTTTTCGGAGTCCGCTGCGGTCGCCTCCGGTGCTTCGCGTGGCGCCTCCGTGGCCGGGGGCGGCGGTGTCGGTGCCAGGGCGAAACGCTCGGCCGGCACCGACTTGACCAATTGGATGCCCGTCAGACCGTCGGACAGCTTCAGCTGGTCGCCCAGCACGGCCGATTTGAGGACAGCCGCGGCAGACGTATCGGTCGTCAGCTCCGATTTGGCGGCAACGAACTCGAAGCTCGTCTGGGCCGTGTCGACCGTGGTCCTGAACGTGGTGTCGCGGCGCTTTTCGATCTCCTGTAGCACCGCGGCGTTGTCCAGCTTGACGGACAGCGCGGACCCCGACCCCAGATCGACCGCCAGACGAATGTCGCCCGGCTTGGTCAGGTCTGGCACGCGCGGCCGAAGCGGCGGCGGCGGTGGCGGCGGCGGAACGGTGCCTAGAACCGCATTCACCGACGCGGTCACCAGCGACTGTCCGCTGCGGATCACGGCAACGTTGATGGCGCGCAGACATTCGCAGCGGTTCGAAGACAGGACCGCGGTGTCGACATGGCGCAGATAGACAGCGCCGGTGTCGGCCGTCGATTCCAGCTCATTGCCCACAACGGTGGCCGAGACGCGGGCGAAGGGTTGCGACAACAGCAGCAGCGCGGGTCCGTTGGCGACCACGTCGTTGCCCGAAACGTTCACGGCGCGGCGGGGCCGGAAGATCGGCGGTAGGATGAGGATCGGCGGCCGCACCAGGAAATCGAAAAGCGAATTGTGGGCCGGGAAGGCCGTCCGCGCCACCCAGCTGTCCGCCGATGCGATCGCGGCCGTCGGCGCCACGGCCGTCGGCAGCGTATCGGTCAGCACGGAGAACTTTGGCGGCTCCACCGCCGCGGCCAGTTGGAACCCGCCGACGCGGAACGCCTGCGAGCCGGCGACGAGGCCCGTCTGACCGGAAAGGCCGGCCGAGAACAGGTCGTCGATCTTGACCGGCGGGCTCTCCTCTTTGTCGTACGGCTTGATCACCGGGCGGTCCGGAGGCGGCTCGACCTCCAATGCCGGATCGCGGCAGAGACGGCTCACCAGCGCGGCATCGACCGTGTCGAATTGCAGTAACAGCCCGGCGCCGCCGGCGCCGCCGCCGGAATGCCGCACGCGGTTGTCCTGCACCGTGGCGTCGCCGCGCCAATCCACCACGATTTCATGCAGCAGAGACAGGCGGCGTGAATTGCCGTTGTCGTGCAGGCGGTTGCCGGCGACGCTCAGCTGACCGCCGCCGGTGATGGCGATGGCCGCCTGGCCGATATCGGTCAGATCCGGATCGGCCGTTCCGCAGCAGCCGAGAATGTGGTTCTCGCGCACCGACGCCACGACATCGCTGCCCGGCCGCAGGTCGATGCCGGCGATCGCCGCGGCGACCACACGATTGCCCTCAATGGCGAGCGCGGGTCTGGCCTGGTTCGTGATCGGTGCCGTCGCATGACCCGTCTGATCCGTAACGGCGGCGCCCATGCGCGCGCTCTCAACGCGGTTCCGGGCGATGGCCAGCCGCGTCTGCACGGCGGCCGCGAACAAGCCGTCGGCGGGGTGCGCCCGCACCCGCGGGCCCGGCAGGATCGGCGGCAGGAACGGTGTGCGCACCTTGGTCAGGCTGGACAGGGCAGCGCGGGCATTGGTCAAGGCACCCGCCGGATCGGCTGCAGTGACGATCATCTCCGCCGTCGGCGCTGCGATCTTTCCGCGATTGGCATTGACGTACCGGCGTGTGGCGTTGATCCGGGACTCCGGATCGCCCTTGGGGTCGAGCGCGCGGACAACGGCGCCGTTCAGCACGCCGATCGCGCCGGCCTTAGCCGAAGCCTCCGGCAGACTGGCCGCCTTGTCCGACAGCCGGCCCACGACATCCGCCATCACATGCAGGGCCGTCGCTTCGGTTTCCGCGTCGGGCTCGCTCTCCAGCGACTTCTTCGCATCGGTTATGCTGCGCAGCAGGCCTTCGCGCTCACCCTTGCGCAAGCCGAGCTCTTCGCTCGACGCGCGCACGCTGTCTTCCAGTATCGTGAAGCCCTCCGAGCGTACGCCCGCGTCCGTTTCGCCCCGGACGTCGAGAAGGAGTTGCCCCATACCGGCCAGTCGCTCGGTGGGGTCGCGTCCGGTCGGCTCGACAACAGGCTGGCGCAGCGTCACCCCGGCCAGCCTCTGCTGCTCCTGCTGCAGCTCTCCCAGTGCCAGCTTTGCCGACTTCTCGTATTCGCGGCGCTCGTCCGGATTGTCGATGGCGTTGCGGATGGCGGCAGAGATGGTTCGCGCCTTTTCCGACAGCTCCGGCTTGTCTCCGGTGATGCGCACCAACTGACCCGCATACTCCCGCAGAACGCGCAGGTTCCTCAAGGCACCGGCGTCCGTGTCCAGCGCCAGGCCGCTGACGCGGCGTTCCATCTGCTCCGCCGTTACCAGCACGAGTTCAGCTTCGAACCGCCGGGCCTGGGCATCCACATCCTCCTCGCTGATCAGCGTGGCGGTCTTCGGGTCCTTGGCGAACTCCTGGATGTCCACCAGCGTGTTGCGCAGGCGCTCGACTGCATCGGCGGCCGGTCTGCCGCCCGCGGCCTTCACGTCCTGGAAATCCTGGCGCAGCCGCTCGGACAGATCCGGGTTGGCCTCACGCAGGGTGTCGACCATTGCGTTGACCGACTCCTCCAGCTTGGCCACTTCCTCTTCGTTGAGGGATTCCGGATCGTCGCTGTCCAGGATCTCTTCGCCCAGCCGGACCAGGCCTTCCAGGATCTTGCTCTGTTCGGCGGTGAAGCCGGCATCCGCCAGCGCGGTTTCCGCCGCGATCTTGCGCAGGCGGGCCTCTGCCAGCGTGCCGAGCGCTTCGGCAAGCGCCAGCTGGTCCGCACGGGACCCTGTCTCTCCGATCACTTCATTCAGCCGGTCCACAAGCCCGACCTCGACGGTCTCGAGGCCCTCGGTCAGGCTCTTTGCCACCTCGTCGATCCCCTTGGCGGCGGCGATGATGGCCTCGCCACCCTCCAGCAGCGCATGGTCGAAGCTCGCGGCGGCCTGCCAATGCTCGGCCACGGTCTTGTCTTCGGCCGTGAAGGCGGCGGCGTCGGACAGTGTCGCGCGCACATGGTTGGCAGCCGTCGTGTGGTCGTCCGCGCCCTGGGCCTCCAGCATTTCCGCAAGGCCGTTGGAAAGCTCGCGGGCCAGCCGTTCGCCGGCGGATCCGAGATCCTCCAGTGCGCCCTCGATGGCTTCCATCGGCGCGTAGATCTGGCCGCCGAGGGTCTGTCGCGTCGACCGGTCGCCGATCGTGTAGGCCATGATCTGGCGCCGGAGGAACGTGACCGCCCCGTGCAGATCCGTCGGTTCGGCGGCCGTGCTGCGGTCGCGCAGCTGCAACGACGACAGGAAGGTGAAGATCGGCGGGCGCGGCACCACGATGGGCGGGATCGGCGGCGCTGCGATCTGCTCCACGACGCCGTAGATGCGCTCCACCTGGTTGTCTTCCAGAACCAGGTCGCGGCCGCCCACGGCGGCGACGCCGGCCGTACGGATCGGCGTGCCGGGATCGACGAAGCCCTGCGGGATCGTTCGCGTACCGATATCGGCGATGCGGTTGTTGCGGACCTCGCTGTCCTCCACCAGGCTCAGCACGATGCCGCCGCGCAGGGTGGCAACGTCCAGCCAGCGCAAGACGGCGTCGACCGCCAGGCGCACACCGCTGCCTTGCTGCAGTAGGGTGTCCAGCACATCGCGCGGGGTCGCATTGGCGGCAAGCGACACCGCAGGGGCAAGCTGGCCGATCGCCGCGACCACGGCTGGTGACCAGTTGGTGCGGGCGCGGGCCACGCCTTCGATCCGGTTGCCCTCCACCCGCAGACCGCCGATGGCACCGCCATGCCCCCAGGCCCGGATGCCCGCGTCACCGAAATTGCGGATGGTATTGCCCTGCACCCTGGCACCGTGAACCGGCTGCGATCCGCCGATCAGGATACCGGTGGCAAGGCCGGCGATGCCGGTGCCCTCGATGCGGTTGTCGGCGATTTCCAGGTCGGACGCAGCGCGCGGTACGCGGCTGCCGGCATCCGCGCCGGAGCCGATCAGGATGCCGGCATCGATTTCCAGCCCCGTGGTCAGGCCGCGATCGGCGACCGAGACCCAGTTGCCGGTCACGCGGTCGGCCATGCCGGTGATGTGGATACCCGCCTGAACGCGGCCACCACCGCCGGCCAAGCGCACCTCGTTATCCGCCACATCGGCGCCGTCGCCGGAGATGCGGATGCCGGCTTCCACCGCGCCGGTGATCCTGTTCTCTCGCACGACGGTGCGGTCGACGGGCTCGGCGAAGCGGATCTCGGTCTCGTCCTCCATGGTGATGCCGACAGGGAAGCCGTCGACATGGTTGCCTGAGACGACAACACCGTCCATCCGCCCGTCACCGATGCGGATGCCGAAGCTGGGGGACAACGCGGCACTGACGCGGTTGTCGGCAATCCGGACGCCGTTGAGGAATAGGCCGGAGCGCGGGCGCAGGATCAGGGCGTTGCGCGTCAGATGCCGGCCATAGGCGGCCGCGACGATGCCGGATGGCGCCCGCACGCGGCAGCCCTCGACCGTGACATCCTGGCAGCTTCCGGTGATCAGGATGCCGGCGGCGACAGTGCCTTCGGCCGCGCCCTCTTCCCGCGAGGTGACGGTCAGATGCCGCAGCCGCACATGGGTGCTGTCGCTGACCGTGACCACACCGTGCGGCAGGCGCCTTAGCACCTCCAGTTCGTCCGGTGCGATATCTTCCAGAGGCGCGCCGGGGTTTTCCCGCTGCAGCCGCCGCAGCCGTGCGATGGTCTGCACGACGGAGGCCGCGGCCCGTCCGAAGCCCGGCTGCAGCGTACGGATATTGGTGATGAAGGTGTCCAAGAGCTGCGGGATCGCCGCCGTGGGGATGGCGAGATCCGACACGGTCAGCGGCACCGCCGCCGTCAGCCCGCCAGGATCGGTGTCCGCAGCCGTGAGGGAAAGGGGCACCGTCAGCAGCGCCTCGGTCCCGATCGGGGTATCGGCCTGCGGAACCTCGTGCAGATCGAGAAGCTCGATGGTCACATCGCCCTGGCGCCCGCAGCGGTCGAGGTAGAAGGCGCCGCCGGCGCCCGAGACCTCGAGCCGCGTCGCATCGCCGTCGCCCAGGATGCGCAGGTCGCTACGGCCGTGCAGCAGGATCGGATGTTCCAGCGTGTAGACACCGGCACGCAGATAGATCGTGCCGCCGGCGCTGCCGATCCGGTCGATCGCCGCCTGAACCGCCTCGTCACCGGTGACGCCTTCGGCGATGTTTTGGTCGATATCGCCGAAGGTGCGCACGCCGTCGCCGACCACGACGGTGAAGGCGCCCGGCGACAGCCGCCGCCGGCCCAGCTCGATCAGCCGGTTGCGCACCTCGTGCAGCGGCAGGAACAGAATGCGCAGGTCTTCGAACGTGCGGCCCGTTTCCGTCCAGCGGACGCGGCCCAGCGACTGGCGTTCGTGCCAAGGCCCGTGCACGGGTGCGTCGCTCAGCTGCTCCACCACCCCGCGCGCCGATCCGTCCGGGCTGACAATGCGGGCGGTGAAGGTCCAGTACTCCTGGGCGCGGAAATCGTCGCCGGAGAACGCAAACGTGATCCCGTCATAGAGGTTGTAGCGGACACCGGTCAGCAGCCAGTCGGCACCGTCCCAGCGCCGCACCGCCGCGCTGTCGGCCATACGAAAGGCACGACCCAGCGGGCCGCCGGCGTCGAGATTGTCGGGATCGTTCGTCAACGCGTGGCCGGGATCGTGGAACTCCAGCACGCCGGTCGCCGTATCGACCGCCCGCAACCGGCGGACTACTGGGCGGTGGCCGTCGCGGTCGGGGTCGAGCCGGCTCAGTTCATCCTCAACCACCACCACATCGCCGGCGGCAAAGCGCGCCGCATCGCCGGGGTCGATCGCCACGGACGCTGCAGTGTCCGCGGCATCCGCCACCAGCGGCGCCACCGTCGCGCCGTTGTTGCGCGACCAACCGACCACGGGCCGCGGACCGTCGGTGCGTAGCGTCTCGACCCGCATATTGATGTTGTCGCGGCCCAGATACCCCTCGCCGGTCGACACGTTCTCGCTGAACAGGCAGCGGTCGCGGCAGGGATCCGGCTCCTCCACCGGGAAGCGGTCAGGCAGGGATCCCGCCGGCACATTGGTGGTCAGCCGGCCGCCGCCGATGGGCGAGGCCAGCGCCTCCGACGCACCCGGCGCCAGTGCTTGCACGCGGACCTGGCTGACCTTGCGGCTGCGGAACGTGGTGTCGTCGCCGTCCAGCGCCGGTTCGTTCAAGAACTCGTCCTGGAAGCGGTGAACCGCCCGCTCCCAGACATCCAGGTAGACGTGATGGTAGGTGGCCGTGGGATCAGCCGGCCGCTGCAGCGGCTCCGGGTTCGGCAGGTCCGGCTGGAGCGAATAGCGGATGTCATGCTCCAGAAAGCTGCGCATGCCGCGAAGATAGATCCGCCCGGCGCCGGGCAGCGTGCCATCGCCACCGCGCAGGATCACGTCGCCGTCTCCGAGCCCGGCATCTTCAGCCAGCAGGCCGTCGAAGAAGATCTCCGCCCGCGGCGGCAGGCCGGTCATTCCCCAACCGGTCAGCAACAGGCCCTGCGCTCCGCCATCGAGAGGCGTGCGAGGCAACGCCGCCAGCGCCCCGATCGGAACGCGCAGTTCCATCCAGCCTTCGGTCAGTGTCGGCACGTCGAGCACGCGGTGCGGGGCGCCGTCCACGTCACGCACCACGACGCCGATATCGACGATCTCGTCATCGGTCGGCGGGCGCGCGACGCGGACCGGAAGGCGCAGGGCCGCCGCCGGATAGGTCGCCCCGGCCGGATCCAGCGGAACCGGCAGATGCAGGATATCGATGGGTTCGGGCAGTGCGCGGACAAGGGCGGTGAAGCCGCGGCCGCGCACCACATGGGGCAGCGTGTCGGGGTCGCGGCGAACCCGCCCCAGCTCTTGCGGGATCGACCGCTGATCGTCCGCTGGCAGCCCCTCACCCTGCCAGCCCTCGAGGGAGCGGATGGGATCGATCAGGTGGGTATCGGCCAGGCGATAGCCGTCGTCGGGAGAGCCCTCGGCGAGGTCGCCGCTGCGCCGACGCGCATCGGTGCGAACCAGGGTCGCCTGCTCGTTCGCGTCGGAGTCGAGGCGCACGCGCCCCATCTGCTCGCGGACGGCGGTGAAGCGGCGCCGTTCGTCGAAACGGAAGCGCGACGTGTAAGCCTTCACCGCGACCTCCCCTGCATGCGGTTGAGATCTTGGGTGCTGCGGTCGATGTGCCACGGCACCATTGCGATCGGGAGAAACTCGTCGGTCCGAGCGGTCAGCTCGGTCAGCCGGTAGGCACGATCCCCATGGGCTCCGGGCACACGGCGGCGCTCACCTGCGGACAGCAGAGCAGCGCCGTTGTTCTCGGCCAGCGCCAGATAGTGCGGGTCCGCCGGGTCGATGGAGGCAAACGAGATCGAGTGGATCGGGCTTTCGAAGAGCAGTGGCTGGCGCCCGCCTTCGCCCAGCAGGCTGTAGCGGGCCCAGCTGAGGTCCTGCCGGTCGCAGACGACCGCGCCCTTGAAGGCGCACGAGCTGGCTTCCAGCACCCCGGCCGCGGTGACGCCGTGCACAGTGCAGTGGCGAAGGCGCAGCCCGGCGCCGACGGCTGCAATCGCGGGCTGGTCAGGAGACCCGCCGTCGAACGTGCAGCCTGCGGCGATCACCTGTACCCAGGGCGGCACCTCCAGCCGCCCGATCAGGCAGCCGTAGAGACGCAGGACGATACGCGGTTGGATCAGCGTGCGGCGGGCGAGCGATGTCTGATGGCCGGCCCCGGCAACAACGATCGCGGCTTCACCGGGCTGGCTTGCGGTGCACCAGCGCAGGTCGACCGTGCCGGCCGACATCGCCACCTGCAGCGCGCCGATCAACGTCATCCCGCCAAGGAAGAGGCTCGGGCCCTGGTCGGGATCCGCCTCCTCGCCCAAACGCTCGTGTAGCGACAGGGACACGCCGTCGAGGGCGTCCACCACCGGATGGCCGTTCGCGCTGTCTGGCGACAGCGACAACACATGATCCTGCCCGACCGTCAGTTGCCCCGGCGCCAGCCGCGGAGAGCCGACGACGCGCAGCACATGCTCCTCAATCCCGTCGCGCACGCCGTCGCCAAGGGCCGTGAACACCGGCGCGCCATCGGAGCCCGCGACCGCGGCCGGCCGGGCCGCAATACGGGCCGTCACCGGCGCCTCGCCCAGCAGCCGCTCTGCGTCCACATCCGGTGGCAGCGGCACGGCGAAGCGCGACAGGTCGTCGGGATCCGGTGGTTCCAGCCAAGCTTCGCCGATCGCGCGATCGGCGGGCAGATAGCCGGCGCCCAGTGGGCTAGCGCGGGCAATACGGCAGGTGGCGTCCAACCGGCCGTCGGCCAGATCTGCGCGCATCACGACGCGCCCTAGCCTGGGGTCCAGCGCCACCGTGTCATGCAGGTCGAGCGCCAGGGGCTGGTCCCAAGGCCTCAGGCTGCGCTGGCGCAGCTTCAGCGGCTGCCAGCCGAGACGGCCGCTGACGCCCATCCGCCGGGCCGGTGCGTCGCGGCCCAGCACCGGCGCCTCGCGACCCGCGCCGGTCCTGAGCGACCGCCGCCCCTCGGTGCCGGCGGGGAACCATCGCTCCGTCGACGCATTCGCCTTGACGATGAACACATCGACATCGCCGGCGCCGGACAGGTCGACCGCCGGCAGGAACGCGAGGTGTCCCTCACTTGCCATGGTGAACAGCACTTCGCTGGGCGGCAGCGGCGACGGCCCGACGGTGAGGAACTCGTCGTCGACGAACAGCGCGTCGCCGTCCGCCGGCGGATTGGGCGTCTCGCCTGTACTGGCGTCGCCGGTATCCCAGGCATCGCTGCCGGCCGACAGACCAAAGCGCTGCGGCGAAACGCTGTCGGCCCACACAAGCGCCTCCAGACCGCCGCCATCGGCCCGTGCCCACAGAACGCCCGGACCGGCGGCGATCGGCAGGTCAGGCAATGTCACCCAGGTCGGGCGCAGGGCATCGGGATCGGCCTGCAGGACGCTGGCTGCAAGCTCTCCGGGTACCTCGGCGCCGCCGAGAAGCGCCAGACCGGCCGGAGTCGACAAGAGATGCGCGCCCGTTCGGTCAGGCCCCTGGCGAATGCGCCGGGAGCGCCAGCGCCCGGCATCCACCCCCTGCAGCGGCATCGACCAAGTGTCGCTGAACAGGCTGGCGTCGCCTTCGCCGCCATAGAGGAACAACGCGTCATTGTGCACGCAGGCTGCGGGCGCAAGCCGGGCCGTTGGGCGTCGCGGGCCGGCCTGGTCGAGACGCGTAGCGACCGGCGTATCCGTCGCCGCGCCGTCGATCCGCCATACCCCCAGGCTGTCGCCCCCGTCGACCGGACCGGCCAGCAAGAGCGCGTCACCCAAGGCGACGGCGGCCATGAACGGACCGTCCTTTTCCGCGACCACGGCGGGCTGGTCTTCGGCTGCCACCCCGCCCATGTCGACCGGGTGCAGATCCCAAGCGGGACTGTCATCGGGCCGGATCGTGGCGATGCCCAGGTCGCCCTCAGGGCGCCGCTCGGCGCGGGCGATCACCAGCTGTCCCGGTACGTCGAGGCTCACGACGGGGCTCAGCGGCGCGCCGCGCCGCAACTCGACGTCGACGGTTGACCAGGTGCCGTCGGCGGCCCGGCGATACCCGGTGACGGGCAGGCGCCGCTGGACGCGGATCGCCGCCGTGGCTCCACCGCGCGGAACACCGGCGGCGGCGCCAAGCGTTTCCGGATCGCGATCGCTCCTACGTGCCACCGTGCCAATGACACCGGGGTTCTCGGAATCGGCAGGGGCGCCCAGCGTTCCGGCCTCGGTCGCCGCCGTCGTGGCAATCGTCGCCCGGTTGTCGACGGCGACGAGCTGCAGGTCCCACTCCTCGGCTGGCGAGGGCCGGCTCTGGTCGGCAAAGCGCAGCACACCGTCGGTGGTCACCGCCTGATAGGTCAGATCCTCCCGGCCGAGATCCGAGGGGTCGGGGCCCACCAGATGCACGCCGTTAACGCGGATGCTGAACGTGTCCGTCGCTTCGATCGCGTCGCCGTCTGCGGCCAGGGCCGTCGGCGTCAGCATGCCGTGGCGCACCGCCTGATCCTCCGACTCGCACGGGGGTTCGTGGATCTCGGTCAATGCCCCGATCGCCGCCGGCGGAGTCACGGGCAATAGCGCCGCGAGCGGCCGGTCCCGGCCGAAGGGGTCTAGCTGACAGCCGACGAACCGCAGCCCAGGCTCGGACACATGGGGAATGTCCAGGGTCTCGGCGATGTCCAGGCGGTCGACAAGGGCGGTTTCGATGCGGCTGGTGCGGACGACGGCGATTTCGGGCCGGGCCCAGCCGGTCAGGTCGATGGTGCGCGGCGACGCGGCATGGCGCCCGGCATCGGCGCGCCCCAGCCGTCGCAGCGCCTGGACGACGCTTTCGTCCGTCTCACGGGCGACGTACTCGTCCCGGCGCGGCTCGTCGCCGCGGCGCCGCTCGGCCAGGGGCGCCCGCCGGGTCAGCGGGTCCGACAGCGCAATCGGGTCCCACAACACGGCCGTGCGTCCGCGCCAGGGCACTGGATAGCGCAGGTCCTGGCTGTGCAGGATGGAGCGGAAGGCCTCGTCGACCTCCGTCGACCAGCCGGTGGTCAGCGACAGCACGTCTTCCAGAGTGGCCAGCGTGCCGTCGCGTTTGCGCCAGTGCACGGTGCGAGCCACGACGGCCCGGTTGGCACGTGAATCGCTGCCCAGCAGACGGGCACCCACCAGTTCTGCGATCAGTGGCAGCGCCTCGCCTGAGGCACGCTCCACGAAATGGTCGTCGCGCAGCCGGTCGACGGCTTCGTCAAGGTCGGCCAGCGGGGCCGCCAGCACTTCCAGCAGGCGCAGCAGCGGCCGGTCCGGCAGCGCCTCGTCCCGCGCGAAGTAGACGCCGGGGATCAGCCGCGCCAGCCGCCGCGCCGCCGGGCTCAGACTGCGCAGAGTGGGGGAGGCGCTAGGGCTCAAGATCCTTCGCCTCCTGCCAGCGGATGTCGATCGGGTCGAGGTCGGGCGTCGGTTCCGCCCAGACGGGAAGCTCGCGATCGTCGATCTCGATGCGGTCGTTGCGGGCGGCCGGACGGTCGGCGCGATAGAACAGCTCGACCAGCGCGGTCGGTAGATCCGGCACCCCCGCGATGGCGCGATAGATGTCTGAGAGATGAACGTCGCAGCCGAGCGCTACTCGATCGCGGTCGAGCAGGCCCGGCGGCTCCCCGTCTTGCGCATCCAGGCCCAGACACAGGCGCACCGCGCGGATGACCCCCAGCGGATCAGCCCCCGGCGTAACGTGCAACCGAAGCTGAAGCCGCAAGGGCACCAGCACGCGGTTCTGCACCGTGATCTGCACACCAGGCGCGACCCGCGCCGCCAGATAGGCACGCAGGCGCTGTCGGTCGTCCTGGGTCAGCGCATCGCCGCCGATGCCGGAGACGACGACCGTCACATGCTCGCGCCGGCGCACCGGATCGCGGAACAGGGCGGCACGCCGGACCCCGCCGAAGGTCAGTGCCAGCGAGCGAATGTCGGCCATGGAGACGGCACGGTCCAGCGTGTGGATGCCGGCTACGGCCGTCTGCCGCGCGTCCTCTAGGTCCTCCGGCTCCACGCCGCCGGTCATGGCCAGCGGGTTGATCGTCTCGGTCACGGACGAGTCGGCGCCGACCAGCTTGTCGATCCGGCCGGCCGCCCTGTTGCCGGCCTCGCCAAGGCCGACACGGTATTCCAGGCTGACCGCAGCACCTTCGGGCAGCGCCGCGCCTTCCAAGCCATCGCCCACCCGCAGCAGGGGTTGTCCCTCGGCATCGATCTCCGCCGCGAACACGGCCGCAGAGTCGGAAGCGCCACGCAGGTCGTCGACCCGGCTCCAGGTCTGGCCGGCCACGTCCATGGTGACCTTGGGCGACCGCCCCTCCGGCGCGCGCGAATCGTTCAGCCAGGTCAGCGGCGCCTGGACCAGGGGGATGGACCGGCGGTCGCCGCTTGGCTGCGCCTGTGCTTCGCGAACCGTCTCGCCGTGGGTTACCTCGGCTACGTTACCGAGCAGCACCGTGTTGGAGAGGCGATAGCGCCGGGTGAGCGCCGGGCGCACCGTGATCCGGGTCATGGGCTCGCGACGGCCCTCTGGGATCTCGTCGCGCAGGCGAACGATCTGCGTCGCCTCGCGATAGCGGCGCTCGACCGTCCGCTCTCCCTCCGGCGTGAACTGCTCCACATCCTCCGCCACGATCAGCCAGTCGCCGGGCTGCAGCAGTTCGGCATGGGTCTGGGGTGCGGTCTCGCCGTTGCCGCCGGTCGCCAACAGATAAAGGGTGTCGGTGCCTGGCGGTGCCGTGCCGCGGTCTTCCGCCAGCACGGCCGCCGGTTCCGCCGGATCGCCGAATTCGGCGTCCAGGCGGGCCAGTGCCCGCGTGCCATGCAGGCGGACCACATTGTCGCGCGCTTCTTGGAGGAGACCCGAGACCAGGGCGTCCAGGAACGTCGCCATCTTGTCGAGCCTGAGCGACCAGTCGGCGTCGCTTTCGCCCTCCTGCCGGGCCAGCGCGTCCTGCAGGCAGGCAACGGCCTCGGGCTGGCGGGCGTCCAGCTTGGCCAGCTGGCCCAGCAACAGGTCTTGCGATTCCGACAGCGGCCCCGGGGCCGTTTCGGTCGGCACCTCGTTCGCCAGCGACTGTGCCGCGCACAGCTCTTCACAGAGTTGGGCGAAGGTGGCCGGACAGGTGTCGGCCGCACCGGCATCCTGCAGCATCTTCGCCGTTTCGGCGAGCTGCCGCGCCTTCTGCCGCGCCCGCTCGGCATTGCGGCTGGCCAGCGAACCAGCCCGGCCCGCGGCCAGGCGATTGCCGAATTGGTCGACGAACGGCCCCTGACCCAGGCTGTCACCGGGTATCGGTAAGCTGATTTCGACGCCCGACAACTCGGCGGACAAGGCGATCGCGCCGGTGGTGTCGACAGGTGCGGGCGCTGCGGCCGGCGGCAGGAAGGGGCTGACCTCATTGAGAACGGCAGACAAGCGCACAGCCCGTACCGTCTCGTAGATTGCGGGGTCTTCGTCCCCCTCGCCCTCGGATTTGACCTGGAAGCCGGGCGGCAGTGTGGTGCTGGCGCCGGCCTTGACGCGGAAATGCTGCAGGCCCGAAGCCGCCGTTCCGGGACGCGGGCGGAAGCCGATCAGCTCCAAGAGACGGTTCGCCGACTGCGGCAGCTGCGCGGTGGGCAGGAACCCTTCCTCCGCCCAGAGCGCCTGATAGGCCCACAGCACATGCAGCCCCAGCGCATAGCAGTCCAACAGGCCGCGGCCGAGATCGGGCGCCAGTGGATCGTCCCCGCGCACGGGATCCCACGGCACGTCGGCATCCTGGAAACGGGCGCGTGCGGCACGTGCCATCTCCGACACCAGCTCGCCGTGGCTGCGCACGCGGTGGTCTTGCGGTATCGGCCTCATGGCAGGCCTCCGCACACGGTGACGGTGGCGAGGCCGTCTTCGCCAGGACCGTAGGGCCGCTTCAGCACGGCGACCTCGTCACCGGCGATCGGCAGCGTTCCGGCTTCGGCAAAGTCGACGGCGTGCGGCACCAGGCGCCGCATCCGCCGGACCCGGACGGCCGCGACACCGTCGACATCCAGCACCGCGCGATGGATGGCATCGACATGGACGTCGCCGCCCAGGCCCGACCGGTCCGGATCGAACAGCCCGCCGTCGCCGCCAAGCGCCTGGCCGACGCGCACACGGACGGTCTCGGCCTGCACCCACGGTTCGGCATCGACAATCAGGTCGAGGTCCAGCGGGGTGAAGACCGGCGGCAAGAGCTCAACGTCGAAGCCCATCAGCCGGATCGTTTCCAGGTGATGGCGGGCGGCGGCCCAGCGCCGCAATCGCTCCGCCTCGGCCAGCGGATCGGCGGCCTCGCCGCCCAGCGTGTCCTCGTCCTTCAACAGCAGGGTCACGCGCACGACGCGCCGGATGCCGGCATCGACGACCGTGGCTCTGGCCGCCGCCACCTCCGGCAACTCGGACAGCAGCCGCTCATAGTCGGCGACGGCCACGGCGGAGAGGCGGTCGCGCACGGATTTCGGCGCGGTATAGCGGATATGATCCAGCGTCTCCGCATCGCGGCCGCCCAGCGCCGGCAGGGGATTGCCGATGGTGAGATGGCGGCGGATCAGGTCGTCCCGGTCCGCCTGATCGGGCAGGATCTCGCCGATATCGCCGCCGGCGCCGAAGGCAACCAGGCGCGTCAGGGCGTCAGTGCCGACATTGCCCAGGCGGCCGAGGCCGATCCGCAACGACAGTTCCACGGTAACCGAACGGCGCGGCAGCGCGGCCCCGTTGTCCCCGTCGCCGAACCGCACGCTGGCGCCGCCCTGGTGGCCGGGGCGCAGCGCGAACACGCGGTCGCTGGAGCCCGCCAACGAGAGATCGTCGATCTGGGACCAGGGCGATCCGTCGACGCTGACCGCCACTTGCGGCCGGCCCGGCCGGGCGCTCTCGTCCGGCAGCGGCCAGCCGCACGATTGGACGCTGATTGGCGATAGCGGCAACGCGACTTCCTGCACGTCGCCGAGCGCGTTGTCGACCGTCAGCCGCATCAGCTCGCGCCAGGGTCCCAGGGGATCGTCGGGTGCGGCACCGCTTGCGGACACAGGTGTCAACGGCACGCCGTGATGCGCCGGGACCACGTTGCCGAGCACGCGCGTCGATGTCTGGTCATAGCGCTGGCGGGCCGGGCGGCGCGGATCCCAGAAGATACGGGTCGTGTCCGTCCCCAGCTCCACGAGCGTTACCCGCACCACATGGCGGAGGCCGTCCGGGTCCGGCTGGCCTGGGGCCTCGGGATCGTCGGGCACGATGACCAGCCAGCGGCCGATCTCGATCTCCGGCGTGTCGCCCGCAAGCACCATGGACGTGGCGCCCGCCGCGATATCTTCTTCCAGCGCCAGCTCGGCCAGGTCCGGGTCGAAAGCCAGCGGGTCTTCCGTCGCGAAGATCAGCGATACGTCGAACGCGTCAGGGTTTCCCACCAGCATGTCGGCCGGAATCACCAGGCGCCCGCCGGCCTGGAATCGCGGCGTCAGGCCCAGCGCGTCCTGCCCCTCGGTGTCGATGTCGAAGCGGACCATCGCCGTTGCCGAGAGGCCCGGATCGGCCGCGTAGTCGACCAGCCGGGCGTGGTCCTCCACCGACCGGCGGGCGAGCGCCGTGCCGATGTAACCCTCCGCCACAGCGGCTTCCTGGCGGTAGGCCGTGTGGTCCAGGCGGCTCGCCAGCACCTCCATCATCATGGTCGTCATGTCGGCCGGCCCGCGCTCGGTCCAGGTGGGCAGGACGGTGCGCGCCCGGTCCATCATCACGGCCAGCAGGCTGCGGGCATCGCGGGCGCGGTAGTCGACCACCGGGCTCGGCTCCAGCGGCGATGGCATGTCCACTGCCGGCGGCGGCAGGGGGTCGCGGAAACTGCAGCGGGCATCGCGGTCCGGCGGGTGGGCCCCGACAAACAGCGGTGTGTCGGCCGGGTCGCCGGGCACACGCTCGGCCGTGTCATGCAGCAGGTCATCCGGCTGCAGCCTGAGATCGACGCCCGCCACCAGCGCCAGGGCCCCGGTCAGCACGGATGGCGGGACGCTGACAGGCCCCGGCTGCACATAGGGCAGCGGTGCCGGAGCCGGCTGCAGGGGGATGCTGCCGCCGGCGACATAGGCAGCGGTGGCCAGCGCCAGCTCCGCACCCGGCTGCAACTCCAATCCCGCACCGGCGCCAACGCCGGTGAACAGGCTGTTGGCCACGGTCAGTTCGCTTGGGCCCACCGCGAACCCGCCGTGATGGCGGTGCCAGGTGAGCTGCGCCAGCAGCACCCGCTCGCCGTCGATCCAGCCGCCGCGGACGGAGGTCCACGCCTCGCTGCCGCGCAACTCGCAGTCACGCAAGCCGCCCTCGATCTGCACCGCCGTGCCGCTGATGCGGCGCAGAATGCATTGGGCGGCGAACACCGCGCCCGGTTCCGGCGTCGTGTCCAGAAACACGGCATCATCGGTCACGGTGGCCGCGATGTGCAGGCCCACGGTGTCTTCGGCATGATTAGCGGTGCCGGCCGCCGGCAGTGCCGGCACCTCAGTTCCCTCGGTCAGCGCTTCCGACACTGCTGGATCTGCGATCCAATCCGTCCAGCTCACCGGAGGCCGTGCCTCGGTGCCGACGGTGGCGGCACGGATGGCTTCGAACTGCACGTCCTGCACCGAGACCCGCCGCGGCGATGGGATCGCGAGAATGCGTGCACCGGCCGCGCCGTCAGCTGTCGCGCGGATTTCGCGGACATCGCCGGCCAGCCAGTCGAGTTCTCCCGCCGGTACCGCGAGCATGCCGATGGCACGCGCACCTGTGATGCCTTCGGCCGAGCAGCCGCGCATCTCGATGTCGCCGCCGGACTGCAGCACGGCGCCGATGGCGTCGCTGCCTCCAGCCGGCGTGGTCACCTGCTGCGCCCGGAGGTCGAGCGCGGAGAGTTCGGCCGTCGCCCCGACGGCGCGCAGGCGAAGCCCTTCGGCCGTCGCCCCTTCGATCCGGTCGGCGCGCACCGATGTCGCCGCCAGTGACGACAGGGCGGTCGCGGCAATGCCGCGCGCGCTGTCGGTTGCATCGATATCGGTCGCAGCGAGGCGGGAGAGCGCGACGTGCTGGCCCAACACATCGATGCCGACGGCCGCTCCACCGACCGCGTCCACGTCTTGCGCATCGACCCCGACGACTTCGACGGTCGCTGTCGGAGCATCGACCAGCAGCCCCGTGGCGGCAGCGCCGCGCAGCGTGTCAAGGCGCAGGTCATGTGCCGACACGCGCCGATCCGCCTGCAGCCGCAGGGCCGTCAGTTCGCCGTTGGCGCGGGCGCGGATCGCCAGAGAGGCAACAGAGACATCGGTGCCAATCACCTCCATCGCCAACAGGTCGCCGGCGATCGGTCCGCCGTCTTCAAAGGTCAGCACGGTGGCCGCTTCCGGCGCCGCGGCGCCGCGCACCGTCAGCGAGACACCCTCGACGCCGAGACGCGGCAGGCCGGCGGTCAGCGCATGTGTGCCGCCCGGCAGCACCCAGGTTTCCGCGCTGCCGGTCGGCAGGGTCGCCAGCCCGGCCTGGGCCGCTTCCAGCATGGCCCGCAGATCCATCGACGCGATGGAGATGGCGTCCGACGATGTCAGGGGCCGGATCACCTGCACACGTTCCGTCTGAACACCGGCCGACACACGCAGGCCCACCGCCTGGCCCACACGGGCGGCGATGTCTTCCACCTGCGCGTCGCTCAAGCTTCCGGCCGGCGCCTCCACACGGATACCGGTGACGGTCTCGCCCCGCAGCAGCCGCGCCTGCAGATCCTGCAGGTCGGCTTCGGTGCCGGCCCGCACACGGATGCCGGTGGTGACGCCGGACAGTGACCTCAGGTCAGCAACGGCCGCATCGCGCAGCCGGACAATCGGTGCCTCCGCCGCCAAGCCAACCAGGCCGGCGCCGACGGCACCATCGACGGCAAGCTGCAGGCCCGTCGCCACACCGCTGCCCCGCAGGCTCACGCCCACCGCCTGGCGCTGAGCCGTCACGGCGACCGTCAGCCCCGTCAGCGTGACGTCGATCCCCTCCACCAACAGCGCCGGTGTGCCGTCGCGGACGGAACCGAGATCGATGGTGAGGCGCGTCCCGGCCGCTTCGATCTTCAGAGACCGGTCCGGTGCGCCGAACCGCAAGGGGCCCGCCAACGCGAATTCGCCGGGTGGGAGCGCCCAGGTCGCCACTGTTCCGGCCGGTGCGTCCAGCAGATCCGCCTGCGCCGCGGCGAAGGCGGGGGCCAGATCCTGGCCGTCGAGCATGCGGGCGCTCACGCCACCGCCTCCAGCGGCTGGTCGAACGAAACGGCCAACTCGTCGCCCGTTTCCACCAGCGTGTAGAGGATGTCGATCAGCATCAAGGTGTCGTCGACCGTCACCCGGACGGCATCGAGCGTGACCAGCTCGGACATATGGCGGCGGATGGCGGTCGAGATGGTGTATTCTGCCGCCCGGATCGCTTCCGTCGTCGCCCCGGCGAACACCAGGCGCTGGACGCCGCACCCGAAATTGGGCCGGTTGACCCGCTCGCCGGGGATCGTGAACAGCAGCTGTTCAAGCTGGTGGCGGATGATGTCGAGACGGCCCGCCGTGGCGGCGACGCCACGGTCGCTGATCTGGAAGGGGAAGCGCAGCGCCTGGGTCATCAGCCGACGCCCCCTAGCGCGTTGCGCACCATGGTCACGTCGGGCTCGTACCGGCGGATGACAGGCTCTTCCTCCGGCTGGTCTATATCGACGCCCCAGCGGTGGCGCACCGCCAGCATGTACCAGAGGCCGTCCAAGAGATGGCCGGCCCCCTTCAGCTTGATGGGGCGTCGCGAGCGCACGATGTCCGGGTAGAGTTCCGATCGCACGGTGCCGGAACCGACCACGAACCAGTCCGCCTGGCGAAAGTCGGCACGGGCAAGGTGTGTGAGATCCAGATCGTCGTGCGGGACATCCATGGACTGGATGTCCGCAGGCTCCGGCCGCGTGCCCTTGCCGAAGATCTCGCCGAGCCGCTTGTTGAGGATCTGTGCGCGGCCGTATTCGCCCAAGCGCTCGTAGCCTGGCTCTTCGATATCCGTGCGCTGGATTTTGCGTGTGGTTTCTTCGATCTGCCAGCCGCGGATGCGGGTCGGCTGGTGGCTCTCCCACCGGGCGCGGAACTCGATCAACGTCGGCGCATCGCGCGGGAACAGCGTCAGCTCGGGCTGGACCTTCGGTTCGTCCAGGCGTGGTGAGCGGAAATAGGCCTTCACGGCGGTGCCCGGATGGGCGCCCGGCTCGACCTCGCCGCCGGCTGGTTCGACATAGACCTCAAAGCCGTTGCGGCGGGCCAGCATGCGCAGGAATTCCGCATCCGTGCCGCGCTGGATCATGCTGGCGCGGCTGAAGTCCCGGTTCGGTGTGGTGTCTTCGACCGTCACGCTGTCGAAGGCGAAGCCGTATTTGCCGAAGATCTCCTTAGCGATCTCGGCATCGGTCTTGCCGTGCCAGTCCTTTGTGACCGTCTCGAAATGCATCAGGCACGATGCGTCGATACCCGACAGCACCAGTTTGGAATCCGGCACGCGAGCCTCACCGAACACCGGTTCGACCGCCGTGACGTAACCGTCGAACACAGTGGCCGCGATCTCCGGTTCGGCGTCCTGTTCGGCCGTCAGGTTGAATTCGATGGTCACGCGCTGCAGCAGATAGAGCTGCGGCACGGCATAGAGCTCCGCGAAGACGCCGTTCTCGATGACGTCCCAGTCGCCGGTCTCTTCCGCCTCGATGGGGCTCATATCCACCGTCATGCGGAAGGTGGACGCCTCGTCCGACCGCTCTTCGACCTCAAGCTGCAGCACCCAGTCGCCCAGCCGCTCCAGCGGCTTGCCGCCGAGCCATATGCGCAAGCCCGTCTGCCGCTGCTCGGGCATCACGACCTCTCCGGGATCGAGAGCCGCCGGCCGGGCTCGGCCAGGGCATCAAGATCCGTTCCCGGATTGGCATCGGCGATCCGCCAATACTCGTGCGGATCGCCGAAGAAGCGGAAGGCGATGTGGTCGAGCCGCTCCGTCGCCTGGACGCGGTGCGACACGTCCTGTGCCGGCTGCCGACGAAAGCGCGGCTGGTAGAACTCCGCCTCCGCCTCACGGCCCGGCATTGGACGGCGATAGGTGGCTAGTTGGCCGTGGCGGGACGAACGGTCGGTCATGGATCTTTCGCCTCCCGTCCTCACGCCGTGTCGGACGAGCCGGGCGAGCTCTGCTCCGGCCTGAGCGCGGCGGCGATGGCGGAGATCTCACTCTGCCTGGTGACGGAGGAGGCTTGCGCCGCTGCAGCGCGGCGGGCCTCCAGCAACTCGTCGAACGCAGACTCGATCCACTTGTTGTAGGCGCTCTCCACCGGCTCCAGCACGTTCAGCTTGAGGTCGACCTCAGCCCGGATCGGGACGAGCGACGGGTTGAATTTCTGCTCGGTGATCGACAGCGACGTCATCACCACCGGGAAGACGCGCTTGCCCAGGATCAACAGCAACTCGTCAGGTCGGATGGGGTTGGCTGTATCCTTCTTGGCCCGCTTCTTCTTGCCCTTGTCCTTCTCCTTGCCGAGCGAGATCATCTCAAGGAAGGCCAGCTGCGGCAGGATCCCCTCGTCGGGCACCGGGTCGCGCGTGTCCAGAATCGCCTCGGTGGCGTCGAAGCTGATCTTCAGCGACACCGTCTCCGATTCCGCCTGCAGTGCGGACGACCCCTGACCGTCCTTGCCGCGGACCTCCTGTGGCGGGTCTACTGCGCCGCGCCTGCGCTTACGCGGCTCCCACTTGCCGCCGCGCGACCGCGTCAGGGATTCGGGGTTGTACTGGAACTCCAGCACGTCGCCGACGATGCTCTCCGCGCTCGTTTCCGACGAGATGCGCACAAGCTTGCCGCGTTCCACCTGATGGTCGAAGGCGATCAGTTTAGGCTGCAGGTTGATCGGCATGTCAGGATGCCTCCGGCATGTCGGCGCGATCCTGCTCGGCCAGCGACTTGGCAATCGCCGCGTTGTTCTTCTCGATCAGCGTGACGACGACCTGGCCCATGAATTCGGCCATCTTCGACGGATCGCTGGGCATCCGCCGCATCATCCAGCGAAGGTGGTACTCAAGGTCCCTGCGCGAGAGACCGAGTTGGTTCACATCGTGCACCGGTCAGCTCCAGGTGCCGAGCAGCGGGCGCCCTTCGAGCTGGCTTTGCAGCAGCTCCAGATAGCGCCAGCGCCGGCCGCGCGGCAGGCTCAGGATCTGGTCTTCCGACCAGCCGTAATGGAAGGCGAGGCTGTGCACCTCGGCAAGCAGACGGTCCGCCCCCAGCCGGAACTGCCGGGTCAGGAGATCGAGGGGGTCCAGATCAACCTCCAGCCACGCCGAACAACTGGGGCAGCGCGACGCGAAGAACAGCTCAGGCGCCGCGCCGGACCGCGCCAGGGCAAGCGCGATCGCCTGACGGCTGGCCGGCGCCAGCGCCAACCAGTCTTCCGGCGTCAGGGGACCGCGCTCGCCGACATGCGCAACGATGCGGCACCACAGCGCGGCGTCGCGCTGGTGCGCCGGCCCGGCCGGCTCCCGCCCCGCGACCGCGTGTTCGTCGGCACCCGTGGGCGGACGGAACCGGGCCCGGCCGTCAGGGGTTTCGGTTTCCAGCCATTCGGGCTCCGCCTCGCCGGCTGTGCCCAGGATCTCATCGATCGACACGGCCATGTCCGCCAACTCCCCACAGGCGGGGTTGGGGCAGGGCAGCGTCAGATACACGCGCTCGCCGAACATCATGGCGCTCAAGGCCAGGGCGATGCGCGCGCGGTCGCCGAGGGACAGGGCTTCCGCATGTTCGGGCGTCACGTCGCGATAGCCGCCAAGGCGCTCCAGGCAGGATGCCAGCATGCCGTCGGCTGTCACGCCATCGACGCCGCCTGCCGCCGTGCTCAGCGCTGCTTCCTGCCACCCGGTCAGGGGTCGCAGCAGCGCACGCCGGTGGCGGGCACCGGTTTCGTCGATCAGACCGCGGGCAAGCACGATCTCGCGCTGGAATTCTCCCTGCACGGCTGGCGGCTCCGTCGTCCGGTCAGCTCAAGGTCTCGCGCGTGAAGCCCTCATGCGTGAACTCGCAGCTCTCGAACATGACATCGTTGCCGTCGCCTGCGAGCTCCGACATCGCGGTGAACTTCGAGACCCAGGCGCGATGCAGCGTGAACTTGATCGCCGGCGTGTTGTCGATGTCGTGTACGAAGATCTCGATCTCCCGACGGAATTCGGGATCGGGGGCCCTGGTCGGCCGCTTCTCGTGCGCCACCAGAAGATTGGCGAAGTCCAGGAACGCAGTGTCGTTGGTCAGGCCCGCTTCGGCCGTGACCGGCGAGTATTCGACGCGGCAGGGCAGCGGCTCGTCCACCGTCGTCTTGGAATTGCCTGCGCGGAACTTGGCGGTGTTGACCGTCACGTCCAGGGCCGAGACCTTGCGGCACGCCGCCACCTCCACACCGCCCATGACGATGCGGAAGTTGAAGTTGCGGTACGGGTCCCGTTTCTCTGTGTTGGCAAAGCGAGGCATCGACAGCTCCTTTTATCCAGCGACAATTGGGCCAGCGACAACTGGGCCATCAAACCGTGACCGGCGCCGTCTGAGCCGACGCGCCTGCGCCGGCGCTCGAGAGGTCGGACGGCAGTTCCGTGACGATGCGCCAGCCTTCGTGCATCAGCTCAAGCGTCAGCAGCGCGACCTCGTTGCCCATCGCATCCAGCTGCGGGATCGCCTGCAGCTTGCTGGGCCAGGCGTTGAACACCTCGTAGCGGCGGAAGCGTTCATAGCTGGCGGCCGTCGCCGCCGCCGCGCCGGCAGCGTCCGACGCCCCCCCCTGGCCATGCAGGTCGGGGTCCCAGACGTCGATCACGACACTGCGCTTGACCGGCATCGGCGGCGCCTTTCCGGTCCGCAGAAAGTCCAGCACCGCGCCGGCCCATTCCTCCAGCGTCCCGTCCAGCGCCAGCCCCTGCTCCAGCGAGATCGGGTCCCAGCTTGCCCGGTTGGGGTTGGCATAGCGGTGCAGGTTGTTGCCGCCTTCCCAGACCTCCACCGCGTCGATCGACACGGACAGGCCGGAAACGCGCTGGACGCCGGCGAAGTAGGTCGCCCCGTCCGTGGCCTTCGCACCGCGGAATCCGACACGGAACTGATAGGTCCTGAGCGGGTTATAGCGGACCGCCAGCATGACGGCCTCAGTCGCCCGGCCGCTGCTGGCTGATCTGAATGACCACGAATTCCGCGGGCTTGACCGGCGCGAAGCCGACCAGGGCGGTGACGATGCCCTGATCCACCAGTTCCTGCGGGTTGGTTTCGCGGTCGCATTTCACGCGGAAGCCCGCCTCCGGCGTTTCGCCCTGGAACGCCCCCTGCCTGAACATGCCCAGCATGAACGCTTCGATGTTCAGGCGGATGCGGTCCCACAGCTCGTTGTCGTTCGGCTCGAACACCGCCCATTGCAGGCCCAGCTCGATCGATTCCTTCAAGAACAGCGCCAGCCGCCGCACGGAGACGTATCGCCATTCGGGGTCGGACGAGAGCGTGCGCGAGCCCCACACCACGGTGCCGGAATTCGGGAACTGGCGGATGCAGTTCAACCCGATCGGGTTCAGAATGTCCTGATCTCCGTTCTCCAGATCGTGCTGCAGGTCGATCGCGCCGCTGACCGTGGCCTCGATCCCGGCCGGGGCCTTCCACACGCCGCGCGCGATGTCGGTGCGGGCGAAGATGCCGGCCATATGGCCCGACGGCGGCACGAACCGCACAGGGTTGCGCCCGATGCCCACCGGATCGGTGACCTGGACCCAGGGATAGAACATCGCGGCATTGTTGGACCGCGCAGGTAGCCCCTCGACGAACTGCCGGACATCCGACGCCGTCGTTTGGAAATCGCCGTCGATGCTGCCGGGGCCGTCGGCGACCAGGAAGATGTCGTGCAGGTCGCAATAGGCCATGGATTCGGAGAGGAAGGCCGGCGTGTTGCGGCCCGGCAGCGCCAGCATGTTGATGCGCACGGTGTCGAACGCACGCAGGCCGGTGCGGCCGCGGATCGTCACGCTGCCGCGGTATTGGCCCAGCGTCACCGGTCCGGTGCCGTCGGTCCCGCCCAACAGCCTCAGTGGATCGGCATCGGTCAGCGCCGGGCGAAGACCCGGGCTGGCGGGGCTGTTGTCGTCCAGCCCGACGCTGCGCGCGGCGGCGAACACGGCATTGACGATCGGGTCGATGCCCGCCTGAAGCTGCTCACCCACGCTGATCGACACACCGCTTTGGCTGTCGACCACCGTGCCGGTCACTCCGGCGATGGCTGCCCGGCTGTCGTCCCAGGCCGGGCCCGCGGCATCGGTCGTCAGCGCCAGAGTGACCCCCGATGCCCGTGCGGTGGCCGTAGCCGTCAGGAAATCGCCAGCAACGTCGACGGCGACTCCGAAGTCATTGGTCGCCGCGCCGTCTATCGCCTGCTGCAGCCTGTTGCCGAGTTCGGCCATGCTGATCGCGGTATCGCCGGCGCCGAAGACGACGTCGAAATCCTGCGTCGTCGCAGGGGTGGTCACATCGGTCGCCGTCAGCGTGACGGTCTGGCCGCTCAGATCCATGGTCGCGCCGGGCACCGTCAACCCGATCACCAGATAGGCCCCGGTCGCCACCAAAGGCTCGATGCGGGTGTGGGAGTTCCCCGCGGCGTTGACCGTGGTCACGCGGAACTGGGCCGTCGGCGCATTCGCGGCGGTGTTGATCAGCGCTGTCATCTGGGCCGCGGTCAATGTCGCGACGCCGTTGGCGATGGTGCCGCCGGCGGCGGTCACGGCCGCATTGTCGAACGTGACCGTCCGCGGCTCGTCCACATCCAGCCCGGCGCCCGACGGCGCATCGCGCCAGCGCAGTTCGATCACCGCACCTTCGGGCACCTGATAAGAGCCGGTGGCCGTCGGTATCGGTCGCGTGGTCAGGGCCGCGACCTGTGCGGGCAGTGTCGGCTCAGTCCGCTGGTCGGCGTCCAGGAAGTCGCGCGCGAACAGGTCGATCGCACGGATGTAGCGCGAGGTGTCGTTGATCGCGTTGACCGCATAGTCTTCATGCTCGCGGTCCATGCGCACATTGTCGAACCGCTCGATCGTGCGGGCGCGCCCGTTCTCCACCCATTCCACACGGATCCGGAACGCCACGTCCTGGAAGGACGAGGAGTCTTCCACATGGATGCGGATATTGTTGGCCCAGGCGCCTTCGCCCTGCGCCTCGAACTGCAGCATGTCGCGCGAGATGTTCCAGACATCGTTGTCGCGCGCGGCAATCGCCGTCGACGCGCCGAGCGTCGCGGAAGCCGGCAGCACACGCACCACATAGGCGCGCCGGCCGCCGGCGTTGAAGAACGCTTCTACGGCCTGGGCGAGAAACCCGGGCTCGCCCCGGCGGTGCCCGCCGAAATTGCGCTCGAATTCCCGGAACCCGGTGACGAAGGTGGCCCGGTTGGGGATGCCGCGGGGTGCTTCGCCGATGAACCCGGCGGTCGACGTCCCCACCCCTTGGATCGGCTTGATACCGCCGCTCACCTCTTCGACATAGACGCCAGGCGTGAGGTACTCGGGCATAGCTGCCTCCTACTGCCGTGTCTCGTTTCTGCGGAATTCGGCAATGACCGAGCGGATGCCCGGCGTGCCGGTGGCTGGACGCACCGGAGTGTCGGGGCTGTCCGGATCGGCCTCTTCTGCAAGCTGGCGCGCCAGATCGCGCACCTGCACATCCGTGATTTCGGCCAGCGGCGCGCTGACGCCGGGCACGCGGTCTTCCAGATAGGTAGAGACGCGGTACTCCAGCGTGATCCGATAGAGCGTGTTCATCAGATCATCGCGCCGCCGCAGCTGCTTCTGAAAGGCGAACAGGCTGCGTTTCAACACCAGCGTGGTACCGCGCAGCCAGTCGCCGGGAACCGGCCGGTCGAGCTGCAGCGTATCGCCGGTGACGCCCACCACCACGGCACCGAAGGTGTCGCCCGTGACCGAATACCCGTCATCGCTGCGCGCCAGCACGATGGGGTCGCCGATGGTCCAGTCCGTCGCCCGCGCCGTGCTGCGCCGAAGCTGGGGGTCGACAGGGCCGGCCGGACGGCCCAGCAGGTGCAGATGCGTCACCCGGAAGCCGGTTGTCGCGCCGCCGGGGTCGCCCAGCGTCAGCGTCATGTCGTGGCCGCCCGCCGGCGTGCCGGGCGCCGGTGTGGCGGGATCGGCAGGCAGAGGCTGGCCGTCCAGGAACAGGGCCACCGCGCCTGATCGCGCATCGGCAATCAGATGGATGTCCGCGCCCGCCTCCAGCACCGTCGCGGCGACGCGTGCCACGGCAGCGGCATAGGCCGTGCCGTCGGCCTGATTGGCCGTAGCCTGAAGCTCCGCCATCAGCGTGCCGTCTACGGTGGCATACGACAGCGCCAGGCGCAGCACCGTCACATCGTGATCCAGCGACAGCACCTGCCAAGCCTGGCCCGCCGCCGCACCGGCATCGACCCGCAGGCCCAAGCTCAACGCGAAGCCGTTGGCCCCGGGATGCAGGGGATCCCACGCTTGCGGCACCGGCGGCGGTTCGAACACCAGATAGCTGGCAGTTGCCGTTGCGGTGAAGCGCAGGGTTCCCGCATCCAGCGCCGCCCCGTTGGCCAGGGTCGGTGGCTGGCCAAGACGGCGGTCGGTGAAGCCGGCCGGCTCCAGCTGCAGAAGACTGGCACGGTTCGGCGCCTCGCCGCCTGCGAGCAACTGCACGGCCTGGGATTGGTCCGGCACGTCCGCCGCCAACAGCGAGGGCCGAATCGGAAGCTGTCCGCGCACGGGCATGATCCGCGCCCAATGCTCGAACATCACCGCCAGGTCCTGCTGCGAGCCGGCCCAGAGATCCAACCGCATGTCGACCGCCACGGCTGCCGGGTTGGGCACGCGGTGGCGCGCGATCCGCCCGTCGGCCGATCGCGCGCCATCGCCCAGGCCCAGGCTTGCGGCCGGATCGACGTCGCCGTTCAGCACTTCCACGCGCGAGAGCGTGCGCGGGCTCTGCTCGAACTCGGGCAGGATTCCGCGGCGGGCGGAGCTGACCACGATGCGATGCCGCGCCCGGTCCCAGCGGACAGTCGTCTGCCGCAGTTCCGTTTGGCGTGCCGCATCGGTCACCGGCACTCCGTCAACGGAAAAGCCGGCGGCATCGATCGTGCTGATAAGCGCCGACTCGATGGCGGCGGCGACCTGGCGGCCCGCGGCATCGTCGAAGGGCTGGCCCGCCAGGGCGCCGAAATCGACCGGCACCGAGCCTTCGGCATCGCCGTCGAGCCTGAGGCTCAGCGCGCCCGCGGCCGGCACTGCGTCCGTGACCGCCCGCGCCGCGCCATCGAGATGACCCGGCATCTGGACCCAGAGATGGATCGTGCGCGGCTGCTCGCGCTCCGACTCCGTTTCCAGGTTCAAGGGGCCGATGACGGAGACGTAGGGCAGGCGGGGCGGGCGGTAGTTGGGATCGGCGACGCCGTGTCCGGCGAACAGCGGCATGCGGTCAATTCGCAAGGCGGACCGCGCACGCCATAACAAGCCTTGAAGGACATCCCAAGACAAGACGCCAGCCCACCCTGTTGTCGCGTAGGAACGCGATCTATTTGACTTGGACACAACGTTAATCATCAGGGTTGTCTAAAGTCAAGGTGAAACTTTCGGTTGAGTATATATATACTTGGAAAACTCTACCGTTAATCGCGAGTTAACTAAAATTAATCTCAAATAAGTCTTTGATTATCATTACCACCTGATTATCAGCATAATCAATAGTTTCCAAATGGATCTTCGCCAGATGCACGAGCCAACAAGGCGATCACGGGTCTCCGGCCGTTATGGCATCATGCGGCCATGCTTGATCCCTTCCTGAGTGAGGCCCTTCGTCGGCTCGACCAGTGGCTGCTGCAGGTCTGCGACGAGGAGGAGCGGCGCGCCCAGCTCTTGGCCGGCGACGGCAGCAGCGGCTGGGCCGGCGTGCGCAATCTGGCTCGGCCGGAGGTGGCGCGCCTGGCCTTTGCTGAGCGCCCGATGGATATCGAGATACTGCCGGCGGGAGATCACGCCATCCATCGCATAGGCCGCGCGCTGGGCCTGGAAGCGTGTGAGCGGGAGGCACTGCTGCTGATTCTGGCCGCGCATGTGGAGCCTCGGTACCAGTCGCTCTACGCCGTGCTGCAGGACGATCTGACCGAGCGGCGCCCGACGGAACGGGTGGTGATGACCGTGCTGGGGCGTGAGCCGCATCGGCGGCGCCTGCTGACGGAAAGCCTGTCGGCTGCAGGCCGGCTGGTGCTGGGCGGCGTGTTGCTGCGCGAGCCCGGCGTGTTCGCGCCGCTGGCTTGCCCCTTACGCCTGCCGGACGACATGCTGTCGGCCCTTCTGGGGTCGGAGGCCCCCGCCATTGCCGGGGCCGTTTCGCAAGACTGGCACGAAGGCGAAGGCGGCCTCGGCAGTACGCAGACCTGGCAGGTGATCCACGGTCCCGGCGACCGAATCGGCCTAGCGCACAGGCTGGCCGGCGACGGTGCTCGCACGCTGGTCGTGCGTGTGCCGCCGGAAGCCTCGATGGCCGTTCAGGTGTGCCGCGCCGCATGGCGGGTGGGGCTGGCGGCGGACTGCCTGCCGGTCGTCGATCTGAGCGACCTGGACGAGCCGGGCGCGCTGGCCGCGGCCCGCGCGGTGGAGGGGCTGGTGCGCCGGCTAGGCGGGAGAGCCTGGCTGCTGTCGCGCGGCGCGCTGGACCTGACGGCGACGCATGTGGAATGCGAGCCGACCGTGTGGTCCGAACGCCGCGACGCCTGGCTGGCCGAGGCTTCGCGGCGGGGCGCGCCGCTGCCGCCCGAGGCGGGCGAGCGCCTGGCGACACGCCACCGGCTGCAGCCGGCGGAGGTCCGCGAGGTGTTCGACCAGGCGGTCGCCCATGACGAGGCCTCACTGGACGATACGGCGGAGCATCTGCGGCGCGCCACGGTGCTGCACACCGTGCGTGTCACACCGCGCCGCGGGTTCGAAGACCTGGTCGTGCGCGACACTACCCAGGATGCGCTTCAGCGCTTGGTCTATTACGTGCGCAACCGCGACCGCGTGGCTGACGAGCGCGGGCTGGACCACCGCTATCAGATGCAGCGCGGGCCGATCGTGCTGTTCTCCGGCCGGTCCGGCACCGGTAAGACGCTAGGGGCGGAGGCCGTCGCGAAGGCGCTCGGCCGACCACTGCACATCGTCGATCTGGCGCGGCTGATCAGCAAATATATCGGCGAGACGGAAAAGCAGATCGACGACGTGCTGACCCAGGGCGAGCGCGCGTCATCGGTGCTGCTGTTCGACGAGGCCGATGTCCTGTTCTCCAGCCGCATGGAGAAGGCGTCCAACGCCAGCGAGCATTTCGCCAACATGGTGGTCGGCTATCTCTTGCAGCGGATCGAGCGGCATGACGGGCTGGTGATCCTGGCCACCAATCTGCGCCACGCCATCGACGAGGCGTTTCTGCGCCGCTTCCAGTTCCGCATCGAATTCCCGCTGCCGGAGGCCGAAGAACGCCGGCGCATCTGGGAGCTGATGCTGCCCGACGGTGTGCAGCGGGCCGACGATGTCGACCTTGCCACGCCGGCCCGTCTGCACCGGCTTGCGGGCGGTGAGATCCGCAACGCCGCCTTGAAGGCGATCTTCCTGGCCGAACGGGACGGTCAGCCGGTATCGCAGGACCATCTGGACCGCGCCGTGGCACTGGAACTGCTGGAGCTCGGCCGGATCTCGCGCCGCGAGGCCCATCACGGCCGGGACGGCGGCCCCGCGCCCGACAGGGGCCAACTGCTACGCCGCGCCATCGACGCGCTGCAGGACGTGCTGGAGGCCTATCTGCGCCCGCGCTTCCTGAAAGAGATCCACATCGTCCAGGGCTCACCCACGGACGAGGCGCTCGCCGGCAAGCGCCCGGCGGTGTCGCTGGCGCTGTTCCGCCTGGCCCGCCAGCGTGGTGCTACGGGCCTGCGCATCGGCCTGATCGCCTCCACCTGGTCGCACCGCGCGGAAGAGGAGCACGAGCTCTTGGGCGTGGTGCACGAGGCCCTGTCGACCACCGCCCATCTCGACCTCCTGGGCCGTCGCGCCAGTCTGCGCGTTCAGGAAAGCCACGACTTCGACCTCCTCCATCGCTTCTGGAGCAGCCACGACCACCCGGTGAGGGCGTCGGTGGTGCTGGATTTGGAGATGGATTAGGCGGAAGCGAGCGTCCGAACCGCTATGCGAGAGCTTGATGGAGCCTTTCGCCCATCGGACACCCTTCGGCTAGCTAGGCGGGGCTTCCAGGATCGCGATGAGCTGCGCCGTGGCTGCGGCGTTCCGCGGGGGTGCGAGGCGGAGATAGGACCGGGCCAGATCGAGCGCCGTTCTCCCATCGTCGTTCGTCGCATCACGATCCGCGCCGGCTTCCAGCAAGGCAACAGCGGCTTGGAGATAGCCCTGTCGTGCAGCAAGGATAAGGGGGGTATCCCCGTCTTCGGACCGTGCGTCAGGATCGGCACCGGCGGCAAGTAAAGCTTCCACAGCGACTGCGTTGCCCCGGAACGTAGCGAGCGCGAGGGGGGTGCGCTCCCGATGGTCACGCACTGAGACGTCGGCACCTGCAGCGACCAGTTGCGCGATCGCGTCGGCCGCAAAAGCCTCGTCATCAGGGTCCGTCGTGCTATGCAAGCTGACGGTATGCAAGGGGGACTGGCCATCTTCGTCGACCAGGTTTGGCTCCGCGCCAGCCTCCAGCAACAGCGGCAATACCGCCACACGGTCTGGCCTGACCGCAAGGTGAAGGACCGTGCTGTCGATCCCAAACCGATGGCCCACATCCGCGCCGTCTTCCAGCGCTTCCGCAACCGCATCGGTATTCCCGTCGCCGATCGCCTCCCGCAGCGCTTCGTTCAGCTCCTCCGGCGAAGGATCACAGGCCGAAAGCGCTGCTAATGTCGCCGTGAGCGCCACCGCCCTCGCCACGCCGAAGACCTTGGTGACCCTGTCCATTGCAAATATCCGCCCCTGCCAAGCTTGATGGTTCAGTCGACCCTAGGTGATGGTCTAGGCGTCCAATCTCAAGTGTGGAGCTGTCGCTGGCGTGGCGCTATCCTGAGTGGTCGCGGTCAGCGATTCTGTGCGGCAGGACAGGGACGTCATTGGCAGCCGTGACCGCCATCACTGCGCCGCCGTGATGCCCGCCTCACTCTCCCGCCCATAACGTGAAGCGCGCCACCTCCGGCGCTGCTGCAGGGATGGGAGAGTTCCAATGTCCGAGACCGCCGAGCAACCGCATGCCTCGCCGGCACTGGCCGGCCTCGCCGTGCTGATGCTGGCGTCGCTCTTCGTGGCGACCCTGATCGTCGGCGACCTTGCAACGCCGCGCCCGCGCTAGCCGCAAGATCGGCTATCTGCGGCTGTTGCCAACCAGCCGGCCCTGCGCCGGTTGCTCTGCGCAAGCGACGGAACCAAGATCTTCGGTGGCATGGTGATCCGATTTGCGCTGATTGGCCTGATGCTGGGGATGTCCGCGCCGGCTGGCGCGGAGAGCCAATGCTTCGGTCAGCCCCATGCCGGACGTCTGGAGGATGCCGCCCGGCCGCCGGTCGCGGGCGCGAATTTCCGCGCCTATTGCCGGCTCTGCGTCTCGATGGGGCGCACCTACGGCCATTCCCGAGCCGTGGCGGCAATGCTCGCCGCCTATCGCGCTCTTGAGCACAGCCACCCGGACACCCGCTTCGTCTATGGCGAGATCGGTTGGCCCCAAGGCGGCCCGTTTCGCCCGCATCGCACCCACCAGAACGGCCTGTCCATCGACTTCATGAGCCCGATCGTGCCTGATGACGCACCCGATGGAGAACCGCCCACGGCATTGCTGAATCGCTTCGGCTATGACCTGGAATACGATGAGGCGGGCGCTCTGCTGCGGACGGCCGCCGTGCCGGACACGGCCGAGATCTCCGAGCCGGCGCGCATCGACTTCGATGCCATCGCCGCCCACCTGCTGGCATTGGCCGACGCCGCGGAAGCGGAGGGCGGCAGCATTGCGCGCGTATTCTTCGCGCCCGACCTGCAACCCGCGCTCCGCGCAACCCGGCACGGCGAGGCGCTCTTCGCACGCCTGACCTTCAACAGTCGCCAAAGCTGGGTTCGCCACGACGATCACTATCACGTCGATTTCGCTTTCCCCTGCCTGCCGCTGTGACGGATGGCGAGGCAGATCTGTTGCCGTTGGTTGAGCTGCCGCGTGTACCAGCGCGGCGCTGCGGGCCTGCGCATTGGCCTGATCGCCTCCACCTCGTTGCACCGCGCGGAAAGGAGCACGAGCTGTTGGGCGTGGTGCACGAGGCTCTATCGACTACCCGCATCTCGACCTCTTGGGCCGCCGAGCCAGTTCGCGAGCCCAGGACGGCCTCGACTTCAACCTGTTGTACCGCTTCCGGAGCAGCCACGATCACCAAGTGCCGGCATCTGTGGCTGGATGTGGAGATGGATTTGCGCAGACCGAGCGGGCGGCAGCGATCCAAGACATGTCCAGACCAAGGCGAAACTGTTTGAGATCTTCCTATTTCCGAGTCGGGCATGGTAAATGGGAAAATGTTCAGACGAACGTCGTTATCCGATGAGTAGCGAAGGATTTCCATGTAACTATATATCCGGAGAGGCGAATGACCGGGATCGAGCAATCCGAGAGCAACGCAACCCGTAGAGAGAATCCATCTAAATCGGCAATCCAATTGGGCCCCGAAAGGAATCCGGGAGCCGATGGTGCTGCGGCCGCCTCGCCGGAGGCCGTTGCCGTAGATGCCGCACAAGAGTCCGCATGCGGAACCGATGATGAGTTCCCACTCAAGAATATCAAGATCGGCGCTCAGGATAAACGTGGCCGAAAAATCATAGATGTCTTGTGGGCGGTCAACGATTTCAAAATCTACAAGACGTCATGGGGCATCAACCCCCATTTCTCTGACGCAGCCAAGACGGCCAAAGATCAGAGAGAATGGTATCTCGCTCTTGGCTCTGAGTTGTCGCATTTGAACCATCTTATTCAATTGATGGAACCGTGGTTGATGCGTATGGGTCGGCTGGTGCTGCGGCGGGTAGGGAAAGATCCGGCTGTCGATGCAACCGGCATTTACTATGAGCGTGAAATGGCCCGTGCCATCGCCCAGGCACTAACCGGCGATGTTGAAAAGGCCAAGACCGACCTCACGGTGCTTGCCGAACGTCTGGAGAAACGGGTTCGGAATCGGGGGCGCGTCATCTATTTCGGCATGTGCCTGCTCTTGGCGACGTGCGTCGTCGGTCTGGCTGCGATCCTGTTGCCGGTCCCGGATGCCACGCTTAGTTCGGAGGTGACGTTGGCGGCAATGATGGGAAGTATTGGCGCATTGCTGTCGACCGCCGTGGGCCTCAGAAGTCTGACGATAGACGCCAGCGCCACCCTTTTCATGAATCTTGTCTATGGCGGCCAACGCATGCTGGTCGGCGTGCTTGGGGCGATCGTCGTCTATCTGGCTTTGCGCGCAGGTATCGCGCTGGAGGTTTTTCCGGGCGTCGGGGATGGAAGTCCGGGTGACGGTCCTCTGGATCGCTACAAGCTTGCCTTCATAAGCCTGCTGGCTGGCTTCAGTGAAAGGCTTGTGCCCAATCTTCTCGACCGTAACGGAGATACCGAAGGCGGGTAACCGGCAGCGGACCGACGATCAGCAGATCGCGCAAGAAAAACACGAACGCCGCAGTTCCACGAACCGGTGCTCGCGTGATCGATATGGACCCTAATTCTATTGGCGTCCCTTAGCGAAGAGAGTTCGAACCAGATCGTCGATACTCTCAAGGATTGGAACAGAATTCTGGAGAGCGGTGGAGGCTCAGGGCCATCTCCGTCTCCTTGATGTTTAGCTGCTCTTCCGCCCAATAGGGGGCGGCCTTTTCACAGAAACTTATATTCATATGCAGTGGCGCTGTTTCGGTGCTTCGAGAACCGAAAACGGTTCACTGCGCCTATTTCATGAAAGCCGAATATGCCGAAACCGTCCCAGAAAGCGCCAGCGCCCTTTTCGCTGCGTCTGACGCCGGAGGAGCGCCGACGGCTGGAGGTCCAGGCGGCAGGCCAGCCGCTTGGGGCATTCATCCGGGAGCGGCTGTTGGGAGGGAATGCCGATATGGTGCCAGTGCGCAGGACGCGCGGGCGGTTCCCGGTGAAGGACCACAGGGCACTGGGTCAGCTCTTGGCACGGTTGGGGGAGTCCAGCCTTGCCAGCAACGTCAACCGGCTGGCACGTGCGGCCAACAGCGGCTTCCTGCCCGTCACCCCGGACACCGAAGAGGCGCTGCGCAGCGCCGCCGCCGATATCCGCGTAATGAAACGCCTACTGATGGATGCGCTTGGCATCCGGGAGCAGTAGGCGATGATCCTGAAAGGCACGCAGCGCGGCGGGGCGAAGCAGCTCGCCCTGCACCTTCTGAAGACGGAGGAGAACGAGCACGTCGAGGTGCATGAGATTCGGGGGTTCGTGTCGGAGGACCTTCAGGGTGCCTTGAACGAGGCCTACGCCGTCAGTCGCGGCACGCAGTGCAAGCAGTTCCTCTTCTCTGTATCGCTCAATCCGCCGGAAACGGAGAGCGTCGCCGTTGAGACCTTCGAGGACGCCTGCGACCGCATCGAAGCGAAGAACGGTCTGACCGGCCAGCCCCGCGTCATCGTCTTTCATGAGAAGGAGGGACGGCGGCATGCCCATGCGGTCTGGTCACGCATCGATGCCGAGACGATGACCGCGCGAAACCTCTCGCACTACAAGCTGAAGCTCCGCGACATCTCCCGCGCCTTGTATTTCGAGCATGACTGGAGAATGCCCCGCGGGCTGATGAACAGCGCCGAGCGCGATCCGCGTAACTTCTCCCTGGCCGAATGGCAGCAGGCGAAGCGCATGGGATGGAACGCACGCGATCTGAAAGCGATGATCCAGGAATGCTGGGCCGTATCGGATTCACGGGCGGCCTTCGCACAGGCGCTTCAGGAACGTGGCCTTGTGCTGGTCAGAGGGGACCGGAGGGAACACGTCGCTGTCACCCATGAGGGCGAAGTGCTGTCCATCGCCCGGTACGCCGACAAGAAAGCCAAAGAAGTCCGGGCCAAGCTTGGTCCCGCCGATGGTCTGCCCAGCGTCGACAACGCCAAGGCACAGATCGCCCAGGACATGGGAGCAGCCTTCAAGCGGCATGCTCGGGAAGCCAGCGGCTGGAGGAAGCGCGATCTTGAGGTTCTCGACCATAAGCGCAGAGCTTTGGTTGAATGCCATCGTGCCGAGCGGCTGAAGCTTGATGACGGGCAGCGTCAACGGTGGCTGGAGGAGACCCGCACGAGGTCAGCACGCCTCAACACGGGCCTGCGCGGACTGTGGAATCGCATCACCGGGCGGCATGCGCTGATCGAGCGCCAAAACGAAGCCGAAGCCTACGCCGCATTGCAACGGGACCGTGCACAGCGCCAGGAATTGATCGACGCGCAACGCACCGAGCGCCAGCAGTTGCAGACCCACATCCGCGCCGCCCGAGACCGCCATGCGGAGCTACTGTGGGATGTCCGCCAGGACCGTTACCGCATACTGAACCGGCTCCGGTCAGTGGACGGTCCGACGTCGCACCCCCGCCAATCTCGCCGTAGGCCCGGTCGCAGCATAGAGCTGGACTTGGAACACTAACCTTGGGCCGACCGGCTCCTAGTCGGAGCCCGACAGACGGTGTTCAGCGCGTGCCTTGTGACTGGCATCAGGAATCTCGACAGCCGTAACGACCACTGTTGCATTGGCGACGCGGCGAATCCGGAATCGGCCCGTTGCGGCCTATAGGGCGGGGGCTTGCGATGATTGACGGCTGACCCGTCTACTGCGGTCAGTCCGCATTCTGCCGGTGATGATCCACGACTGCCTGTCACAGCGATTCAAGAGGGAGAGCAGCACTCGGTCCTGTGTGGTCGATCGGCTTCATTGGGCGGGGGTCGGCGGTTCCTCCCCCAGCTCCGGTCAACTGGCATTTCACGGGTCGTCACCCAAGGGGCCCGTTTGGGTTCAGGATTTCCGACAGCCGAGAATGCGGAACTTGAATTTCAAGTGGCCCCAATGCTCGCGAAGAGATTTCACCAGCGGCAAATAGTAAGAAGAGCGAAGTCTCTCCAACATAGAAATTCTGATCCTCGAAGTCCCTCTCACTCGAAAAATCAATTAGCAGCACATCATTTACTCGCTGTCCATTAACAGTCCCGAATTGGTTTATGATACTAGTAAGAGTTTCCTCAAAATTTGCCCTGAATAAATCCTTGAACTCATAGTACTCACCGTTGCTGACATTGATATTCAATCCAATATTTCCCATGCCCGCTATAAACGCGCCGTGCATATATAATGTGCTTATCATTTGGATTGAAAGTAAATTTGCTCTGTTGAATCTGACTTCTGCAAGATTTGACGCGTTGGCGCAACCCGGCTCCTCGAGAAGAGCCATATCGGAAATGAGCGCATTTATCTTGGCCTGAACAGCCAAATCTGGATGACCACTCACCACGGGATAACGATAATAAAAATAGGGCAAGCCACAAATATCTTCAAAATCAAATTCGTCAATGCTAAATTCCTCCCAAGAAACATTCCCTCCCTCTTCGGTATCAATCGACAATTGGAATGTACTATATCGTACATGACTTTGATCGTCTAAGCTGCCAAGTATCTCATCAAGTGCGCGAAACAAGCAGTTCCTATAATGATCATAAGAAATGCCTTCTGGTAGCGCAACAAATCTGTCGATATTTTGGTGAATTATTTCAATTTGCTCATCGCGACTATCCGCAATAAGCGCTGCAGAAAGCGCTCCTTCGACAAGATCAACAGTTGCCGCTACTGATCCGTCTTCGCTTTCATTTGAAGAACCGGTCGCTAAACTACTCGAACTACCCAAACTTGCACCGCATGCCTGCATTGCAGCAAAGGTACCGCTAACAGCATCTTCCACGGTATATTGCGCAAACGCCAGTCGACAGAAGAATAGGATCAAGATAGAGAATGAACAGACAGAAAATGAGACGCGCTGCTGTCTAAATGGGACTTCAGGCATCCGCATTCTCCCGGTTTGATGCCTGTCGCGGCAATTTCCCAAAATAGATTCCTACAATTACCTGAGCTATTTGGGTCAGAGTTTGCGGAATATCGAAGCTCTTTTTCGCAAGATGCAAAATTGTCAAGACTAGTATTATTTCTGACGATCCGGGAATCATCGTCTTAAGCATGTTGTTGTTCATCTTGAGCCCCCGAGCATCGTTCACACAGTCAGTCGATGGAAAGACGTCATTATCGATCCAGATGCGCGCTTTTCGATCTTGAATTGCCACTCTCCTTACTGCCAATCGCTGCGCGGTCGATACCGCGCCAGTCTGGATTACGTCATGAAAGTGCCTCTCGAGCCAAGGATCGTGGATGAACTCGTCTGCGACGGTAACTCGCCTGTCAAATTCCGTTGGTCTGAACAGGTCGGAGCTAGCGAGCGGAACGTCGCAGCGGTTACGGCACAGGATTGCTCTCTCGTTAGCAAACGAAGCCTAACTGCCGCGTCATCGGAACCCAAGGACCCAATTTCCTAAACAATCCGTTGGCGACTGGCTACGCAACCCCATCCAGATCGGCTTTTCGTCCGCTACCATCGGCATCGCCGAGACGACACCGCTAGAGAGAGCCCGTGCTCAGTGGTCCATCCGGGTCAGCAATATCTAAAATATATCTTAAGTCAATGGCAATATCGACAGGGCCAGAGCTCGCTGCCGTCAATGTTCTCTGTGGATACAGCAAGTGCAGCATATGCTCATCCACGTAGAAATCCTGGCCATCCAAATTTTCTACTGATATTTCAATCCAGATCTCCGAATCATTGATTCGCACATCTCCGTATGGGCCAACGAGGACTCCAGATGTATTCACCACATCAACAAGTTGTTGCTCAAATCCCCGCACGAACAAATCCCTGAAGTGGAAGTCGTTACCATCTACCACATTGATATTGATACCATAGAAATCTTGCCATACCAGTGCCGCATCAAGCGGCTCCACCGAGGTGAAGGCGCGAATAGATAGTAGATTCGCCCTATTGAATTTGAGTTCACCCACACGAATCTCGTCCGCGCAACTAGGGTCATCAATGTGTAGTAAACTAGAAACCATCCCATTTATCCTGCTTTGGACTAACAGGTCGGGATGGCCACTAACACGCGGATACTCAAAGTAAAATTCTGCGCCATGACAAATTAAGTTTTCTCCGTCGTCTTCTACATAACCCACACCACTACCGAAATTCTCGCGGCTCGTATTGCCTCCGGAAATCATGTCAACTGACAATTGAATCTCGGGAATTGGAATGCTGCTCGTTCCTCCGATCACGTCGAAAATAAACCTTGTCTGGGTCTCAATGCATGATTGGTATTCATTGTACTCGACGCCCTCTGGCAGGACTGTCAATTCATCCAATGTCGTTCGCACGATGTCTATCTGCTCGTTTCGACTAGTTGCCTCCAAAGCAACTGTGAGTGTATCTTCCACTATACTTGCGGCCGCGGTGACAGAGCCGTTTACGTCGTCAGAGTCGTTTCCAGTCTGCACGGTAGTCGAGGTACCGAAACTCGCGCCACAAAGGATCGCAGCCCTTGTCATCATTTCGGCTGCTTCACTCAAAGTTGTTTGAGCAGAAACGGGCTTAGTCAGGGCTCCAAATGCGGACAAAAATGCATAGAGAACTATTGTACGTTTGCGGATATGGCTCGACGATACTGCTGATCTCATTGTTTTGCTCCCTGAGAATGGTCTTTGTTCTCCCTTTGATAGGGAGCTTGGCCAAAGTAGAAGCCGACAATGACAAGGGCGACCTGTGTCAATATTTCGGGTATTTGAAAGCCCCTTATGGCGAGGTATGAAATTGTCCCAATAATTAGTAGTGCAAGCGCGCCGGAAAAAACTGATTGAATATGGCTGATTTTCATCGTTGGCCTCTATACTCATTTAGTGGCACATTCAGGCGGTGTAAAAAGCTAACAATAGGATAGTGAGGCTGTGAGGAAGCAAGTTTCTCTGTATTACCTCCACGCGCTTTGTTTGGCGGGTTGATAGAGACCGAATTTGCTCTTAAACAAAGCCAATGGGCTTTGGTTATCATCATGAGCTGATGACGAGGAGGTGGAAACGCGAATTTGCCGAAAGAGGCGTTGTTGATGCATGATGGCCCACGGACGTGGAGGTAATGCAGCGTCTTCTTGAACAGGAAAAGGCTGCGTCATCGGCGTCCCGTCAGGTGCTCCAAGTCGAGTGCTAGTGCACGGCCTCAGCCAAGACAACCTAGATGGCGACCTGCACGGAGCAGACTATGGCTCGGTTGCTGCTGGGACGCAACCAGCGAGGTATTGGTATGATGGAGACGGTACTGAATGGGCCGACTGGAGGGCTTCTGATCGGAGTGGGGCTTGCCGGTTTCGATCCTGCAGTGCTGAGCGCGCTCGTCTCTCGTGGTGGTGACCTTTGGGTCGGCGGGCTGATGGCTTATGGGGGTGTTAGCGTCAGTCAGAGCCGATCGAGTAGGCATCGATTCATCGATTAGGCTCGGCCGATCCTCGAAGAGACCGCGCGAGATCCAGATCTCAGCCAGGCAGATTGTCCGCAGTTGGTCATGACCAGCGAAGCAGCGAATGACCGCAGCTGGATGACGAACTGTAGGTCTGCGGAGAGTGCCCCCCACGAACGAAACCAGCCGCATTGGGCCGCAAGCTGAACTTCGATTCTTCATAGCAGATTGGGTCCCAACGAACACAGTCTGTTGAGCCCCGGCTGGCTGACTGCATTACCTGGATCGCTTCCGCTCGTGGAAGCGCTGGACGCCGCGCCTGGCCAGCGCCATTTCGAGCGGATCGTCGGTGACGTCCATGCCACTCGCTTCCCAATCCCTTACGAAATAGTCGACGACGCGCCCCAACGCCGTGCCCAGCGGCAGGTCATCCGCTTCATGGCAGTGAAGGGTGTGGTCCAGGATTTCCTCTTCGCTCAGGCCGAACTCGTAAGCCTTGAAACGGTCGAACCAGGTCCAGACAAGGCGGTAGGCTTCGACCCGGTGACTCTCCCCGTTCGGGAACGTCAAGGTCCGCGTCGAGGTTCTGAAGTCCTCTTCCTTCTGGCGCTCAATGAGATAATCAAACATGACACTATTCTACAGAATTCTAGTGTATTAATGCAAAGTTGCTTCAGGAACTGCGTTCGAACTCCCGTTCCATCGAGCGAGCCGCGCCATTCAGCCGACGTTCCAGGTAGCGGATGCGTCGCTCACGCATGCGGATATGCGTCTGCTTCTGTTGCCCTGCGCCGCCGCCCAGGGCTGGTGGAGAGTAATGGAGCTCAAGCCTGGCCGGATCGTTCTGGCGATCGGCGATCAACTGATCCAACTCTTCACGGGTCGCGATTCCGCGCTTCCTGTCCATGGCGGCCTCGTTCGAGGGAGAAGATGGACGGACGCCGGTCGTGACGACCGGCGTCCGCGACCACGGCAGCTGGTGCTTTCTAGAATTGCTCGGGCCCGTGATCCGGGCGGCGGTGCTCGCGCACCGGCAGGCCCCTCTCCTGGCGGCGATCCTGAAGGTAGGTGAACGGGTCCTTGCCGTTCTCGCTCTCGAACGCCTTGACGATGACGGCCTTCATCTCGTCGCGCGAATGGCCGGTTTCGTCGGCCAGCCGGCTCGCGAACATCGACATCGTGCGCGAGTATTAGCCCTTGTCCTCGATCATGGACTTGATCTGCGCGGCGTAGTCGCGGGCCTTTTCGGTGTGCTGCTCATTCCACGGCACCGGGTCCGGCTTGGCCACCACCGGGCCCTTCTGTGTGGCGAAAACCACCGTCCGGTTCAGGTCGGCAGGCAGATCGGCGTTCTGAAAGTACTCGTTCAGCGGCACGCCCTTCTGCGTGCGCGGAATCGAAACCACACCATCGCGCGTGTGCAGCATGCGGTGGGTCTTGGGATCATCAGAGCTGCTCGACATAACAAACCTCTCCTTGGCTCAGGTGGATCAAAACGCGTCGCGGAAGACGATGACCGGGCAGTCGCCGCCGTACGTCGTGAAGGGATGTGGCCCCCAGTAGTCGCACCACTGGCTGGACCAGGAGCCCGAATACCCGTAGCTGACGCGGACGTGGGGAACGCCGATCTGCCAGACCGCCAGGACCAGGGCGACCACCAGCAGCGCTGCCGGTCCGGGCAGAAGGCCCCGCAGCAGGTATCCGGCAATGCGCCACCCGCCGTTTCTTCTCGGCGTCGCGGACCGCCCCCGCCTCGTCACGCGGGACCCGAACACGGTCACCACGACTTCGACCGGCTTCAGGTAGCGCTTTTTGCCGTACATCGAGTTGATGCCGATCTCGGTGCGCCATGGATCGATGCTGAACACCTGGGTCTTGCGGCATAGGATCGGCTTCAGGTTGCGGAACACGACGATCTGCTGGTCCGTGTCGAGACGGCGCACCTCGTCGGCGGTCTTGAGCGCCCGGCCGGCCCGCCCGAGGCTCTCCCGTACTGTGTCACCTTGGAATGAGCAACTGGGCGCATGTTCGGTGAATTCGCCCATATACTTGGTCAGGAAGTCCAAAGTGGTCTGCGAGCGGATTCCCCCCAGAAACTGTTTGATGTCCGTCTCCGAGATGATGGTTTCCAACGCTTGCTTGCCGTAGACCCGCGTGATGTCGCTCAGGTCCTGGGTCGCCATGGTGACCTTGATCCCATAGGAGCGCAGGAGCGTCAGGATGTCCGGCAGGCCGTGCAGCGGCGCGTTGCAGAACTCATCCAGCACCATATGGACGGGCCGGTTGTCGCGGATGCTCACCATCTCATAGGCCGCGAGCCACTGATTGAGCGCCGACCAGCGCCCCAGCGTTTCTTTGTTGTTGTGATCGATGATCAGATAGCAGGTGACCTTCTGCGTCTTCAGGTCCGCGAAGGAGAAGGTCGTCTTGCTCGTGATGCGGGCCAGATACCCGCCCGGTCCGAACGCTTCCAGGGCCTGAATTGCTCCAATGCGGAACTGTTCATAGGTGCGCGCAGCCCCTTCATCGCCGAAGGCCATTTGATGCATGTCTTCGGCCATGGCAGCGACTTCGCCGTTCAGGCGGGTCGACTGCGCCGCCTCCGTGAGAAGCGCGTGCAGCAGACTCTCATCGCTGAGTGCCCTGTAGACCGTCGCCAGGTTCCGTTCTTCGGGCGGACAGACGACGACCACGACAATGATGACGATGGTGATTTTGCGCCGTGTCCCGATGCGGAAGAACTTGTTCTGACCCTCCTGCGGCGGTTCGGGATGAAGCTGCAGGGCTATCCCGCGTGCCAGCGTGAGGACTTCTGGAGAATCCTGAACAAGATAGAAGAAAACCAAATCCAGCGGGTTGACGCACGCGCTGTGAGGGTCTCTGGGATCGAGCTTCACGATCCGTTGCCCGAACTTCTTCCTCCGGAACACTGCCGTGACTTCGTAAAGCTCGCCCTTGGTGTCATTGACCAGACAGCTTTCCGCCACCGCGCAGAGCATTGTGATGATACAGGCGGCGGACTTGGATGACCCGGCAGGGCCAATCACAAGCTGATGAACCTCTGTCCAGAGCCACAGCGGGCTACGCCCGAGGACGCCCACCAGGCGGCTTCCGGCCTTTCGCCGGTGGAGCCCCGCCCGCCGTGCCTGCCGCTCCGTCAGCCAACCGGCCGATCCTCTGGTGTCGTCCCCGCGCACGGCCCTGATGAAGAGGATCAGATCGCCGGCCCGCCGCTGGCCTTCGAGCAGGAACTTCAGCACGCCTGCGCATCCCACGACGGCCATAAACAGCGCTCCTGCCGTGGCCATATAGTCGGGATAGGTGACCAGGCGGTCCGGCCAAAGCCACAGGGCCAAATAGGCTGCGCAAACGGTAACGGCGGCGATCACGAGGAGGCCGGGTTGCCCCGGCACATTCCCGTTCGTTGGACGGCATCCGGCCAGGGGCAGGCCCCGCGCGCCGCCGCGATATCCGCTGCGTCGATGCCGATCGCCGAACGCTCGGCCGCATACACCGGCAGTATCCTGACGGCGCCGGTGCCGTCCATCTCCGCGAGCGTCAGGCGGGGATCAAGGCCGCCGCGATCTTCAATGGCCCAGCAAATCGCGCGGATCACATCGCTGCGCGACGTCTGGTCCTGATAGAGGGTGCCGACGATGACGGTGACCCCGGCGACGTGCGGGCCTTCCGTGAACACCATCCGGCCGGAGAGCGCGTCTTCCAGCTGGGCAACCTGCTCACGCGCGGCATCGAGCTCGTCGCTCTTATCTGCCAGTTCGACCCTCAGACAGTCTTCCGACAGGCCGAGGAGGCACGATAGTTCGTCGATCACCGGCTCTTCACCGAAGAGCTGGATCAGGATCAATCCGATGGCGATGGTAAGCGCCAGGAAGATACCCAAGGCGAGGCAGGCTACGCCGACGCTGCGGCCCATCAATCGAAGCATCACGGTCTCCTTCATGGGAGTGGACGATGCCGATGGGTCTAGCGCCGGAAACAAGGACGCCGCGGGCGGTTCCCTGGGCGGAACACGACCCCGCGGCGCTGGCAGTGGCTGGTGGGTTATTGGTCGGAGCGTTGCGGGCGCTCAGCCGTCGCTGGGCCTCCTTCCCCTGCCACCTTTGCTGGCCAGCAGGAAGAAAAGAGCCCAGATTTGGAAGCAATCGATACCGATCGCGGCGGCAAACCCCGGCAGGTAGTGCAGCCAATAGGTGCCGATAGCCTCAAGATAGTCGGGCGACTCCACCGGCGGAAATTGCAGCGCACCGCCAGTGCCGAGGCGCTGGGACACGGCTTCCGTGGCGGTCACGAGCCCGTTCAGGCTCTCGCGGAACCCGCTCACCATCTCGATTTGCCGCGGCGAGTACGATGAGTCCGCCTGCAGTTCCGTGATGCTCTGGCGGACCTGCTGCGCCCCGGCTTCGAGCGTTGCCAGCAGGTCGGCATTGCGGATTTGCTGGGCTGCTGCGTTCAGGGCGTCACCGGCTTCCAGGAACCGCGCTTCCCGGTCGACAACCGGAGCATCCCGGTCCCGGATGGCAACGCGCATATCCGACAGAGCCGCGCGCGCCTGTTCCACACCGGATTCGACATCTGCGACCGCCGTTTCGATGGAGTCGATGAAGCTCCCGGTCTGGTTGCAGATGCCGGACAAAGTGACTGCAACGGGCCCGACGCCGCCGCCCAGCCCCGAGGCGAGGCCCCCGTTCATTTCGCCTTCCGCCAGCGGGCAGGCCCGTCCGTTCTCCGCCATCCAGAGCGGCAGCAGCTGCGCTACGAAGAGAGAGCGGTCTGCCAGGTCGTTGACAAGGACCGTGTACTCAATTTGAGAACGCAGCCAGTCTCTTACCTTTGCCGGAGGGCCGATGATTGCCATCAGGTTTGGCAGGCTGCTGACGCTGACCGTCATCGCGAACAGAGCCACCCCAAGCAGCACCATCACGCCCTTCAAGGCCGTCGACCGGACTTCCGGACCGTAACGGCAGATGAAGGTCCATCCGATGGTCAGGATCGTGACGACCGCAATCGTCAGGATGACTGACGTCCCGTTGACGAGAGAGCTGCCGCCACCGGCTTCATCGAGGAAGAGGTGTATTCCCACGAAGGTGGCAAACCCCGATGCAATGGCGCAGATGACGAACCCGAGCCCGAAGATGAGGCTGACGAAGCCTACGCTCCGGTCGAAGTCGTTCTCACCGGGCAGTCGCCCGGATTTGTCTGGTGTGGCCATATCGGCCTCCATCCAAGTCACGGGTCCGGCCACGCTGGCAGGACCGTCCGGGAGGCGGGGTAGACGATGATCAGGCTTTGCCTGGGCTCTTGGCCGGGCGGATGATGCGCTGGAGGCACCGCGCTGAGACGCGTCCGGCGAAGCAGAACGTCAAATCCGCCGCTTGGCCGGCGAAGTGATATGGTCTCTCCGCAAACGAGTAGTGCCGGGTCCGTCGTGAGACAGACCCGGCACTCCCGCCGACCTGCTGGAGAGCGATCAGGTTCCGAAGAGAGTCCGCCAATCCGGGCAGGCGATGCGGATAGCCAGATCAATCGCACGCAGCCTTCGGAGTATCCGCCTCTGCGGACGCTGTCGCGGAGGGGATACTGCGAACTTCACGAGCTCCGATATCCAGCGGAACGACCCGTCGCCGCTGAAGACGTCATCGATCAGCGTGTCGCGAACCAGATATCCGCTCCCGTCCGGCAGGACGATCTGCCCGTCGAAACCGAAAAGCTCCTCTGCGAGCCAATCGGCGAAGTCCCGCCGCGACAGCTCTTCACGCTCCATGATCGCGGCGACGGCACAGGCAAGTCCCCGGTACCGCTTCTTCGTCCGCAAAATGCAGTCCGGGGTGATGGTGATCTTCTTTCCTTGGGTATCGCATTGAAATTTCACGGATTTTCTCCTTCGAACGAAGGAGAGCGCTCCCCTGGGTTGATCTCAGGTGCCTAGGATGGAGCCAGCTTCATGTCATTCAAAAATAATGAATAGAGGTGAAGTTAGTGGTGACAGGGGGTGATATTAGGGGTGACGCTTGATGATTTGCCATATTTGACTAATACGGCAATATCTGCTAGATTACGTCAAATTACGACGCTGGTTATTTGAAAAATGCCTGAAGCATATACAGTGAAATTCTCTAACCCAAACGGAGATGACCAAGGTGAACGCGAGACCTGGTCCAAAGACGGTGTGCTTCATAATGCAAGAGGGCCAGCGGTTACCGTCCGGAACTGGTCAGGAGTGGCTGTCCTTCAGGAGTACTACCACGAAGGTCGCCTTCACCGCCTAGATGGCCCTGCCCGAATAGAAGAGGACGAGACTTGGCGGCGGGTGACATGCTTCGCCGAAGGTTGGGAACACAGCGCCTCCGGGCCGTCCTACCAGGAACTTCACAAGCCAACCGGTCTGATAACCGAAGAGCGCTGGCTGCGGCATGGCCGGCCGCATCGACATGATGGCCCTGCCTTCATAGCCAGAGATCCTCAGACGGGTATCGCTGTTTCCGAGGCGTGGAGCATCAACGGCGCCCATCACCGCGAGAATGGACCCGCCGTGATCCAGAGACACCGCGAGACAGGGATAGTCATTGGCGAGTCTTGGCATAGGAATGGTGAGCACTGTAGAGTGGGCGGACCAGCAATCGTCTGTCGTGATTGGCGCAATGGGCGCATATCGCACCAGCAATTCATACCGCCACGGGCGGCGCGGGCCGCGCCAGAACGCGAGCCATAGCTCCTTCGCAGCTGATCAGCTGCCAAAGTCTTCGCATTTGCTGAATGGGAAATCCGTTTGGACTTCGTAGATAACGATGAGTATCGAGAGGTACTTGAGTGATACGAGCAGCATACCTCGCGAGATCTCGAAAATCCTCTATGACAAACTGAAGACGGCCAAAGAGCACGCGTTTACCAAGAATCATAATAAGAAGCTCTATGAACAAGTAAAGCTATTCGCCTACTATTTCCAGGATTCCAGAAATTTTGAGATTGAAGAGAATCCTGACTTCTACGCTAAGAAAGCGGCAGATGAACTTAAAGCTATAAAAAAAAGTGGAGGAAAACCATCCAGAGCACAATATCTTGTTTGGCTTTGCAAGAATAGACCTGACTTAGCGGAAGATTATTACAGAAAACTTGATGGGCGAGAATTTCAAGAGTTTGACTCGAACGATTTCCCAACTACTGCCACGGCTGACATCCTAGCTGGCGAGCCACCGTCGGTTCCTGGGGAGCCAGCGTCTCGAAACGAACATGTTAATGTCAGCCGATCTGCCGACGCCATGGGGCAGCATGCTGAGGGTACAGCAGGCAAGTCGACGGGCAAGGTTTCCCGCCCCGACATCGATTATCAAGGTTGGCAACCACCCACCTTCGAAGAGGTGCCATCTCTCACGCGCCACAGTTGGCTTAGTCCTCTGAATCCCGAGGCTATTCCGTACGTCGGTCGCAGTGCCGAGCAGGCGAAGCTCGACGAGTTTGTCTGTCGCGATGACCGGTTCTTGATTTGGGCCATCGTCGGTCCCTCCGGGGTCGGCAAGACGCGGCTCACCATCGAATGGATGCGCCGTTCCTCCGTCCTCAATGGATGGCGCAAATGTGTTCTCCGGAGCCCAGCAGATAGAGACGGCAAGCCATGGGCAGGCTGGAGCCTAGTCCAGCCGACTCAAATTGTGATCGACGACATGTTCAGCTTTGCCGACGTTATCAGGACGATCATCCGGCGGTGTTGCGAGGCAGGGAGAGAAGAGGGCTTAGCGTTCCCGGTTCGCCTGCTCTTGATTGACCGTGTCTTTCCGGACGATCTGAGCCGATTGGGCAATGATGTAAGATGGGGATTGACGGGGGTCAGCACGACTGACCTTGATCGTATCCGAGAGCTTTTCTTCGGCGGTGAGCCCCTGCGCCTGGCTGATGCAGAAGATCAAGATAACGTAGTCGAGAAAATTTTCTCTAACACGCTTGGAGATGATTTTGACAAGTCAGTCGTGAGAGAAGCGCTGAACTACCTTCGCAATATGACCGACGTGTGGCAGCCTTTATTTGCCGCTTTGTTTGGCAACGCTGCGCGTACCGCCCTGCATGGTGGCTGGATTTCACAGGAATTTCTGAACTGGAACCGACACCATCTAATACATTACTACCTAAAGTACCATCTAAAGGGAGATGATTACCTGCCTTGGCATCAAAGTGGTCGCTCTGGCAAGCTTGCCGGCTGTTTTGTTGCCGCAGCGACAGCATTGGGTGGCGTTGCGTTCGACACACTCTTCGGTCACCTATATCCGGATGAACGGACCTCGCCTGCGGAATACAGGGGAATCATTAACACCTGCAAGCGCATCGTCTCCTCAAAAGACGATTTCGTTCTGCCTCCTTTTGAACCTGACATCCTGGGGTTGAGTTTTTTCTTCTTTTTTTAGAGATACAGAGCGAGAATCCCGACTTGTGTTCAATATTTATCAAGATATTTTCATCCGGCGGCAATAATAATGGCTGGAAAGATGCTGCGTCTATTTCAGATTTTATTCTGAAACTAATAAAGTACATATGCGCTAGCGATCAAGATGAGTTTGAGGCTGAGAAGAATTGGAAGTATCTGGACGGTTTTCTTAGAGATTTATCTCAGCATGGAGGTGGACACCTAAGATGGGCGACATCCATTGCTGTGTCGAGCGCGATAGAGGCAAGCGCGATAGCCGAAACAGAATTTGCAGTATTCCCCGAGGCTTATCTTCGGCTGCTGCGATATGTTGAAATCGATGATCTATTTGAGGACGTTTCTGGTGAGCATTTTCATCGATCGCTATACAGATCAATGAATTACATTGAGCTACTCGGTAAGGGAGGTGCTGTTCGGAGTGGCGCCATAGAGAAATTCCTTCACTATACCGCCACGTTTGACGAACTGGAAAGCCTTGGTTACTCGTGTCTACATTTCGCTGCCTACGCTGGTTTCGAAGCCGTTGTGAGACTCCTAGTCGAAGCTGCGGCAGGCAATTATCGAGATTTGGATGGCAAAGTGGACTTGGGGCTACTGTGCACTGGCCCTGAGGGCCGCGAAGCGATCGTCCAAGAGATAATGGTCAAGGGCGCGGCAATGAGAAAAGTCGCGAAAGCAGCAGATTCATCTCGAGATAATCCGTCACGATTGGCAAAGCCGGGGGAAAGGCCATGGAGGAGCCAGGAATAGGGCTGATCGATTGAGTCGCGGTCGGACCGACTGGCCAAGCTTGATCTGTGGATGGTGGGCAGTGACGACACCTTCGCCCGTGCTCGCAGCATCCTCCCTTCTGTTCGGCTAGCCACGGTGCATCTGGCAGTCATCGAAGGCTTGTGGAACCTCTGATGCCCCAAGGACCAGATGCCGCTGCAGTGGTAGGCTCAGTGGCTCCGTCCGGCCTCAGTATCGCCTTTCGAACCCCTGATAAGGCCGTCCGCAAGATGTGTGCTGTAATACAGCACCATCATGGCAAGGGGGCCCGCTGCGCGCCCCCGTTGCATCCCCCCGGCCTTTGGCACGGACCGGGCATCGAGCCCATCAGCGCCAATCGCAACGTCCGGCCGTTGCATCACCGCTCGGGAGAGCCTCCGAGCTCCCCCAAGGCCCCCATGGCCAACGTTTCGACACGGGATCACAGCCAAAGCTGCACCCCCTGGACCGCACCAGGAAAGGTGTTGCCTCCCTCCGCACGCCCATCGGCCAAAGGGCCTTCCTCCCCACCTGGAAACCCGTCCATAAGAGGGATGTCAGCTCCCTCGCGAGCAGCCTTGCACAGGTTGGAAACGCGCGCGGCTTCTGCGCTTGTGAACCATTCGAGGCAGGGCCGATGGAACCCAGATAGGGGAATTCTGCAGTGTCCAGACCGCTATTGCTTGTGCCAAATGTGGGCACGAGCTTAGATTCTGGAAGAGCGCTGGACACGTTCGGATCGCCGGCTTCTTCGTGTCCCGTCCGCCGCATATCCGCAGGACCTATAGATGACCGAAAACACCATACTGAAAGCCTTCACCGCAGAGCCTGATTCCGCCTCCAAGAAGACTGCTCAGCCGGGGCCAGTTGGCTCGATTGCTCGGCAGTACGTGTCGAGCCCTTCCGCTCCAAGTCCCAACCATGCGAAGCGGCTCCTCGGCTTTGTCCTGAAGCTCACCTACAATGACGTCACCATCATCACGTGCGATCCATGGAAGAACCTTTGCGGCGGGGTGCCAAGGAACTCCTTCGTGATCATCCGCCTATCTGAAGATCAGATCAGCGCTGACGAGGTTCCATTCTGCGACCGGCTCATCCTGGCACGGATCACCGACAGCGTGCCCACGCCAGTCGATTCCGAGATTACGCAGACGATCTACCAAATCCACAAAGCCCAGGCGAACATCGATCCGGTCACCAACAAGGAACTTCAATGGAGCGCACTGAAAGCCTCGGTGATCGGCACCTTCTTTGACCGCGACAGCGAGAGTATGCCCGGAATCGCCTTCGGTCCCGACATCGATACGTTTTTTGCGCCACATACGTACGAGGTGTTCGTGCCGACGACCGATCATCTTGACCGGCTCATTAACTGCTTCTCCGAAGCGCCAATGCCTCTTGAGATCGGCACTCTGCGGTACACGGAGACCCCAACGCTCTCGAGCGAGTTGCCGGCACCGGTCCGAGTCGATCCAACAGATTTCATCGGTAAGAGCTATGGGCATCGCACCGCGCTCTTTGGCAAGACCCGCTTCGGAAAGTCCAACACGATGAAGGTGGTCGCCGACGTAATCGCCGGCTCGGTCCACAACGCTGGTCAGGTGATCTTTGACCCGTCTGGTGAGTATACCTATTGGAACGAGCAAGACGGAGGCTCGCTCTTTGCGCTTCATCAAGAGAGCTGCGTCCGTTACAGCTTGAGCCCGCAGACGAAAGAATTCGAAGCGAAGCTCGGCTATGAACCGCCGCAGACGCTGCGGATTAACTTCTTCGAACAGCCCGACGTCGGACATGGGCTGATCCGCGAGCTTTGGAACACCGAGTTCAACAATATCCCAGACTACATCTCACCCGCCCTCAACTGGGAGTGTCCCGAACTCTCGATGTGCCCGAAAAAGAACGATGATATTTCAGGATACAATCATTACTGGCGCGCAATGGCGATATGGTACGGTATTCTGATCGAGGCAGGCTACACGGCGAAGGCCGGCGCGACGGTTCCAGTCGAACTCCCGGGTCACGTCAAGAGGGCTCTCCTCGAGGATGAGAACCTCCAGGACAGCCTTAGCACGACAATCAATGCGAATGGCGAACCGACGCTTGCTGCAAGACAGCCGATAAACATCCTGCCTGCTTTGTTCAGAAAGGTCTACGCGATCTGGGAGGACAACAAGGAAAAGAAGAGCTGGTTCCCCCCATCGAAATCTACTGGCGGTCCATATTATAATCTTACTCAGGTCGGTATGCTCAGAATCCTGAGTGGTACGACAGGCACCGGCGCTCCCAAGTTTTCGCGCTTTAGCACGTATCATTCGGCACACGGCAGTAATGTCTCGAAGGACATTTTCGAGGCTGCACTTGCCGGAAAGACAGTCCTCGTCGATCTGGCGCTTGGCGATGAGAATGTCCGCCGCTCCCTCGTCAAGCATATCTGCCAAGTCATCCTTCGTGAGATGATGCGGCTGTTTTCGCGCAATGAACTCGGTGGGCGCTTCGTTGTCCTGTATTTCGAAGAGGCACACACGCTCTTCCCGCGCGATGATCGCGGCGTTGGCGATGACGTCTACAACCGCATTGCTAAGGAAGGTGCCAAATTTAACATCTCAATGGTCTATGCGACCCAATCGATGAGTACGCTTTCACCCGATCTTCTGAAGAACACTGAGAACTTCATCGTCACCCATCTCGATGATGACCGCGAAGTCCGCGAGCTTGAGCACAAGCGCGCCTTCCGCGATGTCGCTGCCGATGTAGAGCGCATCATGTCAAAGGGGTATGTGCGGATGAAGACGCTCTCAACACCTTTCGCCTTGCCGGTTCAAATCCGCAAGTTCGACGGTGCACCACCGAAAACGAGCTGATCATTCTCATGGCTTATCAAGGGGGAAAGCGTCCCGTCGAGCGCGCGTCCAAGATAGCGCATATGCAGCTCATTCAAGATCAGTCGCTGATCGAGCTGCTTCAATCCTATCACTCTGACCAGGAACCGAAGACCGCCTTCAAGGTCGAAAAGACCGGCCAGATCGACCTTTCTCCGCTCTCGAAGATTGAGCGGATTGTAACGGTTGATGGGGGCTTTGCCGTTATTCCCAATCCGATCCGGCGCAACAAGACGCTCGCGTTCATCCAGGTTGGGACCAACCTGCTCTCCGTGGCCGATCTTCTGGCAATGAGAGCCAATCCCATGATGGACCCGCGGGACGTCACTGCCATGCTCCAGCGGATCCACTATCGCCCCTGTACGTTGCCGCTCTCGGGCGTTCGAATTCCCGGTCAAACGATACGCGATACGATCCGCCGCTCTATCAATGGCATCCTTTCTAAACCGTACACCGATCTATACGAAATCCTGCACTTTCTCGTGCACCGGAGCTGGCTGCCCGAAGGTGCCCCGCGGCCCCAGCCCGAGATGGAATGCTATGCTTGCGATGAGAAGTTCGGCATTCCCAAGGACTTTACTTTTTCCTGCCCACATTGCGGGCACGAGCATTTTTTCTCCGATTATTTGCATATCGGTAAGAACAGCCCTGATGAGTGGAGCCGCGAGGAAAGTGCGATCTCGCTCATGTCCGTGATAGAAACACTTGCGCTGTTCGAAGTGCCAGTACATCTGGCACGCCGTGGTCAGCTTGGCCTGATGGCCAACACTTTGTTTATCAAGGACGGACCGCTCTTGCTCCGCTCCTATCTTTCTCGCCTAGTAGAGCCGATTCGAAACTTCATTCAGTGGATTAAAGAACGAGAGATTGAATTTTATCTCGTTGGCATTGAAAAAACAGGTGAATTTTCCACATTTCTCGAAGAATACACATCGATTACAAAATATGTTGGAGATTACTTCATTCCTTCCGTCAAATTCCTTATTGAAGATGTTGCCGGCGCAGTAATGGACAAGAACTACCGCAACCGCGTTTCGTACGGATCAAAAGTATCGGTCAGGCTCTCGCCCGAGCATGCCGTACCGCTCAACATCCCCACAGGCGCCGACTATCCACTTGTGCCGAAAGCTGAAGAACTCCTCGGATTCGAAGAAATTATAAGAGCATTGTCCCATCTGACAAGCGCTCAGCACGATAATGCGCTGATCCCACTCGTGCTTGCCAACCGAGCAGTCTCAATTAGTCAGCGACCCTCTGGCAATATCTTGCACGATTTCATGTCGGAACGGATCAAGTAGTGGAGCCATTTCTCAGATGGGCGGGTGGCAAACGCTGGCTGGCGCCGAAGCTGGCGCCACTCATCAAACACGTGCTTAGGCACGAGGGCAGCGTGTATGCCGAACCGTTTGCAGGTTCGGCAGCCGTGTTCTTTCACCTAGCTCCCCAACGCGCGATCCTCTCCGATCTCAACTCCGATCTGGTATCAGCCTACCGCCAGATTGGGATCGATTATCGCGCTGTTGAACGACGCCTAGCGACCTGGCCCGTTGATGCCGGTTTCTATTATGAGCTGCGTGCGGAGAATCCATCTTGTCCTATCGAACGAGCGGCGCGCTTCATCTATCTGAATCGCACCTGCTATGGTGGGCTATACCGTGAGAACCGCGAAGGGCAGTTCAACACGCCCTATGGCGGCGGCTCACGAACACCTGCACCAATCATCAAGAAACGACTGCTAGAGAAAGCGCATTTCGCGCTTCGAAACGTAACGCTAAAGGTCTGCGACTTCGAAGATATCTTGTCGTACGCGGCAGAAAACGACGTAGTATTCTGTGACCCGACATATTCGAATGTGCGAAAGGGGAATTTTGATCGTTATGGGAAGGTAATATTTGGATGGGAGGATCAGCTCCGCTTGGCAAATGCTGCGAACGCGGCCATGGAGCGCGGAGCACTTGTGATTATCTCCAACGGATACTTCTGGGACACGATCCCCCTTTATTGCCACGCTTACCGTATTCGCCTTCATAGGAAGAAGGCAATCGGCAATCGTGTAAAGCAGTACGAGCGTCATCTCGAATACCTTTTTATTCTTGATCCGCTCCGTCGGAGGCAGCTTTGGAGCCAGCTTGGATCAATTGAGAATGGGCGTGTTGCTCGGAGACACACTATTGGACCTACATGTGATGAAGGCAGAGAGGTGCTGCAGATTGGTGATATCGCTTGAGGTTTGGGACCGAATAGAATTTCCAGTGCAGCCGAGAAAGAAGGCCAATCCATGCAAGGTTCGATCGCACAAATATTTGAGATTTTTCAGCGGCTGCTGAATGCACGCCAATACCGCCGCCTTCAGCTCTTCGCGACAGCGATCAGGCCAATCTTGGAGGATATGGGCACCACTCACCGCGAGTTCCTTCGCGTCTACGAAGAACTTCAGGATATCGTTGCTCAGGTAGCGCGATTTTTGAGCGATCGACCCAATGATCTGCCGGCACGCCTCAAGCCACAGTTGGCACGTATATCACTTGTCAGTGCGCGCATTCGCGAGCGCCGAGCAGACCGACGCGCCACCTATGAGGAGGTTATCGCGCGTTCGACAAGTATTGAACGCTCCCTTTCTCTTCGGCTGACGATGACGCCTACGGAAACGGCGGCCATGAAGGCGTTCTTTGCATCGGTTCGTGAGTATTTCGAGCGAGGACCTTTCTATTATAATCATGGTGTCAGAAGAGATGTCGCCTTCTGTGAGCGTGTTATTATGTCTGTCTTGGATGACCCGTCGAATGCGGATGCGGCACTCAAGAGAATGAATGAGAGATTCCAGTGCGCAGAAGCGGAGTTCGAAGACCGCTGGGCGACGATCGCGGCGCGATTTGCGGAACTCAAGGTCGCGCTCGAAGGGAGCGTACCGTGATTTGGCGCCATTCGGATGGGCATGAGGCTTGGCGCGTCCGGCTTCGCCGGATCGGGCTCTCGTAAACCGAACCCCGCCATGGGCGAGTTTCGGCCATTCGGCTTCGGTCCCTCGCGCAATCTTAGCGGCCAGCGCCTTGCGCCGCTGACTTCCTAACCAACAGAAGGGGTTAGGGAGGACGCCGCCCTCCCTCCCTTGGCACGCGTTCCACCGGACCGCCAGGGCCGCTCCTTTGGCATGGCTGTCAGCCATGCGTCGTCGCAACCCGGCCGGCCGCGAACCCGCACCGACCCACACCCACCCGCTCTCGGCGAGGGCCAAGGGGTGCATGCGCACCCCTCTGTCCATTTCGAAAGGAGAGCAAAGAAATGACAACGACGACGGACTTGACGGACTTCGGATTCCGCGAACTGAGGATGGCCGCCGAACTTCTCACGGCCTACTGCGAGCAACCCCCGGAATTCCTGATCAGCGGAGTTCACCTGATGATGAACGCCCACAGCGGTTGCGTCTTCCTAACGGATGAGGATTTCGACGTCGCCATGATGAATGGCGGCAGGCTGCAGCAGTGGCATTCGTGCCCGGAATGCGGCGCGGAAGGGTTCGCCGATGACATGCCGGACAATGAGTGCTGCCAGCGCTACTTGCGGGAGGTCTGCCAATGACCGCCACACGACAGCTTGGATTCAACGACCTGTTGGCATCCGCCGACGCGGACAACCACGCGCGCCAGTTCGAACGCAGGACGGCTCATCTGCCGGGGACGGCGGAGGAGGCGTTGCCCTTCTTCCGGGACCTGCTGGAACGTCACAACGCCGCCATGTCGGCTGGCGATGTGGTCAAAACAATGCGCATGCGGGACGAGGCGCACGACCTTGCGCAGAAGCTCAATGGCGGGGAGCCCGGCATCCTCGCCCATGACGATGCACCGGGCCGCGTGCTGGAAAGGGAAACTGCCGCCACGCCCGGCATGTTACCGCTCTGGGGTCAGGCCGGAGAATTCGTCGTCACGGTCGGCAGCATGCGCGTGCGCATCGTGATGGAAGGCGTGTTCGGCACGGCAGCGGTTTTGGCTACTGGCCCGGCTTCGCCGCCCATGCCGTAGAACCGGAACGACCGTTCCTCAGCCAGATCGGGTACCGCAGCTTTCTCGGCATCTACGCCGATCCCGTGCCGGGATTGACGCCTGGCTGCTTCGCCGAGGAAGCCATCGCGGCCCATGTCGAGAGGCAGCTCAAGGGCAAGCTTCTGGAGATCGAGCCCCGCTATCGAGAGCGGCGGGAGGGCGGATCATGAGACCGCCAGACACCCTCGTTATCGACGGCCATGCCTTCAGTTGGCGGCGTCTGTGCCAACTTCGCCGCCAGCAGGTGGAGGCGTGGAGGGAACTCCGCCCGGATCAGCTCGCTCTATTCGACCTGAAAGATGATGCTAGGCCGAAACCGGAGCGCAGTGCCGCCGGGCGCTATCGGGAGCCGAGCCTCTTAGATTTGTCTTGACGACGGAAACCCTAGAAGTGGCAATCGTCTCGATATTCGACCGCAATTGCTATTTCCGACGATGACGCTATGTTCACTTCGCTGCATTCGGTATCTTGGTGCCGATGACTATTTTTTTTACTGCTATTGTCTTCATATCACATGCAAAATGATAAAATGATTGACTTCGACAACATTGATGAATGGTCGCCAAGCTTAACCGAGGTTCTTAGGGAACTTCTCCCTGATGATCTAGAGGATCGTCTCTCTGAATTGGCGCCTGAATATATCGAAGACGCTGTCGGGATTTTATTTGATATTGCCGACAAGGATGCAATCATCGACGCGACCTTATCCTGGGTTCAGTCATCGCAGATTGTTGCTTATCATGGAACACGTCTGACCGATCACGAGGTGCAATCGGTCAGACAATGCGGTCTGGTGCCACTGGTGGCCGAAGCGCGCCACGAAAGACTGCAGCGGGCACTCTCGGCACATCCGCGCTGGAGCGAGGTGGCAGACAAGCTTGAAGCCGCTATTCGGACGCATGGTGCGGGGGAGTTTGCAGGCTGCCGTGAGGGGCAGGTTCATCTGACGCTCTCGCGTGCCGGCCTCGTGGGCGGGTTTAACCACTATCTGACGCACGGGTCCGAATTCGATCAACACGTCGCCGTTGCGCTTCTGGGCGGGGACGGAAAGGAGCTTCTTCGGCGAGACGGTCGGCCACGACTCATACGGGCTGCCGTCCCGGGGGAAGAGGCAATCGCCGCGACACATCCATTCGGCACACCCGATGACATGCGCGCTAGAGGGGATATGCCAAACATGATTAGAGAAATCCTCGAATCTTGGAGCTACCGACAATCTAAGCCGGAGTTCCAGTCACGATCGTTGAAAAAGGATTGCGGACTCTTCTTCTGTAGTTCTGTGCCGGCTGATTGGATTATCGACATTGAATTGCTTCCGGAGTTGGCTGATCTCTAAATTCTCGGACTGTTCTCGCCGAATAGATTTTGCGCTACTGGAGCGAGGGCATTCAAACGGCCCGGTCCTTCGGCTTCCCCCTTCGGCGCAGCGCCCGAGAAAGTGTCCAGGGCGCGACCCCGTATTCCGCCGCTAGGGCGGTAACCGTTGTTTCCTTGAGGCAAAGCCGTAGCCGGGCGGCGGCGATCTGCGCCGCATTGAGTTTGGGCGGCCGGCCAAGGCGCACGCCCCGCAGCCTTGCAGCGGCGAGGCCCTCGCGCGTGCGTTTGGCGAGGTTGCTCCGCTCGAACTCGGCAAGGGCGCGCATCATCGTGTAGACCAGCATCCCGGCGGGCGTTGCCGTGTCGACCTGGAGATTGACGACCTCGAATTCGACACCGCGGGAGCGCAGAAGCTCGGCCTGGCTCAATGCGTCGATGACAGACCGAAACGCGCGGTCGAGGTCCCAGACCACGAGCGCATCGCCCGGCTGGAGGCGCTCAAGGACGTGTTCATAGACCGGGCGACGGCGGCTAACGGCCGAAACCTTCTCGATGTGCAGCTCGTCGCACAGGTCCTCAAGACCGATGATCTGCCTGTCCGGGCGCTGCTCCTGTGTAGACACCCGTATGTAACCAATTTTTCTCATTATATATCAATATGTTGACACGCGCGGCCGCTCTCCAGAGGGCCCACATAATCGACCCTTTTCGTGAGTGGTCACACTGCCTCTCATCCCGGTCTGCCGGTCTGGCTAAGAGCGCAAAGCTGCCGGGACTTAAGATATAGGATACCACAGCGTATGGTTGCTATGGAAATTCCAACAAAAACGGTCGATTATGAGGGCAGTTTCGACAAGTAAAGCGCCGTTGTTGCAAGCAATTGCCTCAGCTGTTCTGTGCGGCGTGGTCGCGGTTACGCCCGCTTCAGGTCAGGAAACTGACTTCTCAGCTGGCGCTGTCATGGAAGACATGGAAGCTAGCGAACGCTTTCCTTTCATTGCCGGGATCATCGAGGGTCTGGCCTATGCGCGGTACGTCCGCGACGGGAACCAGACGGACGGCATGACCTGCATCTATGACTGGTTCTACGAAACGGAGAATGCCCTCGATACGATCTATGTGGCCTTCGGCGCCTATCCGGATTATCCGCCGGCAGCCATTGTGGCAGGTGTCCTGACCCAGAAATGCGGAGAGTAGATGGACGGGCATGATCCACAGATCATTCGGGACGCAATCGCACGCAAGTCGTGGCGCGCATGGGAGGAGCAGCGCCGCCTTGCAGAGCATCAGCGCAGAAACCGTCAGCAGAAAGAGGCTCGCGAAGAGCACGATCTTGGCGATCTCGCCCAAGTCGTTGTGCTGGTAACCGAGGATCAGATCGCTGAGTTCTCCGCCCGCCTGGACAGATATGATGCGGCTCTCGTCGATGCGCTGCACACGAACGAGCAGGCGCTGGAAAGTGTCCGGACGCAAATCGATACGCTACTGACCCAGGCCCATACTCTTCCGGATGGCCGCCGGGTGTTCAGGTCCGAGGACGGCCAGCAAGTGTTCGACGAGGACGGTAATGAAGTCGGACCCGATGTGATCGCCGCTTCCGATATCGATGAGGGCCGACCCAGCTGGGAGACCTACAGCGGGGCCCGGCTGGAAGAGGATCAGTTGCTGGAGGAACGCGAGGACCTCTTCAGCTATCAGAACAGGCTTGATGCTGCCCGCGACCGGCTGGACGACGAGGACCTTACGGCACAAGAGCTTGAAGACCTCGGAACAGAGCTGGAGACCAACATGCCCGCAGCGGTAGGCGAAGCCCTGAATCGGGAGGATCAACCTCGGCCAGATCAAAGGGTCGACGCCAGTCCGGAACAGGCGGCAGACGGCGTTGACCTCGACGCTCTTGGGCGCTCCCTTGGCGGTATGCCGTTTCAGCCGCGGTGATGGGCTCTCGCTAAGGCAAGGCACCTCTGGTCGAGCCGATTGACCCCGCAGGCTTCTTTCGGCAACAGTCCGCTCCCGGCCCATTGCTGCCGCGCGGGCGCGCCACGGGAATGGACCGCTTCCTGAGGTGAAGCTGATGCACACGCGCCGTTCAGACTGGCGACCTTGTGCGTGCCAGCTCCGGACGGTCGCCGCGCAAACGAGAGCGCCTAGATCTGTTAGATCGGCTGCTGGGGCAGGGTCGACGTTTTAGGGATCCTCAATCCACGATCTGCAGCCAGTGCAGGCGGCCGATGGCATCGCCGGCGGCCAGCCGCCAGGGCCTGCCTTTGATAGCGAGTAGGACGGCCAAGCAAAAGACGGCCCTGGCGTCGACCTCCAGGCGGGCCAGCTCGGTTCCCGTGCCCGGGTCCCACAGACGGATCGTTTTGTCGTCGGACCCGGAGGCGAGGCGGCCGTCGGGCAGCACTGCCAGGGCCCTGACCCAGTCGCTGTGGCCCTCCAGGCGGGCCAGCTCGGTTCCCGTGCCCGGGTCCCACAGACGGATCGTCCTGTCGGAGGACCCGGAGGCGAGGCGGCCGTCGGGCAGCACCGCCAGGGCATCGACCCCGCCGCTGTGGCCCTCCAGGCGGGTCAGCTGGTTTCCCGTGCCCGGGTCCCACAGACGGATCGTCCCGTCGTGGGACCCGGAGGCGAGGCGGCCGTCGGGCAGCACCGCCAGGGCATGGACCCAGTCGCTGTCGCCCTTCAGGCGGGCCAGCTCGGTTCCGGTGTCCGGGTCCCACAGACGGATCGTGTCGTCGCCGGACCCGGAGGCGAGGCGGCCGTCGGGCAGCACCGCCAGGGCATTGACTCCGTGGCTGTGGCCTTCCAAGCGGGCCAGCTCGGTTCCCGTGCCCGGGTCCCACAGACGGATCGTTTTGTCGTCGGACCCGGAGGCGAGGCGGCCGTCGGGCAGCACCGCCAGGGCATGGACCCAGCCGCTGTGGCCCTCCAGGCGGGCCAGCTCGGTTCCGGTGTCCGGGTCCCACAGACGGATCGTGGTGTCGTCGGACCCGGAGGCGAGGCGGCCGTCGGGCAGCACCGCCAGGGCCCAGACCCCGTAGCTGTGGCCTTTCAGGCGGGCCAACTCGGTTCCCGTGCCCGGGTCCCACAGACGGATCGTGTCGTCGCCGGACCCGGAGGCGAGGCGGCCGTCGGGCAGCACCGCCAGGGCCCTGACCTCGCCGCGGTGGCCCTCCAGGCGGGCCAACTCGGTTCCCGTGCCCGGGTCCCACAGACGGATCGTCCCGTCGTGGGACCCGGAGGCGAGGCGGCCGTCGGGCAGCACCGCCAGGGTT
>JANQIX010000071.1 GCA_028281925.1 Alphaproteobacteria bacterium
CGACCGAAGGCTCGTTCAGGACAATGCCGCGACCCTTGACATAGACCAGGGTGTTGGCCGTGCCCAAATCGATGGCCATGTCGGCCGAAAGAAACCCCAGAAGATTAGCAAACATCAGCGAAATGAACCGTTACGGCCTAGCGAGGCGGACATAGAAACGGCGGCGAGGCATCGCCCCGCCGCCGGTCCCGTGTAATGCAACGGTAGGGTCCGCTCAAGCGGAGAGTGCCTCCGGTGCAGTTTTCTGCCGTTTCACCAACAACTTGTTAAGGGCGTGGATATAGGCGCGAGCCGAGGCCACCAGGGTGTCGTGGTCCGCGCCCTGGCCGATCACGGTCTTGCCGTCTTCCTCAAGCCGCACGGTCACTTCGGCCTGGGCATCGGTACCGCCGGTGACGGCATGGACCTGATAGAGCGCCAAGCGTGCATGGTGCGGCACCAGCTCGCTGATCGCCTTGAACACCGAGTCCACCGGGCCGTTGCCCGATACCTGGCTCCACCGCGTCTCATCGTCGATCTGCAGTACAATCTGCGCGGAGGGCTGGCCGATCGACCCCGCCATGACGCCCAGCGAGACGAATCGGATGTGATCGTTGACGCGCGCCAGCTCGTCATCCACCAGCGCCACGATATCCTCGTCGTAGAGGTCCTTCTTCTTGTCGGCCAGGTCCTTGAAGCGGCCGAACACCTCCTCGAACGCGTTGTCGCCGATATCGTCGAAGCCCAGCTCTTTCAGCTTGGTGCGGAAAGCGTTTCGACCGGAATGCTTGCCCATCACCAGGGTGGACCGCACCAGGCCGACCGATTCCGGCGTCATGATCTCATAGGTGCTGGCGTGCTTCAGCATGCCGTCCTGATGGATGCCGCTTTCGTGGGCGAAGGCATTGTCGCCAACGATCGCCTTGTTGGGCTGGACCGAGAAGCCGGTGACGGTGGAGACCAGGCGCGAGGCCTTCATGATGCTCTCGGTCTGGATGCCGGTGCCGAAGGGCATGACATCGTGGCGGGTGCGCAGGGCCATCACGATCTCTTCCAACGCCGCATTACCGGCGCGCTCGCCTAAGCCGTTGATCGTGCACTCCACCTGGCGGGCCCCCGCCTCCACCGCGGCCAGAGAGTTGGCGACGGCTAAGCCCAGATCGTTGTGGCAGTGGGCCGACAGGATGATGTCTTCCACGCCCGGCACCCGCTCGCGCAACATGCGGAAGGTCTGGGCGAACTCCTCCGGCACCGCATAGCCCACCGTGTCGGGGATGTTGATCGTCGTGGCGCCGGCCTTGATCGCCGCCTCCACACAGCGGCAGAGGAAGTCGGCTTCGGTTCGCGAGCCGTCTTCCGCACTCCATTCCACATCGTCGGTATGGTTGCGGGCGCGCGTGACGCTTTCGGTCACCGCGTTCAGCACCGCCGTCGGCTCCATCTGCAGCTTGTATTTCATGTGCAGCGGGCTGGTGGAGATGAAGGTGTGGATGCGCGAGCGCTGGGCGGGCTTCACCGCCTCCGCCGCGCGGTCGATATCGCGCGGGTTGGCGCGGGCGAGGCCGGCGATCACGGGCCCTCGAATGGTCTTGGCTATTTCCTGCACCGCTTCGAAATCGCCGTTCGAGGCAATGGGGAAGCCGGCTTCGATGATATCGACGCCCATCTCCGCCAAGACGGTGGCGATGCGCAGCTTCTCTTCCAGGTTCATGGACGCGCCGGGCGATTGCTCGCCGTCGCGCAGGGTGGTGTCGAAAATGACGACACGGTCGGGGGCGGAAGCGGTGTGGTCGTTAACCGCGGTCATGGCTCAGGCTCCTCGGACGGATCTCGTGCGATGTAGTGGTCTTGGCGTGGTGCCGGTGATGACCCGGACTTGTCCCCTGGCGCCGGCCCGCCGGCCCCCGGTAGCCCCGAGGCGGCAGACGCTCAATGCGGCCAGGGGCCGCTAAGTCGCAGAAGAAGGCCGCCGATCAGCGGGAGCGGGGACGACGCACGCGCATGACCCAAGCCGTCGGCCGAAACGCCGTCGGTCTTGAAAGCGGTCACACCGTGCCGGGCAATTGCCACGAGTCGCAATCCCTCTAGAAATAGCTCCAGCCCTTTTATGCATAAGCGTATTCGGGATTGGTTTGCAAATGGTTTCCGGGATGGCGGGCACTGCTTAAAGCCGCCTGCAGGACAATCCGGCCCCGGCGGGCTGCGTTCACGACGAGCCTGCAGCCGCGGACCGGGTGGCCAAGAGGTCGACTGAGTAGTCCGCGTTGCATTCAAGGTTGCTGGTAATCCAGTCCCGCAATGCCGGCTCCGGCAGAGGGCGCGCGAAGAGATAGCCCTGCGCGGTATCACATCCGAACGTCTTCAGCAGGTCGCGAGCCGTCTGGGTTTCCACGCCTTCAGCAATGACCCTCATACCCATGCCGTGCGCCAGCGCTATGGAGGCCCGGACAATGGACGCGTCGTTAGGATCGCTGTCCAGATGACGGATGAAGGTCTGATCGATCTTCAGCGCATCGGCAGGCAGCTGCTTGAGACGCTCCAGCGAGGAATAGCCGGTCCCGAAATCGTCGATGGCGATCATCAGGCCTATCTCGGCCAGTTGCGCCAGAGCGACTGGATTGTCGATCGGATCGAACATCGCTGCCGTTTCCGTGATCTCAAGTTCCAGGCTTCCCGGGGCCACCTGATGCCGTTCAAGCGTGCGCTGCACGAACTCCGGAAAGCCCGGGGTTGATAGATCGCGGGCGGAGATGTTTACCGCGATCGGAAGCTCCAGCCCACTGCGCTTCCAATCGGCACTCTGACGAACCGCCGTCTCGATAACCCAGCGCGTCAGCATCCGGATCATCGCGGTCTTTTCCACAACCGGAATGAACCGTACCGGCGCGATCGCTCCCAACACGGCGTGATCCCATCGGATCAACGCCTCCACACCGACGCAGCGGCCGGTACCAATGTCGATCTGCGGCTGGAAGACAAGGTAGAGGCCGCCGCCGTCGGTGAGCGCATTGCGGAACTCGCCGAGGATCATCAGAGCGTCCGGCTGGCGGTCTTGCTTCACTTGTTCGTAAGTGGCGACGTCCATCCCCCGCTGCATGGCGTGTTCCAGCGCGGCAAGCGTCTGGCGGGCCAGCGACCAAGCATCCGTTGTATCCGGGCTGAGGCGTGCAAGGCCGCAATGACTATCCACGGCAATGGGGACGCCGCGGACCTCGATCGCTTCACCGCCAGCGGCCATGAGATTCCGCGCGACGCCCGCCGCATCTTCCGCCGCGGCGCCGTGAAGGAATGTCGCAAAGCGGCCGCTGCGCATGTGGTGGAGTGAGGAGCCGGCAGGCACCGCCATGGCGAGATTGCAGGCAAGCTTCTCGACCAGTTCGTCGGCTTCGCGCGACCCCAGCGTCAGCAGAACTTCCTCATAGGTAGGATGCTCGATGAACAGGCAACTCATCGGCAAATCCGGCTGCCTGCCCTGCACCTCATCGTGCAGCGCGCTGTAAAAGACGGACCCGTTAGGCAGGCCGGAAACCGGGTCGAAGCACGCCATCTGATTGAGACGGCGGTAGTTTGCGCTCAGGACGCTGACCGTCGCGCCGGCGATCGCACCCGCCGTCATAAAAAAGCCTATCCTGATCAACCAGTTGCTGGTCGATTGGGCGAGGCCGAGTTCGGTATCGAGGGGCATGGCGGGCCCCAGCGCAAGGCCGACAAGAAGGCCTGACGCTAAGCCGGCCGGATAGCCGAACAACGCCGCAGCGACCAGCACCGGCACATAGCCGACATGGACATAGACGTACCCGGTTCCGCCCGTCGCGTATGTAATCCAATAGGAAACGCCGATCAGGGCGGCGATCAGAACCACCTTGAGGCTATTGGCAAGAGAGAGATGGGAGCCCGCCGGGCCGGCGCCACGCAGCCACTGGATGACAGGCGGCGTCAGCGCGGAGAGGATTGTGTGCCGGCTCACCAGCTCCAATTTTGGTTTCGTTTTCGGCTGCATACTACTGATATCACGTTCGTTAACGTGGTTTCGCGTTCGTTAATGACCAGACTCTTCATAGCATCGACCAATTCTGGTTACCATCTGATTAATATATTGGATTTTAGATATTTCCCCAATAAACTGAAGCGCTGATATGGGCTTCCCGCAAATTACGGTGGAACGAAGGCGCTGTGCCGCTAAGCAGCACGGATCCGGTCTTTGAGCACGGCCACCTGCGCTGCCAGCCGTTCGGACTGGCGCGAAAGCTCGTTCGAAGCCGTGGCCAGATTGCTGATCTCGGTCGGTAGTTGGGGGTCGCGGCCCGCCGCCGCACGCGCATGCGCGATCGTCCGGCGCACCGGATTCGGCCCATGGTCGGCCGCCATCGTTACCTTTCGCGATGGCAGCAGATAGGACACGAACAGGGCGATGACCGTGACGAGACCACCCAACAGCCCGATCTCCCTCGCCTGGGTCCGGGCGACCCAGTCGATATCGTCGACATAGTGGCCGGTGCCGACGACCCAGCCCCAGGGTTCGAACGGCATCGCATAGGCGATCTTCGGCGCCAGGCCGCCCTCGGCACGGTTTCCATGAAACGGAACGACCCCGCCCCCGCTGGTGGCGACCCGCGCCATCTCGACATAGATCCTGACACCATTGGCATCCTGGACGTCCGCCAAGCTCTGCCCGATCAGATTCCTCATGGGGTGCATCATCAGGGTCACGTCTTCGTCGACGACGAACATGCAGCGACCGTAACCAACCCGGATGGACTCCAAAATGCGCAGGGCGTGGTGCTGCGCCTCAGATTCCGTCACCTCGCCAGACTGGAACCGGTGATGCCAGTCGCCGACCACTGAGACGGCGGCCTCGACCAGGGACCGCAGTTCGCCCTCTCTGTCCGCCAGCATCTGCTGGCGCTGCTCGGAGAGCTGATGGCTAGCAACCGCCGCCAGACCAAGTGCACCGACCAGAGGAACGATCGCCGGCCGCAGCCAGCCGAACAGTGTGCGGGCCATACCGGGTGTCTCCCGAAGACCATCGTGTGCCGAAACGGTGATGTAGCAACAAAAGGTAGAAATGCCGTTAAGATTGCATTACAGAACAGAAGTTCGTCTTTTCATTAAGTGACTAGGCCATCTTGCCGTCGCACAGCCAAGGATTGAACCACGCGCGGATTCATCCCGCTGACCGGATACAGAAGGCCATAATCGGATCACCTGGAACGACAGCTTAATCGCTGCCTGAAAATGCATTATCAACAAATAGTTATCTTGATATTCTCGTGTATCGCAAAAGCCTCTCAATCGCCATGTGCGCTGGCTTCATCGCCTCCCGCCTTCACTTTGGACAACCCCACCCGACCGCCGCCGGGGCCTTCCCCCAAGCCGTCGACCCGACAGCGCCGTCACGATGCCGTGCAGCGTGCGCACTTCGGCCTCGCTCGGCTCCGTCCTGTGGAACAGGCTGCGGAGATTGCGGATCATGCCGGGGCGTTTGTCAGGCACGCGGAAGAAGCCGGCGGCGTCCAGTTCCTGTTCCAGATGTTCGAAGAAGCGCAGCATGGCCGCGCTGTCGGCGCGGGTGCCGGCGCCGTAGGCGATCTCCCGCGGCGGCGTGGCGTCGCCAGCCGCAGTCCACTCATAGGCGACCAGCAGCACGGCCTGGGCAAGGTTGAGCGATGAAAAGGCCGGGTTGAGCGGAATGGTGACGACGGTGTCGGCCAGAGCCACGTCTTCGTTGGTCATGCCCGAGCGTTCGGGGCCGAACAGCACGCCGCAGGGCTGGCCGGCTGAAATGGCACCGCACATCTCCGCCGCAGCGGCGCGAGCCGTGGCGACGGGCTTGATCAGGTCGCGCGGGCGGGCCGTGGTGGCGTAGACACGGGACAAGTCAGCGATGGCGGCGGCCGTGCTGTCGAAGACGCGCGCCCCCTCCAGCACCGCATCAGCGCCGGCGGCGTTTGGCACTGCGGCCGGATTCGGCCAGCCATCGCGCGGGTTCACCAGGCGCAAATCAGTCAGGCCGCAGTTCAGCATGGCGCGGGCGGTGGAGCCGATGTTCTCGCCCAGCTGCGGCTCGATCAGGATGATGGCGGGGCCGCCGGTGCGTGGCGCCTGGGTTCGGTCGGTGCCCGCCATCAGGCGACGGGCACTCCGGCACGGAACAGCTTGTAGGTGAAGCTGTCGCCCAGCGCGTCGAACGAGGCGTCGATGATGTTGGTCGACACGCCGATAGTGGCCCAGCGCACCATGTCGCCGTTGCCGTCGCGGCGGATGTCCGCGCTTTCGATCAGCACGCGCGGCATGGCGGCCGAGGCGTCGGACGCGTGCAGGATGCGCACGCGATAGTCGACCAGATGCATGTCGCCCAGCACCGGGTAGGCGGGCAACAGGGACTTGCGCAGCGCATTGTCGATGGCGTTCACCGGGCCGTTGCCGTCGGCCACCGTATGCACCACTTCGCCGCCCACCCGCACCTTCACGGTGGCTTCGCTCTCCGTCACCAGCTCGCCGCGGGCGTTGAAGCGCCGTTCGTCGGTGACAGAGAAGCGCAGCAGCTCGAAATAGGTCTCCACCTGCCCCAGCATGCGGCGCGCCAACAGCTCGAAGCTCGCCTCGGCGCCGTCATAGGCATAGCCCTCGAATTCCCGCTGCTTGACCAGGGTCACCAGCTTGTCCACCTGCGGGCCGTCGCCGGCGATGATGCCGATGTCGGACAGGCGCGAGAGCACGTTGGAGCGGCCGGACTGGTCCGACACCACGATCTGCCGGCGGTTGCCGATACGCTCCGGCGCCACATGCTCGTAGGCCCGCGGGTCGCGCGCGACAGCGGAGACGTGCAGGCCGCCCTTGTGGGCAAAGGCGCTCTCGCCGACGTAAGGGGCACTGCGATCCGGTACGCGGTTCAGGCGCTCGTCGAACCAGCGGCTGAGATGCGTGAGGCCCCGCAAGCCCTCTTCGCCGATGCCGGTCTCGAAACCCATCTTCAGCATCAAGGTCGGCGCCAGCGAAACCAGGTTGGCGTTGCCGCAGCGCTCGCCCAATCCGTTCAGCGTTCCCTGCACCATGCGCGCGCCGGACCGTACAGCGGCGAGCGTGTTGGCGACGGCATTGCCGGTGTCGTCATGGGTGTGGATGCCCAGGCGGTCCGGCGGGATCGTCTCAGCCACCTCGGCCACGATCCGCTCCACCTCATCCGGCAGGGTGCCGCCGTTGGTGTCGCACAAGACAATCCAGCGGGCGCCGGCATCGCGGGCGGCGCGCAGACAGGCGAGGGCGTAGGCGGGATCGGCCTTGTAGCCGTCGAAGAAATGCTCCGCATCGAACAGCGGCTCGCGGTCGCGCGCCCCGCATTCGGCGACGCTGTCGGCGATCAGCTTCAGGTTCTCGTCGTTCGTCGTGCCCAGAGCCACCTTGACGTGGAAGTCCCAGGTCTTGCCCACCAGACAGATGGCGCCTGACTTAGCCTCAAACAGGGCGGCCAGTCCGGGGTCGTTGCCGGCGCTGCGGCCGGGTCGCCGGGTCATGCCGAAGGCCGTGAACTGGGCGCGGCTCAGCGCCGGCGGGTCGGCGAAGAAGGCATCGTCGGTGGGGTTGGCGCCGGGCCAGCCGCCTTCGATGTAGTCGAAGCCGATACGGTCCAGTTCGCGCGCAATGGCAATCTTGTCGCTGACGGAGAAGCTCACGCCCTGGGTCTGCGCCCCGTCCCGCAATGTGGTGTCGAACAGATATAGGCGTTCGGCCATGGCTCTCACTCCGCCCGGCGCCAGGTGGTGCCGCCGGGTCCGTCTTCCAGCACGATGCCCTCGCTGGCCAAGGCATCGCGAATGCGGTCGGCTTCCGCAAAGTCGCGGCGCTTGCGGGCATCCTGCCGCTCGGCGATGCGGGCTTCGATGACGGCCACGTCTGTCTCGGCCACGCCGCCGCGGAACCAGTCTGCCGGATCCTTGTCCAGCAGGCCCAGCAGATGACCCGTGCCCAGCAGGCGGCCGACGGCCCCCTCGCCGGCCCCGCCCATCACCTCGTCCGCCAGACGGTCGACGGCGCTGAGCGCCAGCGGCGTGTTCAGGTCGTCGTCCAGCGCGGCCAGCGCCTCGTCCGACACCGTGCCGGCAGGGTGGCCGCTGCCCGCCTTTTCCAGCGCGCGGTACCAGCGATCCAGCCGCGCCTTGGCGGCACGCAGGCCGTCGCGGGTGAAGTCCAGCGGCTGGCGATAGTGGGTGGACATGAGCGCCAGGCGCACCGCCTCGCCCCAGCCCGGAAACTCATCCAGCAGCGCGTGCACGGTGATGAAGTTGCCGAGGCTCTTCGACATCTTCTCGCCGTCCACCTGGACATAGCCGTTGTGCACCCACATGCGCGCCATCAGCCCTGTGCCGTGGGCGCAGCGGCTCTGCGCAATCTCGTTCTCATGGTGCGGGAAGATCAGGTCCAGCCCGCCGCCATGGATATCGAAAGTCTCGCCCAATAGCGCACCGGCCATGGCAGAACATTCGATATGCCAGCCTGGGCGCCCCTGGCCCCAGGGGCTGTCCCACGCAGGCTCGTCAGGCTTGGCGGGCTTCCACAGCACGAAATCGGCCGGGTCGCGCTTGTAGGGCGCGACGTCCACGCGGGCGCCGGCAATCTGCTCGTCGCGGTTTCGGCCCGAAAGCTGGCCGTAGTCGGGCATGGAGGGCACGTTGAACAGCACATGGCCGTCCGCTTCGTACGCATTGCCCTTTTCGATCAACCCTTCCATCAGCCGGATCATCTCGGCGATGTAGCCGGTCGCCCGCGGCTCGTCATTCGGCGGCAACGCGCCAAGCGCCGCCATGTCGGCATGGTAAGCGGCGGTGGTGCGGGCGGTTATCTGGCCTATCGGCTCGCCGGTCTGGCGGTGGGCCTCGATGATCTTGTCGTCCACATCGGTGATGTTGCGGACATAGCGCACATGATCGCCGCCATAGTGATGGCACAGCAGGCGGTAGAGCACGTCGAAAACCACGACGGGCCGGGCGTTGCCGATATGGGCCAGGTCATAGACGGTGGGGCCGCACACATACATGCGCACCCGGGCGGGGTCTTCAGGCTCGAACGCCTCTTTGCGGCGCGACAGCGTGTTGTGTAGGTGCAGGGCCATGGCACGAATGCACGAGCGGTCTCGTCCGTCGGGAAGGCGCGAGCGGTAGCACGCTTCGGCGCACGGGTCTACGCCCGGCGGACGGGCTCATGCATCGCCGCACAGCTCATGCATCATAGGTACGCTTCATGCGCGGCGACACGTCGACATGATGCGGCCGCTCCAGCACATGGCCGTAGACTTCGGCCACGGCCGGCAGCGCCTCTGGCGCACCCTCACCTTCAGGCTTGGGATCAGGCTCGCGTTCAGGCTCCGGCTCCGGCGTGTCCTCATCACCGTCGGGCGCACCGAGGCCGAATTCCACATCCTCCCGCTCGTCCGCCAGATAGGGCTCAATCGCCGGTGCCGGCTCGTCCGTCCGGGCGCCGTCGCCGTTAGGTTTCGGCCGATCGGGCGCCGCCGCCGCTGTATCCGCCCCCTCTTCGTCGTCCTCGTCCTCCGCAGCGAAGTCCGGATCGTCGAAGCCCAGGTCCAGCAGGATGTCGGCAAAATCGGCAGCATCCTGCTCATCACCGTCCAGCAACGATGCCCAGCCGCGGGCATTCAGCACGACGCCGGCCAACATGCCTTCGGCCACAAGCTGTTTGTCGTGCTGGAACTGGAAGGCGTCGAATTCGGCGTATTCCTCCTTCAGCCGCACCTGCCACATCATCGGGTCGCGGCCGGCACGGTCGACCACCTGGAACAGCTTGGCGCGCCAGATCAGGCGATCGATCTTCTCCGCATCTTCCGGCGTCACGTCGTCGAGCTTCTCCGCCACATCTGCCAGCAGGTCGCGCCGCGTGAATGGCTCATGCTCGCCCGTCAGATAGGCGCGATGCAGGTGCCGCAACAGCCGGTACTGACGCTCGCGCCCCAGGAACCCGATCGCAGGCTCCGACAGACGCGCCTCAGCGGCCTCCACCGTCACCGGCGCCGTTGGCAGAATGGCCCTCAGATCGATCCGCCGCGGCAACAGCACGGCCGCATTGGGGCCGACCGTCCGCGGATCGCGGGTCAAGAGCGGATGGGATTCGATCAGCTGTGCGAAGGTGCGCAGGCCGAACGCGCCAGGATCCAGGCTCGACACACCGGCCCTGAGCGCGGCAATCAGCGCGCGGATGCCAAGGGCGACGCCGGGGCCGTTCTCCAGCACCAGCCGAGCGATGGCCGGGTTCAGCTCGGCGAGGTTGCGGGTCGCCTGGGAGCGCTGCGGCCGGTCGGCCCGTTCCGGCCTTTCCGGACGTTCGGGCCGCTCGCGCCGATCCCGCCTGTCGCCCACAGGCTCCGGCCGCCCCCGGCGGGGCTGCGGTGCATCTTCAGTCGCCGCCCGCGGCGGTGCCGGGCGGTCCGGCCTCTCTTCCTCCACCGCGACCTTGGGCAGGTCGTCGTAATGCAGGAAGTGGTCGCAGTTGTTGCGGAAGATCTGATTGGTCTTCTCGCGCCAGCCAATGGCGATGACGATACGGTTATGGCGCCGCACACCACGGGCCAGTGCGCTGAAATCGCTGTCAGCAGTCACCAGGAAAACGACCCTGATCGACGGGTTCAGCAGCACCGTTTCCATGGCGTCGACGGCCAGTTGCATGTCGAGGCCGTTCTTGGACCGGTTGATATAGGTGGTCTGTACTTGGTCGAAGCCGCTGCGCAGAAAGGGCGCACGCAGGCTTCTGAGCTTGAACCAGTCGGCATAGGCGCGACGCACGACCGGCCGCGACATCTCGTTGATCTTGGCCATCACGCGATCGACATCGAAATCGATGATACCGCGCTCCCGGTCCACGGCCATGTTCTCCGCATCGACAAATACGGCGGAGGCGGGAGGAGTCTCATCTAACGAAAGGCGTTGGGAAGCATCTGTCATGGCGGCTTTCAGTGAAAGGTGGCAAGAGCGCCCAGCGCCCCAGGGAACGACATGGTTACCTCTATAGCAGGGGATGGCGGAACGCTGCAGCAGAAGTTGCGACTACTTGACGGTTGCGACCCCAGCCGCGGCAGTCAGCCGCGCCGCCGCGCGGTCCCTGCCGATCAGCGGCAGCAATAGCCGCAGTTCCGGCCCGTCCTCGCGACCGGTCAGCGCCAGCCTGAGTGGCCGGAACAGCGCCCGTCCCTTGCGCCCCGAAGCCGACTTCAGTGTTCCTGTCCACTGCCCCCAGGTCTCATGATCCCATGGCTCCGGCGGCATGGTGTCGGCGGCGATCCGTGCCAGCTCCGGGTCATCGGCGTACGCCGGCACGGACCCTTGGACGACCTGCCACCAGGCGTCGACGTCCGACAAACGGGAGAGGTTGGGGCGCACCGCCTGCCAGAAGGTATCGTCGGCACCGCCCAAGCCGCGGGCGGCCAGCCGATCGGCCACGTCGGCGAACGCGGTGTCGTGCAAGATCCGCGCGTTCAGGCGGCTCAGCTCTTCCTGATCGAATTTCGGGGCTGCACGCGCGAACCGGTCGAAGGAGAAAGTGTCGACGAGCGGTGCCAGGGCGGCGAAAGGCTCGATCGGGTCTGCCGTGCCGAGCCGGGCCAACAGGCTGGCAACCGCCATGGGCTCCAGCCCCTCATCATCGCGCAGATGCGCCAGCGACAGGCTGCCGAGCCGTTTGGAGAGGCCCTTGCCTTCCGCGTCGACGATCAGCGGCAGATGGGCAAACGCCGGCGGCTCGGCCCCCAACGCCCGGAACATCTGCACATGGGCGGCCGTGTTGGCCACATGGTCTTCGCCTCGCACCACCTGGGTGATGCCGAAATCGATATCGTCCAGGACGGAGCAGAGATGGTAGAGCGGCCGGCCATCTTCGCGGATCAGCACCGGGTCCGACAGGTCCGCGCCGTGGAAATGCACGGGTCCGCGCACCAGATCGGTCCATTCAATCGGCTCATGCACCAGACGGAAGCGCCAGTGCGGCCGGCGCCCCTCCGCCTCCAGCCGCCGGCGCTCGTCGGCCGTGAGATTAAGGGCCGCACGATCGTAAAGCGGTGGGAGGCGGCGCTGCAGCTGCTGCTTGCGCTTCAGCGCCAGTTCCTCCGGCGTCTCATAGCACGGATAGAGGAAGCCAGCCTCCTTCAGCCCGGCAATGGCGGCGACGTAGCGGTCAGACCGTTCGGACTGGCGGGCCCGGCGATCCCAATCAAGGCCAAGCCACGCGAGGTCACGCTCGATCGCTTCGGCGAATTCGGCCGTCGACCGTTCCGTATCGGTGTCGTCCAGGCGCAACAGCGCCGTGCCGCCGGCGTGACGCGCCGAGAGCCAGGTGATCAGCGCCGTGCGGGCATTGCCGACATGCAGCAGCCCTGTCGGGCTGGGGGCGAACCGGACCGCCAAAGACGTCATGGAACGCGCCGTCCTAGTCCGTTCGGTACAGGCATCAAGCGAAACGCCGTCAGAGTCACAGCAGGCCGACGAAGCTGTTGGTGATGGGATAGCGGCGGTCGCGGCCGAAGCTGCGCCGCGTCAGCTTCACACCGGGCGGCGCCTGGCGGCGCTTGTACTCCGCACGGTCGAGCAGGCGCCAGACCTTGGAGACCGTCTCGCGGTCGTGGCCGCGCGCCACGATCTCGGGCAACCCCAGTTCCTGCTCGATCAGGCAGCCCAGGATATCGTCCAGGGCATCATAGGGCGGCAGGCTGTCCTGGTCGGTCTGGTCGTGCTTCAGCTCCGCGGTCGGCGCCTTGGTCAGGATCCGCTCTGGGATGACGCGGCCGGGCGGGCCCTTGGCGCCCGCGGGCACCACTTGATTGCGCCAACGCGACAGGGCGTAGACGGTCGTCTTGTACACGTCTTTCAGCACCGAATAGCCGCCGCACATGTCGCCGTAGAGCGTGGCATAGCCGACCGACATCTCAGACTTGTTGCCGGTCGACAGCACCATGGCGCCGAACTTGTTGCTGAGCGCCATCAGCGTCAGGCCACGGGCACGCGACTGGATATTCTCTTCCGTGATGTCGGCGGAACGGCCATTGAACAGCGGCTGCAGCATCCGCCCGAAGGCGTCCATCGCCGGCTCGATCGAGACTGAGTCATAGCGCACGCCGAGCAGTTGGGCGCACGACGCCGCATCTTCCAGGCTGTCGGCGGAGGTGTAGGGCGACGGCATCATCACGCATTGCACACGCTCGGGCCCCAGTGCATCGACGGCTACGGCGGCGCTGAGCGCGCTGTCGATGCCGCCGGACAGGCCCAGCAGCACGCCCTTGAAGCCGTTCTTGTTCACGTAGTCGGCCAAGCCCAGCATCATGGCGCGATAGATCGCCTCGACGCCGTCCACAGGCGGCACGATCTCCGCCTCCACCGGATCCCAGCCCTCGGCGCCGCGCTGCCAATGCGTAACCGTCATACACTCCGCAAACGACGGCAGCTGTGCGGCCAGCGACCGGTCGCGCCGCAGCACAAACGACGCACCGTCGAACACAAGCTCGTCCTGGCCACCCACCTGATTCAGGTAGATCAGCGGAAGGCCGCTCTCCACAATACGCTCGATGGCGATGCCCAGGCGCTCATCGCCCTTGTCCGTTTCATAGGGGCTGCCGTTGATGACGAGCAGCAGCTCTGCGCCACTTTCCTCCAGACATTCTGCGACGTCCGGCGTCCACATGTCTTCGCAGACCAGCACGCCGACGCGGACGCCGCGGATGCTCACCGGACCCGGCATCGGCCCGGCGGCGAACACCCGCTTTTCGTCGAAGACGCCGTAGTTCGGCAGATCGTACTTGCGGCTCACTGCCGCCACTGCGCCGCCATCCAACAGGATGGCAGTATTGTAGACACGGCCCCCGTCGGCCAAGGGTGACCCTATCAGCATGGCCGGGCCGCCATCAGCCGTGGCCTTCGCCAACGCCTCGACCGCAGTGGCCAGGCGATCCTGGAAGAACGGCTTCAGCACCAGATCTTCCGGCGGATACCCGGACAGGCTCAGCTCCGGAAAGGCGACGACGTCCGCCCCCGCCGCGGCAGCATCGCGACGGCAGGCCAGCATCTTCTCGGTGTTTCCCTGAATGTCGCCTACGGTCGGGTTGATCTGCCCGAGGGCGATCGCTAAGCGATCGGTCATGGCCATGCGTCCGAATTGTGGGGCTGCGGCCCTCGAAATCTCAATGGAAGCTAACCCAACCCCCACCCCTGTCAATGGGTGCCTCTCCAGGGCCGCCAAGGTGGTATTTGAACGTGAGCTTGGCTCGTGGCAGGATCTGAGGCACAACCGGTTTGGCCGATAGCTTGAGAGTTGCTGGAGGACAGTATGGCGGATATCCAGACGGCGGACACGGCCTCCTCCCCGTCACCGAAGATCCGGAACATCGATCCGGACCAGCCCTGGTCGTGGCTGTCGGCCGGATGGGCCGACCTGCGGCGCGCGCCCGTGCCCAGTCTGGCTTTCGGCATCACCTATTCCATCGTCGGTATGGTCCTGACCGCACTGGTCGTGATCTATGACGTGTTCTATCTGACCGCGCCGCTGCTGGCCGGCTTCATGTTGCTGGGCCCAATTCTCGCTGTGGGTCTCTACCAGATCAGCCGCCGGCTGGAGCAGGGTCAGCCTGTCGGCCTGGGCGACGTGCTGACCGCCTGGCGGGACAATCCGGCCCAGATTGCCTATATGGGCCTCACGTTGATGCTGTTCCTGCTGGCCTGGATGCGCATTGCTCAGCTGATCTTCGCGCTGTTCAACAGCTACGAACCGCCGCCGGTTGAGCCGATCGTGTTCATCAACTTCCTGCTCAGCACCGAGCGCATTCCGTTCATGTTGACCGGGACGGTGATCGGCGGTGTTCTAGCCGTGATCGTATTCGCCATCAGCGCCATCTCCATCCCGCTGTTGCTCGACCGCAAAGAGATGCATGTGATCCACGCTATGGTGATCTCAGTCAAAGCGGTGCGGGCCAATCTTTGGCCGATGCTGCTCTGGGCCTGGCTGGTGGCGATGTTCATCGGCGTGGGCTTGGCCACGGCCTATGTCGGCCTGATCATCACGCTGCCCCTGATCGGCCACGCCACATGGCATGCCTACAAGGATATCGTCGACTGGGATGGGGCGGACTGAAACGGCCGCCCCAGCGCCCAGCGCGGTGCCGATTGTTGATGCGATACACGAAAGAAAGAGAGTGACGATGACCGGCCGGTGGGTTTTCGGGGTTGCCATGGGTCTGTTGAGCCTGATCGGGCTGTTCCTGGCATCAAATTCGGTGGACGACGGCATGTATCTCGTCGGCCTGTTGTTCTTCGTCTTCGGCGTGCTGTTCATCTTCACGCTCATCGGCAAGTCGGTGGGTGTGGCGCACCGCCATACGGATCACGCAGGGGACGCCGGTAGCGACTAGCCGGCGAACCGCAGGGCGCGGGGCCAATCGCGGCTCGCCGGGCCAGTTTGGTTATTGAAAACAGACCGACTCGCCGTAGTTTGGGTCATCGAACTCACGATGGCGCAGGGCGGCGCCGCTTTGCCGGGCGAAACATGAAACGGTCGACAATCTTCGGGCTGCTTGCGGCCACAACCTTCCTGCCGATGCTGGTCGCCGCATGCGGCAGCGACCCCGCCCCGACGCAGCCGACATACCGGCCTGCCGCGATCCCGCAGGCATCACTGGCGCCTTCCGCTCCGCCTCCGGCAATTGCCCCTGCCACCGTCCGGGGCGTGATCGGCGAAGATCAGCG
>JANQIX010000079.1 GCA_028281925.1 Alphaproteobacteria bacterium
CAAGCTGCATGGCGGCAACGACAACGACCAGATCTACGGTGGCAACCATCAAGACGAGCTCTATGGCGATGCCGGCGACGACTGGCTCTATGGCCAGGACGGGCTGGATTATCTGGTCGGTGGATTGGGCAATGACCGGCTCTACGGCGGTGCCGACAACGATCAGCTTTATGGCGAGGACGGCAATGACCGTCTCTATGGCAATGACGGCTCTGACCGGCTCTTCGGCCAGAACGGCAACGACTATCTCTATGGTCACGCCGACAACGACTGGCTCTACGGCGGCGACGGCAATGACGTGGCCGATGGCGGCAGCGGCAATGACCGGGTCTACGGCAACTACGGCAACGACCGGCTCTTCGGCGGCAGCGGCAACGACACCGTCTACGGCAGCGACCAGGATGACAGCATCTACGGCGGCGACGGCAACGACGTGGTCAGCGGCGACAACGGCAATGATTACGTCTCCGGCGGCAATGGCAACGACTGGGTCTATGGCGGTGCCGGCAACGACACGCTGAACGGCAACGCCGGCACCGACCGTCTCTATGCCCACAGCGGCAACGACACGCTCTACGTCGGCCCGACCGACACTGCCGATGGCGGCAGCGGCGCCGACACTTTCATCTTCGATGGCATCCCCGCGGTTTCGGCCAGCCGGTCCGTGATCCGTGACTTCACGCCGGCCGAAGGCGACCACTTGGACGTCTCGCTGGTGCTGAGTGCCGCCGGCTATGCCGGGACCGATCCGTTCGGCGACGGCTACCTGCAGCTTGTGGCCGACGGCACCGACACCCGGCTGCAGATCGACGCGGACGGTCCGGGCGGTGCCGGCTTCACCGATCTGGCACTGCTGGAAGACATCCTGCCCGGTGGCATCAACACCGCGACCGATTTCATCGTTTGAGGCCATCGATGGCACGGGCCCGGGGGCGGCCGTTCACGACGCCCCCACCGCTCAAGCGCTGTCGACACTTCGGGGGCATGACCGATGCGATACCGCGGAGACAACTACGGCAACACGCTGGCCGGCACCTGGTGGGATGACATCTTCTATGCCTATGGCGGAATTGACTGGATCTATGCCTATGGCGGCAACGACGTGGTCTGGGCCGGCACGGGCGATGACTTTGTCTTCGGCGGCTTCGGGAACGATGCCCTGTTCGGCGAAGCGGGAAACGACACCCTGTACGGTCAGCAGAACGACGATTGGATCATGGGCGGGGACGGCAACGACCTGATCGATGGCGGACTCCACGATGATCGGCTCTATGGCGACGGTGGAAACGACACCGTCTACGGCGGCAGGGGCAACGACCGGATCTACGGCGGTGACGGGAATGACACGCTGCGCGGCGGCAGCGACGACGATACGGTCCATGGCGGCATCGGCCAGGACCTGATTTATGGCGACGATGGCAGCGACACGCTGCACGGCGGGGCCGACGACGACCTGATCTACGGCGGCAATCACGGCGATACGCTCTATGGTGATGCCGGCACCGACCCGTTCGGCGACGGCTATCTGCAGCTCGTGGCCGATGGAACCGACACGCGTCTGCAGATCGACGCCGATGGCCCGGGCGGCGCCGGTTTCACCGATCTGGCGCTGCTGGAGAACATCCTGCCCGGCGGCATCAACACCGCGACCGACTTCGTGATCTAGCGCGGTTATGCCCAGACCCGGCCGACGATGAAGCCCGCCAGCACGGCCCAGGCGAACCACCGCTGGTCTTTGAAGCGGGCGAGACAGTCGGCCGGGTCGTCGGTCCGCCAGCGTCCAAGCTGGACGATCAGGAACAGGGCCCCCAGCCCGACGAACGGCAGGAACGAGAAAGACAGCCCCGCCGCGATACCGGCAATGGCAACGCCGATGAAGGTGACGGAATAGAAGACCAGCACCAGCGACTTGCTGGCGGATCCGAATTTCAGCGCCGTGGACTTCACGCCGATGCGGGCGTCGTCATCCTTGTCCTGATGGGCATAGATGGTGTCGTAGCCGATCGTCCAGGCCGCCGCGGAGAGGTAGAGGATCACCGCGGGCCAGCCGAGCGAACCGGTGACCGCCGTCCAGCCGACAAGCGCCCCCCAATTGAAGGTGATGCCCAGGAACGCCTGCGGCCACCAGGTGATCCGCTTCATCAGCGGATAGGGAAACACCAGCACCAGCGACGCCATGCCGACCCAGATCGTCGTCGCGTTGAACTGCAGCAGGATGCCAAGGCCGATCAGCAGCTGGGCTGCCAGGAAGACCAGCGCCTGAAAGACACTGATGCGGCCGCTGGCAATCGGGCGGGTGCGCGTGCGCGCTACTTGTGCATCGATCTTGCGGTCGATGAGGTCGTTGATGGTGCAGCCTGCCCCCCGCATGACGACGGAGCCCACGAAGAACAGCACCGCAAACCAGAGATCCTGCCAACCATAGCCGTCCGGTCTTGGCGCTAGGGCCAAGCCCCACCAGCAGGGGAACAACAGCAGCCACCAGCCGATCGGCCGGTCCAGCCGCATCAGCGTCAGATACGGCTCGATCGCCGGTGGCGCGTGGCGCGCGATCCAGGAATCTCTGGCGATGTCGACTGCGTCGTCGGCGCCGGGCGCCGCAGCCACGTCCGGCTCCGCGGCCGTCACCGGTCTTGGGTCCGTCGACATTCAGAAGTCCCTCCCCCTCGATGGGGGAGGGTTCGGGTGGGGGTGATGGCGCCGCACTTCCCCGGCCATCGTCATTCGTACGCCTTGCCGGTTCGCCAGAACGTCGTTGTTCCAAAAGCGTAAGGTGTGGACGCCCAGGCTCCTCAAAACGTCTGTTCGGCCGGTCTCCAGTTCCGGCTGGCGGTCATGCTGGCTGCCATCGACAGGGTGTCTCTTCATCCGCCTCTACCATCGGCACGATCACCCCCACCCAACCCTCCCCCATCAAGGGGGAGGGCTTTAAGGGGTTCGCCGCCGCGAACGTCTACGGACCCTAGCCGCCGATGCCGTAGTCGCCGGCCCAGCCCAGACCATCCAGCGTTCCGTCTGCGGGCCGGTATTCGCAGCCGACCCATCCATCGTATCCAAGCTGGTCAATCAGGCCGAAAAGGTACGAATAGTTGATCTCACCCACCGACGGCTCGTGGCGACCCGGCACGCCGGCGATCTGGATGTGGCCGACCAGCGGGAACAGGCCCTGCAGCCGCATGGCCAGATCACCTTCGCTGATCTGGGTGTGATAGACGTCGAACTGCAGCTTCAGGTTCGCTGCCCCCACGGTGTTGATGATCTGGCGGGCCTGTGTTGTCGTCTTCAGGAAATAGCCCGGCATGTCCCGCTGGTTCAGCGGCTCGATCAGCAGCAGGATGCCGGCGTCGGCCAGCTTTGCTGCGGCCGTGGCAAGGTTGGTCAGATAGACCTCGCGGCAGGCCGCTTCTGCCATCCCCTCTTGGGGAATACCGGCCATGGCGTGCAGCTTGCGGCAGCCGAGCGCCGCCGCGTATTCCAGCGCCCGGTCGACCGAGGCGAGAAACTCAGCCTCCCGGCCCGGCAACGCGGCCAGGCCACGCTCCCCCCCAGCCCAGTCACCGGGCGGCAGATTGAACAGTGCCTGTTCCAGACCCGCGCCGTGCAGCCGCTCCGCCACTTCGGCCGCCGGGTGATCGTATGGGAACAGAAACTCCACGGCACCGAAGCCGGCCGCCTTGGCGGCCGCAAACCGGTCGAGAAACCCGTGGTCCTGGAACAGCATCGAGAGATTGGCGGCGAAGCGGGGCATGACAGGCGTTTCGTCCTCATGACAACGGGTGGCGAAGGGCGTTTCGGCATGCTAGCAGAAGGTGTTGCCTGGCCTCCAGCGGCCGACCGTCGCCCGGGGGCCAGAGCCTGACGACCGAGAAGAAGGGGAGTGCCGGCGACATGGCGCTTGTGCTCGGCTGCATCGCCGATGATTTCACCGGGGCCACGGACCTTGCGAACACGCTGGTCCTGGAAGGCATGCGCACCATCCAGGTGATCGGCGTACCGGATGGCCCGCCGCCGGACGGTGTCGATGCCATCGTCGTTGCGCTGAAGTCGCGCACCGAGCCGGTCGCGAAGGCGGTGGCGGACTCCCGCGCTGCCCTGGCCTGGCTCAGGCAGTCCGGCGCCACCCGCTTCTTCTTCAAGTACTGTTCCACCTTCGACAGCACGGAGAAGGGCAATATCGGGCCGGTGGCCGAGGCGCTGCTGGCCGATCTCGGCGATAGCTTCACCATCGCCTGCCCGGCCTTTCCGGAGAACGAGCGCACCGTCTATCAGGGCCATCTGTTCGTCGGCCACCAGCTACTGTCCGACTCTCCTTTGCGTCATCACCCGTTGACGCCCATGACGGACGGCAATCTGGTGCGGTTCTTGCGCCATCAGACCGAAGGCGAGGTCGGCCTGGTGCCGTACAGGACTGTCGAGCATGGCGCGTCGGCAATCCGGTCGGAATTCGAGACCTTGCGGCAGCGGGGCATCCGCGTGGCCATCGTCGATGCCATCACGGAATGGCATCTGCGCTCGATCGGCGAAGCCGGGGCAGACCTGCCGCTGATCACCGGCGGATCCGGCGTGGCCTTGGGCCTGCCCGATGCCTATCGGGATGCCGGACTGCTGGAGGTCGGGCTCATCGCCGACGACCTGCCGTCGATCGCCGGGCTGTCGGCCGTGGTTTCCGGCAGTTGCTCGCCGGCCACCCTGGGCCAGATCGAGGTGTTTGAACAGGCCCGCCCGGTCTTCCGCATCGACCCGTTCGACCTTGCCAAGGGCCGCGACTTGGCGGCCGAGGCCCTGACCTGGGCCGAGGACAAGCTGCAAGACGGTCCCGTCCTGGTAGCGGCCAGCGCGCCACCGGACAAGGTGGCTGCGGTGCAACAGGAGTTGGGACGCGAAGCCGCCGGCGAGATGGTCGAACGCGCCCTGGCCGCGGTCGCCCGCGGCTTGGTCGGGCTCGGCGTCCGGCGGCTTGTCGTGGCCGGCGGCGAGACATCGGGTGCGGTGGTCGAGACGCTGGGCATCCGCGGGCTTCGCATCGGCCCGCAGATCGACCCTGGGGTGCCGGCAACCGTGACACTGCCCGGCACCGGCGGCGCACCGGAGCTGGCGCTGGCGCTGAAGTCGGGCAATTTCGGCAAGCCGGAGTTCTTCCAGAAGGCCTTCAAGGTGATGCCGTGACGATAGAGGCCCAGCTCAGGGAGCAGATCGCACTCTTCGGCCGGATGCTCTATCAGCGGGGCCTGAGCTTCGGCAGTACCGGCAATATCAGCGCCCGCCTCGAGGACGGCTGGCTGCTGACGCCGACCAATAGCTGTCTTGGACTGCTGGACCCGGCGCGCATTTCCAAGCTGGACGACGACGACAATCACATCGCCGGCGACAAGCCCTCCAAAGAGGCATTCCTGCATCGCGGGATGTACGACGTGCGGCCGCAAGCCCGCGCCGTGGTCCACCTGCACAGCCCAAACGCCGTCGCGATTTCGTGCCTGGACGGGCTGAATCCCGACGACGTCCTGCCGCCAGTCACGCCCTACCCGGTCATGAAGGTCGGCCCACTGAAGCTGATCCCCTACTACCGCCCGGGCGATGCCGCCCTGGGCGACGCCGTCCGGGCGGTCGCCGCGCGGCACAAGGCAGTGCTGCTGGCCAACCACGGTCCCGTCGTCAGCGGCAAGTCGCTGGAAGACGCCGTCTACACCTCAGAAGAGATCGAAGAGGCGTCGCGACTGACGTTGATGCTGCACGGCCGGCCTGTCCGCGCGCTAACGGATGCGGAGATCGAGGATCTCGAGCGTACGTTCGGCCCCGCCTGAGGCACCTCCGTACGTACGTGACCTGCAATCCAAGGGCTGGCCAGTCACGTCGGCCCGCATGATTTGGGGGAAAGGCATGCGGACGGTATCGATCGTGACTGCAGCTACGCTCGCCACTGCGATGTCGACCCTAAGCGCTGCCGCCGACGAACCTGCCCCGGAGTTCCTCGACCTCGTACGGCTGATCCCGACGTCGGAGCGCACATGGAGCGCATGGCGCGTCTTCAGCTATGTGGACTTCCGGGCGATGGAAGCCGCAGCCGGTTTGCCCCACCCGGAAGCGGAAACCGACCTTGGCGACGGCGCCACCGAGATCTTCGACCAGTGGCCGACGGAGTTGTATGACGCCTGGATCACCAATCTGAGGCGGCTGACGGCCGGCCCGCGGGATCTGGTGATGTACGGCCGTATGATGGGCGCTACTGATGAGGTCATGGCCTACACCACCGGTCTTGACTTCTTTGCGATCGATCGGGCGATAGAATTCTGGGATGGGCCAGAGGTCCAGGTTTTGGCCGGCAGCGGGCCGATCGCCGACCCTCACGACCTGCGGCATGAGAGCGACCTTGGTGTGCGCGGTTTCGCCTTGACGGATCTCGACGGCGTACCGGTCTGGCACCGCTTTGCAGATGATACCGTGACCTTCATGCTGACGGACGAGGGTGCCCGGTCCGACCCGTTCGACGCAGACATGATGCGGGCCGCGCGGCTTGCCTTTCTGCCGGACATGACGGTTGTGACGGCGCAATGGCCGGATCTGGAAGCCGTGCTGGCCCGTTACCGGGATGCCGAACCGGTCGCCGATGTCGCGACACTGATCGAAGCGATGGTCTCGGCGGCCCTCACGCTCGACGGCGTCGGCCACCGTGTAGTGCAGGCAACAGCCATGCCGATGGTGGAACTGGCTTTCGCACCGGGGCCGATCGAGGTGATGGTGGAGGAGATGCTGCAGACGGGCGACTTAATGCCAGATTCCGCCGAACTGCAACAACTGGCCGATCAGGCGGCGCCCGCAGGGCCGGTTCTGCCGCTCTATCCGCTGGCTTTGTTCCTGGACCTGCAGGCGGGCACCGACCAGGTGGCCGCGATCGCCTTGCCCTATCCGGACCTGCCGACGGCGACAGCTGCGGCCGATGCACTGGAAGAGCGGCTAAGGCTCTGGATGCCGGAGGGAACCACCGAACCGTTGCTTGCCGATGCTACCTTCGAGACGGTAGTGGCGGACGCGCCGGGCATCGGTGCGGCGATGGTCAGCGCCTTCTTCGGCCAGGTCGACGCGAGCGAGGCCGATCGGGTGGCGCTGGCCGTGCAGGACGCCGGCGGGCTCGACGGCGCCGTTGCGGTGGTCGGCGTGCGGTATCCGATGCCATCGGGCGCGGACGCGGGGCTGCCTGGAGAGGTCTGGTATGCCTGGCAAGAGGGCATCTTGAGGCGGGACTTCAGCCCGCTTGCGATCCAATAGGATTGCGCCGAACAGAGCGCGGCATACCGCGGAAACGACGCCTCGCGATCAGCCACCGCGGCGGCTGATCACGAAGCTCTCGTTGCGGAACCACAGGCCGCCGGTGCGGTCAACGACATCCCGCGTCGCCTCGATATACGCGTGTTGGGACATCGCCGAGGTCAGCCGCTCGTCGTCGATCTGGGCGACGTAGACGGCCGCATTCCAGGCTGCCAGCAGGGCGGATGAGCCGATGCCGCCTGCGATCTCATACCGGTCCAGGATCAGGTCGAAGGTGAATTCCGCGTCGGCCGCATGGGGATCGTCGCGTGCATAGCCGTCGCTGTCATCGCCCAGTTGACGCCAGAGCTCCGCCATCAGCAGCTGGCGCGGCGTCCAGAACGGCTGCTCGTCCGGCCAGACCAGGTGGATGATCTCCATGCCCGGGTCTCGGCCGGTCGACTGGACGGTGACCATCCGCCCGCCCGGGGCAAGCGCCCGTGCCAGCGGCGCCAGCACCCGCCGCACCTTCGTTTCGGCCGGCAGGCGCGCGCGATAGGGCTGCGACACGATCGTCAGGTCGTATCCCCGATCCACCGGCACGCCGCGGCGGGGGATCACGTCGTTGAGCGCGAACGCCTCATCCTCCCGATAGAGCACAAGGACCGCCGGCGTCTGGCTGATCGGGTTGCCCGTCTTCGGGCTGGGCGTGGTCCGCCAGGCATCGTCCACGAAGGGTATGGTCGCCCTGATCTGCCGGTCGAAACCGTGGGCCGTGGTCCCCGTCAGCGGTACCTCGTGCCAGCGCAGGATCTGGCGGCGCTCCGGCGCGGCCGGCACCAGCCAAGGCGCATCGGCATAGCTCATGTTGGTCAGCACGACGACCAGCCTGGGATGCTCGAAGAAGCGGTCCGCCAGGCGCGCCAGGATCAGATAGATGTCCTCGCGGCTGATCTCCTTGCCCGTGACCAGCACAGGAAGCTTGGCCCATCGGTGGTGCAACTGCCTCAGCACAAGCGAAAGTAAGGTGCCATCGCCGACCCCGGCATCGAACAGCCTGAAAGCGGGGGGCGCCGGCTCGAGCGCGTCGAACTCACGGCCGATGCGCTCGGCCGCGACGCTCTTTTCCGTGCTGGTGGCTACGAACAGCAGGTATTTCTGACGGTTGTCGAAGAAGCGGAACGGCTGGCCGCCCTGGGCATCGGACATCGCCGCTGCGCCTCGCCCGCGTCACCCGCCCGAAATCCGGCGCCGGACTACTCCTTCACCGCACCGGTCAGGCTGGCGACATAGTGGTCCACGAAGAAGGAATAGAGAATGGCCACCGGCAGCGAGCCGAGCAAGGCCCCGGCCATCAGCGATCCCCATGCATAGATGTCGCCCCGCACCAGCTCCGTCACGATGGCCACGGGAACGGTCTTGTTCTCCGACGCGTCGATAAAGGTCAGCGCATAGATGAACTCGTTCCATGACAGCGTGAAGGCGAAGATGCCGGCGGAGATCAAGCCCGGGATCGCCAGTGGTATGGTGATCTTGGTCAGAATCTGGAAGCGCGACGCCCCGTCGATCAGCGCGCATTCCTCCAGTTCATACGGGATCGAGCGGAAGTATCCCATCAACAGCCAGGTGCTGAACGGGATCAGGAAGGTCGGATAGGTCAGGATCAGCGCCAGCGGCGTGTCGCGCACGCCATAGGCCTGGACCATCACCGACAGCGGAATGAACAGGATCGACGGCGGCACCAGATAGGCCAGGAAGATGCCCATGCCCACATAGCGCGAGCCCTTGTATCGCAGCCGCTCGATGGCATAGGCCGCGAGCACCGAGCAGAACAGCGACAGGAAGGTGGAGACTGTCGCCACCAGCATCGTGTTCCACAGCCAGCTCGGATACGAGGTCTCGAACAAGAGGTGCCGAATGTGCTGCAGGGTCGGATTGTCGACCCAGAACGGGTTGGCTCCCTGCTCGATCAGCTCGTTGTCGGGCTTCACCGAAACCACTGTCATCCAATAGAACGGGAACAGCAGGATGAAGACGAACAGGGCGAGCGGGATATAGATCGTCACCACCTTTCGGGGCAGCGAGACGAGATAGCCCATGCCGCCTTCATCGGCGACATCCTTCTTCGACGCAGTGGCGTCAGTCATCGCGCCCTCCGTGCTGCCACTTGCGGTTCTGCAGCCCGAAATAACTGAACAGGATTGCGGTGATCAGGAACGGGATCATCGCCGTGGCGATGGCCGCGCCCTCGCCCAGCTGCGTGCCCGGAATGGCTCGCTGGAACGACAGCGTGGCCATCAGATGCGTGGCGTTCAACGGCCCGCCGCGCGTCAGCACATAGATCAGCTGGAAGTCGGTGAAGGTGAACAGCACCGAGAAGGTCATGACGACGGCGATGATCGGCGTCAGCATCGGCAGGGTAATGAAGCGGAACCGCTGCCAGGGCGTGGAACCATCGAGTGTCGCCGCCTCGTGCAGCGATTGCGGGATCGTCTGCAGACCAGCCAAGAGCGTAATCGCGACGAATGGGATGCCGCGCCAGATATTGGCCGCGATCACCGAGGCGCGGGCGTTGTCCGGATCGCCCAGGAAGTCGATGTACTGGTCGATCAGTCCGAGCTCCGTCAGCGCCCAGGAGATGATCGAGTACTGGCTGTCGAAGATCCACCAGAAGGCGATGGCCGACAGCACCGTCGGCACGATCCAGGGCAACAGGATGATCGCCCGGATGAACGCCTTAAACGGCAGGTGGTGGTTGAGGATGAGGGCCAGCCAGAGCCCGAGGCCGAACTTAATGGCACTCGCTACGATCGTGTACAGCAGCGTGTTGAACACCGACAGCCAGAAGACGCTGTCGTGATAGAGCCATATGAAATTATCGAACCAGATGAAGTTGCCGACGCCGCCGATCCGGGAGTCCGTGAGGCTGAGATATACCCCAAGGCCGAGAGGATAGGTCAGGAACAACAAGAGGACGAGACCCGCCGGCAACATGAAAAACAGGCCGAGGAAGTCTCTGTTGTTGTTGAGCTGCGCCCATAGGGAAATCTTGTAGGCCGGGGCGGCGGCCTTGGGGGCTTCGGCGACCATGGGGTCGGGTCCCTATCCTGATAAATGGCAAAATGCGCCGGGCGGCGCGGGGGTTTGCCCTGCCCTGCCGCGCCGCCCGGCGGTTACTCTAGACCCGGTAGTACCGTTCCGCGCGCCGCTGCGCGTCGGCCGCCGCGTCTTCCGGCGACTTCGCACCGGATGCCGCTTCGGCGAACATGTTCACGACGATGTAGTCGGCCATGGACGCCGCCGACGCGTAGCCCAGCGACCCGGCATAGCCGTTGTACAGCATGTTCCGGATTGTATCGCGGTACGGCGTGTTGCGGACATCGGCCGTCCAGATCGGATTCTCATCGTACGCCATCAACGGGTGGGTGATGTAGCCCTCCGCTGCGACCTGCCACGGCGCGTACTGGTCCCATTCCATGATGAAACGCAGGAATTCCTTACACGCGTTCGGGTACGGCGTGTAGTTGAAGGCCATCGCCTGCGTGAACAGATGCAGCTCGCTTGGCATGCCGACTGGCCCGATGGGCATGTTGGCGTGATAGATGTCTTCCGCCAGCTCGCGCATCGCCGGATCTTCGTCGTTCTTCGCGGCATAGTAGATCGAGATGCCGTTGGCCGTCAGGCCGATCTGCCCCGACAGGAACGCGCGGTTGTTGTTGGGGTCGAGCCACGAGATCGTGCCGGGGATGAACGTCTCGTACATGTCCTTTACGAAGTTCAAGGCTGCGATCGTCTCGGGGCTGTTCAGCACCACCTGGTTGTTCTCGTCGACCATGCGGCCGCCATGGCTCCACAGCGCCCAGTGGGTCCAGGTGTTGCCGTCGCCGACCGCATTGCCCAGCGCGAAGCCCGGCGGGTGGCCGTTGGCCGAAAGCGCCCGCATGACTTCCAGGAAGCCCTCGGTATCGCTCGGGAACTCCGAGAAGCCAGCCTCTTCCACCCAGGACTTACGGTAGACGAGGCAGTTGCCGGACGCGCCCCAGGGCATGCCGACCCACTTGCCGTCGCGCATGCCGTAGGTCTCCGCCGCCGGGAACCAGCCGCCGTACTTGCCACCGAGATAGTCGCAGAGGTCCGTCAGGTCCAACAGCTTGTCCGGATACTGATGCGGGTCGTCGTACCATCCGAAGATGATGTCGGGGCCGCTGCCCACATTGGCCGCGACGGCCGCCTTCGGCCGCACGTCTTCCCATGACTCGTTGTCGACCTGGACCGGCACGCCGGTCGCCTCGGTGAACTTGGCCACATTCTCAAGGAACAGGTCCTCATCGCCCTGGACGAAGCGGCTCCACCTGAGCACGCGCAGCTCGGCCCCGTCTTCGGGCGTGAAGCTCATGTCCTGTGCCCATGCGGGGCGGATCAAGCCGTTGGACGCAAGTGTCCCAGCGGCAGCGAGGCCCGCACCCCCCTTCAGCACATTACGCCTGGTAAACCGTGTCATGGAGCAACCTCCCGTTCTCTGCTTGATCTGCGCCGTCGGCGCTCGACATGGAGCGGAAGCACCGCTTCCACCCCGGAATTCCAGATGGCTACAGGTGCTTGCCCGTGTCGCTGCAGAACAGATGCACCCGGTCCAGCCGCGGCGTCAGGCGCACCGTCTCACCCGGTGCAAACCGATGCCGTTCGGTGAACATCGCACAGATCTCCTGACCCGCCATGGCCCCGTAGAGGAAGGTATCGGCGCCGGTCGGCTCGATCACGTCGACCAGGGTATCGACACCCGTACCGTCTTCCGTCAAAGCCAGATCGCTCGGGCGGATCCCGTAATGGACCGACCGCCCATCCTCGCCAGGCGCCTCCGGCGGCACCGGCAGCCGTGTCCCGTCTTCCGCCAGCACGCTGGGCGCGCCGCCGTTGCGGTCGATCCGCCCCTGAATGAAGTTCATGGCCGGCGACCCGATGAACCCGGCGACGAAGAGGTTGACCGGGCTGTCGTACAGCTCAAGCGGCGCGCCGGTCTGCTCCACATAGCCGTCGCGCATGACCACGATCTTGTCGGCCATGGTCATCGCCTCGACCTGATCGTGCGTCACATAGACTGAGGTGGTTTTCAGCCGCTGGTGCAAAAGCTTGATCTCAGTGCGCATCTGGACGCGCAGCTTGGCGTCGAGGTTGCTCAGCGGTTCGTCGAACAGGAACACCTGCGGCGCCCGCACGATGGCGCGCCCCATGGCCACACGCTGGCGCTGGCCGCCCGACAGCTGTCGGGGGTAGCGGTCGAGATACTCCGACAATCCCAGGATGCCCGCTGCCTCGCGAACGCGCTGGTCGATCTCCGCCCGGTCTGCCTTGGCCAGCGTCATGCTGAAGGCCATGTTGTTATAGACGGTCATGTGCGGGTAGAGCGCGTAGTTCTGGAACACCATGGCGATGTCGCGCTCTTTCGGCGGCACCATGTTCACCACATGACCGCCGATCAGGATCTCCCCGGCCGTGATCTTCTCAAGCCCGGCGATCATCCTGAGCAATGTCGATTTGCCGCAACCGGAGGGGCCGACCAGCACGACGAACTCATGGTCGCCGATCTCCACATCGACGCCATGCACAACCTCGGTCGAGCCAAAAGACTTCCGAACTTTTTGAATTGATACCGCCGCCATCGCCCGGACGCTCGCTTTCTCCCAAGCCGGCCGTTTCCGCAATTGCGGTGGCCAGCGTTTGATGCCGAAAACTACGCTCTCGCCTCTCCAGTGGAAAGGGAATTAGCTCAAATTTCGCTTACGCGAAAGTAAAGACTCATTGACGCAGTTGCGCAGCTCTCCTTGGTTCAGATACGCAACGAGTGTTTCGGTCGACAGCCGCCGAGCATCGCGAGAACTTTCGGGACTGCTCCACGCCGCATGCGGCGTCAAGAGCAGGCGCCCCGCAATAGACGGCTCCTGCGCTGTGAACGCCCGGATCAGAGGGTGATCGGCATCCTCCGGCTCACGCGGCAGCACATCCAGCGCTGCGCCCGCAATGCGGCCGGTCCGCAAAGCGTCCAACAGCGCGACGGTGTCCACGACTCCGCCCCGGGCTGTGTTGATCAACAGCGCATGGGGCTGCATCGCCGCAAGCGCTGCCGCGTCGATCATCCCACGCGTCTCATCCGTCAGGGGCGTGTGCAGGCTGACCACATCGCTGGCCGCCAACAGTTCGCCAAGCGTCTCGGCCCGCCCGACGCCCACCGCGATCTCCTGCCCGCGCGGCAGATAGGGATCGAAGGCGATCACTTCCATGCCGAAGGCCTTTGCCCGCAACGCCGTGGCGGTGCCGATGCGTCCCAGGCCGACAATGCCCAGGCGTCGCCCGCGGATCCGGCCGACCAGTGGCGCCACCCATGGGTTGAACGCACCGACGGGATCGCCGCGCAATGCGTCCTGATAGCTGACGATGCCGCGCGCAAGCGCCAGCATCAGTGCAATGGCGTGGTCGGCAACCTCGCTGGTTCCATAGTCCGGCGTATTGCAGACCGGAATGCCGACCTCTCCCGCCGCGGCCAGATCGACATGGTCGAAGCCGACGCCGGCGCGAACGATCACCCGGCACCGCTCCATCTTGGCGATGTCGTCGCGGTTGAACGCCACCTCGTGCCAGATCAGGAACGCGTCGGCGCGCGCCACCAGATCGGGCGGCAGCTGCGCAAAGTCGCGCTCGCGGAAGATCTCCAGCCGGATGCTGTCGCCGGCGACTTCGCGCTCAACCTCGCCGTCGTCCGCATACTGCGCGTCGGGGGTGATCACCAGAAAGGGTTCGGACATGAGGTGCTGCCGATCAGTAGGTGGCACGACCGCCGGACAGGTCGAATACCGCACCAGTAGTAAAAGAATTCTCACCACTCGCCAGCCATGCGACCATGGCGGCAGCCTCGTCCAACTCCAGGAACCGGCCGCGCGGGATCTTCGACAGCATGTAGTCGATATGGCCCTGGCTGATCTGGTCGAAGATGGCGGTGCGCGCGGCCGCCGGCGTGATGCAGTTCACCGCGATGTCATGGCCAGCCAGTTCCTTACCGAGGGATTTGGTCAGTGCAATGACGCCGGCCTTGGCCGCGCTGTAGGCGGAGGCATTGGGATTGCCTTCCTTGCCAGCGATCGAGGCGACATTGACAATGCGGCCATAGCCCCGCGCCACCATTCCGGGAACCACGGCGCGGCAGCAGTGATAAACGCCGAACAGATCGATCGCGACCACGTCGTGCCACGCGTCGACGGGATAGTCCACCAGCGGCACCGTCGGCCCGGCGACGCCGGCATTGGCGACCAGGATGTCGATGCCGCCAAGGGCTGCCACCGTTTCCTCCGCCGCCTGCTCCACCGCCCGGAAGTCGGTGACGTCGACCAGCACGCCCTCGACCCGCCCATGCCCGGCCAGTTCGCCGACCGTCTTGGGCAGCAGGTCGTCATCCCGATCCCACAGAGCCACGCTGGCACCGGATTGCATCAACCGGTGGGCAACCGCCAAGCCAATGCCCTGGGCACCGCCCGTGACCACGGCCCGCTTTCCCGCAAGATCGATTTGGTTCATCGCCGAGGCTCCGGCGCAAGATCATGTCGCACTGGCGACGCGTCATACCCAATGGGCAGCAAAAAACGAAACCTCCCGACCGTCGCCCTGTTCGGCATACACTGCCGCCGGGCGAATTCACTGCATCGTTACTCGCGTAACTTAGCGCCAACGGATACCAACAGGCAAACACGTTGTCGCGCGCGTTCTCCGCATCCTACAGTGCGGGGGCCTGGCCAACCATCCAATCCTGTATACCGAAGAGAAGGTGCCCCATGAGGCCGGAGATCGTCGTCGTCGGGCAGCTGATGCCGACGCTGATGGAAGCCCTTGAGCGAGACTATGTCATCCATCGCCTGGACGATGCCGCCGGCGGCGATGCGTTGCTGGCCAAGATCGGGCCGCGCGTGCGCGGTCTGGCGACCACCGGCCATGTCGGCTGCACCGCGGCCCTGATCGACGCCCTGCCCAAGCTTGAGATTGTAAGCTGCTTCGGCGTCGGCGTGGATGCCGTGGACGTCGACCATGCCCGAGCGCGCGGCGTGATCGTGACCAACACGCCGGACGTGCTGACGGACGACGTCGCCGACCTGGCCGTCGGTCTGTTGATCGCGGTCGTCCGCGGTATCGTCGCCGGCGACCGCTATGTGCGTGACGGAAAATGGCTGACGGGCCGCATGCCGCTGATGCGCAAGGTCAGCGACGGCCTGGTCGGCATCGTCGGCCTTGGCCGCATCGGCCGCGCGATCGCGCACAGGGTCGAGGCGCTGGGCGCCCGCATCGCCTATTACGGTCGCCGCCGCTATGGCGATGTCGACTATCCCTTCTACGATGACCTGGTGGCACTGGCCCGTGACTGCGATTTCCTGATCCTGAGCGCACCCGGCGGAGCGGACACCCGCCACATGGTGAACCGTGATGTGATCGAGGCGCTGGGCCCGAACGGCGCGCTGATCAACATCGGACGCGGGTCGCTGGTCGACGAGCCGGCGCTGGTCGAGGCTCTGGTCTCCGGCCGCCTCGGCGGTGCCGGCCTGGACGTTTTCGAAGACGAGCCGCATGTTCCGGAAGCGCTGTTCGCCCTCGACACCGTCGTGCTGCAGCCCCATGTCGCCAGTGCTACCGTGCAGACCCGCCAAGCGATGGCGGACTTGGTGGCTGCCAACCTGCGCGCCCATTTCTCAGGCGAACGGCCGCTCACGCCACTTGGATAGGCGTGGCCGGCCGACTGCGTGGGGATGGCGCGAGCGGGTTGGTCGGACGGTCCGGCCTAGCTGCGCAGTTCCTGCCAGATGAACGCCAGCCGCTCCGCAACGGCCTCGGCCGAAGCCCTCTCTTCGAAGCCTCCGATCAGACACATGAACGGCGCGTCGCCACGCGTGGGGTGACGAAAATAGGTCTTGATGGCAGCGCTGGGCGTCCGAGGCTCCTGCTCAATCGCCTGTTCGTCGGACGTGGCCAATTCTGCGTAGTTTCGAACGATCCGCGGCGTCGTGACCGTGAATATGTCAATGGCTTCAACGGCCGCGAGATCGATGCTGCAGCCACTGCCTTCCACCCGGCCACGGGTAGTGTCTTCCACGACACGCACCGTTAAGACCGAGTTCTCCAGCTCAATCTGGAATTCAACGACGGCGTACCCGACCTCGACCTGCTCCAGCAGAGCCCGCACATCCTCAAGCGCCGCTTCGATCGAAGCGGGGTCGTCCTGCGCGGACAGCGGCAAATGGCCCCCGAAAAGGCCGCTCGCCAATCCCAGTGTTGCAAGCCAAAGGTGTCTGCCTCCGATCATCGGTTCCCTCCCGCTTTGAGTCCTTGCGTCATTTGCCGCTGCAGGACGGCTTGCGCGGTTGCTGGTCCCGCCCCGGACGCTCGGCCCCACTAACATCACTTCGGCGAAACGCCAGGACAGCTAGCCGGGCGGAACGCCCTAGTTGCACGGCCCCATGATGATCCCGAGGCCGCGCAAGATCTGGACGACCCCCAGAGCAAGGACCGCCAGCCCCAACCCATAGCGGATGGCGGGTGACGGGCTGTCTTCCATATCGCCGCCGGACGACGACATCAGGGCGGCGCCGGCAGCCAGGATCGCGACGCCACCGCCGATTAGGGCGGCAAAGTCCATATAGCTGCAGGTCACGCCACCGGGGCCGGAGGCGCGGTTGTAGGTCGATACATTGACGATGAACGGCAAGAGCCCGGCGACAGCCCCAAACTTCAGGCTTCCAGGCAAACGGCTCCAGAGACTCATGATTGGCATTCCCTGTTCTGTTGATTGCTTATCGTTTCAGGCATTGCGGTCCGAACGGCCACGGTAATGAAAACACTAAACCAGGTAGCCGAAGCAATCGGATATTCGCGATCAGGCGCAGGACTCGGGATGGCAGCGATCCCAGGCGCGGCCTCTCGAAACGGCGACCGCAGGCCGTCGCAGATCGGCCCGGCCTCGACCCATATGACTACAAGGTCAGCACGATCTTGCCGGTATGCTTCTTGGTCAGGAAGGCCGACTGCGCCTCGGCGATCTGCTCCAGGGGATAGGTTTCGGCAACGATCGGCGCGACTTGCGCGCTTTCGATAAGCCCTATCAGGTTGGCGAAGACCTGAGGCTCAAGGACCGTGCAGCCGAAGAGGCTCAGATCCTTCAAGTACAGGGTCCGCACGTCCAGCTCCACCAGCGGCCCGCCGATCGCCCCGGCCACCGCATAGCGGCCGCCCGGCCGAAGAACGTCAAGCAGCTCCGGCCATTGCGGCCCCGCAACAAGGTCGATGACGACATCGATAGAGTTGCGGCCAAGCGCGGCGACCACACTGTCATCGCGTGCCAGAGTTCCTATGGCACCAAGGCTCAGTAGTGTTTCAGACTTGGACGGGCTGGTTACGGCGACCACCTCGGCGCCGCGCGCTCTTGCAAGCTGCACCACGGCTGATCCGACCCCCCCTGAGGCGCCGGTCACAAGAACCCGATCCCCGCGCGCAACCGCTGACCGGGTCAGCATGTTTTCGGCCGTGGAGTAAGAGCAGGGAAAGGACGCCAGCTCGATATCGCTCAGACCGCTTTCGATCCGACAGGCATGGCGGGACGCAACCGTAGCATATTCGGCGAAGCCACCGTCACATTCCGATCCGAAGTACCAGGGCTGATCCAGCTCCTGCCCGTTGGCCTCGCGGATGCACGGTTCCACCAGCACCCGCTCGCCAATCCTCTCGTCACTGACCTCGTTGCCGACGGCGACGACGCGCCCACAGGCATCTGCACCCTGGATCCGGGGAAACGCGATTGGTGCCCCCGACCAGCTCGCGTCTTCGCTGGCGCCTTCGCTTTTCGAGTACCAGGCGACGCGGGTGTTGATGTCCGTGTTGTTGACCCCCGCCGCGGAGACATTGATCAGGACGTCATGTGGCCCCGGTTGCGGTACGGGGATGTCGCTGCGGACGTCCAGCCTGTCGATGCCGCCATGTCCGGTCAGCAGGACACCGCGCATTGTTTTTGGGAGTTCTCTCATGCTCAACCCCTGCGGCTCGGTCGGTGCACGCTGCGCGCACGGCACTCGGCACACGTCTTATGCCATGATCGCTGGTGCGATTCTGAGCCAAAGGACGTCGATTGCCCAAGACGGCCGCGACCGCTTCCGGCATGTCGGCGACACGCGGGGCTGCAGCCGCCGTTTCCGATCCGCCGGCACGCACGATCGTGAATGATCGGGGCGTCTCCCACCCCGAAGACTCGGACGCCTAGCCTTGTCGCGGGATGGGCAGCAGGCTGACCGCAAATACGGCCGCCGCAGCGACCACGATCGACGGCCCCGAGGGCGTGTCGAATTCCAGCGAGCCGTACAGGCCCAGCACCACCGCTGCGGCGCCTGCCACGGCGGCGCCGATGGCCATCTGCTCTGGCGTGCGGGCGATGCGACGGGCGGCGGCGGCGGGGATGATCAGCAGCGAGGTGATCAAGAGGATGCCGACGATCTTCATGGCGATGGCGATCACGACCGCGATCAGCAGCATGAAGGCCAGTTGCACCGGCAGGGCCGGCACGCCTTCCGCCCGCGCTAGGTCTTCGTCAACGGTCACCGCCAACAGCGGCCGCCAGATCGTCGCCAGCGCGGCCAGCACCAACGCGCCGCCGCCATAGATCCACCAGAGGTCGGCGACGCGCACTGCCAGCACGTCGCCGAACAGATAGCCCATCAGATCGAGCCTGAGCCAGGTCATCAGGCTGATCGCCACCAGCCCCAGCGACAGCGCGGAATGGGACAGGATGCCCAGGATCGTGTCCGCCGACATGCCCCGGGTGCGCTGCAGCACCACCAGCAAGACCGCCACCGCGACGGCGGTGACGATCACGCCGACGGCGAGGTCGATGCCCAACAGGAACCCCAACGCCACACCCATCAGTGCGGAATGGGACATGGTGTCGCCGAAATAGGCCATGCGCCGCCAGACGATGAAGCAGCCAAGCGGCCCGGCGACCGCAGCCACGCCGATCCCTGCGACCATGGCGCGGGTGAAGAAATCGTCCAGCATCGCTCAGCGGCGGTCCGGCTCGCCGTGGTTATGGTGATGCTGGCCGTGATGGTCGTGGTCGCAACCGGGAAACCGCACTACCTCACCCGACAAGGCGTGGGCATGATCGTGGTGGTGCTCATAGACCGCATAGGCCTGGGCGGCGCGGGGGCCGAAGAGCCTGAGATATTCCGGATGCCGGCTGATGTCGTGCGGCTGCCCCGCACAGCAGACGTGCTGGTTCAGGCACAGCACGCGGTCCGTCGACGCCATGACCACATGCAGGTCATGCGACACCATCAGCACGCCGCAGCCGTGGCGGTTGCGGATCTCGGCGATCAGGCGGTAGAGATCAGCCTCCCCTGCGAAGTCGACACCCTGGACCGGCTCGTCCAACACCAGCAGGTCCGGTTCCATCAAGAGGGCCCGCGCCAGCATCACGCGCTGGAATTCGCCGCCCGACAGAGTTTCAACGCGGTGGTCGATCAGATCGGCGATGCCGGTCTCGCCCAACGCCGTTTCGACTGCTTGCCGAGGCCGGCGTACCGTCAGCGTCATCAGCCGGTGCACGGTCAGAGGCAGCACGCGATCGATCGTCAGGCGCTGCGGCACATACCCGACACGCAAACCCGCCTGGCGCCGTACGGTCCCGGCCGTGGGCCGGATCAGGCCCAGCAGCGCACGCAACAGCGTGGTCTTGCCGCCGCCATTGGGCCCGATCACGGTCACCACCTCGCCCGGCATCACGTCAAGCGCGATGTTGCGGACCAGCCAGTGGCCGCCGCGCCGGACGCCCAGTCCCGTGGCAGACACCAGGGCCGCCGGCCGCTTCGACCGGATGTCGACTGCACCCTGCGGGAGCCCGCGACTGTCAGGCATCAGTCCGGCCGCCTTGGAGTCGGCAGGCGGGGCAGCGGCCCGCAACCTCGACGATTGGGCGCACGACATCGAAGTCAGCCCGCGCCGCCGCCTCCCGCACGGCTGCGGTCAGGGCCGGATCGGTAAGTTCCGTCACCAATCCGCATGAGTCGCAGATCAGGAACTGTGCGCCGTGCACCGCCCCTGGATGCCCGCAGGCGATGAATGCGTTAAGGCTGGCCACGCGATGGACCAGCCCAAGCTCGATCAGAAAATCGAGAGCCCGGTAGACCATGGTCGGTGCCGGCCGGCGCCCGTTATCGGCCAGGCGGTCGACGATCTCATAGGCGCCCACGGCCACATGGTCCGCCAGCAGGATCTCCAACACGCGGCGGCGCTGCGGCGTCAGCCGCACTTGGTGATCGCGGCAAAGCTGCTCTGCCGCCTCCAGGCTGCGCTCCACGCACGACGCGTGATCGTGTTGGGTTCTGGGAAAGCTCGGTGTCGCAGTCACCATGGCCGGCCGTTCTCAAATCTCGGTCGCGCTTGAGACGTTATACGGTTACATATGGCGCCCTCCTCGCCAACGCCAGATATCCGGAGGCTTATCATGCGGCGTACCGTCAACGCGACACTCCTCGGCGGCCTTGCCGGCCTGCTGACCAGCGCTCCGGCGATCGGGGAAGACCACCCGTCCGTTGTCGCCAGTATAAAGCCGATCCACTCTCTGGTGGCAGCCGTCATGGAAGGGGTCGGCGAGCCGACGCTTCTGGTGCGCGGCGGCGGTTCCCCCCACACCTATGCGCTACGCCCGTCCGATGCCGAAGCGCTGCAATCGGCCGATGTCGTCTTCTGGATCGGCGACGAGTTGGAGACCTTTCTGGAAGGCCCGCTGGAGGCCCTGCCGCAAAACGCGGCGGTCGTATCGCTGTCCGAGGCACCGGGGCTGACCTTGCTGCCGTTTCGCGAGGGCGGCCTGTGGGAAGAGCACGAAGGCCACGACGGTCATGAAGACGGGCATGACGACCACGCTCATGGTGATGACCATGGGCACGATGAAGAGCATGCCCATGACGACGAACATGCCCATGACGACGAACATGCGCATGACGACGAACATGCGCATGACGACGAGCATGCCCATGACGACGAGCATGCCCACGACGATGAGCATGCCCATGACGACGAGCATGCCCATGACGACGAGCATGCCCATGACGACGAGCATGCCCATGACCACGGGCACGCCCATGGCGAGACGGACATGCATATCTGGCTCGACCCCATAAACGCCATCGCGATGACGGAAGCGATCGTCGCGACCCTGGCAGAGGCCGATCCGGCGCATGCCGGTGTCTACCGCGCCAACGGTCGGCGGCTGACCGTGGGCCTGGAAGCCACGAACGCGCACTTTGCGCATGAACTGGCACCGCTGGCGGGCGAGCCCTACATCGTCTTCCACGACGCCTATCAGTACTTCGAATCCCGGTATGGTCTGACGCCCGCCGGCTCCATCACGATCAGCCCGGACCGCCAACCCGGCGCGGAGAGACTGACCGAGATCCGGGACAGGATTCGCGAAAGCGGGGCCATCTGCGTCTTCGCCGAACCCCAGTTCGAGCCCAGCTTGGTCGCGACGGTCGCCGAGGGCACCGACGCACGGACGGGCGTCCTCGATCCGCTCGGTGCCGAGATCGCGGACGGCCCCCACCTCTACTCGATACTGATCAATAAACTGGGTCAGTCGTTGCTCGACTGCATTCTGGGATCGGGCTGACCGCTCAGAACCCGAGCGGATGGGGCTGCGTGAAGGAGGAGGCGAAGAGCGACACGCCGATCCAGCAGATCGCAGCCCCGCCCAGCAGCGCGGCGCCATTGAGCGCCACACCCAGCCCACGCCCCATCGACCGGCCGAACGCAAGCGACAGCCGACGAAAGCCGACGGCAACGGCCGCCAGCCCCGACACGGCGATGCCCGTGCCGACGGACATGGCCATCACCGCGGCGACACCCGCCCAAGGGATCTGCAGCACATGGGCGAACACCAGCACTAGGACGGCGCCGCTGCAGGGCCTGAGCCCGATCGACAGAATCACGCCTATGCTGGTCCTCAGGTCGCGGGCGTTTTCCACCTGCTCCGGCGTCGGCCCATGCGAATGGCCACAGCCAGCCGCGGAATGGCAATGGCCGTCATGGGCGTGATGCGCATGATGGCTATGATGGGCGGCGCGATGGGCGCGCCTCGCCCGCACCATGGCCAGAGCCGACCTCAGCGCCAGCGCGCCGCCGAGCAGCGCCACCAGCGCGAAGCTCAGCCGTTCAGCCCAGGCGACGGCCAGCTGGGTCTCGCGGGCAGCCCAACCCGCGAGAAGGATCAGGCCGTAGACGAGGACGATCGCCGTCACGCCCTGGCACAGGCTCGACCCGGCGGCGAGCCACAGCCCCCGCCGCATGCGTCGGTCATGTGTCAGCAGATAGGCGGTCAGCACCGCCTTGCCGTGGCCGGGGCCGGCCGCATGAAAGAGGCCATAAAGGAAGCTCAGGACGATCAGGCCGGAGGCGGCGGCAACTTCACGTTCCTTCACGGCACGCATGGCCTCTGCCAGCCGCTCGTGGAGATCGCGCTGGATCGCCCGGATATCGAGCATCAGGGCCCCCCAGGCCTCCGACGTCACCAGCGAACCCAGCAGCCATACCAGCCCGCAAACGCCTAAGAGCGCGGCGATCAGCCAATACCGGTTGGCGGCCTGCGGCGCTACTCGCACTGCACCGACACCCATTCGGCGAACAGCTCACCCAGCGTATCGCCCGCGCTTTCCGACTGATCCAGCGAGGCCGCGAGGCTGACCATCTCGAAAGTCGGGTTGGGCTCCTCGATCCGGCTTTGGCAGTTGTCGGCACCGGCGCCGGCAAGAATCACCGCCTGGTCCTCCACATGCAGGACCTCAAGGAAGTATGTCGGGTCGTAGATGCCGAACACGACCTCCTGCGTCCGCGGGTCGACCGGCGCTTCCAGCGGCACCGTGAACTGCAGCCAGAGGCGCATGCCCCGCAGGTCGATATCGAACTGCTCGACGACACCCGTGTCGACCCGCGTTCCGTCGACGCGCAGGTCCGTGAAGTAACCGTACTCGCTCAGGTTCTCCAGGTCCTGACGGGCGATTTCGGCCAGAACCTCAGCCTGCTGACGGGGATCGACGGAGATCTCGTCCATCACGAAGACGGAATAGAAATCGTCGAACACCCAGTCCAGCCTGAGCCCGGTGATGCGGCCCTCGCCGTCGAACACCACAGTGCTCTGAACGTCGATCCAGCCATGCGGATGGGCGTTGGCCGGGACCCACCAAGACGCCGAACAGAAAAGCGCCGCTGCAGCCAGCGGCCATCGCATACCGGCGGTCATCGTTTCAAAAGCGCCCTCATCTCTGCCGCGAAAACGAAGCCTCCGCGACGCGCGCCCCCCTTGGTCGTCATAACAGGCCGGGCGCCAGGATGAAACCCCGTGGCCAAATCCGGCCGCCAGCCACACCGCGAATGCTATGTCACCGGGATCATGACGTGCTCGCGAAACGGCGCCCGTTCCGTCAATCGGGCATACCAGGCCGCGAGGTTGGGCAGCTCGGGGCGCTCGATCGCAAAGCTATTCCAGCGATAGGTGACGATGCCCGCCGGCATGTCGGCCAGGGTGAACCGGTCGCCACAGACGAACGGCTTGCCAGCCAGTTGGGCATCGAGAATTCCCAGCGCATCGGCGGTCCGTTTGCGGCTGTCTTCCATCGCGCCCTCGTCCCGCTGGTCCGGCGGGGTGCGAATCAACCCGAAGAAGAGCGGCCAGATCGCTGGGCCCAGCAGCGTGTTGACCCAGTCCATCCACTGCTCCACCTGCCCCCGCGCGGCCAGGTCCGTCGGCAACAGCGCGCCGTCGCCGTACCGGGCCGCCAGATAGCGGACGATCGCGTTACTCTCCCACAACACCACGCCGTCGTCCTCGATCACCGGGACCAGGCCGTTGGGATTAAGCGCGAGATAGGCCGGCTCGCGATTGCCGCCGAAGGGGCCGCCGACATCGACACGCTCGAAGGGCAGACCCAATTCTGCGCACGTCCACAGCACCTTCTGGACGTTCGACGAGTTCTTGCGGCCGTGGATCTTCAGCACAACGGATCTCCTGATTTGACATCGTACCGCGGCGTCAGCGCCGGGCCGCAGCCGTCACCGTTTGGTCCGGATCCTGCCGCGGCGAGGCCCCGCAATCGCCGGGCCGGCAGGGTATAGCGCAATTTCGACCAGCCGCGCGATCACGGTGACCGCCGTCACTGCCCGCGGGGCCGCCACACGCGATGCTGTGCCCACGACAGCAACTCTTCTGTGGCCAGGGAGGCCGCGCCCAATGACCGCTTCAAACACCAGCGATCGCCAGCCGCTCCAGCGCGGTCTGCTCGCAGGGCTTGCCGGCCTCGCCATGCTTGGCCTTTCCGCCCAGACCGCCGATGCACAGATGTACATCGATCCGTGGCAGCTGTTCGGCACCGACGACCGCGTGGCCGTATCCCCCGACGCCCGCGGCTGGAGCGCCATCGGCAAGCTGACCTTTGAAGAGGGCGGCCACTGCTCAGGCGTGCTGGTGAGCCCGCGCGTGGTGCTGACGGCGGCCCATTGCGTGGTCGGCTTCTCCAGCGACAGCTTCTACGATGCACCGGAGGCCTTCTACGCCGGCTACAGCAAGGGGCAGTATTCCGCCCGTTCCGAGATCGACTCGTTCTGGGTGGCGCGCGGCTTCGACTATGAAGGCAGCCTGATGGGCACGCAGGACGGCTTCGACTACGCCTTCATCCTGCTGACAGACGCCATCGGCGACAAGGTGGGCTATTTCGGCGTGCATGGGCTGACGCAGCAGGATCTCGACAGCGCCACCGACGGCGACTGGTTCGAGATCACGCAGGCAGGCTACAGCGGCGACCAGGAAGAGCAGTTGACCGCGCACGAAGGTTGCGAGATCACCAGCTACACGCTGGACAACGCCGTGCTCCACCACTGTGACATCGTCCAGGGCGACAGCGGCTCGCCGATGTTCATCGAGGTCGACGGCCGGCCGACGGTGATTGCGCTGATCAGCAAGATCAACCTGTCGGGTGCGGACCCGGTGAACATCGCCGTCGACAGCCGCGCCTTCGTCGACGACCTGCGGCGCTATCTGCAGCGCTACGATCCGCTGCCGGTAGAGACCGTGCCGCAGCCCTATGCCAGCATCGAAGGCGACGCCATCATCGCAGACGCAGCCGGCCAGAGCTGACCCCCGCTTCGGGCAGACGCCCCCGTCATTCGGCCTCTGCGGCGACGGCCCCCCGTCGCCGCAGGGCCGAACCGGCGTTTGCGACGATTGCCAGCAGGACGATCGCGCCGCCCGCCATCGCCTGGGATGAGGGCACCTCACCGACACCGATCCAGGCCCAGAGCGGGCCTAGAAGCGTCTCGATCAGAGACAGAAGCGCCACTTCCGCCGCACGAACGTATCGCGTGCCGCTCAAGTAGAGCGTCAGTGCCAGCGGGATCTGGACCAGTCCCTGGAAGCCGACAATCGCCAGGTCCGATCCGGCGATCGCCCAGGGTGTGGCCATGATCAGCGCACAAGGTGCCGCCAAGAGGCC
>JANQIX010000040.1 GCA_028281925.1 Alphaproteobacteria bacterium
GCACGCCGCGGCGCATGAACTCGCGGATCGCCTCGCGTGCGCACAGGAACTGCCCGGTGAGGTTGACGTTGATCACCAGGTTCCACTGATCCAGCGTCATCTCATGCATCGGCGCGTCGCGCTGCAGGCCGGCATTGTTGACCAGGATGTCGATCGTGCCGAACGCCTCGATCATGCGGGCGAACATGGCTTGCACCTGGTCTTCCTTCGACACGTCGGCCTTGATGGCCATCGCCCTCTGCCCCTGGGCCTCGATGGCCTCGACCACCTTAGCGGCCGTGTCGTCACCGACGACATAGTTGACCACCACATCAGCGCCGGCCGCGCCGAGCGCGATCGCCACGGCCTCCCCGATGCCTGAATTGGCGCCGGTGACCAATGCCCTCTGGCCCTTCAGCGGCAGGCGCCGGTCAGAGCCCTGCGGCAGCGCGGCCGGCGGCAGGTCTTGCTGCGAAGTACCCGTCATCTGTCGATGCCTCCTCTGGAGAAGCAGTTGTTCCTGCCCCAGTAATGTGCGTTGGATCCTGCACCCGGTCACCGATCCTGAGGGCGTGCCCCCAGCGCACGGTCCAGGTTGAAGGCCGCGCTGATCAGCGAGAGATGGGTGAACGCCTGCGGAAAGTTGCCCAACGCTTCGCCTCGGGAGCCTGTCTCTTCGGCATACAGTCCCACATGATTGGCAAAGCCCAGCATGCGTTCGAAGATCAGCCGCGCCTCGTCCAGCCATTTGCGGTCGAAATGGCCGGCCCGGGTCATCGCCTCCACCAGCCAGAAGGTGCAGATGTTGAACGTGCCTTCCTCGCCGGCCAGCCCATCGGATGTCTCTTCGACATTGTAGCGGTAGACCAGGCTGTTGGCGACCAGGCCACCCTCTTCCGGCGGCTTCAGAGTCTCCTTCAGCGTACTCAGCATTCGCGGGTCGCTGGGCGACACGAAGAAGACCAGCGGCATCATCAGATTGGCGGCATCCAGGGACTCACTGCCGTAGGACTGGATGAAGGCCTGGCGCTCTTCGCTCCAGCCATTGGTCATGATGTCTTCGTAGATCTCGTCGCGGACCTTCAGCCAGCGGGCGCGGTCAGCCGGGAACGAGCGTTTGTCGGCCAGGCGCAGGCCGCGATCGACCGCGACCCAGCACATCAGCTTGGAATAGACGAATTCCTGCTGGCCGCCGCGGACCTCCCACACGCCTTCGTCTTTCAGTCGCCAGTGGTCGCACACCCAGTCCACGAACCCGCGCAGCGGCACCCACATGTCGTGCGAGATCGGCTCGCCGTTCTTGTTGAAGATGTAGGCCGCGTCCAGCAGCTCGCCGTAAATGTCGAGCTGCAGCTGGTCATAGGCGCCGTTGCCGATGCGCACGGGTCTGGAGCCCTTGTAGCCGTCCAGATGATCCAGCGTCTCTTCGGTCAGCTCCTTCCGGCCGTCGATGCCGTACATGATCTGAAGCGGATGGTCGTCGCCATCCCGATCTTTGCACAGACCGGACAGGAACCGCATGAAGGCCGCCGCCTCTCCGGTGAAGCCGAGGCGCAGCAGCGCGTAGATGGAAAACGCGGAATCCCGGATCCAGGTATAGCGGTAGTCCCAGTTGCGTTCGCCGCCCAGGCCCTCGGGCAGGCTGCAGGTGGGCGCGGCGACGATGGCGCCCGTCGGCTCATAGGTCATCAGCTTCAGCGCCAGTGCCGAGCGGTGCACCACCTCGCGCCAGCGGCCGCGATACTTCGACTGGCGCAGCCAACCGCGCCAATAGGCGACCGTCTCACGGAACAGGGCCTCGGTCGTGCCTTCGCTGAGCGCCAACTCGCTGCCCAGGTCGTCTTCGATCAGGCGGAGCACGAAGATGGCCGACTGGCCTTCGTGCAGCGTGAACTCCGCAACGGCGGACCCGTCTTCGGCATGCATGGGCACGGTCGTCGCAAGGCCCAGGCTCAAGGTTGGCGTAGTGAACCGCACGCCGCCGGACACCACCGCGATCTCATGCCCGTCGCGCGCATAGTTGAACGATGGCTTGCACTGCACGCGAAAGGTGATGGTGCCGCGTTCCGCCGTCAGCCGGCGGATCAACTGCCGCCGCTGGTGGATCGCCACCGCGGCCTGGCCGATCGGCATGAAATCGATTAGCTCTGCCGCACCGGAATGGGAGAGGAACCGGGTGACCAGCACATTCGTGTCCGGCCAGTAGAACTGCTTGTTCGTGGTGTCGTCATCGACGGCTTCGATGCTGAAATGCCCGCCCTTCTCGTCATCCAGAATGCGGCCGAACACGCTGGGGGAATCGAACCGCGGCAGGCACATCCAATCGATCGAGCCGTTGATACCGACCAGGGCAACCGTATGCAGGTTGCCGATCATGCCGTAGGATTCGATCGGTAGATACGCCATGTGCCGCTGTCTCCCTGTTTGCTGGCCCTCGTCCGGGCGCGGACGAAGCAGGTTCCGCGTGCCGTTCCCGAAGCACGGCCGTTCGATGACCGCCACCCTGCATCGGTTACATCCGCTACCGGGGCCGGGAGGCCTCCCAAGAACGTTCTCCCGCGCAGGTCGGCCCAAATCGATATATCTTCGCATGTGAAGTATGCCAGCCGGCGGACCTGCGATCGGCCCTCGCGCATGACGCCACTGGCGCACCGATGATCTGTGCTAACACGGCATTGGCCGAAGTGGAGGTGCAGGCGTGTCCGACATCCATCCGACGATCGCCGGGTCGAGGGCACTTCTCTCCGACCACGCATGCGATGGCGTGAGACGGCTGGCTCTGCTGCTCCTCTCTTGGATACTCATCGTTTTCGGCGTCGGACTTCCGGGACAGGCCCTTTCCCAAGCCGAACAGTGCCAATATGCCGACGATGGCGAGTGCGACGAGCCGACGATCCTTGGCAGCGGCCTGTGTACAGCCGGCTCCGACAGCGCCGATTGCGCTGCGGCCGACGCAGTGGCGCAGACGGTGTTGACTGACGTTCAGTTCGGTCGTCTCACCGATCTCTCCGACGGACTAGGGGAGGCGGCAAGCGCCGGCGGCAGCATCGCCGACCCGCTTCTAGAGGCGATCGGCATCCTGCAGTCGGCCCATGGCCGCGGCGAGACCGAAGCGGGCGATCTGCTTTTGCCGATGATGGTCCGGCTCAATGATGAGGGGAGCAGACTGCGCACCCAGGGCGACTACCGGACGGCAATACGGCTGTTTGAACGGGGCGCCGGCGTTGCCGACATGTTGTACGGCCCCGATCACCCGATCGTCGGGCGGTACCTGAACAATCTGGGTCTGACCTATCAGGATGTGCGCCAGGATGCGGCGGCTGAGCTGCTGTTCCGCCAGGCGCTCGAGATCTTCCGGCGGGCACATGGCGACGAAAGCCAGCAAGTGGCTCTGGCGCTGGACAACCTCGCCAGTCTGCGTCGTGCCATGGGGGATCTGGGCGAGGCCGAGCGCCTCTACCGGGAGGCTGTCGCCATCCTGGAGGTCGTCGCCGGGCCAGAGAGCCTGGAAACGTCCATCAGCCTCAACAACTTGGCCGTGCTCTACGGGAACCTTGGGGATTATCCGCGGGCGAGGGACCTGCTGCAGCGCGTCCTGACCATTCGCGAGGGGGCATTCGGGCCGGACCATCGTGTGGTCGGCACGGTCCTGAACAATCTTGCAGCACTCTACCGCAATCTCGGCGACTGGGCGGAGGCGGCGCCCCTCTATCTCCGCGCGCTGGCGATCTTTGAACGCGAGTACGGTCCCGACGCGCCCGATGTGGCGACCATCCTGGACAACCTTTCCGACGCGTATGGCGGCATGGGAGAACACGAGCGCGCCGAGCCTCTGCTGATCCGGGCGCTGACCATCCGCAGGGCCGTTTTCGGACCGGACCATCCGGAAACGGCGCGAACCCTCAACAACCTGGCGTCGCATTACCACGACATCGGCGCGTGGGAGGAGGCTGAGGCTCTTGGCCGGCAGGCGCTGGAGATCTTCGAACGGACGCTTGGGCCCGATCATCCGACGACGGCGACCAGCCTGATCAACCTCGCCATCGCCCAGAGCGGGCCAGGCGATGCCGCGGGCGCGTCGGTCTTGCTGGAGAGGGCGGCCGCGATCCGCGAGCGCACCTTGGGCCGCGATCATCCTGACACGGCCAGCAGCCTTGCGGACCTTGGCCTTGCCTATGACGCGGCTGGCCACCGGGTGCTGGCGATGGACACGGCAACGGCGGCACGCGATGCGCTGCGGGCCTGGCTCGATCGGCTGGACGCAGACCAACTGGTCGGCGTCTCCGCCTCGCCGACACCGCAAGACGTGCTGGGGGATCTTCTGTGGCTGGCAAGTCAGTGGGAAGCTGAGGCCACCGATCAGGCGGAGCGTGACCGTTGGATCCGTGAGAGCTTCGATATCGTGCAGTTGCTGCGCTTCACGGCGACCGGTCAGGCGATCGGCCGGATGGCCGCCCGGTTCGCCGCAGGCGACGATACGCTGGCCGGTTTGGTCCGCGACCGCCAAGAGACGGCCGAAAGGCTGGCGGCTCTGCGGGACGAGCTTCTCCACCTCGTCACGTCCACGTCGGCCGGCGACAGGGCGGTCGACACCGAAGCCTTGCACGATGAGACGGCCGTGTTGACGCGTTCGCTTGCGACCCAGGACGAACAGATCGCCCGCGACTTCCCGGCCTATGCCGCGTTGTCGCGACCGCGACCGCTGGACCTGCACGACGCACAAGCTCTTCTGAACGATGGCGAGGCGCTGGTGGTGTTCGCCGTTCTGGGACCGGTTTCGTATGCTTGGGTGGTGCAGGATCGGAGCGCCGCCTTCGTGAGACTGGATGTCGGCGCGGCCGAGCTGGACCGCCAAGTCGGATGGCTGCGCCGCTGGCTTGATCCGGCGGCACAGCCGATGCCGGTGGGTGGCGAAGATCCACTCGACATCGCGCACGCCCTTTACAGTGCCCTTTGGCAGCCGCTGGAACCTGCGCTCAGCGGCGCCAGTCACGTGCTGGTCGTACCGGATGGCCCATTGACCAGCCTGCCCCTGACAGTGCTGGTGAGTAGCCCGGTGGCAGTGAGTGTACAGCCGGCGGACCGGCTTCGCCGGGCAGCCTGGCTGGTGCACGATTATGCCTTTACCACACTACCCGCTGTCGGTTCGCTGCACGCACTCCGCACGCTTGGCCGCGGGGCCGGTGCTATCGACCGGTTCATCGGGTTTGGCGATCCGGTGCTGGAAGGGGGGCGTGCTGCCGGCATACGCGCCGCCGGTTTGGATCAGCGCGGGATCGCCAGCACGCCGAGCTTGCGTCAGCTCACGCCGTTGCCGGAAACGGCCGATGAGTTGCGCGCGGTTGCCGCCAGCCTCGAGGGCTGGGAGACGGCGCTCTACCTGGATGCCGAGGCGACGGAAGCGCAGGTCAAGGCGCTCAGCCAGTCCGGCGCCCTGGGCGAAGCCCGCGTACTGGCCTTCGCCACGCACGGTCTGATGTCCGGAGACCTGCGCGGCTACGACGAACCGGGCCTGGTCTTCACGCCGCCGGAGGTCGCGACCGAGGGGGACGACGGCCTGCTGACCGCCGGCGAAGTCGCGCAGCTGCATCTGGCGGCCGACTGGGTGGTGTTGTCGGCCTGTAACACGGCGGGACCCGACGGCCGACCGGGCGCCGAGGGGCTGTCGGGACTGGCCCGAGGCTTCTTCTATGCCGGCGCGAGGTCGCTTTTGGTGTCACACTGGGCGGTCTATTCCGAAGCGGCGCTGGCGCTGACCACGGGGACCTTCCAGCGCCTGGCTGCGGAGCCGGGGCTGCATCGCGCCGAAGCCTTGCGCCTGACCATGCTTGCCCTGATAGAAGAGCTGGAGGATCCACACCCCGCCTATTGGGCGCCGTTTGTCGTGGTTGGTGAAGGCGGGGTTGTCGTTGGCGCCAACGCGCCGGACTAGCAAGAAACGGAGTGCCGCATGTCCGACCAGAGGCCGGTCGTCCTTGTTACCCGTCGTCTGCCCGAAGCCGTGGAGGCGCGGCTGCAGCGCGACTATCGGGCCGTGCTGAACGGCGCCGATGAACTGTATGATCCTGCGACCCTGCCGCGGCGCTGCGAGGGCGCCGATGCCGTGCTGCCGTGCCCGACCGATCGGCTGGATGCTGCCGTGATTGCGGCCCTGCCCGCATCGATCCGGGCCATCGCCACCTTTTCCGTCGGCTACGACCATATCGATCTCGCCGCGGCCAAGGCGCGGGGCATCATCGTCACCAATACGCCGGACGTGCTGACCGCAGCGACGGCCGACATCGCCATGCTGCTGATCCTGGCGGCCGCGCGCGGGGCCCATTCCGCGGAAGCACTGCTGCGGACGGGCGGATGGCAGGCCTGGGCGCCGACGGGCCAGCTGGGGCTTGAGGTGACGGGCAAGCGGCTCGGCATCTTCGGCATGGGCCGCATCGGCCGGGCGGTGGCCAAGCGGTCCCGCGGCTTCGACATGGCCGTCCATTACACCGACACGGTCCCGGTCGCTGAGGAAGACGCTGCTGGTGCTGTCTATCATGCGAGTGCCGAGGCGATGCTGCCGCATTGCGACATCCTCTCGTTGCACTGCCCGCTGACGCCGGAGACACGGCGCTTCCTGAATGCTGAACGCATCGCCCTGCTGCCTGAGCGGGCGGTGGTGGTGAATACGGCAAGAGGCGGCATCGTCGATGATGAGGCGCTGATCGCAGCACTCAAATCCGGCCGGCTGGCGGCGGCCGGGCTCGATGTCTATGACGGTGAACCGAAATTCCATCAAGGGTATCTGGCGCTGGAGAACGCGGTGCTGCTGCCGCATATCGGCAGCGCCACGGTCGAAACCCGCAATGCCATGGGCTTCACCGCTCTCGACAATCTCGACGCGGTGTTTGCGGGCCGAGAGCCGCCGAACCGCGTGGCCTGACGGGTTCCGTTACCGCTGCTGAGTCTGCCAGTCGGGGTGGATCCAGACGGGCGCGTCTGAGGCCGGCAGCGGCGGCCGGCCGCGGACGGCGTCGGCCAGCTTCTCCGCCATCATGATCGTCGGGATGTTGAGGTTGCCCGACACGATGTCCGGCATGATCGAGCTGTCGATCACGCGCAGGCCCTCGACACCGTGAACGCGGCCATAACCGTCGACGACGGAAAGCGGGTCCGAGCCCATCTTGCAGGTGCAGCTCGGGTGATAGGCGGTCTCGGCCAGTTGGCGGATCGATGCGTCGATTTCCGCATCCGTGCGCACATCGGGGCCGGGCTGCAGTTCCGGCCCCCGGTAGGGGTCGAAGGCGGCCTGCGCGAACACCTCGCGCGTCAGCTTCAGCCCGTCGCGGAATTCGCGCACGTCTTCCTCGGTCGACAGATAGTTCGGCTGCATCAGCGGTGCCTCGCGCGGATCGGTCGATTTCAGCGTGAGCCAGCCGCGGCTGGTCGGCCGCATCGGTCCGACATGCGCCTGGAAGCCGTGCTGGTCCGACGGATTGCCGCCGTCATACCGCACAGCCATGGGCAGGAAGTGGTACTGGATGTTCGGGTGCTCGATGCCGGCTTCCGTCCGGATGAAGCCGCCGGCCTCGAAATGGTTGGAGGCACCGAGGCCAGAGCGAAACAGAATCCATCGGACGCCAAGGGCGGCCTTCGCCAGCGGGTTCATCACCTTGTAGAGACTGATCGGCTGGGTGCAGGCGTATTGCAGGTAAATCTCCAGATGGTCCTGCAGGTTCTGCCCCACGCCGGGAAGGTCGTGCGCAACGGAGATGCCGAGCGCGCGCAGATCGTCCGCCGGGCCGATGCCCGACAGCATCAGGATCTGTGGCGCGTTGATCGGCCCCGCCGAGAGGATCACCTCTCGGCCGGCGCGCGCGGTGACTGTCTGGCCGTCCTTCACATACTCAAGCCCAACGGCACTGCCGTTCTCCAGCAGCAGCCGCGTTGTCAGGGCGCCGGTTTCGACACGCAGTCCTGGTCGCTTCATCGCGGGCCGAAGATAGGTCACGGCGGTCGACTGGCGGCGGCCACCGGCCACCGTCATCTGCATGTCGCCGAAGCCTTCCTGCTGATGGCCGTTCATGTCGGCCGTCACCGGATAGCCGGCCTGCCGCCCGGCTTCGATCCAGGCCTGATACAGCGGGTTCTTCTGCGGCCTTCCGGTGGTGACGCCGACTGGCCCATCGCCGCCGCGCCAGTCGTCCCCGCCGATATCCCTTCGCTCCAGCTTCTGGAAATAGGGCAGGCATTCGGCATAGCGCCAGTGCTCGAGACCTTCGGCCTCTGCCCAGCGGTCATAGTCGCGGGCATGGCCGCGGACATGGCACATGCCGTTGATGGAGGATGAGCCGCCCAGCGTACGACCCCGCGGCCAGTACAGGCGGCGCCCATCCATATGCTCTTGCGGCTCCGTCCAGTACTGCCAGGCCAGCCTAGGGTTGTGCATGGGATAGGCAAGGGCCGTCGGCATTTGGACGAACAGGCTGCGGTCCGACCCGCCAGCCTCCAGAAGCAGCACCGTCACGCCGGCATCCTCGGTCAGCCGGTTGGCCAACACGCAGCCGGCGGACCCGGCGCCGACGATGATGTAGTCGTATTCCGCCTTCGTACCCATCACGCTTCCTGGTTGTCCGGCTGTTCGAAGGCGCGGACCATACGACGGGGTATCGGCCGAGCGCTATCCGTGTCTGCGGCCGGGATCGCACGGGTCGGCGCAAAAACCCGTTCCATCGCGTGGCTAATCGGGTCATCGTAGCGGCTTGGCCGACTTGGCGTGCGGGGTCGTTCGGACCCCATAGGCCCAATCAACCGATAACAGGGAGCCTTCGGACCCATGACTTCCGTTGCCGTCAGAACACTTGCCGTTGCCGCCGTTGCCGCATTGCCGGGCCTTGCTCAGGCGGCCGACCCTGAGGCTTGCGCCGATGTCCAGTTCTCCGACGTCGGTTGGACCGACATTACCGCGACCACGGCCCTGACCACGGTGGTGCTGGAAGGGCTGGGCTATGAACCCGAGGCCAACGTGCTCGCGGTGCCCGTGACTTATGCCAGCATGGCCAACGGCGATATCGACATCTTCCTCGGCAACTGGATGCCGACGATGGAAGGCGACATCGCGTCCTATCGTGAGGCCGGCACGGTGGACATCGTCGGCGTCAACCTGGAGGGAGCCAAGTACACGCTGGCCGTGCCGACCTATCTGGCGGACCAGGGGCTGACCGATTTCGCCGACATCGCGGAATTCGCCGATGCGCTGGACGGTGAGATCTATGGCATCGAGCCGGGAAATGACGGCAACCGCCTGATCCAGGACATGATCGACAACGACACCTTCGGGCTTGGCGAGTTTGAGCTGGTCGAGTCGTCGGAGCAGGGCATGCTGTCTCAGGTCGCGCGCGCGGTGCGGGGCGACGACGCGATCGTCTTCCTGGGCTGGGAACCGCACCCGATGAACGCCAATTTCGAGCTGACCTATCTCTCAGGTGGCGACGACATCTTCGGGCCGGATTTCGGTGGCGCCACGGTCTATACGAACACGCGTCCCGGCTTCAGCGACGAGTGTCCGAATATCGGTGCGCTGCTGAGCAACCTTGTCTTCACGCTGGCCATGGAGAACGAGGTGATGGGCGCCATCCTGGACGAAGGCGAAACGCCGGAAGACGCGGCGACGGCCTGGCTGCAGGCCAACCCGGACGTCCTGGACGCCTGGCTGGACGGCGTGACCACGCTGTCGGGCGAGCCCGGCCTTCCCGCCGTCCAGGCGCATCTGGGCCTCTGACGGACCCTAGACTGCGGGGCGCACTGTCCGACGGACCGTTCGCGGGCTGCGGCAGGGCGTCGCTCCGCAGCGCGGAGGCGTGCCGACCATGGATTGGCTGACGGACAACAAGATCCCGCTGGGCCGGTGGATCCGCGACGGCGTGGAGTTGCTGAACGAGCACGCGGCTGGCGTGTTCAATCTCATCTCCGATGTCCTGGGCTTTCTGATTGAGGGGCTTATCGACATCATGGTGTGGCTGCCGCCGCTGATCATCGTGGCGGCGGTCGCGGGCTTGGCCTGGTGGCTGCACCGCGGCTGGAAGCTGCCGCTGGCTATCGCACTCTCGCTGATCCTGATCATCAATCTCGGCTATTGGCAGGAAACCATGGAGACACTGGCGCTGGTGGTGTTCGCCACTGGCGTCAGCATGGTCGTGGGCGTACCGACGGGCATCGCGGCCGCTCACCGGCCGTGGCTCTACACCATCCTGCGCCCGATCCTGGACCTGATGCAGACGATCCCAACCTTCGTCTATCTGATCCCAACCCTGATCCTGTTCGGCCTGGGCGTCGTGCCGGGCCTGATATCCACCGTGATCTTCGCCATCCCCGCGCCGGTGCGGCTGACCTATCTCGGCATCTCATCGGTGCCGACGTCGCTGAAGGAAGCCGGCGATGCGTTCGGCTGCAGCCGCCGTGAGCTCTTGTGGAAGGTAGAACTGCCGCACGCTCTGCCGACGATTATGGCGGGCCTGACCCAGTGCATCATGCTGTCGCTGTCCATGGTGGTGATCGCAGCTCTGGTAGGTGCAGATGGCCTGGGCGAGCCGGTGGTGCGTGCACTCAATACCGTCAATATCGGCATGGGGTTCGAGGCGGGGCTGGCGATCGTGATCCTCGCCATCCTCTTGGACCGCATCGTCAAGCAGCCGGCACGTCGCAGCCGTCCGGGGGCGCGCTGATGGCGTCGCGACTGGATAACGCGCCGGTCATCGTCGATTTCCGCTCGGTCGATGTCGTCTTTGGTAGCCGTGCCGACGAGGCACTGACCTTGATCGATCGCGGTGTCAGCCGCGACGACATCAGTGCCGAGACCGGGGCCGTGGTGGCCGTGCGTGACGCCACGATCAGTGTGCGCCGTGGCGAACTGTGCGTGCTGATGGGCCTCAGCGGTTCGGGCAAGTCTTCGTTGCTGCGTTGCGTGAACGGGCTCAACACCGTCGCCCGGGGGCGGGTGATAGTGAATGAGGCAGACGGTTCGGGCGGCATCGATGTCGCAAGGTGCGACGACGAAGCCCTGCGCGGCTTGCGGACCCACCGCATCGCCATGGTGTTCCAGCAGTTCGGGCTCTTGCCTTGGCGCACCGTGGCGGAGAATGTGGCCTTCGGGTTGGAGCTGCAGGGCATCGGCCGCGCCGAACGCCGTGCCATTGTGGAAGACAAGTTGACCCTGGTGGGGCTGGAACGCTGGGCCGACCGCTATGCTTCGGAGCTCTCAGGCGGCATGCAGCAGCGCGTCGGCCTGGCGCGTGCCTTCGCCACCGATGCCGACATCCTGCTGATGGACGAGCCCTATTCGGCGCTCGATCCGCTGATCCGCAGCCATCTGCAGGACTCGCTGTTGGAACTGCAGCAGGAGCTGCAGAAGACCATCATCTTCGTCAGCCACGATTTGGACGAGGCGCTGAAGCTGGGCGACCACATCGCCATCATGCGCGACGGCGCAATCGTGCAGTACGGCACGCCGCAAGAGATCGTGCTGAAGCCGTCCGACGACTATGTCGCCGCCTTCGTCCAGCACGTGAACCCGCTGAATGTGCTGTGCGGCGATGCGTTGATGCGCCCGCTGGAGACCTTGGCGCGGACCGACGCCGGCGCCTTCGCGCTCGACCCGCTGGCCCGTTTGACCGCCCAGGCAAATGGCGATGCTGGGCCGTTCGCTGTTGCCCGGGACGGCCAGCCGGTGACGCTGCGCCCCGTGACCGAAGCGTTGAGCCCTGAGGATGTGAGCTGCGACGACGTTCTGTCCGCACCCTTGCGCATTCCGCTGCGCCGCGCCATCGAGCTTCGCCACGAAAGCGATTGGCCGCTCTTGCTGACGGACGGCGACACGCTGGCCGGCGTCATCGACGATGCCGACATCTACCGCGCCATCATGGGCAAGCGGGATTAGCGACCCCAGCCTTAAGTTCCCACCTGCAGCGGTGACACCAGCCGCCGCAGGGTGGCGATGACGCTGAGCGGTGTCAGGCGGCCGGTGCGGGGGTTTTCCGCTGAGGGAATCCCCTCGATGGTCATCCGGAAGCGGGCGCTGTCGGCCTCCACCTCGACTGTGTGGGTGTTGCGGGCGACGGTTGGGTCGGCCCAAAGCTCAACCGTGGTGCGGTCCGGGCCGATCCCGGCGAGCGCCAGGGCGGCGGCGACATTGACATTGGCGGGAAAGGCCTCGGCTGCGGCGCGAGCCGGACCTTCAAACACCTTCAGCGGTGCTGCGAGTCCGTCCAGATCGATGCCCCGACCCATGAGGTAAGGCGCGCCTTGAAGGCCGGCCGGCGGTTTGCGGGTGATCAGCGTAACCCGCGCGATCTCCCCTTGCGCTGCGGCGCGCACGGCGTCGAGGCCCAACAGCGCCCCGGTCGGTACGATGATGCGGGCACCCGTGTCCTTCGCCCGGTCGACCAGATCCATCCGCGCCAGCAAAGCGCCGACACTGACGGTCACCAGGGTACGGCCCGCGGCAACGGCGGGCTCCGCGACATCGGCGAATACGGCGGCGGGCGCGCATTCCACGACGATATCGGCGTGATCCGCCAGATCGTGCAGCGGCAGTACAGGGACCGTCTGCCGGAAGGCGGCGATATGCGTTTGCGCCTTGTCCCGGTCCCGCGCCGAGACGGCGGTCAGCCGCAAGCCCTCAATGCCAGCGTCGAGCTGCCGGGCCACCGGCAGTCCGATGGCCCCGAGTCCACCCACCGCGATATCGATGGGCGACAGAGGCATCCGAGTATTGGTCATTTCGGTCCTGTCACGGCTCTGGCGGTCAATGGCCGTTCCGGACCTTAGGGCAGATCGCCTGTGTTCACGAGTGTGCTCGAGGCGTGGACAACTTCGGGACCGGATTCTGTGGCCGCCGGCTAGTCCCCGGATGTCGTGGAGTACCTCCCGCCGGTGACTTCGGTGAGATCTTTGGCATGGCCTGCGGTGACCAGAAGCGCGGCCACGTCGCGGCCATCGGGAAGACGGCAAAGGCGAAGGCGTACGCCCAGGTTGTCGGCGGTTCGGCCGTCCGGCGGCACCTCACAGGTCAAGACTTCGTCTTCCGCAAAGCCCTGGAGGAAATCGGAGGCTGCATCGCTGGCGGTCGTGTCGATCTCCGCAGCGTCAATGCCCCAGAGGCGGACGGAGAAGGGCTGAAGACCGTCGACAAGGACTATCGTTTCGCCATCACCCCTGAAACCCCTGTTCAAAGAGGCATAGTACGTACCGGTTACGACGCCCTCTCCGTTCCGGGAAGAGGATCCGGAAGTGGTCGTACATGAGACGGTCGCGGTAGCGATTGCACAGAAGAGCAGGGCGCACGCACCCTGCATCGGGGAGACTTTCATAAGGACGCTCTGCTTGAAAGCGGTCGCATTGGGGCTGCGGCCTGGAGATCCATGCAGGATGCCAAGCTAGGGTATCGGCGGCAACACTAAAGCGGGAATGCAGAAGAGTATAATGCAAATTTTCCGCCCAAATCTGCAGCTTTTTGCGCGTTCTTGAAAACACTGATTTCGCCGCTATCGCCTGGGGTTGGCTGCGAGGTGAGAACGCAGGCAAGCCTGCGTTTCCCACTGACCATGGTTGATGGCCGCACTCCCTGACTGTTGGCCCAGCCGCCGCCGGAGCGGCGGCGTGACGAGTTCTACGGCACTGCGCGGATCATCTTGAAGACAAACGACCTCGCCGTTTTGTTAAGATAAAGAACTAAAACTATCTGGGGACGAACTCAATAAACGGCGGCGCCACCCCTCGATCTCCGCCGATCCTACCTTTTCCGGCGAACGGCAGACACTATGCTCAACTCCGTTCGACTAGGTCTGCGTCATTTTTGGACCGAAGAGACATGCCTCCGGTAATCGACTGATAACCATTCTGTCCTATGAGTTGGAGCATGAGGTTTCCGTCGAGAGCGGGCTGGTTTCTTCGAAAATCTCAGCCATAGGCTGCAATAGGTCGATCAGGATCATTGGTGAGTATCCGGGTACACGAAGTGCTGCGGCTGATACAGCGCCGGGCGATGTTCGGTTGGCATAAGGATAACCGACGCCGCACCGCAGAGACGGCGCGGGGAAGGGCGACGATGCTGTTATCGAAGACGCTGGCGCGCCATGTCACCGCACTGATGGTGGTGCTTGCTGCCGTCTTGGCCCCTGCCGATGCGTCGGCTGGGACGTTGGAGCGGATCCAGGATCGCGGCCTGCTGCAATGCGGCGTCAATGTCGCCGGGATGGGATTGGTCGAGGTCGACGCCCAGGGTCGATGGGTGGGCTTCTTTCCCGACATGTGCCGGGCCCTGGCCGCCGCCATCCTGGGAGATGCGGAGGCGGTCGATTTCGTGGAGGTGGACTTCGTCACGCGGTTCGACGCGCTGCGCGGTGGGGCCTTCGATGTGTTGATGAGCAACACGACCTGGACGATGCGGCGCGACGTCCAACTGGGCCTCGCCTTCACTGCGACGCTGCTCTACGACGGACAGGGCTTTCTGGCGCACAACAGACTGGGTATCGAGCGATTGGACGATCTGGACGGCCCGGCCACCGTCTGTGTGCATTCCAACACCACCACCATCGACAATCTGCAGGACCTTGTGCAAACGCGGTATCCCAATCTGGAGATCCGCGCCTATGAGTCAAACGAGGCGGGGTTCGATGCGTTCTTCGCCCATAGCTGCAACATGTTCACGACCGACCGGTCGTCTCTGATCGGCCTGCGGGCCAGCCGCGCGTCCAACCCCGACGACTATGTGCTTCTTCAGGATGTCATCTCCCGCGAGCCGGTGGGGCCGGTCGTGCGCGAAGACGACATGGCGTGGTTAGACTTGGTCCAGTGGGTGATGTTCGCCCTTATCGTGGCCGAGGAAAACGGCCTGACTTCCGCCAATGTCGATGCGGCGCTGGGCAGCGAGGTGCCGGAGATCGCGCGCCTCCTCGGCCTGGAAGGCGATTTCGGGGAATCGATGGGCGTGCCTCGGGACTGGGCCTTTCAGGCGATCCACCAGGTCGGCAGCTATGGCGAAATCTACGACCGTCATTTCGGGCCGGACACGCAACTGGCCGTGCCACGCGGTATCAATGATCTGTGGACGCGAGGGGGCTTGATCTATGCGCCACCCGTCAGATGACGCCGAAACGGGCGCATCGGAGCGGCGCGGCGGCGTGTTGTGGTCGGTGCGGTCGAAGATCGCCGTACGCTTGATCGCAGCGATCGGTACGGTGGGCCTCTTGGTCTGCGGCGCCCTGATCTACAGCCTGTCGGCATTTGACGCGGTCCGCCACGGCTACAACCAGCTTGCAGATCAGACCGTGCCCCAGATCACCGACGCGGCGCGGATCGCCCAGATCTCGCAGGCCATCATGTCGACTGCGCCAATGCTGGCGAATGCTGACACGGACCATAAGCGTCGGACCTTGCGCAACCAGTTCCAGGACCATCTGAGGGACTTGGACCGCTATCTTGATGCGATGGTAGCCTGTCCGGCCGCTGCGGGGCCGGACTGCAGCGAGGCGCTGGAGCGGATCGTCGAAGAACGCGCTGCCCTGATCGACAATCTGGAGATGCTCGATCAGGCTGTGGCAGCGCTGCTGGCCGCCAGGGTGGCGGTGGATGCGAGCATTGACCGGGCGGAAGAGGCGTCCAGCGAGGCGCTTTGGCTAGACGCCATCTGGACCGGAAGCCTGGACGGCCGGGACGGGGCCAGAGAAACGGATTGGATCCACGGGGGCCTGCAGGTGCTGCATGGGCTGTTGTCCATGTCCCGGCAGCGCAATGCCGCTCTGGTGCGCCGATCGCTTCAGGAACTGCAGCCGCTTGCTGAGGCGTTCCTGCTGCAGCCGCTGCCGACCGGCGAGGCCGCAGCGGCCGCTGCGGCCGCCGCGCGGCTGCGTGAGACAATCGCGGAACTGAGCGACGCCGAAACGGGCATTGCCGCCCAGGTGCAGGCCCTGAGCGAGCTCACACGGCGTGTGGACGGCCTGGTCGGACATAACAGGCGCCTGGCCAACCGCTTCGTCGGCGCCATCGCCAACGTAACCGAAACCCTTGAGAACCACACGTTGGCAGAGCGCGACGGTTTTGCCGCGTTGGTTCAGGACGCATTGATAGTCCTGACCGTCGTTGCGGCGGTTGCGCTTCTGACCATCGTTGGCCTGTCTGTCTTCATCCGCCTGGCAGTGGTGCGGCGGCTACACCGCCTCAGGGACAGCATGCGCGACCGGGTCTCTGGCCGATCGTCCCCCATACCGACGTCGGGCGGCGACGAAATCTCGGAGATCGGTCAGGCCGCGCAGTTCTTTCTGCGGGCGATTGAGGAGAGGGAGACGAGGCTTCGCATCGCCAAAGAGGCTGCCGAGGCGTTCGCGGCCGAAGCGCGGTCCGCCAACATCGCCAAATCGCGGTTTCTCGCCAATATGAGCCATGAGCTGAGAACGCCGCTCAATTCGGTCATCGGCTTCTCGGAGCTGATCAGCTGCGGCGTGAGGAGCGAGGACGCCGTAGAGTATGCGACCATTATCCATCAGAGCGGATCGCATCTGTTGGCGCTGATCAATGAGATCCTCGATCTGAGCCAGATCGAGGCCGGTAGGAAGGACCTGGCACTGGTCCCGCTGTCGCCCTTGGAGATGCTGCATGCGGTCGAGCCCGTTGTTCGGCTGCAGTTCGAACGGCGCGACGTGAGCCTGTCGATCGCTGTCGACGGCGACGTCGCCGTCAGTGCCGACGAACGGGCCTTTCGCCAGATCTTCCTGAACCTGCTGTCAAACGCGGCGAAATTCTCGAACCCCGGATCGACCGTCGTGGTCGCGGGTCGCGCCAACGGCGGCCGCTTCTATCTGACGGTGCGTGACGAAGGCATCGGAATCTCCAAGGAGAACCTCAGGCGAGTCCTTGAGCCATTCCACCAGGATACCGATCCGACCCGGCCCCAGACCGAAGGTGTGGGGCTGGGGCTGTCGATCGTCGACGCCCTGGTGAAGATGCACGGCGGCTCCATTCAGGTGGAAAGCGAGCGTTCGGTCGGCACGGCCATGACCGTGGACTTTGCCCTTGCCGATGTCTCGGACGATCTTCCGACAGGTCGTGATGATCGGGAGTATCACATGTATCGGAGCGCGGAGGCCCTGGGCGTCGCCTGACCTGCAGGGGTGCTCTTGGCGACCCTATCTGTCGACAGCGGCCTAGACGAACTTCCGGAACATCTTCGTTTCGTCAAACAGCTCTTCGAGCGTGCGCATCCTGTCTCTCGTCTGGTCCCATGTCGCGGTCTCAACGGCGGCGATCATCGCCTCGACGATGAACAGCGTCACGACGGACGAGTCCCAGGCCGACGGTACTTCGATCCGGCAGCGGATGCAGTGCGCGGCGTCCTGGGCTGCCGGCGAGCCCCACTGGTCTGTGAACACCACCAGGATTGCGCCCCTGGTTCGGGCCATTTCCGCAAGCCGCAGAATGTCGTGCTCGTACCGGCGTATATCGAAGGCCACCAGCACATCGCCGGACCGCATGTTCAGCACATAGTGCGGCCACGTTCCGGCACTCGACGGGATCAGCGTCATACCGTCGCGGATCACCTGCATATGGGTGAAGAAATAGTCCGCCAGCGACCGGGTGATCCGCCCCCCGACCACATGCACCGACCGCTGCCGGTCGGCGAGCAGCGCGGCAATGGCGTTGAAGTCCTCAGGGTCGAGCAGCCTGAGTGTCTGGCGCAGGTTTTCCGTCACCGCGTCGGCGAAACGGTTCAGGATATGCGTGTCCGGTGCGCCTTCAGTCCAACGGTCATGCTTGGTGATCGGGTTCGAGATCGTGGCCTCAAGCTCCGCACGCAGCGCAGCCTGCAACTCCGGGAACCCCCCGAAGCCAAGCTTCTTGGCCATCCGTACCACCGTCGGCGTGGACACGTCCGATGCCTCGGCGACGGTTGTGATGCTGCCGAGCCCCGAAACCGGGTAGCTCTCAAGCATCGTGTTGGCGAGCTGCCGTTCTGCGCGGGTCAGAATCGCAAACTTGCTGCGAATGCGCTCGGCGACCGTCAGGTCCTTCGTCCTCGCCATATCCCCTTCGACTCCCTCCCCAAGCGTCGGCGCGAAACGAACCGTTCAGGACCCGGTGAAATGGATACGCCAAGTTCGAGTTTAGAGAATAAATCCTTTCAGAAAATTTCTTGACTGTCTTCCTGTTTCTGAAAATATGCCTTCAAAGTGTCGGCGGGAGAGGCTCTTGGCCACCCAGGTCCCATCAGCAGACATCGGATTTTCAGCGGACAAGGTCGTGGAGGTAATCAACCCGGCCGGAGCCGGCGATTTCGTGCTGGTGTGTGAGCATGCGTCCCACCGCATCCCTGCCGAATTGAAGGATCTCGGCCTGAGCGATGCGGCCGCCCACAGCCATATTGCTTGGGATCCTGGTGCGCTCGCGCTGGCGCGGGAGATGGCGCAGGCGCTTGCAGCACCGCTGGTGGCGACGACCGTCTCCCGCCTCGTCTACGATTGCAATCGCCCGCCCGAAGCCGCCGATGCAACGCCGGAGGTGAGCGAGATCTACGAGGTTCCCGGCAATCGCAATCTGTCTGCGGCGCTGCGGGCGGCCCGGGTCGAGGCGATCTATCGTCCCTTTCGCCGCACCCTGTCGGGGGTGATCGACGCGCGCGCAGCGGCGGGTGTATCTCCTGCTGTCGTTACGGTGCACAGCTTCACGCCGGTCTGGTTCGGCCAGCCGCGCAAGGTTCAGATCGGCGTGCTCCATGACAGCGATACCCGCCTTGCCGACGCTCTCCTGCAGCGGCTGCATGCGGCGGATGGCATGACCATCGCCCGCAATCAGCCCTACGGCCCGGAAGATGGGGTCACGCACACATTGCGCGACCAGGCGGTTCCGCGCGGCCTGCCGAACGTGATGCTTGAAGTGCGCAATGACCTGATTGCCGACGATGCAGGTGTCTCCCGCATCGCCGGCCTGATGCTGCCCTGTCTGACGCAGGCCCTCGCCGATCTCGGCGCGGCGCCTGCGCACGCGCGGGGCTGATCGCATGGAACAGGCGATGCGCCGTTACATCCGTGTGGTCGACGGCACGAACCGCGTGATCGGCCGGGTGATCATGTTCCTCTTGTTCGGAATGATGGCGATCCTCTTGTGGTCGTCGATCTCCAAGACGTTCTTCCTGCCGTCCCTCTGGACGTTGGAAATGGCCCAGTTCTCGCTGACGGCCTATTACATGCTGGGCGGGCCCTATTCGATCCAGCTCGGCTCCAGCGTCCGCATGGACCTGTTCTATTCGGGCCGGTCCGACAGGTCGAAGGCGTGGCTCGACGCCTTCACGGTGTTCTTCCTGATCTTCTTCCTCGGCATCCTGCTCTACGGCGGGATCTCGAGCACCACGTATTCGCTGGAGTATGGCGAGCGCAGCCCGACCGCCTGGCGGCCGTATCTGTGGCCCATCCGGGTGATCATGTGCACCGGCATCGTGCTGATGCTGCTGCAGGCGATCTCTGAGCTGTTCAAGGACATCATCCGCATCCGCACGCCGGGTGAGAGGGTCGAGGTGGAGGCCCCGCACTGATGTCCTACGAGATGATCGCGCTCACCATGTTCGCATCGATGATGCTGATGCTGATCACGGGGCAGCGCGTTTTTGCGGCGATCGGCTTCGTCTCGGTGGCGTCCGCCCTCTTGCTGTGGGGCACCGGCGGGTCGGAGATCGGCTTCTCCGCCGCCATGAAGCTGATGACGTGGTACCCGCTGCTGACTCTGCCGATGTTCATCTTCATGGGATATGTGCTGTCGGAGAGCGGCATCGCCGACGATCTCTACCGCATGTTCCATGTGTGGATGGGGCCAGTGCGCGGGGGCCTGGCCATCGGCACGATCGGGCTGATGGTGCTGATCTCCGCCATGAACGGCCTGTCCGTTGCCGGCATGGCAATCGGCGCCACCATCGCGCTGCCGGAGCTGCTGCGCCGCGGTTACGACAAACGCATGGTCACCGGTGTGATCCAGGCCGGATCGTCGCTGGGCATTCTGGTGCCGCCCTCGGTCGTGCTGGTGCTCTATTCGATGATTGCGCGTCAGCCTGTCAGCCAGCTCTGGCTGGCCGGTGTGCTGCCCGGGCTGATGATGGCCGGGCTGTTCGTGCTCTACATCGTCGTACGCTGCGGCCTGCAGCCCAAGCTGGGCCCGGTGCTGCCGAAGGCCGAGCGGCAGGTTCCGTTCGCAGAGAAGATGCACCTGCTGCGCGCCGGCCTGCTGCCGTTGATCATCTTCGGCGCGATGATCGTGCCCTTCCTCGGCGGCTGGACCAGCCTGGTGGAAAGCTCCGCCGTCGGCGCGCTGACGGCCTTCCTGGCCGCTGTGCTGAAGGGGCGGATGAACGCCCGCGTGTTCGAGAACTCGGTGCGCAACACGCTCGGCATCTCGTGCATGTTCCTCTGGATCATCCTGGCCGCGCTGGGCTTCGGGCAGGTATTCGACGGGCTAGGGGCGGTGCGGGCGATCGAGGGTTTCTTCGTCGACCGGTTGGCGCTCAGCCCATGGGAAATCCTGATCCTGATGCAGCTTTCCTACCTGATCATGGGCACGTTCCTGGACGACACGGCCATGCTGGTCATCGTCGCCCCGCTCTACGTGCCGCTGGT
>JANQIX010000056.1 GCA_028281925.1 Alphaproteobacteria bacterium
CTTCGCTAAACCGTCTGCGCTTCATGAGCTCTCCTCCTCCATCGATCTAAAGGTGGAAAACTCCAATTCGCAATGGCCCGGCTTCCGGGGGAGAGGTCATTCCGACAACAAACTTCAATGGAAACGGTTCGCCAGCAAGTTCATGTAGAATAGATGATCTCCCAACCTGCATAGATTCATCGCCTTCAAGGCCATAGTATTCGTCGAAATAGGAAGAAATATCATCTACTAGTTCGCTTTGATCTGGTTCTGGTACTGGTAGATCGCCCCAAAAGTCGGCCCAACCGCGTCCTATCCCTCCCCGAGGGTCACCGGCAAAAGCTCTATCTGCCGCTTCACGTCCCGCGTATAAGAGTGTGACAAGATCGTAACTACCTTCCGTATGCTAGAATGTTATTGTGCCTCCAGGTCGATCTGCAATTGTACCCTCCACCATTTCATGTTGAAGAATCCAATCATCAATGTAATTCCGCCCTGTTGGACCTAAAAGCGGAAAGAATTGAATACCGGCCCATCCAGCGTAATCTCCGCCGAAAGCTTTACTTGCCGCAGCGCTGGCGTCCACTATCCCAAACGGGAAGAGCAGCGGAACCTGACCACCGCTGGCTAAAATTTCGCTAGCAAGCCTTAGTGCAATTTCGTTGGACGCTGTCTGATTTAGCTCTATTGCGTCATTGCGATCCGTACCTGTCCGCGCCATTACCTGAGCAATAGTATACTCGGCAATGAGCAAACCTTGAAAATCAGTGTGCTCCGTGATGCCTTGATTGATATCAAGAGCGCCCCAGACAACTGTCCAGATCCCCACATCGATGCCGGATTTCGGCACCCAAGTATTTTCCTCATCTGGTTTCGGAACAGTAGTCTGCTGATTCCAAGTGTATATATTATCCGCCCAAGTGAGTATCTCTTGATGAGTCCAGCTATCAAAATCCGGTTTTGGAGAACTCGGTGTGTCACTCATGAACCATAGCATGACTTTGTGCAGAGGGACTGCCAGGCTATTGCCATCCGGATCTTGCTCGACCGCCCGTCGAACAACGTCTTCGACAGCTCTCAAAACAGTGACTTCACTTTCCGAAAGCTTGTGCTGCCCGTACTCCATCCTATATTCTTTAGTCACGGTCATGTCGGATCTCCGATTTGGATGAATTGGTCAGCTTAGTGCCATGAGTTAGCGATCATGCAGATTCACAGATGGCACGCGCCAAACTTCAAGCAATTGGCGAATATGCTGATCAACTAATACAACTTGGATTGGCTGTATCAGTCGTAGATCAACATCGTAGGTCAGATTGACAGTTTCGTACATTTTGTAGCTGACACTACAGCTTCTGATCTGAATACTCGGGATGCAACTCACTACGAAGGGACCACCAAATGGTACGGAGTAGTCAGACGCATCGGTTACATAACTACCGGCCCATCGCTCTCTTGGAACCTGATCAATTGGCTCAATGAGGCATTCTCGCAGCCGCGGATTGATCATGCGGACGACACCATCCTCGCAGTGGCGCTCTGCGGCGCTTTGATGGGAAATCTGCATTCCAAAGAAATCCGGCTGGGCAGCCCGGATGGCAAGGCGGCTTACCGGAATGATGCCGTCGGCAAAGCGGATGCCTAGTCCTTGCGGAGATGGGAAGGTCATTCCTTCCGGTGCAGGAACGGTGATGAAGAATGCCGTTCCCGGGAGTGGATTTTCGGGACATCCGAGAGGTTCGTCTGGGTCAGCTGGCGCCGGGACATATTGTTCCCAGCTTGGCGGAACGGCCCTGATATGGTGCAGACGATCCATTGGCAGACGGAAGACCGTGCCATAGAGGGTCACATACAGCGCCTCATCGGTATCTTCCCGGCAGCTGCCGGAGTCGAAGGTGAAGGTGCCGAGAGATTGGCCACGCGCAGGCGACGTGCCCGCGGGGGAGAGCGTCAGAGCTAAAGCTGCCAACCCCATGCATGCAAACCGATTTGCTGTATTCATGACCCCGCTTCCCTCTCGTCACGTCTCACGGCGCATCGCCGCCGGAGTGGGTTTGCGGGGCAACTCGCGGTGCCTGTCAACCTGCGACTGTTGGTTCCGGTCGATACGGAACCGAGGTACGGGTTGAAGACGGAGGTGGGCGCGGACGGAGACGGCACCGCCGAACTTCGCGAATGGCCGCCCGGCATCGGTGTGGCGCCATTCGCGCGCCTGCTAGGAGTAAAGATCCAGTCGTTTCGACAGTTCAACACGGCCGTCCAGCCGCCCTTTGGTGGGTTCGAGCAGCCTCCAGGCCCTATCTGCCGTCGGATCGACTTTTGCGCGTCTTTCGCACGCATCCGGCATGCGCCACACTTGCTGGACCAACAGATTTGGCCCAGTGTTTGGAGTGGCTCTAAGAAGTGTTAACGCTAAGTGCGCCTAACATTTACCTAAACCACGGAAAATGTCCAGTGAAAATTGAACAAGATTCTAATCACTCACAATTCAGTATGTTGACCGTCTCAGGATTTTCTTGATTAGCCATCTATTCGGAAACTCGAACACACATTATCTTACAATCCATCATGATAATATCTATCAGCCAACTTAATTTCGGGAAAATATATTCTGAATGCGCACTTTCACGATGCCCGCTATCCGGCCAACTGGCCAAGTCTGGTGGCAATGGAACACGCAGGCTGGCGACCGATAGGCCTTGAAACATTCGCTCATGGAATTGTGCAGTACGCGCACCGGCGGATGCGCGACGTCCATGGGACTGCCAGCGAAAGCGACTTCAGCCAAGCGGGTGCCGTGCCGCCGGGCCGGCCGGGAAGTTCGCCGGCCCACGCCCAGCGTGCGGTTCGCGGCGTCGAACGGCTGGATCAGACTGCGTCCATTTCGTTTCACGGGGCCCCGCCCGACGCACTCCACATCCGCGTCGTAAGCGTGCCGAAGCATTCATGCGATGTCGGCTCACTGTGCTCACCCAACCCGTGTCGGATACGAGACCGGGGAGGAACGCTGACCGCCCCACTCCGTAAGATCCCAAGACCAAGCAAATGCTCGATCGTTGCGCAGTTACGCGCACTGTGGTACCAGAACACTATGGGCGCCCTCTGTGCCGGGCAGCGACACCACATCGTGGGCGGTCACGGAGTCAGCCCTCGATCTGAAAGACGGTTCGGCGTCGTCGTCTCTTCGGAGCGAAACACGGCGCGGTCGGTCAGGAAGCCGAACTGGCGAGATCCGAGAGAGTGTGCGGAGTGTCGAATAGATCGGATTGGCAGGAAGGGAAACTCGATCTCGCCGCGCGAGCGGCCTGGCTCTATTACATCGGCGGCAGAACGCAGGACCAGATCGCGTCTACGCTGAACATCTCACGGCCGGCGGCGCAACGGCTGGTCGCCTTCGCGGTCTCGGAGAAACTCATAAAGTTTCGCCTGGACCATCCGCTCGCAGACTGCATGGACATCGCCCAGAAGCTGCTGGACCGATTTGGCTTGGCGTTCTGCGACGTGGTGCCCGCAGACCCCTCACAGCCGGGGGCGCATGGCGGCGTTGCCATCGCCGCCGCCAGATGGCTTGAGCAATACGCCGCACAATCGGCGCCACTTGTGCTGGCGATGGGCACCGGCCGCACGTTGCGGGCGGCGGTGGCGGAAGTCTCGCCAATGGGCCGGCCACAGCACAAGATCATCTCGCGGGTCGGCAATATGGCGCGCGACGGATCGGCCAGCGCCTTCGACGTCGCAATGCGGCTTGCCGACCATGTCGGTGCGCAACGTTATCCCATGCCCATGCCGGTGGTCGCGGAAACCGAGGAGGAGCGCGCGCTGCTTCAGGCACAGCGGTCGTTCCGCACGTTGTGCGACCTGGCGGCACAGGCCAAGGCAACGTTCGTCGGGATCGCCGGCATCGGCTGGAACACGGCCATGCACCGCGACGGCTTCATCACCGATGCCGAGTTGGCAGACTTGAGCGAGCGGGGTGCTGTCGGCGAGATCACCGGCTGGGCCTTCGATGCGGACGGACGCCTGCTGGATGGATCGGTCAACGCGAGGGTCGTCAGCCTGCCGTTGGAACAGCCCGCCAGCCGCCTTGTCGTTGCCGTCGGCGTCGGACCCGACAAGGTCGCGCCGATCCACGCCGCGCTGGGCGGCAAGCTGATCAACGGCCTGATCACCGACGAACTCACGGCCCAGGCGGTGTTGGCCGTCTGATCGGCACGCATCGCCACACCGCTTACAACGCCGGCATCGGATGGCAGGCATCTTCCCGGCACCTGACCGCTCGGGTCGTCAGCCCTGGCCGGTGACTGCCGGCAGAGCCCGACCATACCCAACCTCACCCAACCGGGTTGACAAGGCATGGCGCGCGCGCGATCATTAGCTCAAACAATGAGCAGATGATCAACTGCTGTTGGATGGAGGAAATCGGCATGGGTATGCGCTTCGCGGCAACGTTCATGTCCGCGCTACTGGCTGGCACCGCACTCGCAGGGGCAGAGACGATCACGATCGCCACCGTCAACAATGGCGATATGGTTCGGATGCAGGCGCTTTCTGATCACTTCGCCGCAGGGCACCCCGATATCGATGTGGATTGGGTGATCCTGGAGGAGAACGTGCTGCGTCAGAACGTGACCACCGACATCGCCACGGACGGCGGCCAATACGATGTGATCACCATCGGCCAGTACGAGGTCCCGTTCTGGGCGGAACGCGGCTGGCTGCAGGCGCTTGACGACCTTGGCGACGATTACGACATCGACGATCTGCTTCCGGCAATTCGGGGCGGCCTGAGTGTCGACGGCACGTTGTACGCATCACCGTTCTACGGCGAGAGCTCCATGGTGATGTACCGCACCGATCTCATGGACGCTGCAGGGCTTGAGATGCCCGACGCGCCGACCTGGCAGTTCATTCGCGAGGCCGCCGAAGCCATGACCGATACCGAGAACGGCATCTACGGCATCTGTCTGCGCGGCAAGCCTGGCTGGGGCGAGAACATGGCGTTCATGACGGCCATGTCCAACTCTTTCGGCGCGCGGTGGTTCGATGAAGATTGGCGGCCGCAATTCGATACCGACGCGTGGTCCGACACGCTGACCTTCTACATTGATTTGCTGACCAATTTCGGACCGCCGGGGGCCGCCAATAACGGGTTCAACGAAAACCTCGCGCTGTTCCAGACTGGCCGCTGCGGCATGTGGATCGACGCAACCGTGGCCGCAAGCTTCGTAACCAACCCGGAGAACTCAGAAGTCGCCGACAGCGTCGGTTTTGCCCTGGCGCCCGACAACGGGCTCGGCCGGCGCGGCAATTGGCTGTGGGCCTGGTCGCTTGCCATACCGTCTTCTTCGGACGCACCTGAAGCGGCGCGTGCGTTCATTGCCTGGGCGACCGGGCCTGCCTACCTGGAACTGGTTGCTGAAAACGAAGGCTGGGCGAATGTTCCGCCGGGCACCCGCAGGTCGCTCTATGAGAACCCCGCCTATCTTGAAGCGGCGCCGTTTGCGGAGATGACGCTGCGATCGATGGAAGTGGCCGATCCGCAGAATCCCACGGTGGATCCGGTCCCTTACGTGGGCATCCAGTTCGTGGCCATCCCGGAGTTTCAGGGCCTTGGCACCCAGGTGGGGCAGATCTTCGCGGCCGCGCTGGCGGGCCAGATGAGTGCCGAAGAAGCCCTTGAAGAGGCACAGGATCTGGCCGTCGAAGAGATGGAAGCCGCCGGATACCTCTGATCTGAGGCAGGCCGATCCGCGGGCGAAGGGGCCGAGCACTCTCGCCCCCTTCACTGCGGTCACAGGTATCGGAACCTTTGCTGACAGCGCTGCGGCATGGCCAATGCTCCAGGCATTGTCCATGGCATGGGGCAAGGATAGCCGCCCAGCAGGGAGGTGAATAATGGCTACACAGCATTCCCGTTCGGCCGCTCGCGCCATGATCGCCCCGGCCGTGTTCTTGTTGCTGGTCTGGATGCTGGTTCCTCTCTGCATGACGCTGTATTTCTCCGTATTGGATTACCGACCACTACGGGGAACATTTGATTGCTGTGAGGGGTTGGATAATTATATTCGGTTCGTCTCATCAGGGGCCTTTCAAGAGAGTATCCTGACCACAATCCTCATGGTGGGCGGGATCCTCGTCATCACTGTCGGTGGCGGCATATTGCTCGCCCTCCTGCTGGATCAGGCAATTTGGGGGCGAGACATCGTCCGCATCCTCGTCATCGCACCGTTCTTTGTGATGCCGACAGTTTCCGCTCTAGTATGGAAAAATATGTTCATGAATCCGGTCAATGGGCTTCTTGCCCATTTATGGCAGTTCTTTGGCCTCGAACCGGTTGACTGGCTTACACAATTACCACTCTTCTCGATTATAATGATTGTATCTTGGCAGTGGCTGCCATTTGCCACACTTATCCTGTTGACTGCCATTCAGTCGCTCAATACGGAACAGGTGGAAGCCGCGGAAATGGACGGTGCCGGCCCGTTCAGCCGCTTCGGCTACATTATTCTTCCGCATCTTGCGCGCGCCATCACAGTCGTTGTTCTGATCCAGACCATCTTTCTGCTGTCGATCTTCGCCGAGATCTTTGTGACGACCGGCGGCGCCTTTGACACCCGTACGCTGACATACCTCGTCTACCAGCGCGTCATCGAGAGCCAGAACATTGGGCTCGGATCGGCCGGTGGGATCATGGCGGTGATCCTGGCGAACATCATCGCCTTGGGCCTGATGCGGATCGTCGGCAGAAACCTGGACGCATAAGGGAGGAGACAGTCATGGCACGCGCGGTCTCAACCCGTAGCAAGGTCACGCTCACGGCAGTTGCGTGGACGATCGGGCTCTTGATCTTCTTCCCGATCCTCTGGACGATCTTGACAAGCTTCAAGCCGGAACCGCAGGCCATTGCCGATCCGCCAATGTTCCTGGACTTCGACTGGACATTGGAAAACTACGCACTGGTGCAGGAGCGTTCGGACTATCTGAATTACCTGTGGAATTCGATCCTGCTTTCGATCGGTTCGACGGTGCTGGGGCTGGCGATTGCCGTGCCGGCCGCCTGGTCGATGGCGTTTGTGCCCACCAAGCGCACCAAGGACGTCCTGCTTTGGATGCTGTCGACGAAGATGCTGCCGGCGGTCGGTGTTCTCTATCCCATCCGGCTTGTGCTGATCGAGGCGGACATGCTCGACACGAGGGTCGCCCTGATCTTCATCCTGACGCTCATCAACCTGCCGATCATCATCTGGATGCTCTACACCTACTTCAAGGAGATCCCGCGCGAGATCCTTGAAGCCGCACGCATGGACGGCGCGAGCCTGAGGGCGGAGATCCTGTACGTCCTCACCCCCATGGCGCTGCCCGGCATCGCGTCCACGGCCCTGTTGAACGTCATCCTGGCCTGGAATGAAGCGTTCTGGACGCTGACGCTGACAACGGTGGACGCGGCACCGCTGACGGCCTTCATCGTTCGGTATTCCAGCCCCGAAGGCCTGTTCTACGCCAAGCTGAGCGCGGCATCGACCATGGCCATCGCACCCATCCTGATCATGGGCTGGTTCAGTCAGAAGCAACTGGTACGCGGCCTAACCTTCGGCGCGGTCAAGTGAGCGAGGAAACAATGGGACGCATCACGCTCGAACAGGTACGCAAGGCTTTCGGCCCGACCGAGGTCATCCCGCCGCTTGATCTCAATATCGAAGACGGGGAATTCGTGGTCTTTGTCGGTCCGTCGGGCTGCGGCAAGTCCACGCTGCTGCGGCTGATTGCGGGGCTGGAGGACGTCACCAGCGGCCAGATCCAAATCGACGGGCAAGACACCACGCGACTGCCGCCGGCCAAACGCGGCCTGGCGATGGTCTTCCAGTCCTACGCGCTCTATCCGCATATGTCCGTGCGCAAGAACATAGCCTTCCCCATGCGCATGGCGGGCGTCGACCCCGCTGAACAGACCCGGCGGGTCGAAGCGGCCGCCAAGGTGCTGAACCTGACCGACTATCTCGATCGGCGCCCAGGACAGCTGTCCGGCGGGCAGCGCCAACGCGTCGCCATCGGGCGCGCCATCGTGCGCGAGCCGGCGGCTTTCCTGTTCGATGAGCCCCTTTCGAACCTGGATGCAGCACTTCGCGTCGGCATGCGGATGGAGATCTCCGAGCTGCACAAACGGCTCAAGACGACAATGATCTACGTTACCCACGATCAGGTCGAGGCGATGACCATGGCCGACAAGATCGTGGTACTGCAGGCCGGCGTGATCGAACAAGTCGGCAGTCCGTTGGAACTGTACAACCGCCCACGGAACATCTTTGTCGCCGGATTTATCGGCAGTCCAAAGATGAACCTGATGACCGGGCCGGAGGCCGCAAAGTATGGCGCCGCAACGATCGGCATCAGACCGGAACATATCAGCGTGTCCGAGAGCGAGGGCGTCTGGAAAGGCGAAGTCGGCGTATCGGAACACCTCGGGTCCGACACGTTTCTGCACATTCATGGAACCGGTCTGGGAGACACGATCACCGTGCGCGCGAGCGGTGAGATGGCTGTCCATCACGGTGACACGGTGTGGCTGACCCCGGACATGCAGAAGCTGCACAGATTTGGCGCTGACGGTCAGCGCATCGAAGACCCGACGAAGCACTAGAGCCACGGTGAAGTGATGCGACTGGCAGGCAAGACGGCGATCGTCACAGGGGCCGCGCGCGGGATCGGCCGCGCCATTGCGGGAGCCTACGCCCAGGAAGGCGCAAGCGTGGCCTTGGCCGACATCGACCTTGAGGCAGCGGAAGCGGCCGCGGCTGAGATCGGCAACGCGGCCATCGCGGTCGGCCTGGACGTGACCCGCCAGAAGTCCATCGATGACATGGTCGACATCGTCGCCGGACGGTTCGGGTCCATCGACATCCTCGTCAACAACGCCGCGATCTTCGATCTGGCGCCTATTCTCGAGATCGGTGCCGATAGCTACGACAGGATCTTCGCCGTCAACGTCAAGGGCCTGCTGTTCACACTGCAAGCGGTCGCGCGCCGCATGGTGGCCCAGGGCCACGGCGGCAAGATCATCAATATGGCATCGCAGGCGGGGCGGCGCGGCGAGGCGCTGGTTGCCGTCTACTGCGCCAGCAAAGCGGCAGTGATCAGCCTCACCCAATCGGCCGGCTTGGGGCTGATCGAATACGGCATCAACGTCAACGGCATCTCGCCCGGCGTCGTCGATACGCCCATGTGGGACGAGGTCGATGCGCTGTTCGCCCGCTACGAGAAACGGCCGCTTGGAGAGAAGAAGCGGCTGGTGGGCGAGGCGGTCCCATGCGGGCGCATGGGGTTGCCGGAGGACCACACGGGCGCGGCGGTGTTCCTTGCGTCCACCGACAGCGACTATGTCATCGCGCAAACGCTGAACGTCGATGGCGGGAACTGGATGAGCTGAAACGCATGACCGGCCGTGGCCCCTTGCGCATTGGAGGCGGAGGTGACGTCGGAGTTCGACCTCCTGCTGTTCGACTGTGACGGCGTACTGGTGGACAGCGAAGTGATGAGCGCGAGGTGCGTTGCGGAATCGCTGCGCTCGGCCGGTTACATCATCGACGAAGTGGCGGTCCTTGAACGGTTCATGGGTCTCAGCAATCCGGCGATGTGCCAGATCATTGAAAGCGAGATGGGTCGCCCACTCCCGGACGGTTTCCTCGAAGACTTGCGAAACCGGCTGCTCGATGTCTCTGAGGGGGAACTCCGGCCGATCAACGGAGTTGGCGAGGCAGTCGACCGCCTGAGCTTGCCATACTGTGTGGCCTCCAGCAGCCATCCCGACCGGATCCGACGCTATCTGGAGATCACGCATCTGGCTGATCGTCTCGGTCGGCACATCTTCAGCGCTACGATGGTGACGCGCGGCAAGCCGGCCCCCGACCTGTTCCTCCATGCTGCCCGGACGATGGGCGCGCGACCGGACCGCTGCATCGTGGTCGAAGACAGCAAGGCGGGTGTCCGTGCCGGCAAGGCCGCCGGCATGACCGTCTTCGGTTTCACCGGCGGCAGCCACGTGACGAGCGCGGACCACGCTCCGAAGTTGGCGTCTGCCGGCGCGGACCTCACTTTCGACGCGATGTCCGAACTGCCCGATCTTCTCAGCAGTTCCGCAACCGAGCGCGCGCCGTGAACGCGCATCACGAAGCTTGAGGTCGCCGATATGCCCGATGCCGTATGCCTGGGCGAGTTGCTGATCGACTTCGTCCCGACCGTAACCGGAACCAGCCTGGTCGACGCTCCGGCGTTCAAGAAGGCACCCGGTGGGGCACCGGCGAATGTGGCCGTCGGCTTGGCGCGCCTTGGTGCAGCAGCGGCGTTCATGGGCAAGGTCGGGGATGATGCGTTCGGCCGTTTTCTCGCCGATACACTTGCCGCAGCCGGCGTCGACATCGGCCCTCTGCGGTTCTCCGACAAGGCCCGAACGGCACTGGCCTTCGTTTCGCTACGCGCTGACGGCGAGCGGGAGTTCATGTTCTACCGTCATCCCAGCGCCGATATGCTGCTGGAACCCGAAGATGTTGATGTCGATCTCATCGCCGGTGCGAAGCTCCTGCATTTCGGGTCGATCAGTCTGATCGACGAGCCATGTCGCGGCGCTACCCTGCGCGCGGTTCAGGAAGCCCGCGAAGCGGGTTTGACCATCTCCTACGATCCCAATCTCCGGCTGGCGCTCTGGCCTGATGCGGAAGCGGCCAAGACCGGGCTGATGCTCGGTTGGCCGAATGCCGACGTTATCAAGGTGAGCGAGGATGAACTGGAATTCCTCACCGGCGAGACCCAGCCACTGCGCGCCGGACGCCGCCTTTGGCATGAACGGCTCCGCCTTCTGATCATCACCCGTGGGCATCAGGGCTGCCTCTACCTGACCCCGGAACTCGAGGGCGAGGTCACTGGTTTCTGCGTCGAAGCCGTGGATACCACGGGAGCCGGCGACGCATTCGTCGCCGCGCTGCTTGCCGGACTTCTCGCCGACCCGAATGCTGCGAATGACGAGCAGCACTTGAGGGCCCTTTGCCGCTTCGCGAATGCCGCAGGGGCGTTGGCGACAACTGAGCGGGGTGCGATCCCGGCACTTCCCGATGCCGAGCGGGTCCAGAACTTCCTGAAGTCACAGGACGGTCGGCATTGGGTCCCGGCGGCACGTTGAGATCCCTGTTTCGAGGAGGCAGGCAAAGATGGAGCGCAGCACTTCTCCAAGCTCTCCAGTCAAGCTCGACAACAGCTTGCTTGAGAGCCCGCCGTCGGGCGTTAGACGGCCCGCCTACGACCGTCGAAACGCCACCCAGGGCATCCTGCACATCGGCATCGGCGGCTTCCATCGCGCCCATCAAGCCGTCTATGTCGACGACGTCATCGCCGAGACAGGTGACGACCGGTGGGCGATCTGCGGCGTTGGTCTGCTTCAGCAGGACAGCCGCATGCGCGACGCCCTCCGCCCACAGGATTGCTTGTATGCCGTAGTCGAACGCGGCCCCGGCGCCGACGCGCAAGCGCGCGTCATCGGTGCGATGACGAGATTCTTGTTCGCTCCGGAGGACTCCGAATTGGTCCTCGACAAGATGGCGTCGGCCGACATCCGTATCGTCTCGCTGACCATCACAGAGGGTGGCTACTACCTCGATCCGAAGACCGGCCAATCGAATTTAGACCACCCGGACATTGTCCACGACCTGCAGCATCCGGCCCAGCCGGTCGCCGCGTTCGGCTATCTCGCCGAAGCCATGGACCGCCGCCGCCAGCGCGGGTTGAAGCCGTTCACGGTGATGTCGTGCGACAATGTGCAGGGCAACGGCGACGTCACGAGGCGAATGCTCCTTGCCTTCGCCGAGCGCCGCGATCCCTCGCTCAGAGACTGGATTGCGGAGAACGGAGCGTTCCCCAACAGCATGGTGGATCGCATCACCCCGGCGACAACCGATGCGGACCGGACGATGATCCGGGACGCCTACGGCATCGACGACGCCTGGCCGGTCGTTACAGAGCCGTTCCGGCAGTGGGTGGTCGAGGATGCGTTCTGCGACGGTCGGCCGTTATGGGAACGCGTCGGCGTTCAGATGACGTCGGATGTGCACCCTTACGAGATGATGAAGATCCGGCTTCTCAATGCGAGCCATTCGGCGATGGCCTATCTCGGGCTTCTTGCCGGTTTCTCACACATCCACGAGGTCATGGCCGACGATTTGTTCCGCGAGCATGTCATCGACTTCATGGACGAAGAGGTGACGCCGATCCTGCAGGACGTTCCCGGGATCGATCTCGCCGCCTACAAGCAGGCGCTCGTCAAGCGCTTCTCCAACCCGGCGATCAAGGACCAGGTCCTGCGCGTCTGCATGGATGGGTCCTCGAAGTTCCCGAAATTCCTTCTGCCGACAGTTCGCGAGCAGCTTCGGCGCGGCGGCTCTACAAGGCGATTGAGCCTCGCGATCGCAAGCTGGTGCCGCGCCATGGCCGGAACCGACGACCGGGGTGCCACGATCGAGATCCCCGATCCTCTGGCCGATCTGTTGACCATGCGGGCCAGGTCGACGGGAAGGGATCCGGCGGCGTTCCTCGCGGTCAGAGAGGTTTTCGGGGAAGACTTGCCCCAGTCCGAAGTTCTGGCCAAGCAGGTCGGAGAGGCCTTGGAGAGCCTCTATGACGAAGGCGCCCGCAAAACACTGGCCAAGTATTAGCGCCTCGACCTGGGGTCGGAGAGTTGCGGCCGGTTGTCACAGTTGCACTTACGTATCTGCAATCAACCGATGCATCAATGTCCGCGTCGCCGGATAGAGGTCGCGGAAGATCCGATAGCGGGAGTCATAGAGCGCGATATTGGATGGCTGGGGTGCGATGTCTTCGCCACAGTCCGCCCACGCGCCGGCAATGTGGGTGATACTCTTTCCCGTCACCGCCTGCATGGCGAGGGTCGCAGCTCCTCGTGCCGACGCATCGGAGCGGGAGACCGGTCGCACAGGCCGACCGAGGACATCGGCCAGCACCCGCAGCCAAAGGGCACTTCGCGCACCACCGCCGGCGATGCGGATTTCCTCTGCGGAGCACCCGAGACCGATAGCGACATCGACCAGATCGCGGAGCGCGAAACACACGCCTTCAACCACGGCGCGCGCCAGATGTCGCCGTTCATGACGACGGCTGAGCCCGAGCCAACACCCGCGGGCCCTGGGATCGTTGTGAGGCGATCTCTCTCCGGTGAGATAGGGAAGAAACACCAAACCCTCCGCACCGGGCGGCGCGTCTTCCGCGGCGCGACAGACCGCGTCGAAGGGATCCAAGCCTGCTTGGCGCGCCGCCGACGTCTCCGGCGCTCCCACGACGTCGCAATACCATTGGAAGGATCCACCCGCCGATTGCACACCCGCCAACAGCTGCCACGTATCGGGCACCGCATGACAGAAGGTATGGAATATCCCTTGCGGATCGGTGACTGCACTGTCGATCTGCGCGGAAACCACGCCGGAGGTCCCGATATTGATGGACAACCTGCCCGACGAAACGATGCCGATACCGATCGCTGCGGCCGTTTGGTCTGAGGCACCGGCGATGATCGGCGTACCGGCCCTGAAGCCGGTCGCGGCGGCTCCCCGTTCGTCAACGCGCCCGGCAACCTCGGCCGACTCGCAGACGCGTGGCAGCCACTCCGGGTGAATGTCCAGCGCCGCAAGCGTTGGCGACGACCATCTCTTGGCCCTCACGTCGAACAGGCCAGTACCGGAGGCGTCGGTCACTTCGGTGGCGTGTTGGCCGGACAAACGGAACCGGACGAAGTCTTTCGGCAACAGCACTGCGGACGTGCGGGCATAGACGTTGGGCCAATGTCGTCGGACCCAAAGGATCTTCGCGGATGTGAAGGCGGTTCGCGGCGGGTTGAGCGTCCACTCGGCAATGCGGCCACCCGTCAACGCGTCGATCTCGGCGCATTCGGCCTCTGTGCGTTGATCATTCCAGAGGATGGCCGGGGAAAGGACGGATCCATCGGCGTCGAGAAAGACCGGGCCGTGCATCTGGCCGGCGATCCCGATGACATCCGGTAGCGGGGCATAACTCAAGATTCGGCGGGCGACGTCAACCAGCGCCGTCCACCAGATCTCTGGATCCTGCTCAAACCACCCCAGTCGTGGCGAGTTGATGGACCAGGGGTGGGCCGCTGCGGCGACCGTTCGGCCTGTTTCGTCGACAACGATCGCCTTCAGGCCGGATGTCCCGATGTCGAATCCGACGGCATGCAGCATGGTGGCCCAGTTCAGTGGACGTGAGGTTGCAAGAGCATCGGTCGATCTCGCCCTGAGAGGAACTCTCGGGCATCCGGCTCCATGGACCGTTCACCTCGTGCGCTATCGCGACAGCTTCTCAGACAAAGCGGCGTCTGTCATTCGCCAACCGATACCAGAACGGCCGATCGACGGAACAGGCTTCACGTAACGTGATTGTGGCTCTGCATGCTGGATTGACCTATTTCGGCTTCCAATACTGTTGCCCGCTCGAAGCCATGTTCTCGCCAAGCATCTGCACCCTAACGGAGAGCGTCGGGGATGATGGTTCTGCGCCGGTCGGAGGTCAGCCGGCGCGCCGGTTCACAGCTGGAAGGTATCGCTTGGTGACTTGGCAACGGTCAACGCGGCTCTTGGGCCAATGCGATTAGCCGTAGTCGCTTAGTCGCCATCGGCTCCACCAAGACCGCCGCCGCCAGGTAGCTCGAGTATGAGGCGCTGACCTGCCGGCACGATCTGCTTGCCTTTGCCCTTAAGAGGGGTGCCATCGCCGAGGCGGACATGCCCCGGTGCGCCGTCACCCCCACCGTCTCGACCGCGCGCCGGGTGGTCAATGCGGTCGAACAGCGCGAACAGTGCGAACGGCGCGCCCTCTCCATGCTCGACCTCGATGACTTGGCCTTCCCCCCCACCCCAGGTGCCACGCCCGCCGGAGCCATCGCGGTACTCCTTCCGACGGTAGATCAGGGGCGAGATCGACTCCGTTATCTCGACCGGGGTGTTGCGAACCCCGGAGGGGTACGCGGTCGCTGAAAGGCCCGGCTTGCCGGGCCGCGCACCGGTGCCACCGGAGTGGAAGATCGTGACGGCGAATGGCGTCGCGTCGCCGTACTGGTGTTTGCCGACAAGACCGTGACCGCCGGAGAGCATCGGGTTCCACAGGCTGGAGCTGCCCTCCGCCGGCACCGCGCCCGGTAGCGCCTGAGCGAGGCAGCCGAGCACGACGTCAGGCAGCATCTGACCGATCACATGGCGGGCATTGACGGCGCAGGGCCTCGGCGCATTGAGGATGCTGCCGTGGGGTGCCGTGACCTCAATCCGCCTCAGCGAACCGGTATTGTTTGGGACCTCGTGGCCGACGATGCAGCGGACGCCGAACGAAGTGTAAGCCTGGGCATAGGTGAGCGGCACATTGATGCCGAATGGCGAGATCTCCGATGAGCCCGTGTAGTCGACAGTGATACGGTCCGCGGTAACCTCCATGGCGGCGCGCAACACAACCGGCCTGTCGTGGCCGTCGACGACCATGGCATTCTCATAGCGACCGCGCGGCAGGTTGCCGATCGCCTCGACCATGGCGCGGTCCGATGTCGAGATGATGTGGTCTCCCAGGGCGTCGATCGTGTCGAGGCGAGCCTCCGTCATCAGGGCCAGCAATCGCTTCGCGCCCACCGCGTTGCTGGATGCCAGCGCGTAGAGGTCGCCTACGACCTGCACAGGCTCGCGGACATTCGCGCGGATGATGTCGAAGACGGACGCGTTCGCTTCGCCTTCTTCGAACAAACGCATGATCGGGATGCAGAGCCCCTCCTCGAACACCTGGCCGCCGTCCGGGCTGAAGCCGATGCCACCGATATCGACCACGTGGACAGTGGACGCGAACAGGGCAGCGACGACACCTTTGCGAAAGACCGGCGTCACGACAGTGAAGTCGAAGAGATGTCCGGTGCCGAGCCACGGATCGTTGGTGACGAAGACATCGCCAGGCCGCATGCGGTCCGGCGGATAGCGCTCCAGGAAGAAGCCGACCGAGGTCGCCATGGCGTTGACGTGCCCGGGCGTTCCGGTCACCGCCTGGGCGAGCATGCGGCCCGCCTTGTCGAAGATACCGGCCGACAAGTCACCCGCTTCGCGCACGGTCGTTGAGAACGCGCTGCGGATGATCGCCTGTGCCTGCTCCTCCACTACGGATATCAAGCGGGCCCAGAGCACCTGCAGGCGGACTTCCTTCGCAAGACCGGTGCGCTCGGTGCGTATCGCCGCGTCCGCCATGCGGGTGATCACGAGATCGCCGGTCCGGTGTCGCGTAGCCTGCCAGCCGGCAGGCACGATCGTGCTTGTCTGTGCCTCCTCAATAATCGCCGGGCCGTCGATCGTGCCGCCGAAGCCATCCCGCGCCACGACAGGGGCCTCCGCACCTTCTGTGTCGCCCGGATCGTGCAGAGACCGTGTGCCAGGATCGACCGGCAGCGTCCCAGATACGGGGTTTCCTGGCGGCACCCCGATCGCATCGGGAAGGCGCTGGGCAGACGCGGTGACCGACCAGGTCAACACCTCGATCGCCATGCCGGGGATCACCAGGCCGAAGCGTTCCTCATAGGCTGCCTCGAACGCAATGCGCAGAGCATCGGCGAATTTGCCGCCGAAGGGTCCCTTTGGAAGGGCGATCCGGATTTCATGGCCCTGTCCGACAAAGCGCGCAAAGCCGTGTCGCCGGATGTCGATATCCCCCGTCGGCGCGCCCAGGCGCACCACGCCCACTGCCTCACGCTCCATGGGCTCAAACAGGCCGGAGAGGGCGTGCGTATCGAGCGCGTCGGCACGCGCATAGAGGCTTCGCACCACTTCGTAGGCCACCGGCGCGAGCAGGAAACCGATGGCGGAGCCGACACCGGCATTGGCGGGCACGATGATCCTGCCGATTCCGAGCTTGTCCGCAACGCGCGCGGCATGGATGGGGGCTGCACCCCCGAAGGCGAGCATCGTTCGACCCGCCAAGTCGCGACCGCGTTCGGCGGCGTGGACGCGCGCAGCGCCCGCCATTGTCTCGTCGACAATCTCGATCAATCCCTTGGCGCTGCCGAGTGCTTCCAGACCGAGACGATTGCCGACATCCCTCAGCAACGCCCGTTCGGATGCAACTCGATCGAGCCGGACGCTGCCACCGGCGAACGCGTCGGCATCGAGCCGCCCGAGCACCAGGTTGGCGTCGGTGACGGTGGCCGCGATGCCGCCACGGCCATAGCATGCCGGTCCCGGTTCGGAGCCCGCGCTCTCCGGGCCAACCCTGATGCGATCCAGTGCGTCGACGCTCGCGACCGAACCGCCGCCCGCACCGATTTCGACCATATCGATCACCGGTATCTTCACCGGCATCCCGCTGCCCTTCATGAAGCGGTGCGCGCGGTCGACCTCGAACTCACGGCTCAGCAACGGTTCGGCATCATCGATCAGGCAGATCTTGGCGGTGGTACCACCCATGTCGAACGAAACCAGCCGATCTTCCTTGCGCGTCCTGGCAATATGCGCAGCAAGGATGGCACCGCCCGCGGGACCCGACTCGACCAGTCGGATCGGGTATCGGCATGCGGTATCGATGGTCACAAGGCTACCGGCCGATGTCATAAGCAGGCACGGGCAATCGAAACCCGCGTCGCGGAGCCGGCGCTCGAGGTCGACCAAGTATCCGGCCATCTTCGGCCGAACATAGGCGTTGGCGACGGTTGTCGACTGACGCTCGTACTCCCGGACTTCCGGGCACACGTCGGAGGAGAGCGAGATCCACAGGTCCGGCAGCCCTTCCCTCAGGATCTCCGCGACGCGGCGCTCGTGCACCGGATTGGCGTAGGCGTGGAGCAGGCCGACAGCGACACTGTCGACTCCCTTGGCGTGAAGCACGGGGATCCATTGACGGACCGATGCTTCGTCAAGCGGCGTCAGCACGTCGCCGCGGAAGTTCAAACGTTCGGTGACGGGCAGCCGGAGATCGCGGCCGACCAGCGGCGGCAGACGGTCAGCCTGGATGTCGTACTGGTCGAACCGGTTCTCGAAGGCCATTTCCAGAGAGTCGCGATGGCCCTCCGTGGTGATCAGAGCCGTTTTCGCGCCCTTGCGCTCGATCAGCGCGTTGGTCGCCAGCGTCGTTCCATGCAGCACCAGATCGGCGGCGCCCGGTTGGACGCCGCTGGCGGCAAGCACCGTGTTGACACCGGCCATGAACCCATCGGCCGGACGCGCCGAAGTCGTGAGCACCTTCGTCGTGGTCCTCTCGCCCTCAGCGTCGAGAACCACGTCGGTGAACGTCCCGCCGATGTCGACGGCCAGCCTGATGCTCACGTCGCCAATCTCAGGTCAACGCGGAGCTTTGGCTCCTTGCGCGACGCCGCTGGCTGCTGCTCACCGGCCATGACGCTGCGATCCCTTGCGAAGATGGCGGTCAGACCGGCCGGTTATCGGATGTCCTCCCAGACCGCGTCCAGCGCGCTCTTGAAGATCGCGACTGCCTCATCGATCTCGTCCTCGTTGATGATCAGCGGAGGCATGAAGCTGATCCGATCGGGATTGATCGAGCGCAGATAGAGCCCGCGGTCATGCGCTGCGTCCTGAACGCGAATGCCGACTTTGCGGCCGGGTTCGAACGGCTCTCGCTTCACCTTGTCGGCCATCAACTGAAACCCGCAGAACAGCCCGATGCCGCGAACGTCGGCGACCAAGGGATGATCGGCAAGCGCCCCGCACTGCTCGAGAAATCGCTTTGAGACTCGTCTTACATGGCCGACGAGGTCGATATCCGCGTAGATGTTCAGCGCCTCCAGCGCGACGGCGGCACCGACCGGGTGGCCGGCATAGGTGAAGCCGTGGCCGAGGACGCCGACCTCGTCCGAATTGCGGACCATGTCCTGATAGAAGTCCTCTTTGACCAGCAGCGCCGACATGGGGAAGAACGCGGCCGTTAGCGCTTTGGCGCAGGAGACCGAGTCCGGCTTCAGGCCGAAGGCCTCCGCGCCCCACATATGGCCCGTACGGCCGAACCCGCAGACGACCTCATCGACGTGGAAATGGATGTCGTGTTTGCGGATCACCGCCTGCATTGCCTGCCAGTATCCCTCAGGCGGCCGGATTGCACCGCCACCCGATTGCATCGGTTCGGCAAAAAAGGCGGCTATGGTCTCGGGACCTTCGGCAAGCACCAGTTCGTCGAATTCCTTCGCCATGCGGGCGGAGAATTCCTCTTCGGTCTCGCCCTCGAGATGTTGAAGATAATAGTTGGGCGTCGAGAGCTTGAGGAAACCGGGGAGCGGCAGGCCGAACCTGCTGTGCATGTGGGGCTGGCCGGACGCGCTGACCGCCGCGACGGTATTGCCGTAGTAGCCGCGCCAGCGTGACACGATCTTCCTCCGGTCTGGCTCACCGCGGGCGATGTTGCGGTACCACAGGAACTTGATCATCGCGTCGTTGGCTTCAGAGCCCGAGCACTGGAACATGGCGCGATCCATCGGCACCGCCGCCATCGTCGTCAGACGCTCCGCCAACTCGGCGACCTTGGGGTGCGAGCGCCCATAGAACGTTGGTGCAAACGGCAGGGTGTCCATCTGCCGCTTCGCCGCTTCGGCAAGACGGTCGTTGTGATATCCGAGTGACACGCAGCCCAAGCCCGAGAACCCGTCGATCAGGCGGCGCCCGTCATCGGTCGTGAACCGCACACCGTCGCCATGGGTGACCATGACAACCGGGCCGCCTTCGCTGTGCTGGCGCAGGTTTGTCTGGCCGTGGATGTGATGATCGCGGTCGTGCGCGCGTAGTGCAGCGTCGGCTGTTGTCCTGCCATCCATCGGCCATCTCCTCGCTGCTGAGCGTCGTTGTCGCTTGACTCTCATCCGTTAAGCTGAATCTCAATATCTAAATCGGCAAGGCTTTGTGAGATCCCTTCATCGAAATGGGCATGAAGTTCCCGCTGCTGGACCTTCGGCATTATCAGATGATCGCCATGCTGGCGAAGACGCCGCGGGTGACCGATGCGGCAGACCAGCTGGGCATCACGCCTTCGGCCCTGTCCCACCGGATCCGCGAGGCGGAGCGGCGCCTTGGCGTGCCGCTCTTCAGCCGCTCGCACAAGCGGCTTCGAATGACCGCCGCAGCCGAATACCTGGCGCAGGTGGCCGACCGACTGATCGCCGATCTCGTCCGCGCCGAACACGACGCCGAGCGCATGGGCCATGGCGTCCGTCACGTGGTCCGGTTGGCGGTCGAGGCCTACAGTTCGTACCACTGGCTTCCTTCGTTCCTCCGCCACCTGAAGGAGGTACAGCCCGATGTCGGAATTCAGGTTGTGGCCGCGGCCGCCAAGGCACCGTTGGAAAGCCTTGCGGACCACACAGTGGATCTCGTCATCCTCTCAGGCGATCAATCGGCTTCGCGCTTCGAGTCCGTTCGCCTGTTCGACGACGAGTTGGTGTTCATCATGCCGCCGAACCATCGACTGAGCGGTCGTGCTCACATCGACGGCAAGGACATCGTCGGCGAGGATTTCATTACCTATACCCGCATTCCTGAACCTGACCGCGAATACGCGAAGCTGTTCCGGCCCAACGACACCTACCCGAACTGGACGGAGACCGTCGAACTGCCCGAAGCCATCGTCGAAATGGTTGCGGCCGGTTTGGGGACATCGGTGCTCGCCGGCTGGGCGGTCAGGAGCGCAATCGCCGGCGATCGCATCGTCGGTTGCCGCGTGGGTCCGGATGGGGTCACGATCCCCTGGCATGCGGTGATCCGGCCGGACACCGCGCCGGAGGACACTGTCACGCGAACGGTCGCCGAGACGCTCGCCGGCTGGTGCAGGGATACGGATGGGTTCCGGAGGTAGAATGGAGCACCCTCGGCATCTGTTCCGCCGGTTTCCGGACCCTGGGCTCGCCGAGAATTCCGGCTGGCAGACCTTCCATCCTTGTCCAACGACCGGACGCTGCACCTGGCTTAACCGCGAAGGCGCTCATTTGCGGAATCGTAGAACGGTGTCAGCGTCAAGACAGCCCTGCAGGGCGCGCCCAGCACCTCGATCTCGAAGTCCACACCCGGTTTGGCGAGTCCGCCTTCGACGTAGCCGAGCGCAAGCCGCTTACCGATGCGGAATCCGTCGCCGGCAGACGTGACGTAGCCGACAAGTCTGCCGTCAAGGATGATCGGATCGCCCGGTAACGGGTCAGCGTCGTCGCTCTCGACCACGAACCCCGCGAACTGCCAGCCGGAGGCGGTCTCGCTTTGGCTCATCACCGCATCGCGGCCGACGAAATCAGGCTTGTCCATCTTGACGAAACCCGAAAGCCCGGCGTCGAACACCGTGTATTCGGTTCCGAAATCCGCCCCCCAGGCGTGGTAGCCCTTTTCAAGCCGCATGGCATTCAGGGCATACGAGCCGAAGTCGACCAGACCGAATGCGCTTCCTGCATCCCAGATCCCCTCATAGACCGTCGCAAGATCGGCCGAGGCCACATGCAGTTCCCAGCCCAGCTCACCGACGTAGGACACGCGCATGGCCGTCACAGTCCGGCCGACGACCTCGATCTCGGCGACCGACATCCACGGCATCGCCTCGCGGCTGAGGTCGGCTTGGGTCAGCCGTGACAGGAGGTCCCGAGACTTCGGCCCCATGACCATCAGCGCGCCGTCCCGGTCGCTGCCCAGGCGGAGGCTAACCGAACCGTCAGCCGGCAGCTGCGCTGAGAGCCAGTCGAAATCGCGGTCGATGGCGAGCGTCGGTCCGCAAAGCATGTAGTGCTCGTCGCCGAGCCGCGCGACCGTGGCTTCGCTCCAGAGCATCCCCTTCGGCGTCAACATATAGGCAAGCTTGATCCGCCCGACTCTTGGCACGGTTCCGCATAGTACGTGTTCAAGAAAGGCCCGGGCACCGGGGCCGGAAACTTCGTACTTCGTGAAGCCGCCGTGATCCATTACGCCGACGGCGTCGCGAACGGCTTCGCACTCGAACCGCACAGCCTCGCGCCAGGGTTCGCTATCGCGGAAACTCAGCTTCGCCTCATCGTATGCCTGCCCGCCCCGGTCGAACCACAGGGCACGCTCCCATCCGCCGATCTGACCGAACTGGCCCCCCTTTGCGCAGAGCAGATCGTACAGCGGCGTTCGCTCCACTGGACGGCCGGACTGCAGGACGCGATGCGGGAAGGGGATTGCGTATTGCAGGTCGTATAGCTGCACCACCCGCTCCCGCGCAAAAGCTTCGTCGGCCCAGTCACCGAACCGGCGTGGATCCCACGCCGTCATGTCCCACTCCGTCTCGCCCTCGGTCACCCATTCCGCAATCGCCTTTCCGACCGCGGCCGATTGCGTGATGCCGACTTGAATGCCGCAGGCGAGGTAGAAATCTGGCAAGCCATTCGCCGGACCGCAGAGCGGCTGTGCGTCCGGCGAATAGGCGATCGGTCCATTGAAGAACCGCTGCACGCCCGCCTCGCCCAAGAGCGGCACATGCGCCATGGCCTGCTCCAAGACCTCTGCGATGTCGTCCACGGAGTCGGGAAACAGGGAGTGGGCGAAGTCATCGGGCAGTCCGTCGACGAAGGCCGGTCGGCCCGGGTGGCCATAGGAGCCGAACAGGAAACTGGCCCGCTCGCGCCGCAGATAGAAGCGGATGTCGGGATCGCGGACCAGCGGGAACAATGTCTGATCGGCCTCCAGTTCGCTGAGCGGCTCGGTCACGAGGTACTGGTGTTCCAGCGTGACGACGGGTGCCCGTGCGCCGGCAAGCCTGGCGACCTGCCCGCCATAGAACCCGGTGGCATTGACGACGATCTCGCAGGTTACGTCGCCCTTGTCGGTAGAGACGCGCCATTCGCCGCTTGGCGTCCTGGAGATGTCGATGACCGTCGTGAACCGCGCGACCTCCGCGCCGCCGGCACGCGCGCCCCTAGCCAGCGCCTGCGTCAGCTGGCTGGGGTCGACATCGCCTTCGTAGGGATCGTGGATCGCACCCAGGATGTCCGAGCCCGCCTTGTAGTGGGGGTGCATGGCTTCCATCTCGCTGGGCGTTAGCAGCGCCAGCTCGAATCCGGCCGACCTCGATAGCCCCACCAAGTGCCGATAAAGGTCCATCCGGTCCCCGGTATGACCAGGCCAGAATGCGCCCGTGTGCCGATACGTGATCGGCGAACCGACCTTGTCGCCGAGGTCCTTGTAGAGCCTCCAGGCGTAGTTGCCGGCGCGCATGCCGAGCCAGCTCGACGCATAGGTCGGAATGTTGCCGGCGGCATGCCATGTCGAGCCGGACGTCAGTTCGTCCTTTTCGATCAGCAGGCTGTCGGCTACGCCCGCTTCGGTCAGATGATAGAGGCACGACGCGCCGACTGCGCCACCACCGATGACAACGACTCTTGCCTGACGTCGCATTGCTCAATGCTCCGCCAACAGTCGTCCGTAGCCACGGATGGCATCGGTGACGCCGAGGGCGCGAAGCGTCTGCCAATAGACCGCGGCGTTGCAAGCGACGACGGGCCTGCCGGTCTCCGCCTCCAATTCCTCGATCATGGCGACGACGGGAAGCGCGGTGCCGACCTGCAGGATCGCGTCGCAATCGGCTTCGGCGACCTGACGGAAGACAGCGCGGATGTCGTCAAGCGGGGTCTCGCAGATCGCCGCCAGCGACGGGGCTGCCGTGCCCCTGATGGCGACAACCTCGAATCCCGCCTCCTCGACATTGGCCTTCACGATGCGGTCGATCTCAGCGTTGAACGGTGTGACCACCGCGACGCGAAGCGCAGCGAACGCGCTGAGCGCCGCATGATCGGCCTCCGACGCGTTGAAGACGGGAACGCCGACCGTTTCGGCAAGGTCCCTGCAGCGCGCTGCCAGCTTCGCCACCCCACCCGGCGCAGCGTCAGCCGTCAGGCCCAAGGCGATGGCGTCCGGATTGCTATCCATCAGCTTGGTCGCTTCCTCCACCAGGTCATCCGAAACCGCATCGCCTCCGAGGCGAAACCGCTGCATCTGGTTGGTGACGCCTGTGGGTCGAAGCAATTCGAGCTCAGGCTGGACGACCGTGTTCATGGCCGGAGCCATGAGGCCGATGATGCCGCGGGGGCCCAGCGTATCGACCATCTCACGCCTGCGCTTTCAGGAAGTCGTTCAGGCCGCGCATGGCGTCGCGGTAGATCTGATCGCCGACAATTGTATCCAGGCTCTGGGCATCAGCCGGATCACAGGTGAACTCTCCGCTCCAGATGCCCAGCGTCATGTCACCGTCGGTGATGGGAATGAAGCGGTGCGTCGAGACATAGTCCGTACAGGGCAGCGGCCCTTCGACGATATCGTACGCATAGAAACGCTCGACATCCGAGTGGGCCAGCAGAGTCTCGCGAAACACCGTGCCGTCGGCAATGTCGAGGCGGCGGATCGAGCCGACCCCGGTGGACGAGCCGCTTTCGATCCGGGCCGAAGTGACGCCGGGGTTCCAGTCGACGACGCGGTCAAAACCGCGGACTGCGGCCCACACTCTGTCGATGGGAGATTCAATGATCACGCTTCGAAAGACCTTCACGCTACGTCCCCCTCCCAACCGAGGCGAATATCGAACCGAGTGCGAATCTCTCGCTCGATCCTTGCCGGTAGGTGCTCGGGCGGTTCCGACATGATCTCGCGGACCCGGTCCTGAGCCCGGTCCCAGATTGAGCGGCCGCCTGCCGCCGTCCAGTCTGCAACGCTTTGGCGATCGCCGAGCACCGGATAGACGTACTGCGTCTTCATCAAGTCCAGGGTCTGCGCCTGGCCCAGGTAGTGGCCCTCGCCCGTCACGACGGTCTCACAGACATCGAGATCCAGCAGATCCGATGTCACCTCCACCCCACGTACCGTGCGAAGGATCGCGCCACACATCTCGTCGTCGATCACCATGGCTTCCGGCGAGGCGACCATGATGGACCCCAGCATGCCGACGGACAGATTGATCATGTCGGCCCCGGCCTGGGCGGCGAGGGCGACCGTGTAACCCTTCTCGTATCCCGCCTGGGCATCGGCGACTTTGGAGTCGGTCATGCCGGCCGATACCGTTGAGGGCAGGCCGAGATGCAGCAGCAACTGGGCCGCCGCTGCGTTGGCGACGGCTGACTCGCCGCTGCCGCCGCTCATGGCGCCGGTACGGAGATCGGAGATGAACGGCATGAAGGCGTAGATGCACGGATGGCCCGGCCGGATGGCGTCGACCACCATCAGGCCGGCGAGAGATTCGGCAAGTCCCTGCGCCAAGGCGCCGGCGAGCGACGCCGGGCTGGTCGCACCTGCCTGACCCGCTGAGCAGATCTGCAGCGGCATGCCTTGCTCGATTGCGGCGCGCATGATGTCGACGCCCTCGGCCGCGAAGCGGAGCGGCGGCACCACATGAACGACGATCGCCAAGCAGAATGGCCGGCGGCGGAAGCGGCCTGCGTCGCCGAGTGCCAAGTCGAACAGTTCGATGACGGGTTCGATATGGCCCGCGTTGTCGAAGCTGACGCCGATCGGCTTCCCGGTCGCCTTCAGGCACGCAAACGCCGTGTTGATATCCAGATCGAGCGGTGTCGCCATGTCGCGCGCGACGACCGGGCGGACGCCGTAGCGGGTGTTGGGGCATTGATCGACAACCCGCATCAGTCCGTAGAGATCGGCAAGCGTGGAGTCGCGATACGCGCCGGTCGCCGCATTGAGCACCTGAACGGCGGCGCCGCCGGTGCCGATGTGCACCCGGCCGCCGCCGACCTCTATGCCCATCGCCTCGACATAGCCCGGAATGACGACCCGACGCGCAGCACGAGACATGGCAGCCTCGACATGACCCCGCGCAAAGGTCACGCGCCCGTCGGGCCGACGGCCGCCGCCAGCCGCCACCAGTCGCTCGGCCAGCCAGCCGGGTGCGCCAGCGACGCCGATTCGAGCGAGGGTCTCGAAAGCCGCATCACAAACCGCCTCGACGTCCCCGTCACTCAGCGGACGATAGCGGCCTCCCTCATGGACAGCCCCCGAGATCGCCGTTGAATCTACCTGCGCGGGCCGTCTGCGCCGCCGAGGTCTATCGGACATGGGAAGCGCCCTCCACGAGACCGCGGTACTAGTACGGCGAATGGAAGACGAATGGCGTTCAGAAATTATCGTGTTTTTGTGAATCGCATTTGAGCGACTACGCCGTGACGCCCCCTCGGTGCGGGATCCTGCGACAAGACGCTGACAGCCAACCGGAAATCTGGCGTTGAAGAGGAGCCAAGGTTGGGGGCCGAATGGGGTCAGACCAGCGCGGCAGATGGCGTCGCCCGCTCAGCCGGCCGCCCAGGTTTCCTTCTTGCGGTAGATGGTCGACGGGCTCACGTCCAGCACGCGGGCAGCCTTCGGAATGCTGCCGCCGGTCAGGCGGATGGTCGTCTCGATTACCTCCCGTTCGATCTCGGCCAGCGGCCGGTTCAGCCGCACAGTAGCAGTGGAGAGATCGCTTGCCGCCGGCGCCGATGGTGCCGACGCCATCGGCAATGCGGGATCATCCCCGACGGAGAGTCCCGTGCGCGAAAGGTCGGGCAGCATCTGGGCCGTGACCAGATCGCCGTCGTTCAGCACGACCGCGTTGCGCACCGCATTCTGCAGTTCCCGCACATTGCCGGGCCAGCGATGACGCAGCAGGGCTTCCTGTGCACCTTCGTCGAAGCCCCGGAACGCCTTTCCTTCCTCCGCAGCGATCTGCTGCAGCAGCGCCTGGGCGACCTCCAGCACGTCGCCGTCGCGATCCCTCAGCGGCGGCAGCATTATCGGGATCACGTGAAGGCGGTAGTAGAGATCTTCGCGAAAACGCCCAGCTTCCACTTCGGCCAACGGATCGCGGTTGGTCGCCGCAAGGACGCGGACATCGACCGGAACCTGCTCGGAACTGCCGACCTTCTGGATGCGCCCCGTCTGCAGGAAACGCAGCAGCTTCACCTGCAGCGCCAGTTCCATCTCGCAGATCTCGTCGAGGAACAGTGTACCGCCGTCTGCCATTTGCGCCGCCCCGTCGCGGTTCGACGTGGCGCCGGAAAACGCGCCCTTGACGTGGCCGAACAGTTCGCTCTCGACCAGATCCTTCGGGATCGCACCGCAGTTGAGGGGGACGAAGGGCTTGCCGGCACGCGGTCCGGCCTTATGGATGGCCTCGGCACAGACCTCTTTTCCGGTGCCGCTCTCGCCGCTGATGAAAACCGAGGCCCGGGACCGGGCGACGCTCTCGATGGCCCGATAGACGGCCTGCATCGGCAGAGAGCTGCCGACAAATCCTTGGAAATGGTGACGGCCGTACTCCTGGCGCAGCGTCTCGACGCTCTCGCGCAAGGCGGTCCGCTCCAGCGCGTTGCGCACCGTCGTGCACAGTCGCTCGCGCGCGAACGGCTTCACCAGGAAGTCCGTTGCGCCGAGTTGCATGGCCTGAACCGCTATGTTGAGCGAGCCGTGCGCGGTTATCACGACGACGGTGGCGTCCAGCCCCTCGTCCCGCACCTTGCGCAAAATGTCGAACCCATCCATGTCCGGCAGCACGAGATCGAGGAGGATCACCCGGTAGCGCCGCTCAGCGAGGGCCGCGAGAGCCGCCTGTCCCGTTTCTGCCAGGTCGACGCCTATCCCCTCCGACGAGAGAAAACCGCGATAGACCAAGGAAAGGGAGGGCGTATCCTCGACAAGCAGGATTTCGGGTTTGGGATCTGCCATCGTTTCCTTAGGCCTCAGCCTCAGAATGCGGCGTCGTGCAGGCCGCCGCGTAGCCGCAGGTGGTACAGTCGCGCACGCAGGCGAGCGTCTGGCCTGCCAGCCGATCCAGCGTGTCGACGGCATCGGGCTCAGGAAGCGCTCCGGCGTCACGACAGGTCCGGTTTATCTGCCGAGCCGCCTTCGACAGTGCCTCGGCGCCCAAAGTTGCGGCCACACTCGTCAGCGTGTGCGACGCCCGTTCGACCCCTTCGTGGTCGCCCTCAACGGCGGCCGTCCGGATCATGCCTGTGCAGCGGATGACATCACGTTCGAAGCGCTGGCACAATTCAACGAAGGTGGAGTCGTCCAGGTTGTCGTCAAGCCCTCTCAAGACTGTCAAATCCACCAGAACGTCAGCGGTGCCTTGGGAAGCCGAACTCTCTGAGAGGCCGGACACCAAGGCTCGGTCATCGGTGACTGCGGAGATGCTGCGGGCGAGTTCGCCCGCAGAGAGTGGCTTGGCCACCACGCCGTCCATACCCGCCTGCCGGAACCGGTTGTGATCTTCGGTCATGGCATAGGCGGTGAATGCAAGAATGGGTGGGCCGGGTTCCAGCGCAGCGCGGATCGCCTGGGTCGCCGCAAGCCCGTCCATTTCGGGCATGGACACATCCATCAACACGACGTCGTAGGGCCTGGCGGTCGCCGCCATCACCGCCTCACGTCCGTCGGCCGCAATGTCGACGGTGCAGCCCATCTTTTCCAGCGTTGCGCGGGCGATCAGCTGGTTGGTTGGATTGTCTTCTGCAAGAAGAACGCGCAGACCTGCGGGCAGGACAGGTGTCACACCCCGTTCCGGGCTCCGCCTTCCAACGGTCGTTCCGGCAGGCGCCAGTGCCAGCGGCACTTTGACCCTGAATGTGGAACCCCTGCCCGGTTCGCTCTCGAAGTCGATGCTGCCGTCCATCAGTTCGACCAGGCGCCGGCAAATCGCGAGACCCAGGCCCGATCCGCCCTGTGCCAATCCCTGACGGGCGTGAAGCTGCGTGAAATCGACGAAGACACGATCGCGATCTTCCGGCGCAATGCCCACACCGGTGTCTTGCACCCCGATCGTCAATGTCTGCCGGTCGTGCGCCGCATCGGCTGCCGCGGCATGGATGTTGAGCGTGACCGTCCCTTCCAGTGTGTACTTGATGGCATTGCTCAAGAGGTTGTCGACAATCTGCCGAAGTCGCCCGACATCGCCGAGCAGCACCGGCGCCACATCCGGGGCGATGTGCCGACGTAGCGCCAGTCCCTTGGCGGCTGCGGTGCCCGCCCAGAAGGCGGTCGCTTCGGCCGCAAAGGCGTAAGCATCAAAGGCATCGCATTCCAGCGCCAACTGGCCGCCCTCGATCCGTGTGAAATCGAGAATGTCGTTAAGCACCGTGCGCAGCCGATCCGTGCTGGATCGCGCGACCTCGACCAGATCGCCGACAGCGGTGTCCAGCTGATCGGCGTCGATCAGGTTCAGTGCTCCGGCGATGCCGTTCATGGGGGTGCGGATTTCGTGGCTCATGATCGACAGGAACCGGCTCTTGGCCGCATTGGCGGCTTCAGCATCCGCCATCGCAACCTCCAGGCGCCTTTCAGCCTCATAGCTGCGGGTGACGTCCTGAACGGTGCCGAAGATGCCGGACAGATCGCCCATCGCATTCGGCTCGGACTCCAGGGTGATCTCGAGCCATCGGCGTTTGCCGTCGATCTTCCGCGTCTCCATCACCGCGCCGCCGGCCGATCCACCGCCAGCGACGTGGGTCAGCATTTCATCGAGCCGGGCGGCCTCCGGCGGCTCGAAGGTGGCGAGCAGCCTGTCGGTCGTCGCCGGTCCGCTTGCGGGGTCCACACCCAGGATCCGGTAGAGCTGGGCCGACCAGTGAATCCGGCCAGACGCCGTATCGAGGTTGAAGTGTCCGAGTGCCGTGATCGCTTCCGCTCGTTCCAGCAGTTGCTGGGCGCGCTTGATGTCCGTGATGTCGACACGTACGCCGACCACGCCACCTTCGGCGGTCGGACGTTCCTCGATCCGGACCCAACGATTGTTGCCGAGGGGCTGTTCGATCGGTGCGCCGGGATTTCGGTGGCGCTCCACCCGTTCCCGAACCCATTCGTCCACACGCCCGATAGCTTCGACATATTGGCCCCTTTCCGCGCCGTAGCGGACAATCGCCTCGAACGTGTTGCCGACGCGCATTGCAGGGGCACTGTTGGCATAGATGGTGCGATATCTCTCGTTGCAGACTGCCAGCCGGTCGAGAGCATCATAAAGGGCGAAGCCCTCGGGGATCGTCTCGATCGCGTCGACGAGGCGGCGCTCCGCCGCGGCGGCGGTGGCCAGGGCCGCGGTCGCTTCGGCGGATTTCCGGTTCGCCCGTCCGATTTCCCGCAACAGAAGGCCGCCGAACGCAACGCCCACCAACACCAGTCCGCCGAACGCCGCAATTAGCCAGAACACAGTTTCCCGGCGATCGTCGATCAGTGCCAAAGAACGTTCGCGATCCGCATGCAGCACCTCCAGCGTCCAGGCGTGGCTGGGGGCAACTTCCTCGCTGACAACGGCAAGCGCCGCCTGCACAGCGTCTCGGAAGCCGGCATCGGCCGGGGCGCCGAGGGCCGGAGCAAGGGTGTCGAGCGCGCCGAGCGTCCCGTTCAAGGCTTCGATACGGCCGTCCAGGGAAGATGCGGCCAGGAACCGCCCGATCTCGCCGTTCTCAAGCACGCCGACCCGGCTCCAGAGGATGTCCAGACGAAACAGGACCTCCTCAGCCGCTGCCGCGTCTTCGCGATCCGCCAGGACGATCAGCGCAGAGTGAAGACGCAAGACCTCGGTGTGCGCCTGGGTAGCGGCCCAGAGCACGTTTTCCGCCAGCAGCCCCTTCACCACCGCGTCGCCCGCCAGCAACGTGTCGATTCCCACGGCGATGCTCACGACGAAGCCGATGAGCACGAGCCCGATGAAGAGTCGGCGTGCCATGATCCAAGACCCGGCCGTCAAAGGCTCGCTCTCAGGGCTCTCCGACATTCAGCGACCGCAGCTGCCAAATCCAACGGGCATTGTATTCCACGGTCTGCAATTCTGCATGATCGTCTTGCGGGTAGACAATCCAGATAGGGCCCTTATCGCGGACGGACATGCGTTCGCCGTCCATCAAGAGTGCAAGCAGGACGTCGTATTCTTCAAAATCGAGAGCCGGTATCTCAACGGCGTAGTCGTTGAGGGCAGTGGCCGTCACCTGCTCGCCCGTCGCCTCAACCAGCTGCAGGACATCACGCACCAAGGGCCCCTGGAACGTCGTCTGTCCTTCCGTCCACGCCGTCGTTGTCGTCAGCGTGACCTGGGGCAGGGCCTCCAGCATTGCCCGGTCGAATTCCGCCGCGTCGCCGGCGTTGGTCACGGCAATGTTGCCGGACACCGTGAGGATCACCTGTCCTTCCGGCGTCGGCAGGTCTTCTGCCTGAGCCGTCGATGCCTCCATCGCGGCAAGTGCGATGAGCGTGGCGAAGACGCATCGTTTCGCTGTGTTGAGCGGGTGTATCATCGTTTGCCTCATCGGTCTGGTCACTTCCATTCAGATCACGTTGCCATCATGGTCAATCACCAGCGGGTCACGTCTCGACCCTTTGAACGGAGATCTGGCCATGCCCTGATCGAAGCCGCGTTGGTGCGCGAGGGTCGGGGAAACGCCTCGTTCCTTGGTCCTGGACGGCAGCGTGCGGACTGCAGGCGCGTGCCGTCGGTTCGCTCGCCAGATCACGGTGTCGGATCCTCGAGAATCGGAGTGTTTCCCCTTCCCATACGAAGCATGCTGCCGGCCATCAGGCCGGCATAGCCTCGAATGCGATCGGCGCAGCCATTCGCCTCCCTTCTTCAGTCAATGCCGCGAGCCGACTTTGCGTATCGTCGGGGCCGGCTACGGCAAAGGCCACATGGTCGCCGGCGAGCGCGCCCAACGCGTCCGCCAGCGGCAGATCGTTGCCACCGACTTCCATGCGGTCGCCGAAGAACCGGATTGCCGCGTCCGGAACCTCCGCCAGCACGGTCGGCAGCACCTGAGCCTTCGACCAGCCGCGCGGGGCGATGTCGATGCTGATATCGCCGCCGATCGAATAATCGAAGTCGGGAAAGTGCAGTCTGAGCTGTTCGACGATCCAACCGCGTTCTCCGGTCTGGTCGTCGTACTTCCGATAGGCGGCACGCGCTTTGCGGTCCGCGTTGCGGCCGACGACGCTGACATTGAGCAAACCCGTACGGCGTTCCACATGCCGGCCGAGGCGGTACGGGTAGGGGCTTACATTCACCAGACCCGTAAACCTGACGATCAGATCTTCCGGGAACTCGAAGGGCCGGTGAGCGATACGCTGCTCGTCCCGCCAGTGCTCAGCGCCGGCACAACAGAAGATACCCTGGCACAGGCGCCGGACGCGCTCGGGAACCTGCTCGCACACTTTCGGCCAGTCACTGCCGGTGACGAGGAAGACCGCGGCAGACCCGGCAAAACGCTCCATGAAGTCCGCCATGGAGCGGCTCATGGGTTGGCGCGGCGCCGTGAGCGTGCCGTCGATGTCAAAGATGAAGACGGACGTCATTGTTCTGAACCTCGATTTGGACGTTTGACCTGGCATCAGCCCGCAGTGTCTGCGCTGGCGCGGTCGTCGACAGAGGGCGCGCTTTCCGCCCGGCCGTAGACGTCATGGACCCGGACGATGTCGTCCTCGCCCAGATAGGCGCCGCACTGCACTTCGATCAGATGCAGAGGTTCGCGGCCCGGGTTCTCCAGTCGGTGGACGGCCCCTTGCGGTATATAGACGCTCTCGTTGGCCTGCAGGGTCAGCACGCGGTCGTCCAGCGTCACCAAGGCCGTGCCGGCGACGACGGTCCAGTGCTCGCTGCGATGATGATGGTACTGCAGCGACAGGCGTCCGTCGGGCACCACCGTGATGTGCTTCACCTGATGGGTCGGCCCCCTGTCGACCGATTTGTAGGAGCCCCAGGGCCGGAGCACCGTAGACGTCTCTCGCACTGACGGCTCGCTGTCCTTGCGCAGCCGGTCCACCAGCGGCTTGATGGCCTGCGCGTCGCGGCGGTCGGCGACCAGCACGGCGTCTTCCATCGTCACCACGACGACGTCGTCAAGGCCGACGACGGCCGTTACGCCCCGCTCGCAGCGCACGTAATTGTTGGCGCCGTTCATGACAATCGAATGGCCGACACAGACGTTGTCACTGGCGTCGCGGCCTGGCGTCATCTCCCATACGGCATCCCAGGATCCGATATCGCTCCAGAACGCCGTCAGCGGGACGACGGCCGCCAAGTCCGTCCGCTCCATCAGGGCATAGTCGATGGATGTTGAGTGCGCGCGGGCGTAAGCGCTGGCTTCCAGTCGCAGGACGTGGCCCTGGCGGGTGCCGGTCGTGACGCTCTCACTGACGGCTGCTGCCATCTCCGGCTCCAGGCGCCCGAGTTCGTCGGCAAGCGCCTGCGCGGGAAAGCAGAACATGCCGCTGTTCCAGTAGACGTCGCCCTTTGCCAACAGCCTTTCCGCACCGTCGCGCGACGGCTTTTCGATGAAGGCATCGATCAGGAAGACTTCCGGCGCGATCATTGCGGTGCTGCGGCGAATGTAGCCGTAGCCCGTCTCGGGGCGGATCGGCTCGACACCGAAGGTGACGAACATGTTCGTGCGGCTGGCCGCCATGGCAGCCTGCATCACCGCTTGCTCGAAGGCTGTCGCACCGACGATGACGTGGTCCGAAGGCAGCACCAACAGGTTTGCGTTACCCTTGTCGTTCAGTTGGTGTATGGCGGCCGCCAGGATGGCCGGGGCCGTGTTGCGGCCCGCGGGCTCCACCACAAGACCGGCGAGATCGATGCCGACGGCTTCCGCCTGAGCCTCGGCGATCGGGCGAAGGTCTTCGGTCGTAACGACGACGGGTTGGGCGAAGTACCGACTGTCGCCCACGCGCAGCAAGGTCTGCTGAAACGGGCTGAGGTCGCCGACCAGCGCTTGGAACTGCTTCGGCATGGTCTCACGGGACAGCGGCCACAGGCGCGTTCCGCTACCGCCTGCAAGCAAAACGGGAGTTAACGGGCGCGCCTCGTGGAGCGGCAGCTTGGACATTGGGGTGTCTCCGGGGTTGGTGTTTGCCAATCCGGCACCCGCGGCGCCGGCACTGCGGCCCGTTTCGGCAAGCCCCGTGCCATCGCCTGCACGCAAGTCGTCTCCGATCGGCCGAATGTCCCGGTTTGACTGGGCTTAAGGCGGTCCCAGCCGATCCACGCCGGCGACATGTGACGGCCCGGTCTTTCGAATTCGGGAAGTACGGATTCGCGATCCGCAATTGCGATACGCGATGATTGGGCCCGATCGGTGCCCTCGGAACTGGCATGCCACTTGCGGATGTATGTCCGAGTGCTGTTCCGAATGGGATCACCGATATGAGGATCGTGCGCGAAAGGCCGAGCCAACGTCTGCAGCACCGGGTGACCGCGCCGCTGTGGGTCGCTTGGCGCGACCAGGTGATTGAGGCAACCGACTGGAGCCTGTCGGGCTTGCGCCTGGACGGCGTGCCGATCGACGGACACGCGATCGGCGATCAGGTCGATCTTCGTCTGAGCCTGCCCTTCCAGGGATTCGACGTTGGCTTCGTCGTCGGGGCGGAAGTGGTGCGGACAGCCACCGAAATGGTGGCCTTTCGGCTCGTCCGCGTTGGCGAGCGCGAACGCAGCCTGATGGCTCACTTCATCGATGAACTGGTGCGCGGCTCCATGGTCGAGGTCGCGGACACGATCCAGCGCATCGATGTGCCGGTAACGCCCGTATCAACCCGTCCCGATCCGAACCCGAAGGACGCGGTGCCGGTGCGGCGCTGGCCGGTGCGGGCGATCGTGATGACCACCATCTATCTGATGCTCGGTGCCGGCATCATCGCCTTCGCCGGCTTCGTGGCCTACGCCAACATGTTCAAGCTAGAGGTGGACGCCGCCGTCGTGACGGCACCGCTGGATGTGGTGACAGCACATGCCGACGGCCGCATCATGCTTACCGAACTGGCGCCTGGCGACCGTATCGAGGCGGGCCAGACGCTGGGTCGGCTTGCCGACAGCGAGCTGGAGCACAGTCTCGACGTCGCTGCCATCGCCGTGGAACGCGCGCGCGCCCGGCGCGACCATGTCGCCCGACAGCTTGATGCTGCCACCTTCGGCAATCGCGACCGCGAGATCGTAGCCGACAACAACCGTGAGCGGACGGCCGCCGCCGTCGCTGCGCTCGAGGTCCGTCTGGAGTTGGCGCGCGCCCGCCACGACCGCGTCGAGGGCATCTACCAACAGGGCTGGACGACCGTTGAAGTCGTCGAGGAAGCCGCCAACGAGGTCGCAGTCCTGGAGGCAGAGCTGGCGGTTCTGCGTATCGATCTCGGCGAATTCGACGAAACGGCCAGCGAGACGACGGCCGACAGCTTGTTCGATGCCGTGCGCATGGAACAGGGATACGCCAACCTCGCCGCTGACCTGATGCTGGCGGAGGAAGAGCTGCTGCTCGCCCGTCAAGAGCTTGAGGCGCTGGAGATGCACCGGCAGCGCCTCGACATTGCGGCGCCGTTCGATGGTTGGGTGGTAGAAGTCAGCAAGCCGGCTGGCGCCACCGTGCTGCGCGGCGACGACATCCTGATCATCGAGCGTGATCAGGACCGCACGATCGAGGCCTTCCTGGACCAGGAACAGATCCTGGTCGTGGGTCTCGGCGATACGGCGACGGTCTATCTTCCGGCGCTGGACCGCCGAGTGTCAGCATGGGTGACGCGGATCGACCGGACCACCGGGTTCATCGACGAACAGCGCAGCCACTACAGTTGGCGCGGTCCGGAGGATCGGTCCGGCCGGGTGATCCTGACCTTCACGGAACCCGCGCTTGGCGAAGAAATCAGCGCCGGCCTGCCGGCCATCGTCATCTTCGACCGCCGCAGTGACGACGCGATCCTTTCAGGTCTCATCGCCTGGATCGGTCACCAGTTTGCGGGAGAGGGGGCATGAGCCAGTCGACCACCGCCCGCCGCCAGCAGACCTTCCATATCGAAGACCCGACGGAGAGGCCGCGCGGCTGGCAGAAATGGAACGCCGTCGCGCTGTTCAAGATCTTCCTCTATTTCGGCATCTGCTTCGTCCTCGTGTGTCAGCTGCCGAACACGCTTTGGGATCCCGCGACCAGAACCATCACCTTCACGCTCGGCATTCTGGGCGTGTGGCGCTATGGCTGGTGGTTCACCCACGCGGTCCGCGCGGGGATCTACGGCACCTTCGTCTATCCGCGCCTGCGCGTGCGGGGTGAGGCTGAATGGACCGCCGGCTGGCGCCCCCGCCACCTGCACTTCATGTTCACGACCTTCCGCGAGCACCGCGACATCACGGAAAAGGTGATCCGCAGCATCTGCCGTGAGGTGGAGAGCAGCGGCGTTCCCGGCACGATCTGGCTCGGGTCAGGGGATATCTACGACGAAGACGTCATTTCCAACTACCTGCGCAGTTTCGCCGGCCATCTCGATATCACGCTGCGCATCATCCGTCAGAACCAGCCGGGCAAGCGGCTGGCCATCGGCCTGGTGCTGCGGGCCATGAACCGCGGACCGGTCGAGCCCGACGACCTTATCGTCTTCATGGACGGCGACTTCATCCTAGGTCCGGGGTCGATCGGCAAATGCATGCCGCTGTTCAAGGTCTATCCGGATCTGGAGGCCGTCACCACGGACGAGGAAGTCATCTGCATCGGCCCCCGCTGGGTTGCGACCTGGCTGACCATGCGCTTCGCCCAGCGGCGCCTCGCCATGCAGAGCCATGCGCTCGCGGGGCGCGTGCTGACGCTGACCGGCCGCATGTCGGTGTTCCGGGCCCGCCATCTGATGGATCTGGAATTCATCCGCACGCTGGAGGCGGACCACCTGAGACACTGGCTATGGGGCGACTTTCGCTTTCTCAGCGGCGACGACAAGAGCACTTGGTACTACCTGCTGAAGCACCGGGCGCGGATGCTCTACGTCCCCGATGCCATCGGCTATACGGTCGAGGTGATCGAGGGTTCGGGCCTCGATCGCATGGTGCAGAACTTCCGGCGCTGGTCCGGCAACATGCTGCGCAACGGCAGCCGGGCGATCGCCCTCGGGCCCCGCGCCATGCCGTTCTTCATCTGGTGGTGTCTGGTCGATCAGCGGCTCTCGATGTGGACCATGCTGGTAAGCCCGGTGCTTGCGGTGTCCGCGGCGATCCTGCACACGCCCGCCTATCTGGTGGCCTATGCCATCTTCATCGCGATCACGCGGATGCTGCTGTCGCTGTTCCTCTACATCTATTCCCGCAAGGTGGAACTCGCCTATCCGGGCATCCTCTATTTCAACCAGCTGATCAACGCGTCGGTGAAGGTCTATTGCCTGTGGCGGCTGGCGAAGCAGCGGTGGTCGAACCGCGGCAACCAGACCGCGGGCATGGGCGGCGGCGGTCTACTGGATCTCTATAGGACCTGGATGGCCCGGTACCTGACCGTGTTCTCGGTGGCCGCCCTGTTCCTCGGCGTGTCGCTCTACAGCGGTCTCGTGCAGGTGCCGAGCTTCACCATGCTGCGTGTGATGCTGCTGTCCTGACGGGTGCGGATAGGGCCGATGCCATCGCGGTTCGCATCGCGCCTCGCAACGAAAACTTGGCCGAACGCAAAGCAACGCAATTCGTCTGTTATTGGGAGTTCGTCAATAAGCATCTGATTTATCGGAAAAATTTTAGGCGAACGCTCGGTTGGCACGGGTCTTGTTGTTGGAGAGGCCCAGAAACTGAATTGCCACCCGTGAGACAGGAGCGTTCTCCGATGAATGATCTTTCCCCCGCCTTCGATCTCGAAGTCGCACCGCTGCTGGCCACGGTCGGCGAGACGAAAGCCGCCATCAGCGTTTTCGGCCTGGGCTATGTGGGCGCCGTCTCGATGGCCTGCATCGCATCGCTCGGCCACCGGATGATCGGCGTCGACCCCGACATGACCAAGGTCGCCCGCATCGCAGCCGGCGAGAGCCCGATCGTCGAAGACAGGCTGGGCGCTCTGCTGTCGGACGGCGTCGCGCGCGGTCTGGTCGATGCCACCAACGACGCCAGAAGCGCAGTACTGGCCACCGATATCAGCTTCGTGTCCGTGGGCACGCCGACCGCCGCGGACGGTGGCTGCGACTTCCGCTTTGTGCGGACGGTGGCGCGACAGATCGGCGCCGCTCTGGCCGAGAAGGACGGCTTCCACCTGGTGGTCCTGCGCTGCAGCGTGCCGCCCGGCACGACCCGCGACGTCATGGTGCCGGAGCTGGAGGCTGCGTCGGGCAAGCGCCTCGGCGAAGGGTTCGGCATCGCCTTCAACCCGGAATTCCTGCGCGAGGGCACGGCCGTGCGCGATTTCTTCCAGCCGACCAAGACTGTGATCGGCGCGTCCGACAAGCGGTCCGCGGAAATGCTGACCGAAGTCTACGCGCCGGTGGACGAGACCATTTCGTTCGTCGCCATCGAGACGGCGGAAATGGTGAAGTACGTCGACAACACCTGGCATGCCACGAAGGTGGCGTTCGCCAACGAGGTCGGCCGGCTGTGCAAGGCCTTCGCCACGGACAGCCACGCGGTCATGGATATCTTCTGCCAGGACCGGCACCTGAACCTCTCGCCGTACTACCTGAAGCCGGGCTTTGCCTTCGGCGGATCGTGCCTGCCCAAAGAGGTGCGCGCCATGCAGCACCTGGCGCAGGAGCGCGGCGTGCGTCTGCCGCTGATCGACAGCCTGACCGAGACGAACGACGAGCATATCGCCAGTGCGTTGCGGCTGATCGAAGAGACGGGTGCGCGGCGGGTCGGCTTCCTGGGCATCACGTTCAAGCCCAACACCGACGATCTGCGTGAGAGCCCGACGCTGGAACTGGTCGCCGCCTGCCTTGAGCGCGGGCTGGAGGTCTCGGTCTACGACCCGAACCTGCATGCCGAAGGCGATCTGGAAGGCCACTACGCCTATATGCGCCACGCCCGGCCGCACCTGCGCGCGGTCATGACGGCGCTGCCCGACGTTGCCCGGTCGTCGGCCGACGATGTGGCCGGCGCCGCCGACGTGCTGGTCGTTTCCCACAAGGCCCATGGCTACGGCGACGCGGTCGCCCGCAGGCCGGAAGGCGTTGCGGTGATCGACCTGATCCGCCTGTTCCCGGAGATCCCGGAAGAGGCGTCCTACCACGGCATCGGCTGGTAGCCCGGCCTCCCAACCGATCCGCGGAACCGACTGTCAATTTGCCAACTTGAAGGACTGATCCCATGAGCAATGGTACCGAGGCCGTGGAGACGGCCAATACCGGCGACGCCGCGACGGCGCCGGCGGCTGCCGGTGATCAGGCGATTTATTCGCCGGTTATCGGCACGCAGGCCGCCGACACCATCAACGGCTCGCATCGTGCCGACCTGATCTCAGGCCGCCAGGTCGCCGACGACCTGGACGGCCGCGGGGGCGGCGACCTGATCTTTGGCGGTTCGGGCGGCGACCTGATCGCCGGCGGCACCGGCAATGACACTCTCTATGGCGGCGGCGGGCCGAGCATCGTCAAGCTGAGCGACTTCACGGTCGCCGAGGACTACGCGGGCAGCGTCACCTTCCTCAACGAAGGGGCGGGCTATCGCAACAGCCTCGGCGTCTACAAGGTGGCAGACGATGGCTCGATCACCGATGTCTCGATCCTGTTCCCCAACGCGTCGAAGATCGGCAGCGGCGGAGACCTGATCCCGGGCGAGAGTGCCGTTGCGCTGGACCTGAACGCCGGTGACCGTATCGGCTTCTTCATCGTCAGCAACGGATTCGGCCATGGAACCGACAACCAGCAGCACCTGTCCGACCCCGACGGCCAGTTCGAGCTTCGCACACCCGACGGCCAGCCGGGCAATCTTGAGACCGCCACCGCGCTGGAGCTCTGGCACATCGATGCGGTTACGGGTGAGGAGACCAAGATCCGCAGCCAGTACGGCAACGACCTGTTCCACAGCGCTGCCGATCCGGCCGACGACTATGCCCCGAATCCCGACAATTTCCCGCACACGGTCGGTCATCTGAACACCGTCGAGGGGCTGATTACGCTGGGCTTCGAAGACCTGAAATACGGCGGCGACAAGGACTATGACGACACCGTCTTCGTGGTCGATGTGGGTCAGTCGAATGCCCGCGTGCTCGACCCCAACATCGCTTATGCCGACGGGGGCGAGGATGTGAATGGCGATCCGGATGGGGGCGTCGACCCCATCGTGGATCCAGTGCCGGCCGATGAGAACGACATCATCGACGGCGGTCGCGGTGCCGACAAGGTGTACGGCATGGCCGGAAACGACGTCATGACTGGCGGCGACGGGGCCGACAAGCTGTGGGGCAACTCCGGCAACGACACTGCCGATGGTGGTCGCGGGGACGACTGGATCGCTGGCGGAAAGGGCGACGACATCCTTGCCGGCGGCAGCGGCAAGGATGAGGTGCGCGGCGACAGCGGCAATGACATGCTGGACGGCAACGATGGCAATGATCAGCTGTCCGGGGGCTCCGGCGACGACGTCCTCAATGGCGGTTCCGGCTTGGATACGTTGCTCGGTGGCAGCGGCGACGACACGCTCGCCGGCGGCAGCGGCAACGATCGCCTCGAAGGCGGGTCGGGTGACGACATCCTGTATGCCGACGAAGGGGCCGACACCCTGATCGGCGGATCGGGCTTCGATACCCTGGACTTCAGCAATGTCGGGACGGGCGTCCATGTGAACCTGCATAGCCACAGGGCGTCGGGTGCCGGCAATGACACGGTTGACGGTATCGAGGCGGTGGTGGCCACCGACTATGATGACACCCTGAGAGGTGATAAGCGGGCCAACACCCTTGACGGCGGCGACGGCAGCGACTGGCTGCGCGGTCTGGGCGGCGACGACACCCTGACCGGCGGGGACGGAGACGACCGCTTCGTCTGGCGTGTCAAGGATATGGCGGGCGGCAGCGTCGATCGGATCACGGACTTCGCCGTTGGCGATACCGTCGAGATCGAGGACCTGACGACGGTCCTGGGCGTGTCCGGTGCAGAGGCTGGGGCACGGGTCGCCGTTGCCGACACGGCGGCCGGTACCGAGATTTCGATGGATGTGGCCGGGAACGGCAACTTCGCCACCTTCGTGGTGCTGGAAGGCTTCACCGGTTTCAGTACCGAGGGCGATCTGGTGCTGTTCTAGCAGGGCGGCACGGGCCGTAGGCTGAAGCCTGGAACGGAATGGCAGGGTTTGCTGGACGACAACAACATCTTGGCAAATGGCTGTGCCGCCTTCCTGTGCAACTCCCGGCCTTGGCGCAGAGCAGGCGCCGAGTAGCACCATAGGTCAGACTGAGCAGAGTCTGCCGTGGGATCTGGGTTGGCCATTCTCTCCGAGCTGCCATCGCTCCGTGTGCTGAGCGATGGCAGCGGAGAGGGGATGGCCACATCCCTTTGGTACGCCTGAACGCGATAAGGCGGCCGTACGTCTGATCTCTTTCCTGTGTCTCAGCGAATGCGGGCGATGCGTCCCGTCACAGACCATGGCCTCGATGGACATGAGAGGAAGGCGGGTTGGCAACTTCCCAAAAACAAGCTATGCGGCCGCAGGACATCATCATCGGCGCGCGCGCCCTGTGTTTGAGCATTGGAGGAACGGACGGCCTGGATTGCGTGCCGTCCATGCGCCACGAAGCCTCCGGAGTTCGGTGGGAGCGGGAGTAAGTGGCCGGAATGCTTGGGATCTTGTCGTGGAGCCGGAGGTTGCCGTTGAGACACAAAGAAGCCCGCGGGAGCGGGCGTAAGGGGTTGATAAGCTTATAGTTTCATTTGGTTGCGGGGGCAGGATTTGGATTTCATAGACTCAGTCGGGTCGATGTGATCATTCCGCCGAGGTATCTATGATGCCAGAGCGCCTTCAAGGGTTCTGGGAAGCCAAAATCCACTTAATATCAAACGCTTAGACCTTGGCGCACTAACCGCTATCTGTCAATATGTGGGTCGTTTGGGGGTGGTATGGGGCTCACGCTGGCAACATCTGGCAACAAACACGGCAACCGTGGAGACGACATCCGCTTCCTTCGGCAAGCCGGGCCAAAGCGCGCCACCAGCGTCAGTTACTGGATGGACACTGACTCTGTCGACGGATGATTTCGAGTATGGGGTTTGGATTCTGCGGAGTGCATGAAGTCGCGGGAATGACACCGCCCCGCTTTGCAGCCCCCGACGGCAGCGAAATGGGGGTTGCTTCTGAAGGTGAAGCGCCCCGACTCACATGTCGTATATGCACGTGCATTGCCGGATAAACTTGTCCTATGGAAAACCGACAATATCACTTTGGAGGGACCCTCTTGCAGAAATGCTGCGAATCTAGCCATGCGGCCGACCACGCGAGTCAATCACCCATCGCAATGGCTTCCACCAGATCGCGGCTGATGATGTCCGACGGCGACGTGTCGCAAGAGTGGTGCAAGCGCGATGGTCGGCCGCCTCGGACATTCTACCTGAACGTCATGCCGGCCCCTTCCGAAGGTTACCCATTGTCCCGTACCGCACGACGGGGCCTCTCCATTCCTGGCCTCGAAGGCTAAGGCAATGGCGCGGGTTCGGCGCTCAGGCTGCGGAGATAAGCGATCACGGCTGCCCGATCTTCGAGACCCTGCACACCAGCAAAGGCCATGCGGTTGCCCGGAGCAAATCCTCGCGGATCCGCCAGATAGGCATTGAGGTCTTCATATGTCCAGTCGCCCCCGAGTTCCTGGATCGCAGGGCTGTAGTTGAACCCCTCCTGAGAGGCCTTCGGCCGCCCAACGACGTCCCACAGGTTCGGACCGACCCGATGCGCTCCCCCTTCGTCGAAGGTGTGGCAGGCGGCGCATTGCCGCGTCAGGGTTTCGCCCTGTGCCGGGTCAGCGTCAGCCAACAAGTCGGAAACGGGCTCCAGGTCCTGAGCACTTGCCGAGCCGGCCAGTCCAACAAACGCCGCCGCTGAGACGGCGATCAAGACTCCGCCAAGTCGGTTACGCGAATCGGTCATTATAGTCCCCCCAGATGTATCGCTTCCAATTGTGAAGCTTGGTTGACGCTGCCCCGGCCCTGCGGCGGGAATGTGGCGGACGCGTTCTCGAAGGATACACATACCGATCGGGTGATGAAGGCCCTTTTTTCCCTGCGTTAGGCAGGCTCTCGGTCTAGGTTGGCGTTCGTTGCCCGACGTGCTGAGCACTGTTTCCTGCTCGCCGCTCTATCGACGTACATACGCGGCGCTTCAACGAACAGATTACCACTAGGGCGCAATCGGCAGATCGCTATGCCAACCTTCTTTGACGTCAACGCGAATAGACAGCGAGATGCAAGGGTCGTTGCCGCTAGGTGTGCGCACCGGGTTCCGTCTGGTAAGGTCGGTTGTGTATCGGGCCGTGAGTGGGTCACCGGAAATGCCGACCAATCGACAAAGCAGCCGGGCGGACGCCGCCCGCCATGGCAACTTTCCCTCAGCGCGCGATCGAGGGCGTCGTCCGGACGGGCTTCGCGCTTGCAATTGCGCCCCCGTGCCCTGAAGCCGACGTCCATATGAGACCGCCCTTTCCGTTTTCCGCGATCGTCGGCCAGGATGAGATCAAGCGCGCCCTGCTGATTGCAGCCATCGACCCGACCATTGGCGGTGTACTCGTCTTCGGCGACCGCGGAACCGGCAAATCAACGGCCGTCCGCGCACTGGCCGCCTTGCTGCCCCGGCAGCGGATCGTGGTCCAATGCCCCTATGGCTGCGAGCCGGCGGCCGTCGCCGGCCTCTGCGGGGCCTGCGGCAACGCGAGCGGCGCTGAGACCAAAGGCGAAGCGGCGCCGAAGAGCCGGCTAGCGCCCGTGCCCGTGATCGACCTGCCACTGGGAGCGACCGAGGACCGCGTGGTTGGCGCGCTGGATCTGGAGCGGGCGCTGACCCGTGGCGAGAAATCCTTCGAACCGGGCCTGCTTGCCCGCGCCAATCGCGGCTTTCTTTATATCGACGAGGTCAACCTTCTGGAGGACCATCTGGTCGATGTCCTGCTGGACGTCGCAGCGTCCGGGGAGAATGTGGTCGAACGCGAGGGGCTGAGCGTGCGCCACCCCGCGCGCTTCGTGCTGGTCGGTAGCGGCAATCCGGAGGAAGGGGAACTGCGGCCCCAGCTTCTGGACCGGTTCGGGCTGCTGGTTGAGGTGCGCACGCCGGAGGACCTGGCAACACGCGTCGAGGTCGTGCGGCGTCGCGACGCCTACGAACGGGATCCGGAAGCCTTTACGGATCGCTGGAAGGCCAAAGACGGGCGCGTGCGGCGGCGGGTTGCTGCCGCACGCACGACTCTACCGGAAGTCGAGGTGCCCGAGACGGCATTGGAACGGGCGGCGCGGCTGTGCATGGCACTGGGCACCGACGGACTGCGAGGCGAGCTGACGCTGGTGCGGGCAGCTAGGGCGCTGGCGGCGCTCGACGACGACCAGACGGTGGACGACCGGCATCTGCGCGAAGTGGCGCCGGCGGCGCTGCGCCACCGTCTGCGGCGCGATCCGCTGGACGAGGCGGGCTCCACCGTCCGCGTCGAACGGGCGGTGGAGGAGGTGTTCGGATAGTGACCGCCGGGGCCCCTGAACCTGCGCCCGGGGGCGGCGACCGGCCCGCAGCCTCGCCCTGGCAGGATGCCGCCCTTGCCGCGGCTCTGTTCGCGGTCGATCCGGCTGGCATCGGCGGTGTTGTGCTCAGGGCCCGGGCCGGACCAGTGCGGGATCGCTGGCTGGCGATGCTGCGTGACCTGTTACCGGCGGACAGCACGGTCCGCCGCGTGCCGGTCCATGTGACCGACAGCCGCTTGCTGGGCGGGCTCGACCTGTCGGCAACGCTGAAGGCCGGCCGGCCGATCGCCGAGCGGGGCCTGCTGGCGGAGGCTGACGGCGGCGTGCTGTTGATCGCTATGGCGGAACGCCTGGAGCCAGCCACGGCCGCCAAACTGGCGGCGGCCATGGACACCGGCGAGGTCGTCGTCGAACGCGACGGGTTGGGGTTGCGCACGCCCGCGATGTTCGGTGTGGTTGCCCTTGATGAAGGAATCGCGGAGGACGAACGCCCGCCGACTGCCCTTGCGGACCGGCTTGCCTTCCACCTGGACCTGGAGGGGATCGGCGTTCGTGACCTGGCCGATGCACCGCCCTTTCGTGCCGCCGAGATCGCCGCTGCGCGCGAAGCAGTCGGATCCATCGAGGCGGAGGATGCTCATCTTGAGGCATTGTGCGTGGTCGGTCTTGCCCTCGGCGTCGCCTCCATTCGCGCCATCCTGTTGGCGCTGCGGACCGCGCTCGCCGCCGCCGCCCTGGCTGGCCGGCAGCGCATGTCGGAAGAGGATGTCGCGCTGGCTGCCCGTCTGGTCCTGGCCCCGCGGGCGACGCGGCTGCCCGTGAGCGAAGCGGACGCGTCGGAGACGCCAGAAACCGACCAACCCCAGCCGGAAGACCCGGGCCCGGATGACGACGGGCGCGATCCGACCGAAGACGATCTTCGCGACCTGCAGGACATCGTGCTGGAGGCAGCCGCAGCGGCGATCCCCGCCGGCCTGCTGGAACTGCTGCGCAACCCGGACCAGCGCCGCGGCAGCCGTGGGGCCGCAGGTCGGGCCGGCGCGCGGAAGCTTGGGGCCCGCCGCGGCCGGCCGGTCGGCACGCGGCGCGGCGATCTGAGGTCCGGCGCGCGCCTCGATGTCCTCGAGACGCTGCGCACGGCGGCACCGTGGCAACCCCTGCGGCGTCGCAGCGCCGAACAGGCGGGAAACCAACGCTCGCCGGCGCGCGTCATAGTGCTGCCGGAGGATTTCCGCGTCATCCGCTACAAGCACCGCACCGAAACGACGGCCATCTTCGTGGTCGACGCCTCGGGCTCCGCGGCGCTGCATCGGCTCGCCGAAGCGAAGGGGGCGGTCGAGCTGCTGCTGGCGGACTGCTATGTGCGGCGCGACCAGGTGGCCCTGATCGCCTTCCGCGGCGAAGGGGCTGAACTGGTGCTGCCGCCCACGCGCTCGCTCGTCCGGGCCAAGCGCAGCCTCGCCGGCCTGCCGGGCGGCGGCGGCACCCCGCTGGCGGCTGCGATCGATGCCGCCTTGACCTTGGCGCTCGCCTCTCAACGCAAGGGACAGTCGCCGAGCGTGATCCTGCTGACGGATGGCCGGGCGAATGTGGCGCGCGACGGCTCGCCGGGCCGCGCCCGCGCACAAGAGGAAGCGCAGGTCGCCGCGCGCGAGGTGCGCGCCGCCGGCGTTGCCGCACTGGTCGTCGACACGTCGCCGCGGCCGCAGGCGGCGGCCGAGCGGCTGGCCGCAGAGATGGCAGCCCGGTATCTGCCGCTGCCCTATGCCGACGCGGCCGCGCTGTCCGGCGCCGTTCGCGCCGCGACGGAGAATGCCGAAGTTGTGGTCACCTAAATCCGGCCTTACGGGGATGGGGCAGAGAAACCATGGTCTTGGCCTACGACAACCTGCGCTGGGAGCAGGAAGGGCGCGACTGGCCGAACCGGGACGCCAGCCGCTTCGTGGACGCGGCGGGCCTGCGCTGGCACGTCCAGCAGCTTGGCCAGGGGCCCGTGGTGCTGCTGCTCCATGGCACCGGGGCAGCCACCCATTCCTGGCGCGGGCTGGCCCCGCTTCTGGCCCGCCACTTCACCGTCGTGGCGCCGGATCTGCCGGGTCACGGCTTTACCGAGGCTCTGCCTGCCCGTCGCCTGTCCCTGTCCGGCATGGCCAAGGCCATCGCGGACCTTCTGCATCGGCTCGAGGTCAGCCCCGAAATGGCCGTCGGGCATTCCGCAGGGGCTGCGATCCTGGTGCGCATGTGCCTGGACGAGCTTTTGCAGCCGCGCCTGCTGATCAGCCTGAATGGTGCCCTGCTGCCGTTTCCCGGCATGGCAGGCAAACTGTTCCCACCAATCGCCAAGGCTCTGTTCCTGAACCCGGTAGTGCCGCGCCTGTTCGCCTTCGGCGTCAGCCGCGATCGTGCCGAACGGCTGCTGCGGGACACCGGCTCCAAGATCGATCCGGCGGGGCTCGACCTCTATGCCCGCTTGTTCCAGAGCCCGCGCCATGTGGCGGGTGCGCTCGGCATGATGGCGAATTGGAACCTTGAGGACCTGGAACGGGCGCTGCATCGCTTAACAACACCGCTTGTCCTGGCGGTGGGAGAGCGCGACGGCACGGTCCCACCCTCCAACGCTCGCCGTATCGGCCGCATGGTGCAGGGAGCCGAGCTCGTGCGGCTGCCAAAGCTGGGCCACTTGGCGCATGAGGAACAGCCGGAGGTGGTCGCCGATCTCGTGATCGACCGCGCCCGTCCTGCCGGGGTGCTGGCTGCCAATTGAGCCGCGCCTTTCATCGCCGCTTGTATTAGTCAGCTTGACACTGCAAGATGTCAGGCGATGTTGACAGTCGATCGCTTCCACTCCCTGCAAGCTGCCCTTGGAAACGACAAGCCGAGGCCGCATGCTGTCGTGATCGGCGCCGGTTTCGGTGGCCTGGCGGCGGCGATCCGGCTCGGCGCCAGGGGGTATCGGGTCACAGTGCTCGAGCGCCTCGATGCCCCGGGCGGTCGGGCCTATGTATTCCGGCAGGACGGCTTCACCTTCGATGCCGGTCCGACCCTGGTGACCGCCCCCTTCCTGTTCGAGGAACTCTGGACGCTTTGCGGACGCCGGATGGAAGACGACGTCGAGCTGCGGGAACTCTCGCCCTACTACCGGATTCATTTCCACGACGGTGACGTCTTCGAAGCCGTCGGCGACGATGAGGCCATGCGCCAGCAGGTCGCGCGCCTGTCGCCGGGGGACCTCGCCGGCTACGACCGCTACATGGCGGAAAGCGAAGCCATCTTTAAGGTCGGGTTCGAAGAGCTGGGCGATCAGCCGTTCCTGTCGCTGAAGCATATGGCGCGCTGCGTGCCGGATCTGCTGCGGCTCGGCGTCTTTCGCAGCGTGCATGCCCATGTGGCAAAGCATGTCCGCGATCCGCGTCTGCGCATCGCGCTCAGCTTCCACCCGCTGTTCATCGGCGGCAATCCGTTCGACGTGACCTGCATCTACAGTCTGATTGCCTTTCTGGAGCAGCGCTGGGGCGTGCACTTCGCCATGGGCGGCACCAACCGGCTAGTCTCGGGCTTGGTGGGACTGATCGACGGACAGGGCGGCGTGATCCGCTACAAGACTGAGGTCCGCGCCATCACGGTCGACGGCCGGCGGGCAACCGGCGTGCGCCTGGCTTCGGGCGAAGAGATCCCGGCCGACATCGTCGTCTCCAACGCCGACACGGCCTGGACCTACCGCAACCTGCTGCCGAAAGAGGTGCGTCGGCGCTGGACCGATCGGCGGATTGAGCGGGCGCGCTATTCCATGAGCCTGTTCCTCTGGTACTTCGGCACACGCCGTCGCTATCCGGAGGTTGCGCACCACAGCATTCTGCTGGGCCCGCGCTACCGCGGCCTGCTGCGCGACATCTTCGACCGCAAAGTGCTGGCCGACGATTTCAGCCTCTATCTGCACCGCCCGACGGCGACCGATCCATCGCTGGCACCGGAGGGGTGCGATACCTTCTATGTGCTGTCGCCGGTGCCGCATATGGCAAGCGGCATCGACTGGCGCGAGACGGCGGAAGGCTATCGGCAGAAGATTGCCGCTGCGCTCAGCCGCACGCTGCTGCCCGGCCTGGAAGATGAGATCGTCACCTCGCGCATCATGACGCCGGTGGATTTCCAGGATCGCCTGCTGTCCTACCAGGGGGCCGCTTTCGGCATGCAGCCGACCTTCCTGCAGAGCGCCTGGTTCCGCCCGCACAACCGCAGCGAGGACGTGGACCGTCTCTATCTGGTCGGTGCCGGGACGCACCCGGGCGCCGGGCTGCCCGGCGTGCTGTCCACGGCGCGCGTGCTCGACACGGTGGTGCCGGATGCCGCAGCACTTGCCTGAGCCCGGCTTCGCCTCTGCGGAGGATCGCGCGGACTGCCGCGAGCTGATCCGCCATGGCTCGCGCTCCTTCTACGCCGCGTCCTGGCTGCTGCCTGTGGGTGTGCGCCGGCAGGCCTATGCACTCTACGCCTTCTGCCGCCTCTCCGACGATGCGGTGGATGTGGACGGCGGGCGGCCCGGCGCCGTGGCCCGGCTGCAGGAACGTCTGGCCCGTGTCTATGACGGGCGGCCGCTGCCCATAGCGGCCGACCGCGCGATGGCCGATGTGGTGGCGACCGCGGCCATCCCTCGGGCGCTGCCGGAGGCCCTGCTGGAGGGGCTGGACTGGGATGCCCGTGGCCGGGAGTACGAGGATCTTCCGGATCTCTACGCCTACGCCACACGCGTCGCCGGAACGGTCGGGGCGATGATGGCGTTGTTGATGGGCGTCCGTTGCCCGGACGCGCTTTCGCGTGCCTGCGATCTCGGCATCGCGATGCAGCTGACCAACATCGCCCGCGATGTCGGCGAGGACGCGCGCGCAGGCCGCCTCTATCTGCCCCGACGCTGGCTGCGGGAGGCTGGCGTCGACCCGGATGCCTGGCTGATCGCGCCCGATCCAAAGCCGGCCGTCGCTGCCGTCGTGCAGCGGTTGCTGGTCAGCGCCGATCAGCTCTATGCGCGGGCGGAATCGGGCATCGCCGTGCTGCCGCGCGCCTGCCGGCCTGCGATCCAGGCCGCGCGGCTGATCTATGCGGAGATCGGCCGGGAGGTGGAACGCAGCCGCTGCGACTCCGTCTCCGGCCGCGCCACGGTGTCGACCAGGCGGAAGCTGCGGCTGCTCGGGCGGGCCCTTGCCGACGCAGCCGTGATGCGAGCACGAGAGGCTGCGCCGGCCGTAGCCGAAGCCCGCTTCCTCGTGCAGGCAGCCGCCACTCCGGTGGCGTCTCCTTCAGCTGCCGCATCCCGGCCAAGCGCGACGGCCTGGTGGAACTTCTCCGAGCGGTATCTCTGGGTCATCAACCTGTTTGAGCAGCTCGAACGCCGCGAACAAGCGGTGCGTTCCAGCAGCCGCCCGTAGGTGTTCCAACGAGGGACAGATCCTGCTCGCCGACCGCGCCTACGATTCCAACGCTCTGCGCGAAGCCATGGACAAACGCGGCGCCTGGGCCTGCATCAAACCCATGTCCACCAGGAAGGATACGCTCGCCTTCAGTCCCTTCCTCTATCGCTATCGAAACCTAGTCGAGCGTTTCTTCAACAAAATCAGTTACTTCCGTGCCATCGCCACACGCTTCGAAAACTGCCCGAGAACTACCTCGCCCTCGTCAAGCTCGCCGCCGTAACGATCTGGCTTCGAACTTACGAGTCGATGTCCTAGCCGGCAGCCGCGGATCGGGCCGCGTTTCGGCGGGCGAAGCGCCGATCCCGGACGGCGATGCCCGAACCCACGGGCCATTTGAGGCATCGCCCATACCCTCGTTCGCAATCCGTCGCCCCGGCAGTATCGCCCGAATTGCCGCCGCAGCCTTTTTCGGTCTTGGTCCCGCCGCCTGCGTTCCAGCGTGGGGCCCGGCAGCATGACGCCGCTGCCGGTTTGGTATTGTCGGCAACTGTCAATCAAGATAGACACCAAACACTGTCGCGCTATCTTGACATCTGCAGCACTCTCGCTGAGAATACTAATCTCCCTCGCGGACCTTTCCGCGACGGGGACTGCCCGGCTGAAGTCGCGGGCCCCACTTACCTCGGGCGCAACTCAGGAGAGAGCATATGGCAACAGATTTGGACGATCCGGATCGCGTGTGGCCGACCGGTCTAACCATCAAGGAGTCGGAAGAACTGCATAAGCACATCATCGACGGTGCGCGTGTGTTCTTCGCGATCGCCCTCTTCGCGCACTTTCTCGCATTCGCCTTCTCACCTTGGGGCGGATAAAGGAGGTAAGTCATGAATCAAGGCAGAATCTGGTGCGTCGTAAATCCGACCGTGGGGTTGCCGCTGTTCCTGGGTGGAGTGGCTGTGATCTCGCTGATCGTGCACTTCGCCGTCCTGGACAACACGACCTGGATGGGCGCCTTCTTCAACGGCTCGGCGGAGTCGGCGGCTGTCGAGGCAGTGGCGGAGTAGACTGAACACCTTGTCGGGGGGCGGCCTCAGCGAGCGCTCCCCCATTTCCTCCGTGGCCGATCGGCGGCCACGGATCAAGGCGGGAGCGTTGGCATGACCCTGATCGTTCGGGCGTACTCAACCGAGAAGAAAGCGCGCGACGCCGCCAAGAAGCTCAAGGCAGAGGGATTCGGCGAAGACTCAATCTGTGTCCTTGCGCCGAAGGCTGAGGGGGATACCGCTGCCGACGTTGCGGATGCGGTTCGTGGCGGACATCTGCCGCAATCCTATGCTGAAGCCGTCACGAAGGATCTGCAGGAGGGTCGCTGCGTCGCAAGCGTCAACGCGGTGTTCGGCCATGGCCAGGATGCGTCCCTGATCATGGAGAGCTTTGGCCCGGTGGAGACCTATAAGGCGCTGCTGGCGACCGACGATAAACGCTTCACATCAGACGGCTGGGCAGGCCTTCCGCTGATCTTGCAAGGCCGGAGGTTCTTCCTGTTTTCGGGCGAACTTGCGCCCTCGACCTCGCGAACCAAGCTGTCGGACAATGCCGCGCCGCTTTCGTCCCGGCTCGGCATCAAACTGCTAAAGGACCAGAAGAAGGACTGGAAGACCAGTTTCGGGATGCCGCTGCTGACGTCAAAGCAGTACATCCTGGGCGAGCCGAAGCTGATTTCAAAGAGGCACATCTTTGGCGAGCCGAAGCTGAATTCCAACAAGCATATCTTCGGTGAACCGGGTCTTTCAACGGAAGCAGCCCCGTTCTCAAAGATTATTGGATGGAAAGTACTGAGCAAATAACGCGTCAGACGTAACTGAGGAGATCAGACATGGCATCAGACCTGGATGATCCGGATCGGGTGTGGCCCACGGGCCTGACGATCAAAGAGTCGGAAGAGCTCCACAAGCACATCATCGATGGCGCGCGTGTGTTCTTCGCGATTGCGCTGTTTGCCCACTTTCTTGCATTCGCGTTCTCGCCCTGGGGCGGTTAGGGGGTAGGACATGAACCAAGGCAGACTCTGGTGCGTCGTCAATCCGACCGTCGGATTGCCGCTCTTCCTGGGCGGCGTCGCGCTGATCTCGCTCATCGTGCACTTCGCCGTGCTGGAGAACACAACATGGGTGTCCGCCTTTTTCGGCGGATGATCCCGACAGTCTGTTGCCGACCAACCGGGTAGTCGCCGCGGGGCGGAGCCGAAGGGCCGCCCCGCCACGTCCACCACCGATTGGGAGCACGATGCAAACGTGGCCAGCGTAGCGAAGCGACTGACGAGGGCGTGGGTCTCACTGGGCCCGCGCTATCTGCCTTTCGCCGACGTGGCGACGCCGGACCTTCCGCTCAGCCGCCTGCTGCGTCTGTCGCTGTTTCAGGTGTCCGTCGGCATGGGCCTGGTGCTGCTGGTCGGGACGCTCAACCGCGTCATGATCGTCGAACTCGACGTTCCGGCATCGCTGGTCGGCGTCATGATCGCGCTGCCACTTGTGTTCGCCCCGTTCCGGGCGCTGATCGGCTTCCGCTCAGACAATCACCGCTGCGAACTGGGCTGGCGCCGCGTGCCGTTCATCTGGAAGGGCACGCTGCTGCAGTTCGGCGGCTTTGCCGTGATGCCGTTCGCCATACTCGTGCTCGCGGGCAAGGGTGAGTCCGGCACGCTGCCGGTCTGGATCGGCCAGGCCAGCGCCGCGGTCGCCTTCCTGCTGGTCGGGGCCGGCGTGCACACCGTGCAGACCGTCGGTCTCGCGCTCGCCACGGATCTGACGCCGGCGGAATCCCACGCGAAGGTCGTTGGCCTGATGTACGTCATGCTGCTTGTCGGCATGATCGCCAGCGCACTCATCTTCGGTGCCGCGCTGGCAGACTTCTCACCGGGCCGCTTGATCCAGGTGGTTCAGGGGGCAGCCGTCACAACGGTGGCGCTGAACGTGATCGCGCTTTGGAAGCAGGAGACGCGGCGACCACCGCGCGGTGCGGCGGCACCGGCGGCAGACCCGACATTCCGCGAGTCCTGGGCCAGTTTCTGCGCGGGCGACGATACCGTACGCCGCCTGGTCATCGTCGGCATCGGCACGATGGCCTTCGGCATGGCTGACATCCTGCTGGAGCCCTATGGCGGACAGGTCTTGAACCTGAGCGTCGCGGCAACGACCAAGCTCACGGCTCTGCTGGCATTGGGGGGGCTGATCGGCTTCGGCTATGCGTCGCACGCGATCGGCCGTGGCGGCGACGCCTACCGCATGGCCCAGACAGGTGCGATCATCGGCCTGCCCGCTTTTGCCTTCGTCATCATGGCGGCGCCCGTGGGCGAGCCGGGCCTGTTCCTGCTCGGCAACTTCCTGATCGGCTTCAGTGCCGCACTGTTCAGTCACGGCACCCTGACGGCGACGATGAACCGGGCGCCGAAACACCAGGCCGGTCTGGCGCTTGGGGCGTGGGGCGCCGTGCAGGCCACGGCCGCGGGCTGCGGCATGGCGTTGAGCGGGACGATACGCGATGTTGTGAATGCCGCCCTTGGCGCGGTCGAACGAATCTGGGACTTCGCCGGAAATGCCGGCGGCTACATCGCGGTCTATTCCCTGGAGATCGTCTTGCTTGTGGTGACGATCGCCGCAGCTCTGCCACTCATCCGGCGCGCATCGACGGTCGCGTCCGATGCGGCCCGCAGAGGATCCCGGGACGACGGCGGGATCGAGCCGCAGCCGCTCCGCCCCGACGGCCCCCCCACCGCCTGAGACCACGCGCATGGCACAACGTCCGATCCTCGAATATCCCGACCCGCGCCTTCGCATGCGGGCGGATCCGGTGACCGTGTTCGACGCGAGCGTGGCTGAGCTTGTCGATGACCTTCTAGAGGCGCTCTATGCGACAACAGCGATCGGGCTGAGCGCGCCGCAGGTCGACGATCGGCGCCGCGTGCTTGTCGCGGACCTTTCGGGCGATGGGTCGGCGCCCCAGGTCTACGTCAATCCTGAGATCCTCTCCAGCGCGATGCCAGGGATTGTGGAAGAGAGCTGCCTGTCGGTACCGGGCGTCGTCGGCAATGTCGTGCGGTCGACGCGGGTCAGGGTCCGCGCCCAGGATCGCTTCGGCAAGCCGTTCGAGCGCGACCTGGAGGGCATGGACGCCGTCTGTCTGCAGCACGAGATGGACCATCTCGAAGGCAAGCTCTTCGTGGATCGACTGTCACCGATCCGCCGCCTGCTTTTCCGCGCCGCCGGCAAATCACGCAGGCGCGCCGTTTAGGACTACAGTTGCGTGTTGTGGCGCCGTCGATAGTGGGCACCACAACACGCAACTGTAGTCCTAGTCCGTTCCGGCTGGCCCCCTATCTTCTAAGTCTGAAAGTGTTGGATGCGGGTGAGTGTGCATGGACGCACAATCGGTCTTGGTCCTGTTGGGGTTCCTTGCCGCATGTGTCGCGGCTGCCGCCAGCGGATCGATCTTCCGTCCGGGTGACTGGTACGAAGGGCTGGCAAAGCCGACTTGGCGGCCGCCGAACTGGCTGTTCGGTCCCGTCTGGGCCGTGCTCTATGGCATGATCGCAATTTCGGGCTGGCTGGTCTGGCGTGAGGCCGGGCTGCAAGGTGCCGCGGTGCCCTTGGCGATCTATGCCGCTCAGCTTGTCCTGAACGGCCTCTGGTCGTTCGTGTTCTTCGGTCTTCGCCGCCTGGACGTGGCGCTTGCCGAGATGATGCTGCTTTGGGCCGCCATCGCCGCGACCATCGCGGCGTTCCACCCGATCCATGCCGGTGCGGCCTGGCTGCTGGTTCCCTATCTCTGCTGGGTCAGCTTTGCCATGGTACTCAACCTCTCCATCTGGCGCCTCAACCGCGCCGGCGCCTGAGGCCAGGAGCGATGGATAGCAGCTGGATCGTTCTGGTGGAGCTGGTGCTGGTGTTCGGGCTGATCATCGGCTTCGGCATCTGGCAGATTGTCTCGCTGCGGCGCGATCGGGAGGCGAGCACGAAACGGGCAGCGGATGCAGACCGTGGGCCGGCCGACGGCCGCTCACCCTGATCGCCGCGGCATCCGAAACGGCAGCAGCAGACGCACCCAGGTGGCGGCGAACCGATCGAGGTTCAGGCTTTCGTGCACGGCTGTCACGGGCTCGCCCAAGAGACGACTTCCCACCAGCGACCGGGCATAGAAGGGCGTATCCTCCAGCGTCGACAGCACGCGCGGCTGATCGCCAGCATCGGCGCGCGTGCCACGGCCGATGCGCCAGACCTTGGTCGTCGGCAAGGTGGCGCGGTCAGGCGGCACGATCTCCGTAACGGCTCCTGACGGTGAGAACCGCAGGGCAAGGCATCGCTCGCAGCCTGCGCGCGGTGCCGTGTCGTAGAGAACGACGGTGTCGTCGCCCAGGGTGGCGCGCGACCAGGTCCAATGGGCGAACCCGCTCTCCAGCGAGGCCGTACCGGCGTTGGAGTCGAAGTATCCCGATCCAGTCCAGCGCAGCGCCGGCCGGTCCAGGTCGACCTCGATCCGCGCTCGCGGGGCGATCGGATGCCAGTGGTGCTCACCCGCATCGTCCAGCGCCGTCCGGAATCCAGGCAGCGCCGGGGCCGTGAGGCGCACCGTTCCGCGCAGGCGCACCGGCAGGGGCGCGCCCACCTCGTCGATCCGCACCGTCAGCGTATCGCCGCTCCAGTCCAGATTACTGGGGCCGATGGCAAGATGCGATGCCGTCCGCGTGACGGCCTTGCGCCCGCGCTCGGTCATCGCCCAGCGGCCGCCGCCTTCACCATAGAGGGCAACGTTCAGTGCGACGTGATTGAGCGGGTCGCGCCGCCCGGACCACGCGTAGTAGGGGGAGAAGACGCTGCCGATGAAAGCGATCAGCGTCAGCCCGTGCCGGCCGTCGTCGCTCAGGCCGTCGACATACCACCACGCATAGCCACCCGGCGGGACCGGCTGGTCGAAGCGAGGTCCGCCATCACGGTCGCAGCCGCCACCCGGCCCGATAGTGCGGCCATCGGCACACCCGGTCCTGGATGCACGCTGCCCCCCGCCAGGTAGAGCCCCGGCACCCGGCTGCGCGCGCCCGGACGCTGGAAGGTGGCCCTCCATCCGTGAGACGCCCGGCCGTAGAGCGCCCCGCCCGTCGCCGGGAACATCCGGTCGAACTCCGTGGGCGTCGTCACCACCGTCGTATCCGGCCGGCGGGCGACCTCCAGGCCGCACTGCCGCATCAGGCCGAAGGCTCGCTGTTCGCATGCGTCGATCTCCGATCTGGTGAGGGGCCGGGTATCACCGGTGGCGGGAGCATTGACCAGGCACAGCAGGCGCTCCGGCCCCATCGCCACGCTGCGATCGCCGTCGTCGCGGTCCTGCGCGCAGACATAGACGGTCGGCGTCTGCGGCAGCCGCCGGCGGCGGAAGACGTCCTCGAACTCGCCGGCATAGTCGTTGGAGAAGAAGACGCTGTGCCGTAGCAGCGGGAACCCGGCGGTCTCGGCCAGCATCGTCCAGGTGACGGCCGACAGGGACCGGGCCGCCGGCTTGGTACCAGGCACGGCCCCGGCGACGTCTTTGCCGTAAAGGCCGGCGGCAAGTGCCGCGGCATCGCCGTTCACGACGACGACATCGGCCGGCAGCCGCACCCCCGACGCCAATCGGACGCCCGAAACGCGCCCCCGCCCGACGTCGATACCGGTCACCTCTTCGCTGAAACGAAGCCGCGCGCCGCGGGCCTCGGCCAGGTCCGTCAACGCGCGGGCGATCCGGTGCATGCCGCCTTCCACCAGCCACACGCCGCTCTGCTCCACATGGGCGACCAGCATCAACGTGGCCGGCGCCAGGAACGGCGACGCGCCGCAATAGGTGGCGTAGCGCCCGAACAACTGCCGCAGCCTCTGGTCGTGAAAATGCGATCCCAGAACGTCCCAGAGCTTGCTGAACGGCTTGATCCCACGCATCCGCTTGACGCCGGCAGACCGCGTGAGCGTCATCGGGCCCGGCTTCGGCGACTTGAGGAACGGTTCTTCCAGAGTGGTATAGACGTCGCGTGCGCGGGCGCAGAAGTCGCGATAGCGGCGCGCCTCGGCAGGTCCGGCGAATCTGCCGATGGCGTCGACCGACAACTCGATATCCGCAAACAGGTCGAGGCGCTGATTGCGGCTCCAGGCATGCCGCGCCAGCGTGGAGACCGGCGCCAATGTCAGCCGATCCTGCAAGGACACGCCGGCGGCATTGAAGATCTCGTCGAACACCCAGCGCATGGTGAAGACCGTCGGTCCGGCATCGATGCGCGCGCCGCCGACCGCCACCTCACGCATCTTGCCGCCGGGGGCATCGGCCCGCTCGACGACCGTGACGTCGAACCCTTTGTTCGCCAGCTCCAGCGCCGCGACAAGGCCGCCCATGCCGGCGCCGATCACCACAATGCGGTCGCCGGTCACGTTATCGGACCTCCCGATCAAGGGCGTTGACTTGATACGATTGACTGTCCATTCTATTTGACACTAGCAGGTGACAAGCCCGCATTACAGATGGAATTGCAGGGGAGGCTCGCCATGGATGCCATGAGTCGGATCGAGCGGGCCATGCACGCAGCGATTGCGCATGCCGATGCGCCGGTAGCGCCCCCGAAGCTGGCTGAGGCCATCAGCTATTCCGTGTTTCCCGGCGGCGCCCGCGTTCGCCCCAGGCTGTGCCTGGCGGTGGCGAGCGCCTGCGGCGACGAGGATCCGGCGATGGTCGACGCAGCCGCGATCGCCATCGAGCTGCTGCATTGTGCCTCACTGGTGCATGACGATCTTCCCTGTTTCGACGATGCGCCGACCCGGCGCGGCAAGCCGTCCGTGCATGCAGTCTTCGGCGAGCCGCTGGCGGTGCTGGCCGGCGACGCGCTGATCGTGCTGGCCTTTGAGACACTGGTACGCGGCGGCCTGGGTCAGGTTCAACGCCTGCCGGCGCTGATCGCCGCCATCGGACGGTCCGTCGGCATGCCGTCGGGCATCGTTGCCGGACAGGCCTGGGAAAGCGAGCCGGGCACGATCCTGGAAGACTATCAGCGCGCTAAAACTGGCGCCCTGTTCGTCGCAGCGACCACCGGCGGTGCGCTCGCATCCGGGGCGGACCCCGCACCATGGCGGCGGCTGGGCGAGTGCATCGGCGAGGCGTATCAGGTGGCCGACGACCTGCGTGACGCCGTGGCCGATCCCGAAGAGCTTGGCAAGCCGGTCGGGCGCGATGCCGCGCTGGGCCGGCCGAACGCCGTGGCCGCGCTTGGGATCGACGGCGCCGTCGGGCGACTGGACGCGCTCTTGAGCGAAGGTGTGGAGTCGATTCCGCCCTGTGCCGGCTGGTCGGAATTGCGCCAGATCATCTTGATGCAGGCGCAGCGGCTCGTGCCCAAGCAGGTGGTGCGCAGCGCCGCCTGACCGCGTGCCGCTGGCGGAGCCGTACGATGGCCGCGCCTTCGGATCTATCAGGGACGGACGTCTTCAATCGCACTGTGCGGACCCACGGATCATCGCGCTGGGCGTGGCCGGTACTGCGGGACCGGCTGCTCAAGAGCCCCCGGTTTCAGCGTTGGGCTGCGGCCTTCCCGCTGACGCGCCCCATCGCCCGACGGCGCGCGCGCACCCTCTTCGATCTCTGTGCCGGCTTTGTCTACAGCCAGGTACTGTTGGCCTGCGTGCGGTTGCGCGTGTTCCAGCATCTGTCGGAAGGGCCGCTGAGCCTCAGGCAGCTTGCGGACCGGCTCTCGCTGACCGAGGCGGCGGCGGACCGCCTGCTGTCGGCGGCGGCGAGCCTGCGGCTGGTCGAACGGCGGGGCGGCGACCGTTACGGCCTTGGCGATCTGGGGGCAGCGATGCTGGGCAATCCCGGCATCGGCGCAATGGTCGAACATCACGCCATGCTGTACCGGGACCTGAGCGATCCGGTCGCGCTGTTGAGGGGTGAGGTCGCGGATACGGCCCTCGCCCGCTATTGGCCGTACTCCGGGACCGACCGTCCGGACACGCTCGGCGACACTCAGGTTTCGGCTTATAGCAGCCTGATGTCCGCCTCGCAGACGTTCATCGCCGACGATGTGCTGGATGCCTACCCCCTGTCGCGGCACCGCTGTCTTCTGGATGTCGGCGGCGGAGAGGGGACGTTTCTTGCCGCGGTCGCCGCTCGGGTGCCCGGGCTGCGCTTGATCCTGTTCGACCTTCCGGCCGTCGCGGCAAGAGCGCAAACGCGCTTTGCCGAATGCGGGCTCAGTGACCGGGCGACGGCCGTCGGCGGCGACTTCCACGCCGATCCGCTGCCCGAAGGCGCGGATGTCATCTCACTAGTCCGCGTCATCCACGATCATGACGATGACTCCGCACTGGCCCTGCTGCGTGCCGCCCGAGAGGCGCTGCCGGCCGAGGGTGCCCTGCTGCTGGCGGAGCCGATGTCCGGAACGCAGGGCGCCGAACCGGTCGGCGAGGCCTATTTCGGATTCTACCTGCTGGCCATGGGCAGCGGGCGGCCGCGCACGCCCGATCAGCTTGCCCAACTGCTGCAGGCGGCAGGATTCGGCCACCCCCGATTGCTCTCGACACGCCGGCCGCTGCTGACCCGTGCGCTGGTGGCATATCCTTCGGCATGAGAGGCTTGTTAAGCTAGCTTGACACCAAAAACAGTCAAGGTAGACTTACAGTAGCGTTGTTTACGCTGGAGTTTCACTAGCCTCGGGTTGTGAACCGTCGCATGGAAACCACGGCCGTCATCCTGGAAGCGCCGAAGCATCTCGAGCTTCGTCAGCTGGACCTTTCGCCGCCCGGCGAAGACGAAGTGGTGGTCGATATCGAGTGGACTGGCATCAGCACGGGCACCGAGCGGCTGTTGTGGTCGGGGCGCATGCCTTCGTTCCCCGGCATGGGTTACCCCCTGGTTCCCGGCTACGAGTCCGTCGGCCGCATCGCCGCGGTGGGTGCCCGCACACAGGCACAGATCGGTGATCGGGTTTTCGTGCCGGGAGCACGCTGCTTCGGCGAGGTACGGTCGTTGTTCGGCGGCGCGGCGTCACGGCTTGTCGTGCCGGAGTCGCGGGTTGTTGCCATCGGCCAGCAGCTTGGGGAACAGGGAACTCTGCTGGCCCTGGCTGCGACGGCGTATCATGCAATGGCGCCGGAGGATGGATCTGCAGCGCCGGATCTGATCGTCGGGCACGGGGTCCTTGGCCGGCTGCTCGCCAGACTGGCGGTGCTCGCCGGCGGCCCTCCCCCGGTGGTGTGGGAGCGCGACGCTCGGCGCACCGGCGGTGCGGCCGGATACACGGTGCGCGACCCGGCCGACGATGCGCGTACCGATTACCGCGCCATCTACGACGTGAGCGGCGATCCCGGATTGCTGGACAGCCTGATTGCCCGGCTTGCCCCGGGCGGCGAGATCGTGCTGGCCGGCTTCTACGAGCGGCCGCTCAGCTTCGCCTTCCCGCCGGCCTTCATGCGCGAGGCGCGCCTGCGCGTCGCCGCGCAGTGGCGCGAGGGCGATCTGGCTGCGGTCAACGACATGGTCGCCTCAGGGCGCCTGTCGCTGAACGGACTGATCACCCATCGCCTGGATGCGCGCGCGGCTGTCGATGCCTACCAGACGGCGTTCACCAACCCCGCCTGCCTGAAGATGATCCTGGACTGGAGAGCCTGCTGATGACCGCACCCACCAGTCGGACGGCCACCTCGATCGC
>JANQIX010000119.1 GCA_028281925.1 Alphaproteobacteria bacterium
CGGCTATTGCTGTCAGCCGAGATTTGGCTGGCCCTTTGGGTCATGGGCTATCCGGTTAGCGTGACCGAAGCCCTGCTATTGGAAACCCTAAATCAGACCGCGCGCTCGGCCGCCTTTTTCGTGCCTAGCGCTTTCGGGATCCAGGAGGGTGGATACGTCCTGATCGGTATGCTGATCGGCCTGCCGCCCTCTCTCGCCCTCGCTTTGTCACTGGCAAGACGAGGGCGGGAAATGGCCACTGGAATTCCGGCTTTAGTGGCTTGGTACTTGACCGAGATCCGCACTTTCCTCAAACGCGCAGATCACCGCCAGTGAGGCCCATCATCACCGTTCTTGATCGTATATTCTCCAACGACGGTTGGGTTCCAGGGACGAGTTTCTGCCTTTAAATCTGAGAAATTTTGGTCGTTCTGCAGTGAATGGTTGTGCGTGACTCCGGTGCGGACTCAGGCGTGTACGGACAGGGGAGCCACCGGGAGCGCTTGACCGAAACGCTCTGAAGATCGCGATCCGACCGAGGATCGGCCGCGCCGTCGCCGCATCACCATGCTACGCAAACCGCATGGGAGCCGGTAAAGTCGCGGGCAAAGACAAGACCGAGGACACGCCACCCCATGTCGATACCCAATGCCCTGCCGTCCATGAACTTCGATCTCGGGGAAACGGCCGATCTATTGCGGGCGTCCGTCATGACGTTCGCCAGCGACGAGATCGCGCCGCGCGCTGCCGATATCGACCGCGAAAACGCGTTCCCCGGGGATCTCTGGGGCAAGATGGGTGAACTGGGCGTGCTGGGCATCACGGTGGAGGAGGAGTATGGCGGCGCCGGCATGGGCTATCTGGAGCACATGGTGGCGATGGAGGAGATCAGCCGCGCCTCGGCCTCCGTGGGCCTCAGCTACGGCGCGCATTCCAATCTCTGCGTCAACCAGATCCGCCTGAACGGCACGGAGGAGCAGAGGCGGCGCTATCTGCCGAAGCTGGTCAGCGGCGAGCATGTGGGTGCGTTGGCCATGTCGGAGCCGGGTGCGGGGTCCGACGTCGTCGGCATGCGGCTGCGCGCGGAAAAGCGCGGCGACCGCTATGTGCTGAACGGCAACAAGATGTGGATCACCAACGGGCCCGAGGCGGATACGCTGGTGGTCTATGCCAAGACCGATCCAGCGGCCGGTCCGCGCGGCATCACCGCGTTCCTGATCGAAAAGGGGTTCGCCGGGTTTTCCACCGCCCAGAAGCTGGACAAGCTGGGCATGCGCGGGTCGAATACCTGCGAGCTTGTGTTCCAGGACTGCGCAGTGCCGGAAGAGAACGTGCTGGGCGCCGTGGGCGGCGGAGCGCGCGTGCTGATGAGCGGTCTGGATTATGAGCGTGCGGTGCTGGCCGCGGGGCCGCTGGGCATCATGCAGGCCTGCATGGACCTGGTCGTGCCCTATGTGCACGAGCGCGAGCAGTTCGGCCGGGCGATCGGCGAGTTCCAGCTGATGCAAGGCAAGCTGGCCGACATGTACGTCACTATGAATGCCTGCAAAGCGTACGTGTACGCCGTCGGCCAAGCCTGCGACCGCGGCGAGGTCACGCGCAAGGATGCCGCCGGGGCTATCCTGTTCGCCTCGGAAAAGGCGACCTGGATGGCGCTGGAGGCGATCCAGTGCCTGGGCGGCAACGGCTATATCAACGAGTATCCGACCGGCCGGCTGTTGCGCGACGCCAAGCTGTACGAGATCGGTGCGGGCACCAGCGAGATCCGCCGCATGCTGATCGGGCGTGAGCTGTTCGAAGAGACGGCTTGAGCGAAGGCGGACGCGGCAACCTATAGAGAGAGGGACGAGTTATGCCGAGCGTGCTGATCACCGGCTGCAGCCGCGGCATCGGTGTGGAATTCGTGCGCCAGTATGCGGCCGACGGTTGGACCGTCTATGCCACGGTCAGGGACGCAGAGCGGGCCGAGGCCCTGTTGTCGGTGCGGGGCGAGGTCGTTGTGCTGGAACTGGACGTGGCCGACCCGGCCTCCGTCGCCATTCTGGCGGAGCGGACCGGCGGCGTGGCGATCGATCTGTTGATCAACAATGCCGGCGTCTATGGCCCGCGCAATCTGAGGGTCGGCAACGTGCCCTATCCCGTGTGGCAGGACGTCTTTGCCGTCAATGTGCTGGGACCGATGCGCGTGATCGAGACCTTCATCGGCCATCTGCGGCTGGGAACGCAGAAGAAGATCGTGGCGCTGACCAGCAAGATGGGCAGCATGGCCGACAACACCTCGGGTGGGACCTATATCTACCGGTCGTCCAAGGCGGCGCTGAACGCCACGATGAAGAGCGTTGCCCTCGATCTCAGGCCGGAAGGCTTCAGCACTGCGGTGTTGCATCCGGGCTGGGTGCGGACCGAAATGGGCGGCCCCAGCGCGCTGATCGAGCCGCGCGAGAGCGTTGCCGGCATGCGCCGCGTGATCGACGCGATGGTGCCGGAGACGACTGGGCGGTTCTACAACTACGACGGCAAAGAGATTCCATGGTGAGCCGCAGCGCCGCGCGCGCCGGCAGGGTTTGAGATCATGCATACCGAGACTTTGAAGGACTGGACGCACGCGCACCGGTTCGGGCTGGGCGATACCGGCGAGCGCGAGCGGCGGGTGCGCTGGGTGATTGCCATCACGGCCGCGGCCATGGTGCTGGAGATTGCAGGCGGGCTTGCCTTCGGGTCCATGGCGCTGCTCGCCGATGGCTTGCACATGGCCTCGCACGCCACGGCGCTGGCGATCGCTGCCTTTGCCTATGCGTTCGCCCGGCGCCATGCGGCCAACCCGCGGTTCAGCTTCGGCACCGGCAAGGTGGGGGCGCTGGCCGGCTTTGCAAGTGCGGTGCTGCTGTTGGGTTTCGCCGTCGTGATGGCGGGCGAGAGCGTCGGCCGGCTGATCGCGCCGATGGAGATCGTGTTCGACCAGGCGTTGCTGGTGGCGGTCATCGGCCTGGCGGTCAACGCCGTCAGTGCGGTGCTGCTGCGCCATGGGCACAGCCATGGCCACGAGCACGGGCATGGGGGGCACGGGCATGGGGGGCACGGGCATGACGGGCACGACCATGCGGATGATGACCATGCGCATGATCACAATCTGCGCGGTGCCTATCTGCACGTGATCGCCGATGCGCTGACTTCGGTGCTGGCCATCGCCGCTCTGTTGGCCGGCAAGTATGCCGGTTGGGTGTGGATGGACCCGATGATGGGCATCGTGGGGGCCGTGCTGATCACCCGCTGGTCATGGGGGCTCTTGCGCCAGACCTCGCGCGTGCTGGTCGATGCTCAGGCGCCGGAGCCGGTGTGTCGGGCGATCACCGACGCGATCGAGGGCGGCGGCAGCGACCGCGTCGCGGACCTGCATGTCTGGTCGATCGGGCCGGGTGCGCGCGCCGCCATTCTGGCCGTCGTCACCGATACGCCGCAGGCGCCCGAGCATTACCGCGACCGGCTGCCGGACCATCTGGGACTGGCGCATGTGTCGGTGGAGGTGCACCACTGCCCCCATCACGGGGATCCGGCATGATCCCCACGGAAGACCAGGCGATGATCCGCGACACCGCGCGCGCCTTCGCGCGCGAGCGGCTGGCGCCGTTTGCCGCCGAATGGGACCGAGAGAGCCGCTTCCCGGCCGAGGCATTGGCGGAGATGGGCGGGCTCGGCTTCCTCGGCATGCTGGTGCCCGAGGCCTGGGGCGGTGCGGAGGTGGATTTCGTCGGCTACATCCTGGCGCTGGAGGAGGTCGCGGCCGGCGACGGCGCCTGTTCCACCATCATGAGCGTGCAGAACTCGGTGGTCTGCGGGCCGGTGCTGGCCTTCGGCAGCGAGGCGCAGAAGGACCGCTATCTGCGGCCGCTGGCGGCGGGCGAGATGCTGGGCGCGTTCTGCCTGACGGAACCGCAGGCCGGCTCCGACGCTGCGGCGATCCGCACGCGCGCTGTGCGCACCGACGGCGGTTGGGTTCTGAACGGCACCAAACAGTTCATCACCAACGGCAAGCACGGGCGGCTTGCGGTGGTGTTCGCCGTGACCGACGCGCAGGCCGGACCGCGAGGCATCAGCGCCTTTCTGGTGCCGACGGACAGCCCCGGCTATGTCGTCGCCCGGCTGGAGGCCAAGCTGGGCCAGCGCGCGTCCGACACCGCCCAGGTGGTGCTGGAGGACTGCTTCGTGCCCGACGACCACCTGCTGGGGGAGGAGGGGGCCGGCTATCGCATTGCGCTTGCCAATCTTGAGGGTGGGCGCATCGGCATTGCGGCACAGGCCGTGGGCATGGCCCGCGCGGCGCATGAAGCGGCCGTGGAGTATGCTGAGGAGCGCGAGAGCTTCGGCTCGCGCCTGATCGGGCATCAGGCCGTGGCGTTCCGCCTGGCCGATATGGCGACGCGCATCGAGGTGGCGCGCCAGATGGTGCTGCACGCGGCCGACCTGCGCCGGGCCGGGCTGCCGTGTCTGAAAGAGGCGTCCATGGCCAAGCTGTTCGCCAGCGAGATGGCGGAACAGGTGTGTTCCGACGCCATCCAGATCCATGGCGGCTACGGCTATGTTTCGGACTATCCGGTGGAGCGGATCTATCGCGACGTGCGCGTCTGCCAGATCTATGAGGGCACCAGCGACATCCAGCGCATGCTGATCGCCCGCAGTTTGACGGGGTAGGGGGGGCTGCGGCTGCGCGTCATCCAGCTTGCCTTCTTGCGCCGCTAAGCCCTAGATCCACGGTTGGAGCTGTTTCTCAAACCCATCGCACCAAGAGACAGAGTGGCGGCGACGTCGATCCTCGAGCTTGCGGCAGATCGGCATCCGGGACGGATGCCGAAGGGCTTCCGCCTCGGCACGCACCGGTCGGACGGCCCCGAAACGCTGCTGCGCGCCCTGATGCCCGAGTTGCCCCGGTTCGGGATCACGCGGGTGGCGAGGCTGACGGGGCTCGACCGGATCGGGATCGAGGTGTTTGCCGTCTGCCGGCCGAATGCGCGGGGGCTCTCGGTCAGTCAAGGCAAAGGCTGTAGCGCAGATGCGGCCCGGCTCTCCGGCATCATGGAGGCGATAGAGCTCCGGCACGCGGAACATCCGAAGATCCCCCTCTTCTTCGCGTCCCCTGCCGAGGTCGAGAGCGCGGTCGAGCAGAGCGCCCTGTCTCAGCTGCTGGGCGAACCGCTGCGGGACATGCCGATCTATTGGACCGACGCGGTGGACCTTGAGACAGGCGCGTTGGTGTCCATTCCCTTCGATCTGGTGCATGCCTGCTTTGTCGATGGCGCCCGAACGAACGGGGCCAGGTTCCCGATATCGACGAACGGCCTTGCGTCCGGGGCGAACCTGGCAGAGGCGCTGACGCACGCGCTTTGCGAGCTGATCGAGCGCCACGAGACGGTGTGCCTGGGGCGATTGCACCCGGCCGAACGCGCCGGACGCATGCTTGACCTGCGGTCGGTGGACGATGCGTCGGTGGCGGAGCTGATCGATCGGTTCACGGCGGCGAACCTGAGCGTCAAGGTCTGGAATGCTACGGGGCCGATCGGGATTCCCAGCTTTGTCGCCGGCGTTGCCGACCGCCGAGATGTTAGGATGCCCCCCGGATTCGGGGCGGGCACGCATCCCTCCACCGCGATTGCGCTGGCTCGGGCGCTGTGCGAAGCGGCGCAGTCGCGCCTGACCCGCATCTCCGGCGCCCGCGATGATCTGGGATCGACGGAGTTCGGCGCGTCTGCCGGCGTTCGCGCGCGATGGTTGACGGAAGCGTCCACACCGGCAGAGTCCGACGGCGGGTGCCGATTTGGCGATGTTGCGGACCGGTCATCGGACTGCCTGCGCGACGATCTTCGGCGGATCGTGGCTGCGCTGCGCCAGGCCGGCAGCCCGCAGATCCTGGCCGTCGATCTGTCCACCGACCCGCGTTTCAAGGTGGTGCGCGCCATCGTCCCCGGTCTGCTTGGCTTTGAGGCCGCGGCATGAGGGCGGTGATCTTCCTTGGCCCGAGCTGCCCGGACTTGGGCTTCGACGATCCCATGGTCACCGTTCGGCCGCCGGCGGCCGCGGGCGACATCTACCGGGCGGCCAGACGGGGTTTCGCTCTGATCGGCCTGATCGACGGGCGGTTCGAGGATCGGCAGACCGTGCAGCACAAAGAGATCCTCTATGCGCTGTCACGCGGTGTGCATGTGTGGGGTGGGGCCAGCATGGGGGCGTTGCGCGCCGTCGAATGCGGCCCCTACGGCATGCGCGGCTTCGGCGACATCTTCGCCCTCTATCGGGATGGCGTGATAGACGGCGACCATGAGGTTGCGGTGTCTTATGGGCCCGCCGACCTCGGATATCCCGCGCTTTCGGAACCTATGGTCAATGTGCGCGCGACCGTCGCGTCGGCCGTTGCCGGCGGGTGCATCGACGCCGGAGAGGGCGAGGAGATCCTCTCCACGGCCAGCGGCATCCATTACAAGGATCTCACTTGGGATGCGCTTGTGGCACGGCTCAACAATCCCGAGACGCGAAACAAGCTGAACGCGTTCCTGCCCCATGGCCGCGTCGACCTGAAGGCACGCGACGCGAGACGGATGGTTGAGGCGGTGCAGCAGGCCGTTGCCGAGACGATGCGGCCGTTCGTAGCCGATTTCGAGCTGCAGCCGACGCATCATTGGCGTGGGTTCGTCGAAAGGTTCGCGCAGACCGAAGACCGTCTGTCGGAGGAGGATGCCCTTGTGCTCGATGAGGTTCGTCTCGATCCGGTCCGCTATCGGGAACTGATCTTGAGAGCGTTTGCCCGGCGGGACATCGGCGACGGGCCGATCGATGACGGGCCGCAGACCGAACGGCGTCTCGACATGTTCCGTGGGGAACTGGGCCTTGCCACCGCCCGGTCCTTCGACGACTGGCTGGCCGCGAACCGCACGGACCGCGCCTGCCTTTCGGCGTTCCTGACGCGCGATGGCCGGCTGGACGAAGCGCTGCAGGAAAGCGCCGACGCGCTCGCCCAGGATGTTCTCGACGAGCTCAGGGCTGAAGACGACTATGGTCCGCTGCTGGAGCGCGCGCAGGCGAAGTCCTCCGCTCTTGCCGGCCGCGATCCGGCGGCCATGCCGCCGCAGTTTGCGGACTTCGATCTCAGGGACCTGATCGCCTGGTTCTGCCGGTCACGGCGGATTGCGGCAGACTTCGACGATCTTGACGACGCCGCCCGGAGTTTGGGGCTGTCCGATCGCCGCGCACTGCATATTCTATTGAGGCGCGAGTTCGAGTATGCTCGCTTGACGCAAGACGGTGGTCCGAAGGTCGGGGCAAAGTGAGCGACGCACTGGAACTGCGATCAGCGGGCACCCGGTTCCGGCTCTATCCTCAGCCGCCTGGCGGCTCTTGGGGTACACGCCTTGAGACGGTCTATGTGTCGTCGCCGGCGGGTTCGCTCGGGCCGGGCCCCTCGGACGACCGGATGTATGCCGTTGTCCCGATCGGCAAGCGGCAGCCTTACGGACTCGTCCCGGGAAGACGCAATCCGCGCCTCTATCTGCCGCCTTGGGAGGGCGACGTGGTGCCGCCGGCCATGCCGGGGCCGAACGGCCATTTCGATCATCTTGCACCGTCGGACCCGCGCTTCCCCGCGGTTCATCTGTTCGGCACCGTGCGCTTCGTTCTGGATGTGTGGGAAGGCTATCTGGGCGGGCCGATCGAGTGGCACTTCGCGCAAGACTTCCCCCAGCTCGAACTCTTGATGATCGACAACTGGGCCAACGCCCATATCGGCTATGGCTATCTGGAAACCGGGGCCCGCCGTACACAGTCGGGCCGCCTCCACCACTACGCGCTGAACTTCGACGTGATCGCCCACGAAGTCGGCCACGCCCTCTTGATCGCGTTCACGGGGCCGTTCGCACACGGCACCGTTCCGGGCGAGTTCGAAGCCTTTCACGAAATGTCGTCTGACTGGGTGGCCCTCATTTCGTCGCTGCACTTCGACAGCGTCATCGACGACTTGCTCGAGAACACCAGCGGGAACCTCGATACCTTCAACCGGTTCAGCCGGTTCGGCGAGATCTCCAGGTTCGAGCAGATCCGGCTGGCCAACAACGACAGCACCATGGATGACTTCGCCCTCGGCTGGGAGAGCGAGCACGATCTCGCCCAGCCGATGATCGGCGCCTTCTTCGACATCTTCGTGGACACGTATCACGAGATCCTGCTGGACCTCGGTGCCGTGCCGCCGGCATTGGAACAGCTTGCCGACCAGGTGGAGCGCGACTCGAGCTTGCGGGACCAACTGCAACGCGGCTTCGACAGGGCGTATGAGAGACGGCCGGAGTCCTTCCGCTGGGCGTTGGAGGAGGCCCGCGACCTCACAGCCCGCTACCTGATCGAGATCTGGGCCGGGATCGACAAGGAGACCTTCGCGTTTGCCGACATTCCACCGCTGGCGGAAGAGATTGATCGCGATCTGAGCGGCGGACGCCTCAGGCGGCTGATGCGCAACAGCTTCGGTTTTCGACGGTTCGGCCGCATTCGGCCGGGCCCACGCACGCGCGATCCGGACGACCGGAGCCACTCGCATTCCGCGCGTATGCTCACGCCCTAAACTAGGCGCGCGCCACAAATATTGTGTTCATTGATGTGTTTTCGCCTCTCTGCTAGTCTGCCCACCAAAATTGGGAGGCTGAAATGAGTGATGCGCAACATCCGTGGTTCGGTGGGTTCGACACACTTGTTGACGACTCAAACATTCGCCTTTTTGGCCGGCCGATGTGGGATATCAAGCTCGCCGACATCGACAAGCGAAGAAGTGCCTATTTGGGCCCGGAGCCACCGGAAGGGGACGAGCCCACGTACCCCTATCCGTCATATCTTTCGTCAAATCGGTTCCTGGTGAACCAGCTTTTGCACGAAAAAGCCCAATTGGCGAAGATTTTCGCTTTTGCATATCAAAATGAAATCTACGAGCTAGCCAAGCCGGCGATATTTCTCGTACACGGCCCAGGAATTCCGGTCGAGGGGCCGTTTGTAACCGGAGATAGGGAAGTCTTTCTGCGAAAAGTTCCGGCTTTTACGTCAAGATCCGGTGTCGTCGGCCAACGCGGCTCATTTTCGCATGAGATTTTGGTGTGGATGTACCATCGGGCTGACTTCACGCTAAGGCTCGATATTGAGTCAGGATCTTTCGACAATCTTCTCTTGGCAATGGAGATGGGGGGGGCGATCGACATTGCGTCCATGCAAGGTGGCGACGCGGATGCGACGCGCAGGCGTCCCAGAGTCAGATCCCGGCGTCGCCGTTGGCGGAATGAAGACGACTGACGCACAAGCATGAAGGGGGGGATTGTCATGGTCCATAAGATTACCCGGATCCAGAACGTGACCAGTGACCAAGTCTGCCCGCGCGACCCCGAGGAAGGGCGCAGACGGTATCGGAGGTGTGTGAAAGAAATGGATCTCGAGATCCTTCTTGACGTTAATCCCGATAAAGAAGAGCTTACGCTTCAAGTATTGAAGAAAGGTTCTGCAAGCAACGGTGCTTCTTTGGAACCCGATCCCAAAATCCAAAATCAGGTCTTTAAGAGGAAGCACAGTATGACGCCGCACATTTTCTATGGTCAGATTAATACCTATTCGGCGGTAGTCAATAAAGAGGGGTCACAGCGCTATTTCCGCCTCGTCGATCACAAAGATGCTAACAAGGTCATAGCGGAGTCGTTTGTGGAAGAGAGCAAATCGATTAAGCCCTATCCCAATGCTGAATTCATCCTGATCAAAAGCTGCGCAAATGTGCCCCTGCCGGTCGAAGAATAGGGTCTGAGCCGACGGCGCCAAACGGGAGGGGCATGTCCGCCGTTCGGTCCGATTACAGCCCGGCGCGCTCCAAGCCTTCGACCAGCAGTTCGGTGTCTGCCGGATCCTTGTCGGGCACGATCTTCGCCCAGGCGCGGGCGGAGAATTGGGGGTGACGCACGCGGAGCATCGCAGCGCTGCGTCTGGCCTCTTCCATCTGCCCGAGCAGGCTGTAGCTCGCCGTCAGGACCCTAAGGGACATTGTCGGGTCAATCATGCCGTTTATGGTTTCGATCGCGCGCTCGAACTGGCGGTCGACGAAATAGGTATGCGCAAGGTCGCGCTGATAGCCGTCGCGGTGTAGCGGGTTTAACCGGATCGCCCGCTCGAAGAGCTCGATCGCCTCTTGCCGCCGTCCGGCATGCTTAAGTGCGTCGGCGTATTCGGCAATGATGTCGGCATCGGAGGGGTTCAGCTCAAGCGCCCGAGAGAGCGCGGTCAAGGACCGTCCATGCTCTCTTCGATAGAGCGCGACGAAGCCAAGCTCGGCCAGCCCCCTTGGATCGTTCTTGTCCATATCGACCGCCTGGACCGCGGCGTTATGGGCGGCCTCGAAGCTGGCCTCGGGATCGTCGCTCCATCCATACTTCCAGGCGAGGCTGAGCGTCCGCGACATCACCGCGTGCGCCCTGGCGTAGTTCGGGCTGACAGTGATGGCCCGTTTGGCGAGATCATATGCGCGCAGCCGGGCGGCCGGCTCAATCCAGTACGCTTCTTCCCGCGCCTGCAGCTGCAAGGCATAGGCGTCCAGCGAGTCGGGATTGCGCGCGCGCGCCAGTTCCCGCTCTGCATGCTCGATCTGCACCGCCATCGACGCTACAGCGCACTCTGCGATTTCCGTCTGGATGTCGAAGATGTCATCGAACACGCGGTCATATTGCTCAGTCCAGACTGTGCGTTCGGTTTGTGAGTCCGTCAAACGCACCTTCACACGGATCCTGCGTGTGGAGAGTTGCACGCGGCCGTGCACAAGGTACCGCGCATGCAGCAGGTAATAGGCGTTGTTTGTCGGCGGCTGACCACCCAGCCAGAAGATCGAAGAGCCGGCAGCAATGACATCGAGCCCCCGGAACCGCGTCAAAAGGCCAATGACCTCTTCGGCGAACCCGCTGGCCAGTGCCGCCAGGTCCAAGCGTTCGCTGACGCTCTCAAAGGGCAGGACAGCGACCGAAGGATTGGAGAGATCCGGTACCGGAGCCGTCTCCAGCAAGAGTGAGGGAGCCGGCTTTGCTGGAGATGCCGGCTCGACCCGGAAGAGCTCAAGGTCGTTGCCGATGTTCTTCAGCGGCGGCGTGCCAACCGAAATGAAGTGCATCCCGGTGCGGCCCCGAAGCGTCTCGAACACGGGCCGAGACACGAGAACATCACCGGGATTGGCGTGCGATTCGATACGGGCGGCGACGTTGACGCTGTCCCCGACAACCTGATCATGAATGTAGTAGGTGTCGCCTATGTGGACACCGATCCGATACTTCATGGGTGGCGAGCCGTTCTCTGTCGGCGTTCGCCGCTGAATGGCAAAGGCACAGTCGATCGCGTCACTTGCGCTGTCGAAGGTGGCCAGCATTCCGTCGCCGCGCAGGTTGGACACGCTTCCTCGACACTCGGCCACGATCCGGCGGAAGATCTCAATATCACCGGCGATCTGTCGGATCGTTGCCGCTTCATTGCGCCGCATGTCCCGACTGGATCCGCAGGCGTCGACACACAGGATGGCGCACAGCCGACTTTGGCCCAGCTCCGGAAGGCTGGCATCACTTTGGAGGGAGGCTTGAAGCGGCTCGCTCTCGGGCTGCCCTTGATCTTCGGACTGCGCGGCAGACGCGGACTGCGATCGAGTGCCGTTGTTCTCTGAAAAGGTGCCAAGCTTTATGGCGGCCACCAACTCCTGCGTTGCCCGCGCCGGCTCGACGTCGAACTCCTCGTCCAAGAGCTTCCAAAGCTCATTGTACCGGCGAAGCGACGCCGCCGTGTTGCCGACCGTCGCCAGCATGGCGATCTGGTGACGGTGTGCCTCTTCGTGCGTGGGATCGATCGCCAGGATTGCCGTCGCGGCGCGATCACGCAGACCGGTCCCGAGGTCGACATCCCGCAAGATCTTCTCCAGGGCCTTCAGCAGGGCTTCGCGCCGGTTTGCACGGAGCACCGTCAGCCAATGCTGAAAGGCCGGATCCACGTCTTCGAACCCGGCCAGAATGCTATCGGGCGTCCACAAGCCCTCAACAAGCCGGTCATCGACGATGGCGTTGCGCACGTCGCCTACCAGCCGATCGATGTCGGTGACGAGGTCGGGCATAGCAAGGCGGACTTCATTCTGGTCCACCTCCACGCCATCAACGCCGAGCTCGGCAAACATGTGTCTCATTCGGCGGAGGCATTGGCGAAGCGACATGCGCGCGCGGTCTTCCGGCGCGTTACTCCACAACAACCCAGCCAGGGATGAACGCGTGGCGGCATGCGGCGTCGACAGCGCCAGATAGCCAATCAGCGCCGATACCTTTTGATGCTTCGGCACGATCTGCCGATCGTCCGGTCCTTCAAGGGCGAAACCGCCGAATACGCGAACCGTCACAGTTTTCGATAGCATCGTCGGTCCCAAACAGGCGCCGCCAAGTCATTCTCATCACCAAGAACCGGCAACTGCCAGGATGTACCATGGAATGCAGCTATAACGCAGTGATAAAGCCGCCAGCCATCCATCGGGTGTGCGAGCCTCGGCGACAGATCTGCATTGCGCCCATTTGGCAGCAGCACGCCTCATAGTCGCTCGCCTTTGGGTACAACTGCCACAACTGTAATGCAAGTGCGCCTATCGCCTCCGGCCAGCATCTCCGCAACCGGCGCCGAACCGACATTGCCCAACCTACGTCGATCGCCGCCCACCAACGAAGACGTTCACAGCCGAGCCGTGACCCGACGGTGAGGCCGCCACTCCTGTCACGGTCGAGTCACGCCGTAGTACGGGTTGCGCTTCAGTATTCCAATCGCAACCCGGCGTCACTCAGGTCGTGATGGACATCGTCGCAGACATGAAGTGAGAGCCGGATGTTGGGTGGCTGATGGCGAAGGAGTGGAAGATCTCCAAACTCGTCTGCCATTCAGTACCCACAGAAACAAAGAAAAGCATAGTAGAAACAGAGTGATCTGGGTAACGGCAAGCAGATGAGATTCGCTGCCACGTTGCCTTGCGTGAAATTGATCCGCCTCGCTTGGTCAAGTTTCGTCGATTGATTGAATGATTGTCACGAACTGAAGAAGAGAGGTGAGCGCTGGGATGATCAAAATCATGGAGATCGACATCTTCTACTTCATCGTTCTTGCCATCTGCGTGATCTTCGCTGGAGGTTTAGTCGTGGCAAGTATCACCGAAGGTCTGCGCAAGAGAAAGCGACGATGATAGAGCATTCCTTGATCGTGGCTACGGCTCGAGATTGAGTGGATCGCATCAATCTCATGGAACTGTGAGGTCATCCGGCGCCATCGTCCTCCGGCGCTACCGGTGGCCGCAGACCCGTAGCCGATGGGAGCAACCGTGACTCACCGGGAGACGGCGAGATGCAGGAAATGAAGGTGACACAAGAGAACGCCGAGAGTGAAGCTGTCGGACGTGATCTCGGATTCTATTACGGCATTGTCTATGACACAGCCCGGACGAACGCAATTCTATTGGAAGCGCAGGCTACACAGGGAAGAATAATCTGCTCTCTTGTATCTTGCTTTTACATGCTTCCGCTGCGCATCCTTATGCATGTCAGCCGGCGGCGCCCCCAGCGACGGATCGGACAAGCCGACGCTATCAAGCGTACAAACAAATAATTGAAACTGGAGTACGATCGGGTGTCCGCGCAAGTATCTGAATAGTTGCTCTGGGCATGCCGATTTGACATCAGTGCTTCGACCCTCCGGTCTGCTGAGGGCGCGCGCTCGTGTTCGGTTTCGACCGCCACCCGGAGTGTCCTGGTCGGTCGCGGCGCGGGTGTGCGGCCGGCGACTGTGCCCCTGATGGATTTGCCGGGTGGCGCTGCCGTGACAGACCCATTCAGGTTCCGCTAGCGTGCGCTCTCGAACGCCGCGATGGCCTGGACCAGCCGCGACGTGTCGCAGTCGTAGAAGCCTGCGGAATTGGCGCAATTGACTTCTATGACCTTCAGACCATCAGGCGTGTCGGCAATGTCGACGACGAATACGTCGTGCGGCCGCCATTTGGCGATCATCTCTTGGGCGAAGTCCCAGGCGAGACCGTCGCGAACGCGCTGTTTCACGAGATGGCGGCCCAGCTTGTATTGGCTGCCGGTCACGATCGCATTGCCGACCACGAAGAAGCGCCACTCCGCATAGATCGTCTTGACCGGGGCGATCACGCAGGGCTCGTCAGCCGTCAGGGTGGCGCCCTCCAGCGCGACGACGCGTTCCTGCCATTCTGCGAAATCGTCGCCGTCCATCACGGTTCCTGAGAAGACCTTGAGGTCGTTGACGGGGCGGATGAAGATCGTCCCGGAGGGGCGCCGGATGTCGCCGAACGGAACGATCTCCATGTCGGCATTGAGACAGGCGCCGCCCAGACCGGCCACCATGGCGGACTGGGTGAATTGGTCGTTGAAGTAGCAGCCGGGGTCCCAGCCCTCGTCGATCGTGACCTTCATGAGCGTCGTCGACCCGTAGGCGATCTTGCGACCCGGGGGGGCAGCCGGCGTCACCTCATGACTGAACGGGATCACGGTGACCGGCATCCAGTCCAGCCCGGAGAGGTCGATCGTTCTGACGAATTGATCGTACTCCCTCTCGTTGAAGAGGTTCTGCTGGATGACCCACAGCATCGTTGGTTCCTTGTTGAAACCGGACCAGACGATCGGGTTCTGACAACATGGAGCCGCATCGTCCGCCCGATCTGAGCCGGCAATACCCCGAAACTTCCTGGCGTCGAAATGTCCCTACGTACGCCACTTGTGCGAGCGGGCGGAGCTTCGGAGGCGGGTTATCGAGTTCATGGATGGTGGCCCGCAACCTCGCTGCCGGATGCCGTCCAGATGGGCCATGGTCAGCCATGGCACAAGTCTGTCGTGGGGCAAGCTGTTGGCGGGAACGGCTTCGTGGCCGGCGCTAAGGCAGCCGACGAAGCCTTGGAAACTGCCAGCAAGGGGCGATTGTGATGCCGGGGAGCCTCAAGCGAAGAAGCGCTTGCCTTTTATGCCAAGTCGATCCCTTTTACGCCAACTGGATAATAGAGGAACTATCTTCGCGCGGAACAGAATTGCGAGCTGCACCGGCAGCCGCGGCTTAAGGGGGAGCCCCTTTGGACGCTAAGGCGGAGGTCAATCATCGATCAACGAGCGGCCAAGCCGCTAGGGATACTGTTTCCTTCCGACGGTGGGCCGCGCCGGTGATGATTGGCTGGATAGCCGTCTGTATCCTAGCCGCCGCCGAAAAACATGTTCTTTCTTGGATTGGGAATCCGAACTTCAGCGCGATCACGTACCTCTTTCCGATTTTTGCAACTCTTTATGTAATTCGAATAAATTTCCTATTGTCTTCTAGTAATAATAAAGCAAAAATAACGAGTGGATTGTTGGTTGGTGTGTCTGCTGTTCCATTCATTTATGCTTTCCATGTTGTTTTTCTATTGTCGCCGTTTCATGGATCTCAGCTACCGACCGATATAATTGCTGATTATTTTTTCAGTTGGTACAATCTTACCTCATTGCTGGAAGCGATGGGATTCATAATGATCTACGTCGCTGCATCGTCTGTTTTCATCGCCGCTCTTGAATTCCTGGTCACTGGCGCGACTTCCGTTCGGCGCCACTTCTTAGGCTTGTCTGCAAGTGGTGTCGTTTATCTTGGACTGTCGATCGAATTTCTGTCACTTCTGTGCCTGATTGCCGGACCGCTGCCGCACCTGTACATCGTCTGGCTTCACCGGCCCTGGGCAGAGTCAATACGACACTCCCGATTCACCGGGCGGCGAGCACTCGTCTGTACCGCAGCCGTCTATGTCGCCGTCTATGTGTTCGGCTCAGTTCGGGCGATTCCAGAGCACGGTCTGATGGGGCTGCTTTGGCCAGACCTGATCCGCATAGAGGAAGCCGAGACCCTGTATGGTCTGGCGCAGGATACCGTCATTGGATACCCGCAGGGGCGGGGCGCGTTGCCCGTCACGGGACGGCTCTATCTGATCCCCGCTGAGTTCACGGCTGGCCAAATCGGTTCATGGGACGAAGAACGGCAGGAGTACAGTCTGATCCGCGGTTCGGTTCCCTATGCGCGATGGATTGACGGCTTCGCGTTGCCGACCCGAGAGCCGTGGGCCGACCCGCGAAATCGGGAGCACGCGGGGTTCCAGATTGTCTCGAGATCCGGATTTGGCTTGACGGAAACCACGGTGCTCTGTGCCCCGGATCGCGTCTTTGGCTTGAGGCAATGCGTCGGCGAACGTCCCGATCAGGCTCAGTTGGAGGCGCTGGATATCGACGTGGACGCGCTGGAACCGGTCTCTGTCGGACTTCAGCGGACGCAGAGGTTCATGACTGCGCGGACCCTGGCTCTGGACGACCGCCGAGATGTGGCGGCGGAGCTGCCGGATACGCTCGGTGTGATCAACAAGGACATGTTGCTTCTGCACTGCGGTGGTCCGCAGACGGATGGGGGCGATGTCGCGCCTTCGCAGCCGGAAGACCGATGGCTCGGCGAATGTGCGCTCGTGCTTGCCATGGATGACGGCGCGATCAGCCTGGAGATCTCGTCGGAGGTGCTGGAGTTCTGGCCGCAGGTGCTCGCCGGCTTTATCCGGGATCTGGCGGCGTGGAATGCTGCGGCCGAAGATGCGGAGCGTATCGACGTCGTTGCCGACCGTGTTGCCGCCGATTGGGCACGCCAACAGCAGATTGGCGTGTCGCCCCTCTGTCAGTTCGATCGTATCCTGGTCGCTGCCATTGGGATCGAATGGACGGTTTCGCGAGGCTTCAACTCCAGTCTTTTTGGCCCCGTGAATGTTGGGCCGGCTTGCGGGCCGACCATTCCGGATTTCGGCCGATCCTGGTCCCCCGCACGGTTGGGACTTTGAGGCTCCAGCTTCGCGGAGCTGTTGAGGATGCGGATGCAAGCGGCCGCTCCGCCGCTGTCGAACAGAGGATCAGTTCCGTCGAGCCTGCGACCGCTTCTGCGCCGGAGGATTGAGGCAGCGCCGACTGGGCGGGCGTCTGCCAGCGGACCGCGAAACCTTCTTCTCCAGCGTCGATGGGGTCGTGTCTTGCGTCGCCACACCGGCTGCTGGTCGGCGGACGGCCTGCGGAGGTCCGTATCGGCCCCGTTGGAAATCGTGGGGCCACACGTCACAGGGCATCCGATGCCCCGCAATCATCGCGAAACAGGTTAATGGCAATTGTCAAAAATATGCATAAAATCCAATCCTTGACTCGGGAACGTGTACTCTTTAGTGAGTTTCGGGCGAGCGCACCCCTCAGGGTTGCAGAAACGGTTAATCCAGACAGGAGCAGGCCATGTCTATCGCCTTCGGCACGTTCCGTGATGACGACCTTACGGGGACGTCGGGGAACGATCTTCTTTTCGGTTGGTTTGGTGACGACACGCTCTCAGGCGGGGCGGGTGACGATATTCTCGTCGGCGGCTTCGGAGACGACGTGCTGATCGGCGGCGAGGGCGACGACCTGCTGCTCGGCGGCCGCGGCTTTGACACGGCGATCTATGAGGGCGAAATCGGGGATTACTGCATCGACAAGGGCTGGTGCGGGGTTCTCGAGATCGAGGATCTGCAGGGTGACGAAGGCCACGACTATCTGCTGAGCGTTGAGAAGGTGGTGTTCGAGAACGGCACCAGCGATGCTGCGGACGATATCACCTACTATGTGCGCGCCGGCGTCATTCTGGGGTCCGACACCGATGACGACATCGTCGGCACGAAGCGGTCCGACAAGATCATCGGCGGGAAGGACGACGGGGCGTTCGCGCTGGGCGCGGAATCGTTCGGTGTGGCCACGGAGAACGGCACGGAGTTCGTTGCGTTGACCGACATCGAGAACGAGGGCGACACGGCCACGGTCTCGGCGCGCGACGCGGCCGTCAGGATCACCTGGCTCGGCCGACTTCCCGATGGCGACGGCATCTTCCGCCTGAGCAACGGCACCGATACGGACGCCCAATGGGCTCTGCGGGATCCCGGCGGCAATCTGACGCCCGTCGATGTTGCTGCCAATACGGCGGTAGTGATCAATGTCGGTCAGGTCGCCGATGGCCTTGGATACCGCATCGTGAAACTTGGCGATGGTGCCAACCCACCGGGGGGAACGGCGTCTTCTGGCGACGATTTCATCGGGCTGAGCGAGGGGCTGTCGCTGACGGTCGGCGACGTTCTGGCCGGCGGCGAGGGGTGCGACGTGTTCTGCTTCGCCAAGGGCGACGGCGTCGATCAGATCACCGACTACGACGGCGCGCATGACGCGATCGTGATCAAGGGGTTCGCGGCGGACGAGGTCGAGATCATCGACCGTGGCGGCGATGCCCTGATCGCGTTCACCGACGGGAGCGGCGGCTATGTGGAAGACAACGCCATCCTGGTGGACAACGCCGCCACACTGACGGTCGACGACCTGTTCTTCTGCTGATCGGCGGACGCGGACCGACTGGCGCGGCGTCGGAACGTCGATCTGGCCCCAAGGCCCCTGGCGCCGCACGGTCCGCGCCCGGTGTCAGGAACGCCTTGGGGCCAGGCGCCTTGCATAACCTTATCGGGCTACCGCAGTCTCGGATCTGCGGCGCCGCGGCTTTACCGGTATTGAGGATGCCGGTGGACAAGTCGATGAGAGGCCTGGACCCGTTCCTTCACCGATCCATGAGGCGTCGCGGCGGGCATGCCGATTGACCTCAAGTTCCGTAACCTGAACGTGACTGAAGTTGTCGTCTGGCGCCGCCAGGCTGCGTGTAACCTCCTCCCGCAAATATTAGTGCGCCGCCCCGAATTGATTAGCTGCGGCCGAACCGAAGTACATGCCATGGAGGAGTTGCAGATGTATAGACTCTGGGCCTTCGACAAGAACGCCACGCATGTCAAGCAACCGAACGGCAAGACCGTTGCCGATCCGATCGTACAGTTCGGCAACAAAGTCCTGCCGGATACGCTGGAAATTGTGCTTGCGGTGGACAGTGTCAGCGATCTGGCCAAGCAGGCGAAGCAATTGCTGCAGGATCGGCAAAGCCTGAACCCCAGTTCTGTGGCGAGCAGCAAGGGGTACAAGCTGATCGTGATCTCCGGACACGGACAGCCGGGCGAACAAGGCTGTGGCAGCGGACAAGGAGCCGACAGGGGCCGGGATATCAGCTGTGCAACGTTACCAATTCACGACAAATCCCTGCACGATCTGTCTGGCCTGATGGAGAAGGGGGGGATTCTGTTCCTGTCCGGCTGCAATGTCGGCGAAGGGGATCAAGGCGGTGAGCTTCTTCAGAAGCTGTCGACAACGTATTTTCCGCAGATCGACTGCATGGCCTATACGAAGAAGACCGAAAATGGAATCTCGCTAGGTACTTATGCGAATAAGGTCAGTGTAAAAGCTGAAGGGGCGGCAAGTGAGATAGCGCCCAATTCCATGCGCCTGTTTAAAGGCGGCACCGAAGTTTACTACGATTCTGACACTTATCACCTAGGATCGTATGGGCAGGACCTTCACGAGCGCCTCTCATTTACGATCCATGGCCGGCAGTAACTGGCGCAGCGAGACAATGCACAAGTCGTTGTCTGAGGCGGGGTGGCGTTCCCTGACTCCGGATTCGGACCGAGCATGGTCGAGACATAAGGTTGGTGCCGGGACCTTATTGTGATGGCCCTTTGTGTTGCGCCTCTTGGGTGATCGGATCCGGGCATATGCCCAGTCCGATATGCCGATCGGGCCGACGCTGAAGTCACGGCGCCAGCAACGCCGATGCCAAGGATCGCTTCGCCCCCGGCGGAGGCATCATGAGGGCGGCCGAGTCCGCACCTGAGTTCGAGCCGATGGGCCGCGGCGGCGTGGAAGATGTGGGCATCCGGTCTTTGATCGTAGGATGCAGTTATTGAGTTCGTTGATCGGGAGTGCGTCGCGCCCGCGCCCGCGGCCGATGGCTGTTTGCGCTGTTGCCGGCATTGTGGCTTGCTGCCGGCGCGCGCAAGCGTCACCGGCGGGAGCAGACGGATAGGGAGGACGAGCGGATGGGTGTGCAGATCACGACGAAGAACGGGGGGCTGGCTTTGGTGCCGGCCTGGCCCAATGGCCTCAACTGCTATTCATTTGCCGCCAAATGCAATGCGCCGGGCGGCGCCGGCGCGGTCGCCTGTGTGCCCGGTGCCGTTGCCGGGCGGGCCGTGACCGCTGGGACGATCACCAAGGTGACCCTGCATCAGGCCTGTGTTGCCGACGGTTTCGAAGACGTGTCGGGCGGCGTGATCGGTTCTGACCACAAGTTCCGCAATCCGCCGGCCTGCGACGCCAACCATTATCTGATCGCCGTGTTCTACGACACGCGCCACTCATTCCACTTCGCGCGCCAGCTGGCCGACGGCAGTTCCAACGCGCGCCAATGGGTGCACAAGCCGTCCGCCGCGCAAGACGCCCACAACATGCAAGGCGGATACTGGCTGGGCACGGATATCAGCAACGTGCCATGGGGACCGGAGTTCGAGTTCGTCAGCTATCTGAAGGCGCCGAATGCGGGCGTAACGGTCGACCGCGCCAATTTCTGAGCCTGAAGGCGCTACGACGCGGCCAGCCTTCTGGCATCAAAGGCGCCGTGCGATGGCGACGGCCAGGGAAGAGCCGACGCCGATGGCATTGCACCAGAGGCGGCTGATGGGGCCGGGCGGCCCGCCGCCGCTTTCGCGCGCTTCGTCGCGGTGGCTTACCTCCTCCAGCCTGCATTGTTCCAAGAGGTTCCGAAGATCGGCATGGGTCCCCTCTCGAGTAAGGCGGTCAACCTGCCCGGCATAGTGCCGGTCGACGAAGGTCTCCACGGCCTCGATGGTGGCGAACACCGGCCTTGGTCCGAACAGGGCGGGCAGGAGGCCGGTGAGCCCGCCTGCCAGACGCCACAGGGACAGGAAGACGGTACGATCCGTTTTCGGCAGAACCGTCTCCAGCGCCCGCAGATGCCCACGCTCCGTCTCCAGATGGGCTTCTGCGAAGCGTCGCACCTCCGCATCACGTGAGATCATCAATATGCCGCGGTAGATAGCGACGGCGCCCGCTTCGCCGGCATGGTCGGATCGCAGCTCGCGCACCAGCCAGGGTGGCAATGCACCGGCCCGTGCCGCGTGCCGTCCGGCCACGAGTGCCTGAAGGCGCGGGCGGACGTGCAGGAAGAGATCGTAGGCGTGATCCAGCCCCCAGGCGAACGGGCGCAGCCGGAAAAGCCAGCCAAGGGGCCGGAAACCGGGCAGGCTGGTCCAGATCGCCGCGAACGCCCTTCCGCCGGAGACCACGGTGCCGTTGCCGTCGACGATGTGGAAGCGGCTCAGCGCCCGGTCACGCGAAAGGCCAGGCGCCACCTCGTCGTTGCCGACCTGCCCGCTCACATCGATCCAGGCAATCGCATCCGCGCCCGTCTTGTCTTGGTAGAACGCAATCTCCCGTCGGCAGAGGGGGCACGCGCCGTCATAGAAGACGGTCAGGTCCTTCGTCTCATCCACACTCGTCATCGCTTGATCCAACGGGTCTGCAGGGTGCTTCAGCCGCGGTGGCGGCGCGGCATTACGGGTTGACGCATCACCGAGGTTCTACGGCTGCGCGCGGCAGGTGGATTGCGCAGGGGGCATGGTCGCGCCTGCGACACGGCTGCACGGACATCGGACCACCGCCGGGGCCGGTGCACCGAAGGCCTAATAGACGAGCACCGGCGTCTTGCCGATCAGCGTGTCGTCATCGATCTGGCGGACCAGGAAATCGGCGACATCGGCGCGTGAAATCAGGCCATGGCGCCATTGCCGGCGCTCCACCAGCACCTCGTACCGGCCGGTGCGCGACCCGTTTGTCAGGATGCCGGGTCGGGCGATCGTCCAATCGAGGTCGCTCTGTCGGATCATACCTTCCTGCACGGTCTTGTCGTCGTAGACGCGCCCCAGCAGCAGCGTGAACGCCGGGCCGGTGAGGCACCCCATCGTCGACCGACTGTCGCCGGCGCCGTAGCCGGTCAGGCAGATCAGTCGCCGGACGCCCGCCGCCGCCATGGCCGGCAAGAGGAGAGTCGTCGATCGGGAGAACAGATCGGTGCCGCGTCTGACCATGCCTGGGCCTGCCGAGACGCCAAGGGCCTGGATGACGACATCGGCGCCGTTGAGCGCCTTCGCGACATCGGCGGGATTGAGGGCGCTGCCGTCCAGCCGCTCAAGGCCGGAATGGGAAAGCTCGACCTTGCTTGCCGTGCGCGCAACCGCGCGGACCTCGTGCCCGGCATCGAGCGTCAGCTTCACCGTTTCCAGGCCGACACCTCGGCTGCCGCCGAAGATCACAACTTTAGCCAATGCGGCGCATCCTCTCCGAAACAGTACTCTACACCTAGAGCGCACGGCGTCGGGTAACAACGGCTGAGGCGGCATGCCGCTCTGTCGCCGATATGCGCTGCGAACCGAAACGATGCCGCCGGCCTTGGACAGGATGCCGGATGATGGAATCATGCATGTTGCCGTTTCGTAGCTGGGACTTCGGGGTATGACTGACGATGCCTTTCTCGGTCGGCTGAAATCGCTGGTCGGCGCGCGCAATGTTCTGACGTCGGAGCGGGCGACGGAACGCTATCGGAAGGGCTATCGCTCCGGCGAAGGCGAGGCGCTGGCCGTTGTCGTGCCGCAGTCTCTGGTGGTGATGTGGCGGGTCGTCCAGGCCTGTGTGGAGGCGGAGAAGATCGTCATCCTGCAGGCGGCCAATACCGGGCTGACCGAGGGCTCCACCCCCAACGGCGACTATGACCGCGACGTCGTGGTGATCAGCACGTTGGCGCTGGACAAGATCCATCTGCTGGAGCGGGAGCAGCAGGTCGTCGCGCTGCCGGGATCGACACTGTTCACACTGGAAAGGCTGTTGAAGCCGCTGGGCCGGACGCCGCATTCGGAGATCGGGTCGTCCTGCATCGGCGCTTCGGTGATCGGCGGGGTCTGCAACAATTCCGGCGGGGCGCTGGTGAAACGCGGCCCCGCCTATACGGAACTCGCGCTCTACGCCCAGCGGCAGGCGGACGGGTCGCTGGTGCTGGTCAACAATCTGGGCATCGATCTGGGCGACACGCCGGAGGAGATGCTGGATCGGCTGGAGAACCGGCGCTTCGGTGAGGCCGACATCCGGCCGGTCGACAAGCTGGCGTCGGACAAGGACTACGGGGCCCGCGTGCGCGACGTCGATGCCGACACCCCGGCCCGCTTCAATGCCGACCCCCGCCGTCTGCACGAGGCGTCCGGCTGTGCCGGCAGGCTGGCGGTCTTTGCCGTGCGCCTGGACACCTTCCAGCAGGAAGGCACCAACGACGTCTTCTACCTGGGCACCAACGACACCGGGCGCCTGGCGACACTGCGCCGACGGCTGCTGACGGAGATGGACGAGCTGCCGGTGCTGGCGGAATACATGCACCGGGACATCTTCAATATCGCCGAGCGCTACGGCAAAGACACGTTCCTGATGATCAACTGGCTGGGCACCGACCGGCTGCCGGCCATGTTCGCGATGAAGGGGCGGGTCAACGCGCTCTGCAACCGCCTGCCGCTGTTGCCCCATTCGATCAGCGACCGGGTGATGCAGCTCGCGTCGCGCCTGGCACCGTCGCATCTGCCGAAGCGCCTGCGCGACTTCCGCGATGCCTATGCGCACCACCTGATCCTGAAGGTGGGGCAGGCCGTCAGCCCCCAGGCGCAGACGATCCTGGACGAGCTGTTCGCCGATGGCGATGCCGGCCATTTCAAATGCACGGAGGCGGAGGGCAAGAAGGCGCTGCTGCACCGTTTCGCCGCCGCGGGGGCCGCCGTGCGCTATGCGATCGTGCATGAGCGCGAAGTCGAGGACATCCTGGCGCTGGATATCGCGCTGCGCCGCAACGACCTGGACTGGTGGGAAACCCTGCCGGCGGAGCTGACCGAGCAGATGATCGCGCGGCTCTATTACGGCCATTTCCTCTGCCACGTCTTCCACCAGGACTACATCGTCCGCAAGGGCTGCGACGTGAAGAACTTGAAGGCCAGGATGCTGCGCCTGCTGGACGAGCGCGGCGCTGAGTATCCGGCGGAGCACAATGTCGGCCATCTTTACGAGGCCAAGCCGGCGCTGAAGGCGTTCTATGAGGCGCTCGACCCGACGAATACCTTCAACCCCGGCATCGGCAAGACCTCCAAACAGCGAACCTATCCGCAGGTGGAGGAGCGCTCAGCGGAGTCGGTGTGAGGGTTAGGGCTAGCGGACAGGCCCGTTGGGTTTGAGGGGCGTGTCTCACGCTGTCAGATTCACTGCTGATTGACGGGCAATTTCCTCGCGCACAGCGAATGCGGGGTTGGAGGCGCATATCTTGGTGCTTGTCTGCGGGGTCGTGTCATGCGTCATCATATTGATTGCCGACAGGGGGCAGATCTTCTGCGTGCGGTGTTCGACGAAAATCGGCTCCTTTGATGCGATGCGCTAAAGAAAGACCTGACCCCTGCTTGTTGAACCCATATTGAATGCTCAGACCGGCGAACCTTTCCGGTCTTCGGTGCAGGTCAGCTCGTTTCGGTCAGTGAGCCACCAGTTTGCGTCAGTGCTCCACCACCTTCCGATAGAGGTGCCACGTGGCGTGCCCGAGGACGGGGATCACGACGATCAGGCCGATGAGCGCGGGGATGGATCCGGCGACCAAGCCGCCCGTCACGACCACGCCCCAGACGGCCATGGGGACCGGGTTGGCGGTGACGGCGCGAACCGATGTCGACATTGCGACAACCATGTCCGCGTTCCGGTCGATCAGCATCGGGAATGACGTCACGCCGATCGCCAGTGCCACCACGGCGAACCAGAAACCGACGCCGACGCCGATCACGATCATCGCCCAGCCTGCACCCGTCGTGAACACGTCGGTGACGAAAGAGCCGACCGATGTCGGCGGCTCCGGACCAAGCGTGACGGCGTAGATGAGGTAGGCGGCACCCAACCAAAGGGCGTAGATGAAGGCAAGCAGTACGCTCAACCGCACGATGGCGCCGAACCCCGGTGCGTTGACCACGCCGAACATGTGCTTCCAGTTGGCGTCCAGGCCCTCCTCCCGGCGCTTGCTGATCTGGTAGAGGCCCACTGCGGCCACCGGACCGATGATTGCAAAGCCGGATGCCAGCGGGAACACCAGCGGCAGCATGTCATAGCCGGTGGCCACGCGCGCCAGCACCAGGCCGGCCACCGGATAGAAGACGCACAGGAACACGATGTCGGTGCGAAAGGCCCCGAGGTCCTGGAGCCCCTTCGCCAAGGCGTCCCAGACATCGGCGACCGTGATCTTGCGAACCGCAGGCTGATCGGTGGATTTGGCGCGCTCCGGCGCCAACCCGTCCTCGTGGGCGCCTGCAATCGCCCGCGCCGCGCCCGACACTGCATCGGCGCCCCACTCGAGTGGATTTCGGATATGGTCCTTCGTGGCCATGCTCTTCCCTCCCGAACTTGTCGTTGCCGACCTTGTCGTTGGAGGCGTTGGGCCCACCAGTGGCTCGCGCCCGTCTTGGTTCCCCATCGTGAACCGGCGACCCACCTCGTAAGACAGCATACTCCGACTGGCCCCCAGCATTCCAAAGAAAAGTCGAAACCTTATCATTCTCCATCGACGTCCGGCGGGCCGTCGGCGTCTGGCGGATCGGCGCCGCCAGGGGCGTGGCTCCGCATTGGCGCTTCGGAATCGAAGGGTTGATCCTTGACTGCAGTCGGAAGGAAGGGCAGCCTACGCAGTTAACCGCAGCTACCCAGGAACCGGCGTCAAAGGCGCCGTCTTCGCTGGCATTGTGCCGGTGCAGATGAAGCGTGGTCGGCCAGGTGGCAAGGCGGAGGTCGGGTCAGCGCAAAGGACGGGATCGTCCGGCGCGCCCGCCGGGGGGAACGCTGATGGAGAGCCATCTCGCAAGGGCTGACCTGCGAGGTCGGTCCGCCATCCTGACGACACGCCGGGATGAGCGGCGGTGAGCGGCGCGTCGCGATGGGTGTTTGGCGGCGGCTTGGCCTTGTCGGGCCTGGCCGGCCTGTACTTGGCGAGCCGCTCCGGCGAAGGCACGCTGTACTGGACCGGTCTGGTACTGTTCGGCGCCAGCGTGTTCCTGATCTTCAATCTGATCGGCGGAGCGTTCGACAAGGCCGAAGGCCGGCCCCCTGAGAGCTACAGGCTTGTGGGATACGCGCTGGTCGCGGTGGCCGTGGGCACGGTCGTGTTCCATGTGCTGAGCCCCTGGTGGTGGGCGCCGATCGCCTCGAACTGGCACTACATCGACATCACCATCGACCTCACCTTCTGGATCACCGGCGTCGCCTTCGTGATCATCCTCGGGTTCATGGCCTATTGCGTGTTCCGCTTCCGCCATCGCGAGGGACGGCGGGCGGAGTACGAGCCCGAGAGCACGAAGCTTGAAGGCATCCTGACCGTCGTAACCGCCCTTGCCGTGGCGGCGATGCTGGCCCCCGGGCTGTTCTTCTGGAACCAGTTCATCGATGTGCCGGAGGATGCCGTCGAGGTCGAGGTGGTGGGCCAGCAGTGGTCGTGGAGCTATCGCCTGCCGGGCGCGGACGGTCGGCTGGGTACAGCCGATACGCGCCGCATCAGCCCGGACAATCCGTTGGGCCTGAACCCGGACGACCCCGATGGTCAGGACGACATCATCATAAACGGCGGCCCGCTGCACCTGCAGGTCGACACGCCGGTCAAGATGCTGCTCCGGTCGGTCGATGTCCTGCACAATTTCTATGTGCCGGAGTTCCGGGCGAAGATGGACATGGTGCCCGGCATGGTCACACAGCTCTGGTTCACCCCGACACGCACTGGGACGTTCCAGGCGCTGTGCGCCGAGCTGTGCGGCACCTATCACGCGTATATGCGCGGCGAGGTCGTGGTCCAGGAAGAGGGCGACTACCAGGCCTGGCTCGACGATCAGCGGACATTCGCAAGGCTGGCCGCGGCGGAGGCGCCGTGACGGAGCCCATCATGACCTGAGCCGCAAGGGACGGAGGCCGTGGCCCATGATGCATGAGATCGCGTTGCTCTGTGTTGGATCCGCACTGCCACGGCCGGTCGGAGCGAAGGGAGCCGCCCCATGGCCGATGTGACCGAAGACGCGATCGACGACGTCATCGATGATGCCGTTCCCCCAGCCGAAGTTCCGGATGTCGAGCTGCCGCATGCGCATAGCTGGATAACCAAGTACGTCTTCTGCCAGGACGCCAAGGTCATCGCGGTCCAATACTCCATGACCGCCATGGCCATCGGGCTGGTCGCCCTGGTGCTGTCGTGGCTGATGCGCCTGCAGCTTGGCTTTCCGGACAGCCTGTCGGTCATCAACGCCGAACAGTACTACCAGTACATCACCATGCACGGGATGATCATGGTGATCTACCTGCTGACCGCGCTCTTCCTGGGCGGCTTCGGCAATTACCTGATCCCGCTGATGGTGGGCGCACGGGACATGGTGTTCCCGTGGGTCAACATGCTGAGCTACTGGGTCTATCTCTTGGCGGTGCTGATCCTGGTGGCGAGCTTCTTCGTGCCCGGCGGCGCCACCGGGGCCGGCTGGACCCTGTATCCGCCGCAAGCCATCCTCTCCGGCACGCCCGGCAGCGGCTGGGGCATCATCCTGATGCTCGTGTCGCTGATCGTGTTCATCATCGGCTTCACCATGGGCGGCCTGAACTACGTCGTGACGGTGCTGCAGGCGCGCGCCCGGGGCATGACCCTGATGCGCATGCCGCTGACCATCTGGGGCATCTTCACGGCCAGCGTGCTGGCGCTGCTGGCCTTTCCCGCCCTGTTCGTCGGCGCGGTGATGATGCTGTTCGACCACCTGCTGGGCACCAGCTTCTTCATGCCGGCGATCGTCAATATGGGGCAGCAGCTGAGCCACGACGGCGGCAGCCCGATCCTGTTCCAGCACCTGTTCTGGTTCTTCGGGCATCCGGAAGTCTACATCGTGGCCCTGCCGGCCTTCGGCATCGTCTCGGACCTGATCGCCACGCATGCAAGGCGGAACATCTTCGGCTACCGGATGATGGTCTGGGCGATCGTGATCATCGGGGGCCTCAGCTTCATCGTGTGGGCCCACCATATGTATGTGAGCGGCATGGACCCTGCCTTCGGCTTCTTCTTTGCCGTGACGACGCTGATCATCGCCGTGCCGACCGCCCTGAAGGTCTATAACTGGGTGCTGACCCTGTGGCGCGGTGACATCCACTTCACCGTGCCGATGCTGTTCGCGCTCGGCTTCATCGTCACCTTCGTCAACGGCGGGATGACGGGCCTGTTCCTGGGCAACGCGGTCGTCGACGTGCCGCTGTCGGACACCATGTTCGTGGTCGCCCATTTCCACATGGTCATGGGCGTGGCGCCGATCCTGGTGATCTTCGGCGCGATCTACCACTGGTATCCCAAGATCACCGGGCGGATGCTGAACAACGCGCTCGGCAAGTTCCATTTCTGGGTCACGTTCGTCGGGTCTTACGCCATCTTCCTGCCGCTTCACTACCTGGGCCTGATGGGCGTTCCGCGGCGGTATTTCGAGATCGGGGACATGTCCGTGGTGCCGCCTTCGGCCGCAACGCTGAACGAGGTCGTGAGCATCATCGCCTTCGTCGTGGGCTTCGCCCAGATGGTGTTCCTGTTCAACCTCGTGTGGAGCCTGCGCAAGGGCGAGCCTGCCGGCAGTAACCCGTGGCGGGCGACCACGCTGGAGTGGCAGACGCCGCAGACGCCGCCCGGTCACGGCAACTGGGGCAAGGAACTGCCGGTGGTCCATCGCTGGGCCTACGACTACAGCGTGCCCGGGGCTGCGGAGGACTACCTGCCGCAGAACCTGCCGCCTAGCCGCGTGCGCGCCGCGGCGGAATAGGGAGGGGAGGCGGCCGATGAACCTCTTCCGTCAGCTCACGGAGAAGCCGTGGGAAGCCGCGCACGGGCCCGACGGGGTGCTGGCGCGCCCGCGCAGGTTCGACGTGCCTGCGGCCACCGTCGCGCTGCGCGTCTTCCTTTGCGTGGTCACGGTGCTGTTCTCGCTGATGCTCGTCGCCTATGCGGAGCGGATGCTCTACGAGGACTGGCGCCCGACGCCGCGGCAATGGCTGCTCTGGTTCAACACATCCTTCCTGGTGTTCAGCAGTATCGCGTTGCAATGGGCATCGGTCAGCTTGCGCCGCGGCCGCGTCAGCGATGCGCGCGACGGCCTGGTGCTGGCGGGGATTTTCTCTGTCGCATTCTTGCTGGGCCAGCTCTGGGCGTGGCGGCAGCTGAGCGCGATGATCCTGTTCGACATCACCAATCCGGCGATCGCCTTCTTCTTCATGATCACCGCGCTGCACGGATTGCACCTGCTGGGCGGCCTGGTGGCGTGGGGGCGGACGACGGTTGAGGTGTGGCGCGAGCCACTGCCGGAACGGGCGGCACTCCACGTCCGGCTCTGCGCCACCTACTGGCACTTCCTCTTAGGCTTGTGGCTGGTGCTCTTCACGCTCCTGTTTTCGGGCAACGACAACCTCACCTGGCTGCTCGTCATTTGCGGGCTGCGATAGACGGGCGGACCCGACATGGCCGAGCAGACGACGACACTGGAAGGCGCACATACGGCCGAGCGGCCTGGAGGATGGCGAGGCTTCACCGCCGACTGGGCGTCCGATCAGCGAGCGTTCAAGAAGGTGCCCTGGGGGAAGGCCATGATGTGGATCTTCCTGCTCAGCGACAC